>JBBCJW010000023.1:0-183173 GCA_037190765.1 Alphaproteobacteria bacterium
TCACGATTGGACGGAAGCGCAGGCGATTCCGTCCAATCGTGATCCGCTCTAGCGGCAGCAACTGGAACGGGACAGCTCGGCAGGCATGGCGCGCATTCTCATTGGCTGGGAACTGGGAGCCAGCCCCGATCTTCTGATCGACATCGTTGCGATGGCGAAGGCGCTGGTCGGGCGCGGCCACGATGTGCGCCTTGCCGCCGGCGATCCGGTGACGCTTTCGACCATGCTGGAAGGCTGGGCCGCGCCGATCCTGCCGGCGCCGGTGCCGTCGCTGCGTCCCGACCTGATCATGAAGCCGCCGCGGGAAGGCGGGTTTGCCGACAAGCTGTTCGCGCAGGGTTTCAATTCATCCACCGTGCTGCTGGCCCTGGCGCATGCCTGGCGCAACCTGCTGGAAGCGGTGGCGGCGGAGGTGGTGATCTCGGTCGGGGCGCCGGTCCTGGCGCTGGCCAGCCGCGGCTATCGACCGCTTCTGGTGGCCGGATCCGCCGACGCGCTGCCGCCGGTGGAACTGCCGGCATGGCCGCGCCTGCACGCCAATATCGCGCCGGCGCAGACCGACGAGCGGCTGGTGCTGAATGCGGCCCTGGCGGCGGCGGCGATCGGCGCCCGCCCGGTGGCGGCGCCGACTGACATACTGCGCGGCGATGCGGTCCTGGTTTACGGCCTGGCGCAGATCGATCCCTATACGGCGCTGCGTCAGGAAAAGAGCGCCGGCCCGCTGCTGCCGCTGCCGTCGCCAGTCGTGCCGGCCGGCCGGCCGGCCATGGTCGCGGTGCTGGACGTGCATCATCCGTCGATCGAGAGCCTGGTGCTGGCGCTGACCGATTTCGGCAAGACGCCGGTGCACCTGCATATCCGCGGCATGACCGTGCCGATGTACAATTTCCTGGCGCAGGCGGCCGGCATCACCGTGCATCCGACCGCCTCGGGCGCCCTGGCGCAGGCGGCGGAAGCCAGCTTCGTGCTGCATCATGCTGTTTCAAGCACTGCAGCGCTGGCCGTGGGGCTGGGCGTGCCGCAAAGCCTGCTGCCGTTCACCGTCGAGCAGAATGCGGTCGCCGACATGCTGCAGCGCTGGAATGCCGGCTACCGGCTACAGGCCGGCACCGATCCGCAGCCGATGGCCGATGCGATGGCGCGCCTGTTCCGCAATCTCGACCAGGTCCAGAACGCGCAGCATCTGTCGCGCCAGGTCGCGCTCCAGCCGCCGCCGGCCGCCATCGATCGGCTGGTCGAACTGGCCGCATCGCTTGCTTCCTGACTGCCCTATGCCTGGTTGCGGGCGGCGTATCTGAGATAGTCGCGCAGGCGCCTGGCGCGTTCCCTGAGCGAATAGTTGCTGTTGTGCATCGCCGCCAGCGCCACCTGGCGTTTCGTCGCCAGCCCGAGCTGGTGCAGGTTGATCATGCGCCATTCGTTGCGGTCGAGATCGATGTCGAGCTCGATGCCGTGCCGGCGCATGATCTGCCGCACGCAGAAGGCGCGCCACTCGACCCGCTTGACGTCGGCGAGCCGCACCTCCGGGCTGCGGTCGTAGGTCTCGCGGCCGCTGGCATAGAGGTTGGTGCCGTGCAGGCGCCGGTACGCCAGCGCGTCCGGGTGGGCGGCGATGCGCGACAGCAATATGCCGCAATGCTCCAGCACCGAATCGGCGCCCTCGCGATTGGCGTAGGTGGGGATGGGCACGATCTTCAGCAGCAGGTCGCGCTTGAGCATCAGCGTCGACATCACCGAATGCCAGTAGGAGCCGCCGCTGCGCAGATAGCCCTTGCGGAACCTGGCCGGCAGCAGCACCGGCGGTTCGGGACCGGCCAGCGGATCGCCGTAGATGTTGGTGTTCAGGTAGCGGTGGTAGAGCATCCCGGCATCGGGCCGGGTCCGGGCCAGCGCCACCATCTTCTCGATCTTGTCCGGCACCCAGAAATCGTCGGCGTCGAGGAACGCCACGTAGTCGCCGCCGGCCACCCCGGCCGCCATGTTGACGGCGTGGCCCTGGCCGCCGTTCTCGGTCAGGACCGGGATCACCTTGTCGCCGTAGGAGGCGATGATCTCGCGCGAGTGGTCGGTCGAGCCGTCGTCGACGACGATCAGCTCGATCCGCCGGTAGGTCTGGCGCAGGACGCTGCCGATGGCGTTGTGCAGGTAGCGGCCGTAGTTGTAGTTGTTGACCACCGCCGTCACCAGCGGCTCGAAGGCCGTACCGCGCTTCGACCGCAATCCCAGCATGGCCATCGTGCCCGCCGGCCGCGCCGGTCTATTGCGCGCTGAAGGCCTGCAGCCCGGTCATGGCCCGGCCAAGGATCAGGGCGTGCACGTCGTGCGTGCCTTCGTAGGTGTTGACCGATTCCAGGTTCATCACGTGGCGGATGACGTGGAACTCGTCGGAGATGCCGTTGCCGCCATGCATGTCGCGGGCGACGCGGGCGATGTCCAGCGCCTTGCCGCAGTTGTTGCGCTTGATCAGCGAGATCATCTCCGGCTGGGCGCGGTTCTGGTCGCGCAGCCGGCCGACGCGCAGCGCCGCCTGCAGGCCGAGCGCGATCTCGGTCTGCATGTCGGCCAGCTTCTTCTGGACCAGCTGGTTGGCGGCCAGCGGCCGGCCGAACTGCTTGCGGTCCATGGTGTATTGGCGCGCCTGCATCCAGCAGAACTCGGCCGCGCCCATGGCGCCCCAGGAGATGCCGAAACGGGCGGAGTTCAGGCACGAGAAGGGGCCGCGCAGGCCCGAGACGTTGGGCAGGATGTTGGCTTCCGGCACGAAGACGTCGTCCATGACGATTTCGCCGGTGATCGAGGCGCGCAGCGAGAACTTGCCCTCGATCTTGGGCGTGCTGAGGCCCTTCATGTCGCGCTCCAGGATGAAGCCGCGGATGGCGCCGCCGTCCAGCTTGGCCCAGACCAGCAGCACGTCGGCGATCGGCGAGTTGCTGATCCACATCTTGGCGCCGGTCAGGCGGAAGCCGCCGGGGCAGGTGGTGGCGCGCGTCACCATGCTGCCCGGATCGGAGCCGTGATCGGGCTCGGTGAGGCCGAAGCAGCCGACGAATTCGCCGGTCGCCAGCTTCGGCAGGTACTTCATGCGCTGCTCTTCGGTGCCGAACTCGCAGATCGGGTACATGACCAGCGAGGACTGCACGCTCATGGCCGAGCGGTAGCCGCTGTCGACCCGCTCGACTTCGCGCGCGATCAGCCCGTAGGACACGTAATTGGCCTCGGCGCAGCCGTACTTGGCCGGCAGGACGGCGCCCAGCAGGCCCAGCGCGCCGAACTCGCTCATGATGTTGCGATCGAACTTCTCGTGCCGGTTCGCTGCCAGTATCCGGCTCATCAGCTTGTCCTGGCAGTACTCGCGCGCGGTATCGCGGATGGCGCGCTCCTCCTCGGTGAGCTGGTCGTCCAGCAGGAACGGATCTTCCCAGTCGAAGCCGCGCGCGGCCGGGCCGGAGGCGGTAGACGAAATGGCGGCTTTGGCTTGGCTCACGGTGCAATCTCCCGACACGAAAACTTGATCCTGGGCCGGCATGGCGGCTGGCGTGGTTTATCGCGAAATACCGGTCCGGGCAAAGGCGGCACCGCGCCGCCACCCGGTTTTTACCTCTTGCCGACGCAACCCAGCTTTGATTTTATGGCAAAAAACCGGCTGTGGCACCGACTTCGGCCGCCAGGACAGGCAGGGGCGATCGCGAACCGGACCGCACGGTCCGAGCAGGGGACAGATGGAGTATTTTCTCCAG
Organism: Alphaproteobacteria bacterium; assembly: GCA_037190765.1. Classification (GTDB taxonomy): domain Bacteria; phylum Pseudomonadota; class Alphaproteobacteria; order Reyranellales; family JAQSWP01; genus JAQSWP01. The sequence goes on from JBBCJW010000023.1 coordinate 3,738, forward strand.
CAGTTGATCAACGGGATCACGCTGGGCGCGATCTATGGCCTGATCGCCATCGGCTACACGATGGTGTACGGCATTATCGGGATGATCAATTTCGCCCATGGCGAAATCTACATGATCGGCGCCTTCATCGCCGTCATCTGCTTCGCCATCCTGGGCATGATCGGGGTCACCTGGATCCCCCTGGCGCTGGCCATCGTGCTGCTGGTGGCCATGTGCCTGACGGCGCTTTACGGTTGGACGGTGGAGCGCATCGCCTACCGGCCGCTGCGCGGCTCGTTCCGGCTGGCGCCGCTGATCTCCGCCATCGGCATGTCGATCTTCCTGCAGAACTACGTGCAGATCGCGCAGGGCGCCAAGATCAAGCCGCTGCCGCCCATGATCCGCGGCGGCTTCGAGGTGATGCGGGGCGAGACCTTCTCGGTCAACCTCTCCTACCTGCAGATCATCATCGTCTTGCTGACCGTGGTGCTGATGAGCGGCTTCACCTGGCTGATCACCTCGACCTCGCTCGGCCGCGCCCAGCGCGCCTGCGAGCAGGACCGGGTGATGGCCGGGCTGCTGGGCATCAACGTCGACCGCACCATCTCCCTGACCTTCGTGCTGGGCGCCACCCTGGCCGCCGTCGCCGGCGTGATGGTGACGCTCTATTACGGCGTGGTCGATTTCTTCATCGGCTTCCTGGCCGGGCTCAAGGCGTTCACCGCCGCTGTGCTGGGCGGCATCGGCAGCCTGCCGGGGGCCATGCTGGGCGGGTTGCTGATCGGGCTGATCGAAGCCTTCTGGTCGGCCTATTTCAGCATCGAGTACAAGGACGTGGCCGTGTTCTCGATCCTGGTGATCGTGCTGATCTTCCGCCCGACCGGCCTACTGGGCTCGCCGGAAGTGGAGAAGGTCTGAGGATGAACCCGGTCGCCCGGATCAAGGACGCCGCCCTAGCAGCCCTGGTGGCGGCGGTGCTGGCGCTGCCGCTGCTCGGCTTCGCCACCATCGACACCGGCGGCCCGCTCGGCATCCGCACGCGCTTCGACTACGTCGCCTATGCCGCGCTCGGCGTCTTCGTCGGCCGGCTCGTCTTCATGGCGCTGCTCGACCTGTGGCGCGAGCGGCAGGCCGACCGCGCCGAGCACGCGCCGGCGATACCGGGCCAGACCGATCGCATGGCGCGCATCGGCAAGTTCGCCGATCGCTGGTTGCTGCCGGCGCTAATCGGGTTCGCCATCATCCTGCCGTTCCTGCCCTTCGCCAACCGCACGGTGGTCGATCTCGCCACGGTGGTGCTGATCTACGTGATGCTGGGCTGGGGGCTAAACATCGTGGTCGGCCTGGCCGGCCTGCTCGATCTCGGCTACGTCGCCTTCTACGCCGTCGGCGCCTACAGCTACGCCCTGCTGCAGATGCATTTCGGCTTCGGTTTCTGGGAGGCGCTGCCGCTGGCCGGGCTGTTCGCGGCGATCTTCGGCATCCTGCTGGGCTTCCCCGTGCTCCGCCTGCGCGGCGACTACCTGGCGATCGTCACGCTGGGATTCGGCGAGATCATCCGCATCGTGCTGCTGAACTGGCAGAACTTCACCAACGGTCCCTCGGGCATCTCCGGCATTCCCCGGCCCTCCTTCTTCGGCTTCCCGTTCAGCGCCAATCCGCCGGAAGGGAAGGTGGCGTTCCACGAACTGGTCGGAATCGAGTTCTCCTCGATCCACCGCATCGTCTTCCTCTATTACCTGATCCTGATCCTGGCGCTGATCACCTCGGTGTTCACCGCCCGCATCCGCCGCCTGCCGGTGGGACGCGCCTGGGAGGCGCTGCGCGAGGACGAGATCGCCTGCAAGTCGCTGGGCATCAACCCCACCAACACCAAGCTCACCGCCTTCGCCATCGGCGCCATGTTCGGCGGCTTCGCCGGCTGCTTCTTCGCCACCAGGCAGGGCTTCATCAGCCCCGAGAGCTTCACCTTCATCGAGTCGGCGGTCATCCTCGCCATCGTGGTGCTGGGCGGCATGGGCAGCCAGGCGGGCATCGTGCTGGCCGCCCTCCTGCTGACCCTGCTGCCCGAACTGGCGCGCGAGTTCGCCCTGTTCCGCATGCTGGCCTTCGGCCTGGCCATGGTGCTGATCATGATCTGGCGGCCGCAGGGCCTGCTGGCGCATCGCGAGCCGACACTGAAGCTGCATCCCAAGGGGTTGCCTTGAGCATGCTGCCGCTGCTGCAGGTCGAGCACCTGACCATGCGCTTCGGCGGCCTGGTGGCGGTCGACAACGTGTCGTTCAATGCCGCACACCGCCAGATCACCGCCATCATCGGCCCCAACGGGGCCGGCAAGACCACGGTCTTCAACTGCATCGCCGGCTTCTACAAGCCGACCGTGGGGCGGCTAATGCTGCGGCGGGACAGCCGCGCCTATCTGCTCGAACGCATGCAGGGCCACCACATCGCCCATCACGCGCGGGTGGCGCGCACCTTCCAGAACATCCGCCTGTTCGGCAAGATGACGGTGCTGGAGAACCTGATCGTCGCCCAGCACAACCGGCTGATGCTCGCGTCGGGCTATACCGTGCTGGGGCTGTTCGGCTGGTCAGGCTACCGGCGGGCCGAGAAGGACGCGGTCGACAAGGCGCGCTACTGGCTCGACCGCATCGAGCTGACCAACTTGGCCGACATGCCGGCCGCCAGCCTGCCCTATGGCGGTCAGCGCCGGCTGGAGATCGCGCGCGCCATGTGCACCGAACCGGTGCTGCTGTGCCTGGACGAACCGGCGGCGGGCCTCAATCCCAGGGAATCGCACCAGCTCAACGAGCTGCTGCTCTATATCCGTGACAATCACGAATGCGGCGTGCTGCTGATCGAGCACGACATGGGCGTGGTGATGGAGATTTCCGACCACATCGTGGTGCTCGACTACGGCCGCAAGATCGCCGACGGCTCCCCCGCGCAGGTGCGCAGCGACCCCGCCGTCATCCGCGCCTATCTCGGCGACGAGGGCGACGGCTACAAGGGCACGGGGGGCGCCTGATGCTGCTGGTCGAGGGCGTACAGACCTTCTACGGCGCGGTGCATGCGCTGAAGGGCGTCGACATCAAGGTCAACACCGGCGAGATCGTGACCCTGATCGGCGCCAACGGCGCGGGCAAATCGACCCTGCTGATGACGATCTGCGGCAATCCCCGGCCGCGCCATGGCCGCATCCAGTTCGATGGCGAGGACATCGTCGGCGTGCCGACGCATCAGCTGGTGCGCCGCGGCCTGGCGCATGCGCCGGAGGGCCGCCGCATCTTCCCGCGCATGAGCGTGCTGGAAAACCTGCGGCTGGGCGCGGTGGTGGCCGATCAGACGCATTTCGAGAGCGATCTCGAGCGCGTCTTCAGCCTGTTCCCGCGCCTGAAGGAGCGCCGCAACCAGCGCGGCGGCACGCTGTCCGGCGGCGAGCAGCAGATGCTGGCGATCGGCCGCGCGCTGATGAGCCGGCCGCGCATGCTGCTGCTGGACGAGCCGTCGCTGGGCCTGGCGCCGCTGGTGGTGCGGCAGATATTCTCGATCATCGAGGAGATCAACCGGCGCGACGGCGTGACCGTGCTGCTGGTCGAGCAGAACGCCTTTCACGCGCTGCGGCTGGCGCATCGCGGCTACGTCCTGGTCAACGGTCGGATCGCCATGACCGGAACCGGCCAGGACCTGCTGGCCAACGAGCAGATCCGCGCCGCCTATCTCGAGGGAGGGCACGGCGGATGAGCGAGATCCTCGGCGCCGAGGTTCCGGTTTTCATCGGCGTCATGGTCGTGCTGGCCGGCGGCTGCGGCTTTCTGATGGGGCAGGCGATCGCCGGCAACTGGCGGCCGTACTGGCAGGTGGTGCTTTATTCCGGGATGCTGGCCGCCGCCGGCCGCTTTCTCGAATACGCCCTGTTTTCCGGGCAGCTTTTCGCGCTGGTGCCGTTCCTGGCCGGGTACGTCGCCGTGCTGGCGCTGTCGTCGCTGGGCTACCGGCTGACCCTGGCCGATCTCATGGTCCGCCAGTATCCATGGCTGTACGAACGGGTAGACGTCTTTCGCTGGCGCGAAAAGGCCGGGTCGGACAATCTTGCCGGTACCAATGTAAGCCACTAAAGTCTTTTCACACGCATCAACAGGGAGATGCCTAATGCGTAAAATCGTGCTCGGCCTTGCCACTCTTACGGCAGTGGGCCTGTTTGCCGGCGTCGCGTCGGCGCAGATCAAGGTCGCGTTGAACGGTCCGATCACGGGCCAGCTCGCCAGCTTCGGCGAGCAGATGAAGCGTGGCGCGGAGATGGCGATCGCCGATCTCAACGCCGCGGGCGGCGTCAACGGCCAGAAGCTGGAACTGGTGATCGGCGACGACCAGTGCGACGCCAAGCAGGCGGTCTCGGTCGCCAACCGCGCGGTGCAGGACAAGGTCGCCGTCGTGATCGGCCATTTCTGCTCCGGCTCGTCGATCCCGGCCTCTGACGTCTACAACGAAGAGAACATCCTGCAGATCTCGCCGGCCTCCACCAATCCGCGCTTCACCGAGCGCGGCTACAAGAACACCTTCCGCGTCTGCGGCCGCGACGACCAGCAGGGCATGGTGGCGGGCGCCTACATCGCCGACAAGTTCAAGGGCAAGAAGGTCGCCATCCTGCACGACAAGACCGCCTACGGTCAGGGCCTGGCGGATGAAACCAAGAAGTCGCTGAACGCCAAGGGCGTGCAGGAGACCATGTACGAGGCCATCACGCCGGGCGAGAAGGACTACTCGGCGCTGGTGTCGAAGATGAAGCAGGCCGGCATCGAGCTGATCTATCTCGGCGGCTATCATCCGGAAGCGGGCCTGATCGTGCGTCAGGCCAAGGAGCAGGGTCTGAACGCGCCGCTGATGGGCGGCGACGCGCTGGTCGACAAGCAGTTCTGGGCCATCGCCGGCGACGCCGGCGCGGGCACGCTGATGACCTTCGATGCCGATCCGCGCAAGAACCCGGGCGCCAAGAGCGTGGTCGACAAGTTCAAGGCACAGGGCTACGACCCGGAGGGCTACACCCTCTACACCTATGCCTCGATCCAGGCCTGGGCGCAGGCCGCCACCGCCGCCAAGTCGGTCAAGACGGCCGACGTCGAGAAGGCGCTGCGGGCGGGCAAGTTCGACACCGTCCTGAACCAGATCCAGTTCGACGCCAAGGGCGACCCGACCACCCCGGCCTATCAGGTTTATGTCTGGAAGGGCGGCGCCTACGACTACGTCAACTAAGCTGCCGCAAACCGGTAGTTGCGGGGCCCGGTCCTTGGACCGGGCCCTTTGCTTTTGCGGTAAGGCCATAGCCGCAGAAGCCTGTTTCCGACCCTGCTTTGAGACCGGGTTCGAGACCGCTTCAAGACCGGTTCCAGACCGGCACGGTAGGGCAGGGCCGCCATGTCTTGTAGGCCTGTAGCGGGCCGGGCCGAGATATGGTAAGCGATTGTCTTGCGGGGGCGCAGGGGCACAAGGGCTTGAAATGGCGGTTGAAATCATCGCGATCGCGTCGGATCACGCCGGTTTCGAGTACAAGGACGTTCTCAAGCGCCAGCTCGCCGAGTGGGGATTCGAGGTGCTCGATCTGGGCGCCGACTCGCTCGACTCGGTGGATTACCCCGATTTCGGCCGTCGCCTGGCCAAGGCGATCGCCGAAGGGAAAGTGCGGCGCGGCGTGGTCATTTGCGGCACCGGCATCGGCATTTCCATCGCGGCCAATCGCGAGCCGAAAGTGCGCGCTGCCCTGTGCCACGACGTGACTTCCGCCCGGCTGGCCCGCCAGCACAACGACGCCAACGTGCTGGCGCTGGGGGCGAGGCTGACGGGCATCGAGGTGGCGCGCCAGACGCTGCGCGCGTTTCTGGATACGGAATTCGAGGGCGGGCGGCATGCGGGCCGCGTCGCCAAGCTGGGCGCCTGAGCGGCGCGTGAAGGAGTAGGGGAATATGTCGAGCAGCAGCGCCGCCAAACCGGCCGTCACCCATGCCGGTTTCTTCGAGCGCAGCCTTGAGCAGGCCGACCGGGAAATCTTCGATGCCATCCGCCACGAGTTGGACCGGCAGCAGAACCAGATCGAGCTGATCGCCTCGGAGAACATCGTCAGCCGCGCCGTGCTGGAGGCGCAGGGCTCGGTGATGACCAACAAATACGCCGAAGGCTATCCCGGCCGGCGCTACTACAACGGCTGCGAGTTCGTCGACGTCGCCGAGACGCTGGCCATCGAGCGGGCGAAGAAGCTGTTCGGCTGTGGCTTCGCCAACGTGCAGCCCCATTCCGGCGCCCAGGCCAACCAGGCCGTGTTCATGGCCTGTCTGAAGCCGGGCGACACCTTCATGGGACTCGACCTGGCGGCCGGCGGCCATCTCACCCACGGCTCGCCCGCCAACCAGTCGGGCAAGTGGTTCAACGTCGCGCCCTACACGGTGCGCAAGGACGACCACCGCATCGACATGGACGAGGTGGCGAAGCTGTCCGAGCAGCACCGACCGAAGCTGATCATCGCCGGCGGCTCGGCCTATCCGCGCTTCTGGGACTTCGCCCGCTTCCGCCAGATCGCCGATTCGATCGGCGCTATTTTCATGGTCGACATGGCGCATTTCGCCGGCCTCGTCGCCGGCGGCGTGCATCCCAGCCCGTTTCCCCATGCCCATATCGCCACCACCACCACGCACAAGACGCTGCGCGGCCCGCGCGGCGGCACGGTGCTGACCAACGACGAGGCGCTGGCCAAGAAGATCAATTCGGCGGTGTTCCCTGGCCTGCAGGGCGGGCCGCTGATGCATGTCATCGCCGCCAAGGCGGTGGCGTTCGGCGAGGCGCTGACGCCGGAATTCCGCGCCTATGCCAGCGCGGTGGTGGAGAACGCCCGGGCGATGGCCGCGGCGCTGCAGGAGCGCGGCTACGACCTGGTCTCCGGCGGCACCGACAACCATCTGATGCTGGTCGACCTGCGCTCGAAGAAGCTGACCGGCAATGTCTGCGTCGAAAGCCTGGAGCGGGCGCGCATCACCACCAACAAGAACGGCGTGCCGTTCGATCCGGAGAAGCCGACGGTTACGTCCGGCGTGCGGCTGGGCAGCCCGGCCGGCACGACGCGCGGTTTCGGCGCCGCCGAGTTCCGTCAGGTCGGCGGGCTGATCGCCGACGTGCTCGACGGGCTGGTCAACAAGAACAACGACAATTCGGGGAACGAGAAGGCGGTCGCGGAGAAGGTTCTGGCCCTGTGCGCCCGCTTTCCCATTTACGGCGGCCGCTGACCGCGGGCGTCTTGGGGGACTGAAACATGCGCTGTCCGTTTTGCGGCAATGAAGATACCCAGGTGAAGGACTCGCGTCCGACCGAGGACAATTCCGCCATCCGGCGGCGCCGGTTCTGTCCCGCCTGCGGTTCGCGCTTCACCACCTTCGAGCGCGTGCAGTTGCGCGAACTGACCGTGGTGAAGAAGAACAACCAGCGCGTTCCGTTCGACCGCGACAAGCTGGCCCGTTCCATCATCACCGCCTGCCGCAAGCGCCCGGTCGATCCCGAGCGCATCGAGCGCATCGTCAACGGCATCGTGCGGCGGCTGGAAAGCTCGGGCGAGAGCGAAATCCCCTCGACCCATATCGGCGAACTGGTGATGGATGCGCTGTCGGCGCTCGATCCGGTCGCCTATGTCCGCTTCGCCTCGGTCTATCGCAACTTCCGCGAGGCCAAGGATTTCGAGGACTTCCTCGGCAAGCTGGGCACCGATCCGGTCGAGGATTGAGGCCGGCGATGCCCGCGCCGTCCGATGCCTGACGACCGGCACTGGATGCTGGCGGCGCTGGCGCTGGCGCGCCGCAATCTCGGCTCCACCTGGCCCAATCCCGCGGTCGGCTGCGTCTTCGTGCGCGATGGCCGCGTCCTTGCCAATGGCTGGACCCAGCCGGGCGGCCGGCCGCATGCCGAAGCGCACGCCATCGCCCGCGTGCCCGATGCGGCTGCGCTCAAGGGGGCGACCGCTTATGTGACTTTGGAGCCCTGCAGCCATCATGGCCGCACGCCGCCCTGCGCCGACGCGCTGGTCGCCGCCGGCATCGGGCGGGCGGTGGTGGCGATCGGCGATCCCGATCGTCGTGTCGCCGGGCAGGGGATCGAGCGGCTGCGGCAGGCCGGGATCGAGGTGACGATGGGCGTCGGCGCGGCGGAGGCGGAGGAGGTCGCCGCCGGTTTCCTGATGCGCGTCAACCATGGCCGGCCGCTGGTGACCCTGAAATTGGCGACGTCACTGGATGGGCGTATCGCCCTGGCCAGCAACGAAAGCCGCTGGATCACCGGACCGGCGGCGCGCGCCCATGGCCATCTGCTGCGCGCCGGCAACGACGGCATCGCCGTCGGCATCGGCACCGCGCTGGCCGACGATCCGATGCTGGACTGCCGCCTGCCGGGGCTGGCGGCGCGCTCGCCGCTGCGGGTCGTGTTCGATGCCCGGGCCCGCCTGCCGGCGACGGCGAAACTGGCGGCGACCGCGCGGCGGCTGCGCACCGTTTTGCTGACCGCCGATGCGCCCGCCGCCGGGAAGCTGGCGGCGATCGGCGTCGAGGTCATCCCCGTAGCCGCATCGCCGGCCGGAATCGATGCGGCGGCGGCGTTGCAGGCGCTGGGCGATCTGGGGCTGACGCGGCTGCTGGTCGAGGGCGGCGGCCGGCTGGCGGCCTCCCTGCTCAAGGCCGGGCTGGTCGACCGGATCGCCTGGTATCGCGCGGCGATGACCATCGGCGGCGACGGCGTGCCGGCGATCGCCGCCCTGGACCTGTCGTCGCTGATCGAGGCCCGCGCCTTCGTCAGGACTGGGCTGCAGCCGATCGGTCCGGACGTGCTGGAAACCTACCGGCGCAGCGCATAGTTTGCCCGCATGTTTACCGGCATCATCACCGATATTGGCCGCATCGCCGAGCGCGTCGACCGCGCCGCTTCCGGCGACCGACTGTTCCTGGTCGAGACGCGCTACGACACCGGCGCCGTCGACCTGGGCGCGTCGATCGCCTGCAACGGCTGCTGCCTGACCGTCACCGACAAGGGCAAGGGCGGGCGGGCGGAAGGCTTCTGGTTCACGGTCGAGGTGTCGCAGGAGACCCTGTCCAAGACCACCCTGGGCGACTGGCAGGCCGGCACGCGGATCAATCTCGAGCGCTCGCTGAAGCTGGGCGACGAGCTGGGCGGCCACCTGGTCTATGGCCATGTCGACGGGGTCGGGCGGATCGCGGCGCGCCGGCCCGAAGGCGGCAGCGTGCGCTTTACCGTCGAGGCGCCGGCCGGCCTGGCCCGCTACATCGCCTCCAAGGGGTCGGTGGCGATCGACGGGGTGTCGTTGACCGTCAACGAGGTCGACGGCGGCAGTTTCGGGGTCAACATCATCGCCCATACCCAGCAGGAAACCACCTTTGGCGGGCTGCAGCCGGGGCAGGCGGTCAATCTTGAGGTCGATATGCTGGCGCGCTACGTTGCCCGCCTGTTGGGAAGGGATACCCTATGAGCAACGCGGAACCCTGGCGGGTGACGTTCCAGGAACTGGTGACGCCCGCCGAGGAGATCATCGAGGAGGCCCGGCGCGGGCGCATGTTCATCCTGGTCGACGACGAGGACCGGGAGAACGAGGGCGACATCGTCATCCCCGCGCAGATGGCGACACCGGAAGTGATCAACTTCATGGCCCGCCACGCCCGCGGCCTGATCTGCCTGGCCATGACGCGCGAGCGCATCGAGGAGCTTGGCCTGCCGCTGATGGCCAACAAGAACGGCACCCGCATGCAGACCGCCTTCACCGTCTCGATCGAGGCGCGCGAAGGGGTCACCACCGGCATTTCCGCCGCCGACCGCGCGCGCACGGTTTCGGTCGCCATCGATCCGTCCTGCGGGCCGCAGGACATCGTCACCCCCGGCCACGTTTTCCCGCTGATGGCGCGCGACGGCGGCGTGCTGGAGCGCACCGGCCACACCGAAGCCGCCGTCGACATCGCCCGCCTGGCCGGGCTGCATCCGGCCGGCGTGATCTGCGAGATCATGAATGACGACGGCTCGATGGCCCGGCGCGACGACCTGATCCGCTTCGCCCAGCTTCATGGATTGAAGATCGGCACCATCGCCGATCTGATCGCCTATCGCCGCAAATACGACTCGATCGTCAAGCGCGCCGCCGAGCTCAACCTCAACAGCCATTTCGGCGGCGACTTCCGCGCCATCGTCTACACCAACAAGTCCAGCCGGCAGCAGCATGTGGCGCTGGTCAAGGGCGACGTCGCCGGCGACAACCCGGTGCTGGTGCGCATGCACGCCATGAACCTGTTCTCCGACGTGCTGGGCGAGATCCGCCCCGGCCGCGGCGGCGAGATCGAGCAGTGCATGCGGCTGATCGCCCAGGAGGGCCGGGGCGTCATCGTGCTGATCCGCGAATCGCTGGAGGTGGTGATGGCCGAGCGCCAGCGCCGCGACGGCCAGCCGGTGCAGCTGTCCGGCCCCAACGAGCTGCGCGACTACGGCGTCGGCGCCCAGATCCTGCTCGATCTGGGCGTGCACAACATGGTGCTGCTGACCAACGCCAAGAAGAACATCGTCGGCCTGGAGGGCTTCGGCCTGACCATCGTCGGCCAGCGCCCGATCCCGCCGGTGCGGGGCGCCGACTGATCATGGCCGGCCCCTCATCAGCGAAATTCGAGCTGCCGCCTTTCACCCGGCCGCCGCACATCATGATCGCCGAAGCCCGCTTCTACACCGAGCTGGCGGACGAGCTGGCGCGCGGCGCCATCGCCGAGCTGGCCTCGGTCGGGGCGACCTACGAGCGTTTCGCCGTCGCCGGCGCCTTCGAGCTGCCGGCCGCCATCCGCATCGCCATCCAGGCGGCGGAGCGGGGCACGCTGAAACGGCCGTTCGACGGCTTCATCGCGCTGGGCTGCGTCATTCGCGGCGATACCACGCATTACGACTATGTCTGCGGCGAGAGCGCGCGCGGCTTGCAGGACCTTGCCATCGGCCACGGCGCCGCCATCGGCTACGGCATCCTGACGGTCGAGAACGAGGACCAGGCCTGGGCACGGGCGCGGGTCTCCGAGCAGAACAAGGGCGGCGACGTGGCGCGCGCCTGCCTGGGCATGATCGGCCTGCGCCAGCGGTTCGGGCTTTTTCCGCGATGAGTCCTGAGAAGCTGGATGCCGCCGCGGGCCGCCGCCGCAGCGCCGCGCGGCTGGCCGCCGTCCAGGCGCTCTATTCCATCGGCCAAGGCGGCGGCAGTCCGCGGGAAGTGGTCGGCGAGTTCAACGACCACCGCTTCGCCACCTCGGACGAGGCCGGCACGCCGATCGAGCCCGACCGCGAGTTCTTTTCCTCGCTGGTGTCCGGCTCCAGCGCCCGGCGGCGGGAGATCGACACGCTGCTGAGCGCCTCGCTGGCGAAGAACTGGAGCCTGGAGCGGATCGAAAAGGTCGTTTACGCCATCCTGCAGGCGGGTGTGTTCGAGCTGCTCGACCGCTCCGACGTGCCCGCACGGGTGGCGATCAACGAATACGTCGATATCGCGCACGCCTTCTACGCCGACGGCGAGCCGGGCTTCGTGAACTCGGTGCTCGACCGCATCGCCCGCGAGGTGCGGCCCGACGAATTCGCCGGCGAGCGGCCACGCTGAGCCGCATGGCGGACGACCGGCCCGGCGAATTCGAGCTGATCGCGCGCCATTTCGCGCCTCTCTCCCGCGGCTTTCCCGGCGCCGCCGGTCTCAGGAACGACATCGCCGTCCTGTCGCCGCCGGCCGGCTACGAGCTGATCGTCAAGACCGATGCGGTGGTGGCGGGCGTGCATTTCCTGCCCGGGGATCCGCCCGACCTGGTGGCGCGCAAGGCCCTGCGCGTCAACCTCTCCGACATCGCCACCGGCGGCGGCGTGCCCTACGCCTATCAGATGGCGCTGGCGCTGCCTGCCGACTGGACCGAGGACTGGGTGGCGCGCTTCTGCGCCGGCCTGGCGGCGGACCAGCAGGAGTTCAACCTGCATCTGTGCGGCGGCGACACGGTGAAGACGCCCGGCCCGCTGACCGTATCGATCACCGCCTTCGGCCTGGTTCCCAAGGGCGGCGCCATGGGCCGCGACGGCGCCAGGGCGGGGGACGATGTCTGGGTCACTGGCACCATCGGCGATGCGGCGTTGGGCTTGCGGGCGCTGAACGGCGAACTGCCCGAGCTGACCGAGGAGGAGCGCGACTATCTGGTGCAGCGCTATCGCCTGCCGCGGCCGCGCCTGGCGCTGGCGCCGATCCTGCGCGACGTGGCGCGGGCCAGCATCGACGTGTCCGACGGGCTGCTGGCCGATCTCGGCCATGTCTGCGCCGCGTCGGGCGTCGGTGCGGCCATCGAGGCGACGGCGGTGCCGCTCTCGCCCGGCGCGCGGCGGCTGGTGGGCGGCGATCCCTCGCTGCTGTCGGCCCTGATGAGCGCGGGCGACGACTACGAGATCCTCTTCACCGCCACCAATGATCGGCGCGACGGGCTGGAGGGGCTGGCCCGGCAGCTCGGCTTTCCGCTGACCCGGCTGGGCCGCATCGTTTCCGGCGGCAGCGTCTCAGTGCTGCGGTTCGGCCAGCCGCTGTCGATCACCCAGACCGGGTTCCGCCATTTCTGAGCCGGCGCCTTGACCTGACCTGCGCCCATGCGGGTTTGAGCGGGCAGGACTGCGCCGGACAGGGTTGCCGCCCAAGGGGCGTGTAACGGTAAAGTCCCGCACCATGTCGTTCGCCGCTTCCTTCGCCGCCAATCCGCATCGCAAGAAGATCGCGCTGCTGTCGCTCTGCCAGGCGCTGGCTCTGTCCTGCACCAGCATGTCGATCGTGGCGACGCCGATCGCGGCCTATTCGATCGCCGACACCAAATGGCTGTCGACCCTGCCCATCGCGCTGCAGCACCTGGGCGTCATGCTGTCGACCTTCCCGGCCTCGTTCCTGATGCGCCGCATCGGCCGGCCGTACGGTTTCATGGTCGGCGCCGCCATCGGCATGTTCGGGGCGGCGCTGTCGGCCGTCGCCATGTTCCAGGCCTCCTTCGCCTTGCTGTGCGTCGGCCTGTTCTTCGTCGGCGGGTTCCTGGGCCACGCCCAGTACTATCGCTTCGCCGCCGCCGAGGTGGCGCCCGAATCCTATCGCGCCAAGGCGATCTCCTGGGTGCTGGCCGGCGGCGTGCTGGCCGCCCTGATCGGGCCCAACCTGGCCAACGTTTCCCGCGACTGGCTGGCGCCGGTGCTGTTCGCCGGCACCTATATCGCCATGGTCGGGCTGATGGTGCTGACCGTGGGCGTGCTGGCCTTCCTGCAGGTGCCGCAGCCCAACAAGGTGGAGATCGCCGGGCCGCAGCGCCCGCTGATCGAGATCGTCTCGCAGCCGGTGTTCATCGTCGCCGCCGGCGGCGCCATCCTGTCCTACGCGGTGATGTCGTTCCTGATGACGGCCACGCCCTTCGCCATGACCGTCTGCAATTTCGAGTTCTCGCAAACCGCTGGGGTCATCTCGGCCCATGTGCTGGGCATGTTCGTACCGTCCTTCTTCTGCGGCTGGCTGATCACCCGGTTCGGCGTGCTCAACGTCATGCTGGCCGGGGTAGCGTTGCTGGCCGTCAGCATTGCGATCAACCTGCACGGCGTGACGCTGGAGCATTTCTGGCTTGGCCTGGTGCTGCTGGGGGTGGGGTGGAATTTCCTCTTCACCGGCGGCACCACCCTGGTGACCACGACCTATACCCCCGCCGAGCGCGCCAAGACCCAGGCCGTCAACGACTTCCTGGTGTTCGGGACCACCGGCCTGGCCAGTCTTTCAGCGGGGATTCTGCATGAAGTCTTCGGCTGGTCGGCGCTGAACGTGATGTCGATACCGCTGGTCCTGCTGGCGCTGCTGGCCGTCCTGTCCCTGCGGCTGCGCCGCCGCACGGCGATCGCCTGAATTTCGCCGCCTGGGACCACTTATGGGCCAAAAAGGGGCTGTGGAGCCCAGGTGTTGCCATGCCGTAACCAATCTGGCATTTTCCGCCCGCACATCGCCCGGGGGGAACCGGGCCTGGCTGGGCCCAGGTTTCGGTCAAAACCGCTAGAAAGCGGCGTCCAACACTGAATTTCGAGTTCGAAACAACAGGATAAGAGAGATGTCCACCGCACTCTGGTTCGTCATCGGCTGCGGCGTTCTCGCCGTGCTGTATGGCATCGTTACTGCGCGTTCGGTGCTGTCGGCTGATGCCGGCACGCCGCGCATGCAGGAGATCGCCAAGGCCATTCAGGAAGGCGCCAGCGCCTATCTGAGGCGCCAGTACACCACCATTGCCATCGTGGGCGTCATCGTCCTCATCGTGCTGGGCCTGCTGCTCGGCATCTGGGCCGCGATCGGGTTCCTGATCGGCGCGGTCTTGTCGGGCGCCGCCGGCTTCATCGGCATGAACGTCTCCGTGCGCGCCAACGTACGCACCGCCGTCGCGGCGCAGAAGAGCCTGGCGGCCGGTCTGGACATTTCCTTCAAGGCCGGCGCCATCACCGGCATGCTGGTCGCCGGCCTGGCGCTGCTGGGCGTCGCCGTCTATTACGGCGTCCTGCTCGGGGTCGGCGTCGACAGCCGCACCCTGATCGACGGCCTGGTCTCGCTGGGCTTCGGCGCCTCGCTGATCTCCATCTTCGCCCGTCTCGGCGGTGGCATCTTCACCAAGGGCGCCGACGTCGGCGCCGACCTGGTGGGCAAGGTCGAAGCCGGCATCCCCGAGGATGACCCCCGCAACCCGGCCGTGATCGCCGACAACGTTGGCGACAACGTCGGCGACTGCGCCGGCATGGCCGCCGACCTGTTCGAGACCTACGCCGTCACCGCGGTCGCCACCATGGTGCTGGCCTCGATCTTCTTCACCGGCGTCCAGGCCGCCAATCTGATGATGTATCCGCTGGCCATCGGCGGCGCCTGCATCATCACCTCGATCATCGGCATGTACTTCGTCCGTCTCGGCGCCAACGGCAACATCATGGCCGCGATGTACAAGGGCCTGATCGTGGCCGGCGTGCTGTCGATCCCCGCCTTCTATGCCGTCACCGAATGGATCGTCGGCAACGGCACGGCGCTGACGGTCGCGGGCAAGACCTTCACCGGCATGTCGCTGTTCTGGTGCTCGCTGGTCGGCTTGGCGGTCACCGGCCTGATCGTGTGGGTTACCGAGTACTACACCGGCATCGGCTATCGCCCGGTGCGTTCGGTGGCGCAGGCTTCCGTTACGGGTCACGGCACCAACGTGATCCAGGGCCTGGCGGTGTCGATGGAAGCGACGGCGCTGCCGGCGCTGGTCATCTGCGCCGGCATCGTCGGCTGCTACCTGCTGGCCGGCCTGTTCGGCATCGCCATCGCCACGACTGCCATGCTGGCGCTGGCCGGCGTCATCGTCGCGCTCGACGCCTATGGTCCGGTCACCGACAACGCCGGCGGCATCGCCGAAATGTCGGGCCTCCCCAAGGAAGTGCGCAAGAACACCGACGCGCTCGACGCGGTCGGCAACACCACCAAGGCGGTCACCAAGGGCTATGCCATCGGCTCGGCCGGCCTGGGCGCGCTGGTGCTGTTCGCGGCCTACACCTCCGACCTCGAGTACTTCATCTCGCAGGGCAAGCTCGGGGTGCAGGCGGTCGAGTTCTCGCTGCAGAACCCCTATGTCGTGGTCGGGCTGCTGCTGGGCGGCCTGCTGCCGTACCTGTTCGGCGGCATCTCGATGACCGCCGTCGGCCGCGCCGCCGGTTCGGTGGTCGTGGAAGTGCGTCGGCAGTTCAAGGAGATCCCCGGCATCATGGAAGGTAAGGCCAAGCCGGACTACGGCCGCGCCGTCGACATGCTGACCAAGGCCGCGATTCGGGAAATGATCGTCCCCTCGCTGCTGCCGGTGCTGTCGCCCATCGTGCTGTTCTTCGTGATCTCCTGGATCGCCGGTCCGTCCAACGGCTTCGCCGCGCTGGGCGCCATGCTGCTGGGCGTGATCGTGACCGGCCTGTTCGTCGCCATCTCGATGACGGCCGGCGGCGGCGCCTGGGACAACGCCAAGAAGTCGTTCGAGGACGGCTTCGTCGACGAGGCAGGCGTCAAGCACCTGAAGGGGTCGGAGGCGCACAAGGCGTCGGTGACCGGCGACACCGTCGGCGATCCGTACAAGGACACGTCGGGCCCCGCCGTCAACCCGATGATCAAGATCACCAACATCGTGGCGCTGCTGCTGCTGGCGGTTCTCGCCGGCCACTGAGCGATCCCGTTGGGTCAAACGAAAAACCCCGGAGCGTCCGCTCCGGGGTTTTTGTTTTAGTTGGTCGAAATCCTACCGGCCGATGGACGACGGCGCGGTGTAGCCGCCGCCGCCGCTGCCGCCGAAGCGGCCGACATTGCCGAAGATCTGTTCGATGATGGTGAGTTCCTTGCCGGCGGTCGGCGTCTTGCGGTCGACCATATCGATCGCCCGGCCGTCCTTCAGCGTGTAGGTGGTCATGTCCTTGAGCACGCCGGCATTGTCGAACTTCAGCGCCATCACCGTCTGTTCCTTGGTGTCGGGCGCCAGGAAGGCCGTCGTCTCGACCCGCTGGCTGATGTAGTACCAGGTCTCGTCGTCGAAGGTCGCCGTGGTCGAGGGACTGCCGAGCAGGGTCAGCACGTCGTTGCGGGTCTGCTGTCCCGGCTGCAGCTTCTCGACGCTGCCGGGGGTCGCGACATGGCCGCGCTGGTCGACGCGCGGCTCGCAGGCCGCCAGCAGGGCGGCGGCGGCGGTGGCAAGCAGAAGGGGGCGCAGCTTCATCGGTCCATCCGGGCTTGGTTTTGCCTTTCGGCGGCGGCTCAGTATGATCCTGCCGCCAAATCGCGGCCAAGGTGCCGTCTGCAACGGCCTCTGTCAATTGCGTCCCGCCGGTCCAGGAACCACACGATATCGATGCCTCTGTCGCTGATAAGATCCATTTTCCGCCGCGATCCGCACCGGCCCGTTGCTGCCGGCCTGTATGGCGCCCTGGCGCCGCAGGCCCGCCATCCGGCCTTCTACGGGCCCCGCTTCGCCGTTCCCGACACGCTGGAGGGCCGCTTCGACCTGCTGGTCCTGCATGCGTTTCTGGTCATGGAGCGGCTGCAGGAGGAACCGGACGGGCCCGCCATCAACCAGTCGCTGTTCGACGAAATGTTCCGCAACCTGGACCTCAACCTGCGCGAAATGGGCGTGCAGGATCTGGGGGTGGGACGGCGGATCAAGGCCATGGCCGAAGCGTTCAACGGGCGTACCACGGCCTATCGCGCCGCCCTGGCCGGCCAGGGCGAACCGCTGGCCGCCGCAATACGCCGCAACGTCCATGGCGATGCGTCGGAAGCCCAGGAAGGGGCCGACCGGCTGGCGGTCTACTGCATGAGCGTCCTGGCCGGGTTTCGCGGCCAGCCGACCGCCTCGATCCTGGCAGGCCGGCTGGGATTTCCGGACCCCGATACCATTTAGTAAACCGGCTGCCGACCTGGCCGGACCTTGAAAGCGAAATGAAATGACGCAGGGACTACAGCTTTTCGTGCCGCTGAAGGAACTGACCGGCGAGCCGGTCGCGTTCGATCTGCAGGCCAGCGCCAACGATTTGGAAGCGCTGCGCCGCCGCTTCGACCTGGTGGGCCTTGCCGAGCTGCAGGCCAGGGGGGCCATCCATCCCCTGCGCGGCGGCGCCGGGCTCAGGGTCGAGGGTGTGCTGCAGGCGACGGTGACGCAGAAATGCGTCGTCACCCTGGAGCCCGTCGTGCAGCGGATCGACGAACCCTTCAGCCTGGAGTTCGGCGCCACCGGCGACGTGGTCGATGCCGCCTCCGGCGACCTGGTGCTGCTGCCCGATCAGGAGCAGCCCGAGCCGATGCCCGAGAACGGCCTCGACATGGGCGAACTTGTGGCCGAGCAGCTCGCCCTGGCGATCGACCCCTATCCGCGCAAGGAAGGGGCCGATCTGGAGCAGGTCCTGCGCCAGCACGGGATCGACGCGGGGGCCGGCAAGGCGAACCCGTTCGCCGCACTTGCCGCTTTGAAAACAAAGAGTTAAGTGTGGCTTGAAGGGTCCGGGAAACCCCTTGCCCGCCTCGGTCAATTTGAGTATTACAAGCGGCCGCCAAGGGCGGCGTAACGGAGATTCCCATGGCAGTTCCTAAAAAGAAGACGTCCAAGTCGCGTCGCAACATGCGCCGGTCGCATCATGCGCTGACGGCGTCGGCTTACGTTGAGTGCACCAGCTGCGGCGAGCTGAAGCGGCCGCACCATGTGTGCCAGGCCTGCGGCCATTACGACGGCCGCGAAGTGACGCCGACCACGGCGAACGCCTGACGGATGGCGCCGCCCCTGGGCGGCAGATGACCAGCGTCCCGGCCCCCCGCGTGAGCAAGAAAATCGTCATAGCGCTTGATGGCATGGGCGGCGACAACGCGCCCGCCATGGTCGTTGACGGAGCCGGGATCGCGCATGAGCGCTACCCGCAGACCGAGTTCCTGCTGTTCGGCGACGAGAAGCGGCTGAAGCCGCTGGTGGAGCGCCATCGCGCCCTGCGCAAGGTTACGACCATTCATCACACCGACGGCGTGGTCAGCAGCGACGACAAGCCCTCGACCGCGCTGCGCAAGCGGCGCGATTCCAGCATGTGGCAGTCGATCGCCGCGGTCGAGGAGGGCAGCGCCAACTGCATTGTGTCCGCCGGCAATACCGGCGCGCTGATGGCGATCGCCAAGTTCGTCCTGCGCACGCTGCCCGGCATCGACCGGCCGGCGATCGCCTCCTTCCTGCCCACCATGCGCGGCGAGACGGTGATGCTCGACCTCGGCGCCAATATCGAGGTCGATGCCAACAACCTGATCGAGTTCGCCGTCATGGGCGAAGTCTTTGCGCGCACGGTGCTGGGCCTGACCAATCCGACGGTGGGGCTGCTCAATGTCGGCGCCGAGGAACTCAAGGGCCACGATGCGCTGCGCGAGGCGCACGCTTTGCTCAAGCGTGAGAACCTGCCGGTCAACTTCAAGGGTTTCGTCGAGGGCAACGACATCGGCGCCGGCGCGGTCGATGTCGTGGTGACCGACGGCTTCACCGGCAACATTGCGCTGAAGACCATCGAGGGCACGGCCAAGCTCTACACCGGCTTCGTGCGCGACGCGTTCCGCACCTCCGGCTTCGCCAAGTTGGGCTATCTGCTGGCCAGCGGCGCCTGGCGCAAGCTGCGCAAGCGCGTCGATCCGCGCCGCTACAATGGCGGCGTGTTCCTGGGGCTGAACGGCATCTGCGTCAAAAGCCACGGCGGCACCGACGCGCTGGGCTTCGCCCATGCGCTGGGGGTGGGAGTGGACATGGTGCGCTACAGCTTCAACGAGCTGGTGATCGAGGATTTCCGGCGCCTGCGCGAGGCGCTGGGCTACGACCAGGAATCGGGCGCCGCCGCTGCCGCTGTCGCCGCCGCGCAGGCGACGGCGCCATGATCCGCAGCCGCATCACCGGCTGCGGCGCCTATCTTCCCGGCGACCCGGTCAGCAACGAGGAACTCGCCCGCCGCGTCGATACCAGCGACGAGTGGATCCAGCAGCGCACCGGCATTCGCCAGCGCTACATCGCCGCCGACGGCGAGCTGACCTCGGACCTGGCGCTAAAGGCGGCGCAGCGGGCGCTCGACCATGCCGCCGTCAAGGCGGCGGATGTCGACCTGATCGTGCTGGCCACCGCCACGCCGGACGAGACCTTTCCCGCCACCGCCACCAAGGTGCAGGCGGCGCTCGGCATGACGAGGGGGGCGGCGTTCGACCTGCAGGCCGTCTGCTCCGGCTTCGTGTACGGGCTGTCGGTCGCCGACAGCATGATGAAGAACGGCATGGCCGGGACCGCGCTGGTCATCGGGGCCGAGACCTTCTCCCGCATCCTGGACTGGAATGATCGCACCACCTGCGTGCTGTTCGGCGACGGCGCCGGGGCGGTGGTGCTGCAGGCCGGGCAGGGTCAGGGCACGGCCGTCGACCGGGGCGTGCTGTCCAATGTCCTGCACTCCGATGGCCGCCACCACGACCTGCTCTATGTCGATGGCGGCCCGTCAACGACCCAGAAGGCCGGTTTCCTGCGCATGCAGGGCAAGGAAGTTTTCAAGCACGCTGTGACAAATCTGGCCGAGGTGGTGGGCGAAAGCCTGACGGCGGCTGGGTTGACCACGGCCGACGTCGACTGGATCGTGCCCCACCAGGCCAATCGCCGGATTCTCGACGGCACCGCCCGTAGACTTGCCATTTCACCTGAGAAAATCGTCATAACTGTCGATAAACACGCAAATACTTCCGCCGCCAGCATCCCGCTGGCGCTGGCCGAGGCGGTCCATGACGGGCGCATAAAGCCCGGCCATGTGGTGCTGATGGAGGCCATGGGCGGGGGGCTGACCTGGGGCGCCAGCGTCGCGCGCTGGTAGGCCACGGCGCTTGCCGGACAGTCAGTAGCTTTTGAACTTAAACGTCTGCCTGCAATCCACTGATATTGACGGCTTTCCGTGCCGGACGTACCATCACTGCCGGGACAGGGGAGCGTGGGTATGGAAAACCGCACGATCACACGGGCTGACCTCAGCGAGGCCGTGTATCAAGAGGTAGGTCTGTCACGCAATGAGTCGGCGGCACTTGTCGAAGTCGTCCTTGAGGAGATTTCGACGGCTCTGACGCGTGGAGAATCGGTGAAGATCTCGTCGTTCGGCAGTTTTGCCGTGCGCGAGAAAGGGCAGCGCATCGGGCGCAATCCCAAGACCGGGCAGGAAGTACCTATCCTGCCGCGACGCGTTTTGGTTTTTCGAGCTTCCAACGTCCTTAAGTCGAAAATTAACAAGGCGTTAGGCGGCGAAACCAAGACGGCGTCTGAATAATGGCCACCAATATTTTGCCCGCGCCGGACCGGCGCAACGAAAAATCGGCCCAGGCCTTCCGCACCATTTCCGAGGTGGCGACGGAGTTGGACGTGCCGCAGCACGTCCTGCGTTTCTGGGAAAGCAAGTTCAACCAGGTCCGTCCGCTGAAGCGGGGCGGCGGCCGGCGCTACTACCGGCCCGAGGACGTCGACCTGCTGCGCCGCATCCGCAGCCTGCTGTACGACGAGGGCTACACCATCAAGGGCGTGCAGCGGCTGCTGCGCGAGAACCGCGGCCGGCTGACAGCGGTCGAACCGCCCTACAGCGAGGCGATCCGCGCCGACATGGGGCGCCACGCCGAGAACGGTGCGGCGAGCCGGGCTGCAACGCCGCCGCCAGCGTCCGCCCAGCCGGAGCCGACGCAGCCGCGGCCGCAACTGGTGCGGCCTGCCGCCACCGCGCCCGTCGATGCCCCGGTGCGCCCCGAAGCTGCGGTCGCCGGCCCACGCGCCTCGACGCTCGATCCGTCGAAGCGGCGCGAACTTGAAGCAGTGATGAGCGACCTGCAGTCGGCGCTGCGCCTGCTGCGCGGCGAATAGGAACGGGCTGTCGCGTTCCATGGCCGTCTGCGGCCGGGCGAGGAGGCGGTTGCCAGAGCGGAACCTCGCGTCTATTGTCCGCCCCGCGTCGGCGGTTGCACCCCCAACCCTTAGCAGTTCCGGCGCGCACCAAGCCGGTCGGAGCGTAGCGCAGTCTGGTAGCGCATCAGTCTGGGGGACTGGGGGTCGTGGGTTCGAATCCCGCCGCTCCGACCATCTTTTTCCCTGTCAGGAATTTCCTTCTCCGAACGGCGGAGGCGGGTGGTGATTGAGGTGCGGCTGGCCAAGATCGCAATGGTCGGCGGGCTGGCGCTGTTCGCGCTGCTGGTGTGCTTCAACAACCTTATCGACTACGGTTCCAATTTCGCCTTCGTCCAGCACGTGCTGGGCATGGACACGACGTTCCCTGACAGCGCGCTGCGCGGCCGGGCGATCGCCAGCGAAACGGTTCATCACCTGGCTTATGTGGCAATCATCGCCGCCGAAGGCGCCGCCGGCCTGCTGTTCGCGCTGGCGACGCTCGGCATGCTGCGGGCCCTGCGCGCGCCGGCCGCGGAGTTCCAGCGCGCCAAGCGGCTGGCCGTGCTGGGGGCGACCGTGGCTTTCACCCTGTGGTTCACCGGCTTCATGGTGATCGGCGGCGAGTGGTTCGCCATGTGGCAGTCGAAGATCTGGAACGGCCAGGAGGCGGCATTCCGGTTCTACGTTACCGTTCTGCTGGTTCTGATTTTCCTCGTCATGCGCGATGATGAGCTGACGACTTCCGGTTCATGAAGGAGCGATCAGGGGAGTGGGGCGCCGGCGCCCGCCGCGCCATTTTCACATTCCCGAGTCTTCGATGTGGTGTACGGATACCCTTTTTCGAGCCGTGTCATTCCCATCGGCATCGCGACGGTCACGCTGGTTGTTTCCGCCGCCGCTGCCATCGCTGCTGTCGATGATCGAGTGTAAGTCAAACGGATGATCTGTTCTCGCACCGGTGCGGGGTGCGCGGCGCCGGTTGCTATCGACGCCGCGATCTATTGCCGCGTGGTCCATATCTACCCTTATCTGCGGCGGTGGCTCTGATAGAAACCGCGCCGCTGACTTCGATGCATGCCAATCCGATTTACTCCCGAAACTGGTGGCTGCATGATCGGCGGGCGGAAGGGAATCCCGAATTGCGTCTGCCGAAAACCGATCTGAGGCGATTGCTGCGCGGCCAGGCATTCGCGCTGGCGGCGGTTGCTCTGGCGACCGGCCTGCGCTATCTGCTCGAAATCGCCTGGCCCGGCGTGGTGGTTCCCTTCGCCACCTATTTCCCGGCCATCGTCGTCGTCGGCTACTTCGCCGGCCCGGCAGCCTGCATCACCGCGATCGTTCTCAGCATCGTGGCCGGCTGGTTCCTGTTTCTCACCCCGTCGCTGTCGTTTTCGGTCTCCGGCACCGCCGATGTCGTCAACCTCGTCCTGTTCGCGATCGCGGCCGGCAGCATCGGCGTGCTGGCGGCGCTGCTGAACGCGCGGGTGGCGCAGGCCCGTCGCATCGAGAACCGCCTGCAGCGCGCCCATATGGCCGGCGGCGCTGCCGACTGGGAGTGGGATCTGGAGGGCAATCAGGTGGTGTGGTCGCCCGCGCTCTACAGCCTGCACGGCCTGCCGCTGGGCGACCTGCATCCCAGCCCCGGCCTGGTCTTCAAGGCGATGCATCCGGACGATCTGGCGCATGTGCGCCGCTCGCTCGCCAAAGCGCGGGACAGCGGCGAGCCGCTGTCGATGGAGTATCGCGTCGTGCATGGCGACGGCGCCGTGCGCTGGATGCTGAGCCGGGCGGAGGCGCTGCGCGATCGGGCCGGCAAG
Organism: Alphaproteobacteria bacterium; assembly: GCA_037190765.1. Lineage (GTDB taxonomy): Bacteria > Pseudomonadota > Alphaproteobacteria > Reyranellales > JAQSWP01 > JAQSWP01. The sequence goes on from JBBCJW010000023.1 coordinate 27,028, forward strand.
CCGCGCAAGCTGGTGGGCGTGAACATCGACATCACCAGCCGCAAGGATCTCGAGCAGCAGCGCGAGCTGATGTTCCACGAGCTCAACCACCGGGTCAAAAACAACTTCCAGGTCGTCGCCAGCCTGCTGCGCATGCAGGCGGCGCGGATCGGCGACGAGACCGCCCGCGAGCACCTCAACAACGCCATGCGGCGGGTGATGACCATGGCCGACGTGCATGGTTCGCTCTACAAGAGCGGCCATATCGACACGGTCGATTTCGCCGATTACATGCGCGATCTGTGCGAGAAGATCTCCAACTCGGTGCTGCTGAACACCCGCGTGAAGTGCCACGTGCGGGCGGAAAGCGCGGTGCTGAAGGTCGATCGCGCCATTCCGCTCGGCCTGGTCGTCAACGAGCTGGTGATGAACGCGATCAAGCACGCCTTTCCCGGTGGCGCCGAAGGGGAGATCCATGTCAGCTTCGGGCCGTCGGACGGGAAGTTCCTGCTGGCGGTGACCGACAACGGCATCGGCCTGCCGCTCGAACCGGAGGCGGCCAGCGGCAAGGGGTTCAGCGGCGGCGGCGGGCTCGGCATGCGCCTGATCGAGGCCTTCACCCAGCAGGCCGGCGGCGAGCTGAAATTCGAGCGCGGCCGCAAGGGCGCCCGGTTCGAGATCTGGCTGCCGCCGGAGGTGTTCGTCGCTTCCGACATCGGCGGGCGCCAGAGCGAGCCGAAATCCGCCAACGGCGGCTGATCGCCGTCAGGGCGGGGAGAGGACGGGAGTTCCCGCCAGGAAGGCCTCGATCCAGGCCAGCACGTCGGCATGGACCTCCTGGCGGTTGGTCTCGTTCAGCATTTCGTGGCGGCCGCCGGCATACAGCCTGACCGCGACATGCGTCATGCCGTTGCCGCGATAGCCCTTCACCAGGTCCGACAGGTTGACGCCGACCGGATCCTCGTCGCCGGAGAAGATGAGGATCGGCAGGGGTTCGGGCACGCGGTCGCGGTTCTTCTCCTTCGCCAGCGGCCCCAGCGCGTCGAGCAGGTCGATCCAGAACTGCGTGGTGCAGGTAAAACCGCAGAGGGGATCGGCGACATAGGCGTCGACCTGCGCCGTATCGCGCGACAGCCAGTCGAAATCGGTGCGGTTCGGCGCAAAGCGCCGGTTGAACGGTCCGAAGGACAGGGCGGTCAGCAACCCGCTGCGGCCGCGCTTGCCCAACCGCAACCGCTCCAGCCGCGCCACCAGCCTGCCGAGGCTGGCCAGGCGCAGCGGCCTGCCGTTGCTACCCGACAGAATGGCGGCGTCGACCAGTCCCGGCGTCTCGAACAGGATCTGCTGGCTGAGGAACGAGCCCATCGAATGGCCGAACAGGATCAGCTTCGTCTGCGGGTGGCGTTGGCGCAGGTCGGCCAGGCGTTCCTTCAGATCGTCGACGACGCGGCGCCAGCCATTCTCGTCGGCGAAAAAACCGAGTGCGTCGGCATTTGCCGCCGTATGGCCATGGCCGCGATGGTCATGCGCCTCGACCTCGATGCCGTGTTGGGCCAGGAAGGTGGCGAAAGTATCGTAGCGTGTTGCGTGTTCGGCCATGCCATGGGCGATCAGCATCACCGCGCGCGGCGTACCGTCGGCGCTCCAGCGATAGCTCGCCAGTTCCATGCCGTCGCTGGCGCGGAACCTCTCCGGGCTGAACCCCACCTCAGGCGCCGACGGCGGCGCGGCCGGCCGGCGTCAGCTTGCAGACCAGCCAGTCCGGTTTCAGCTTGTTGGCGAACCACGGCTCGGCCCAGCCGGCCTCGATGCAGGAGCGCATGATGTCCTCGTCGATGCGCTGGCCATCGAGATCGAACAGCGGCAGCTTGCCGCCGGCCTGCGTCAGCCCCCGACGCAGATAGACGAGCTGCGCCAGACTCGGTGTCGCGCGCAGTGTTGCAGGCGCTGCCGATTCGGTCGGCAGCCTGACCACGTTCCCCATTGCCATTCCCACGTCCCCACGCAGAGTTGGCTTTAAAGTTTAACTTTAAGTGAGAAACCGCTTGGCGTCAAAGACATGGGCGCTAGTCTTCACGTTGCGCTGCGGCACGGAGGACAGGGATGGACGAGTATGTCTTCGTCTATATGACGACCGGCACGGTGGAGGAGGCGCGGGTGATCGGCCGTCGCCTGGTCGAGGAGCGGCTGGCGGCCTGCGCCAATATCCTGCCGGCGATGGAATCGATCTATCACTGGCAGGGCCGGGTCGAGACGGCGCAGGAGGCGGTGCTGATCGCCAAGACGCGGGCGGTTCTGGTCGACCAGCTCTCGGCCAGGGTGCGCGAATGGCACAGTTATGACTGTCCCTGCGTCGTCGCCCTGCCGATCACCGCCGGCAATCCCGCCTATCTGCGCTGGCTGGGGGCGGAGACCACCGACGTGCAGGATAGTGCGCTTGCCTGAAGGACATGGCGACCCTGCGAGGGTTGCATTTGCCGCATGACAGCGGGACTGACAGAATTGCCGCCGATTTTGGATGGCGGCCGGTTTCGGCACGGATGGCGATCGTGAATGCAGACATGAACGAGTCGGACAGGCTCTCGGGCAAGGCCGTGCTGGTCTATTCCAGCGTCGGCCACCTGATGTTCCATTTCATGGGCGTGTTCTTCTTCACCATCGTGCTGGCGCTGCAGCCGGCCTGGGATGCGCCCTATCATCAACTGATCGCGCTGTGGACGCCGGCTATCATCCTGACGGCGGCGGCGGCGCTGCCGGCGGGCTGGCTGGGCGATCGCTGGAGCGCACCGGGCATCATGGTCGTGTTCTTCATCGGCATGGGCCTGTCGGCGATCGCCGCCGGTCTGACTCCCGACCGCGACTATCTGTGGATGACGGTGGCGCTGGCCGGCATCGGCCTGTTCGGTTCGATCTACCATCCGGTGGGCATTCCCTGGGTGATGCGCACGGCGGCGAAACAGGGCGAGGCCCTGGGCATCAACGGCATCTTCGGCAGCGCCGGCAATGCGGTGGCGGGACTGGGCGTCGGCGGCCTGATCGCGCTCTACGACTGGCGCGCCGCCTTCATCATTCCGGGCATCCTGTCGGTGCTGTTCGGCATCGCCCTGCTGTGGCACTGGAAGCGCGGCCTGGTCGGCGACCGGCCGATGCCGAAGTCGAAGGAGCCGGCGCCCAGCAAGAGCGACATGATCAAGGTGTTCTTCATCCTGATGATCACCATGTTCATGGCCGGCATCATCTACCAGGCGACGCAGTTCGCGCTGCCCAAGCTGTTCGAGGTGCGGCTGGAGGCGGATATCGCCGCCGTGCAGTCGCTGTTCCGGGACATGATGGACCGGCCGGGCGAGGCGGTGTTCTGGGTCGGCGTTGCGGTGACCGCGGTCTACACCGTCTCCGGCGTCATGCAGTATGCCGCGGGGCGGCTGGCCGACCGCATGCCGCTCAAGCTGATCTATATCGGCTCCTTCGCATTGCAGATCGGGGCGGTGGCGCTGATCGGCCTGCTGTGGAACCTGCCGGTCGTCATTGCCGCCATGCTGGCGGCGGTGCTGATGGTCACCGCCCTGCCGGCGGAGAGCATGATGATCGGCCGCTATACGCCCACCCGTCACCACGGCCTGGCCTTCGGCTCGAAGTTCGTGCTGTCCTTCGCCGCCGGCCCGGTGGCGATCTGGCTGATCTCGCAGGTCAACCAGGCGACGGGCGAACTGGCCTGGGTGTTCTATATCCTCGCCGCCTTGGCCGGCGTCGCCACCGTGGCGGCGTTGCTGTTGCCCGGCAGCATCAGCGGTGCGGGGGCGCCGCTCAACGAGCCGGCGCCGCCACAGCCGCAGCCGACCGCGGCCGAGTAATCGGTAACCCGCATGAAAAAGGGCCGCAGCGCGATGCTGCGGCCCTTTTGCCTGAAACGCTCCCGCTCATCCTTTGCGGGCGGCAGCGGCGGCCGGGCGCGACTGGCAGCGGTCGAGCCAGGCCGAGAGGTTGGGCCAGCGCGACAGGTCCATCTTGCCGGCCTTGGCCCAGCCGATCACCGACGCCAGGTTGACGTCGACGATGGTGAAGTCCTTGCCCAGCACGTGGTCGCGGCCGGCCAGGTGCTGGTCGAGCACGTCGAACGGCTTCTCCAGCGCCTTGCGGCTGGCCTCCGCGCCTTCCGGGTCCTTCTTCATGCCGAACGTGTCCATCAGGATCGTCAGGGCATGTTTCTCCACCTCGGTCATCACCCAGAACGACCACTGATAGGCGCGGCCCTGATCGGCGACGCTCTGCGGCCATAGCCCGTTGCCGAATTTCTGCGCCAGATAGAGATTGATCGCCATCGACTCGAACAGCGTCAGATCGCCGTCCTGCAGCGCCGGGATCTTGCTGTTGGGATTGACCTTGGCGAAATCCGGCGTCTTGTAGTCGCCGACCAGCTCGTAATCGACGCCCATTTCCCTGGCTGCCCACAGCGCCCGATAGGCGCGCGACTGCGGGCTGCCGAAAATCCTGACCTTGCTCATGCTGACGAATCCCCTTTTCATTCGCCGCCGCGCGGACATGAACGTCCGTTCAGCGCGCGCCGAGTATGCATGAAAAAGCCCGGCGTCGGGCCGGGCTTTTTCAGCGCCACTCTCATGCGCTGGGGTCAGCCGTTGCCGGCCTTGTTCAGTGCCTGGTCGAGGTCGGCGATGATGTCGGCGGCGGTCTCGATGCCGATCGACACGCGGATGACGTCGGGTCCGGCGCCGGCGGCGGTCTGCTGCTCCTCGCTCAGCTGGCGATGCGTGGTCGAGGCGGGGTGGATGATCAGGCTCTTGGCGTCGCCGAGATTGGCCAGGTGCGAGAACAGCTCGACGTTCTCGACCACTTTCAGCCCGGCCTGGTAGCCGCCCTTGACGCCGAAGGTGAAGACCGAACCGGCGCCCTTGGGCAGGTATTTCTGCGCCAGCTTGTAGTACCTATTCGACGGCAGGCCGGCGTAACTGACCCAGGCCACGGCCGGGTGCTTTTCCAGAAATTCGGCGACCTGCTGCGCGTTCTCGACGTGCCGTTGCATGCGTAGCGGCAGGGTCTCGATGCCCAGCATGGTGAGCCAGGCGTTGAACGGCGACTGCGAGGGCCCCAGATCGCGCAAGCCCACGGCATGGCTGTGGAAGGTGTACGCCATGTCGCCGAAGGTCTCGTGGAAGCGCAAGCCATGATAGCCGGGATCGGGCTCGCTGAGGCCGGGGAAGCGGCCGCCCTTGCTCCAGTCGAACTTTCCGGAGTCGACGATGGCGCCGCCGATGGCGGTGCCGTTGCCGGACAGGAACTTGGTGGTCGAGTGCACCACGATGGTGGCGCCGTAGTCGATCGGCCGGCACAGCCAGGGCGAAGCCATGGTGTTGTCGACGATCAGCGGCACGCCGACCGCGTCGGCGACTTTCGCGATCGCCTCGATGTCGCTGACCACGCCGCCGGGATTGGCCAGGCTCTCGCAGAAGAACGCCTTGGTCTTGGCATCGGCCGCCTTGCGGAAATTCTCCGGATCGTCGGCGTCGACGAACTTCACCTGCCAGCCGAACTTGGGATAGGAGTTCTTCATCTGCGCGATGGAGCCGCCATAGAGGCGGGTGGAGGCGACGATGTTGTCGCCCGGCGTCATCAGCGGGAAGAACGCCATGATCTGCGCCGAATGGCCCGACGCCGTGACGGTGCAGCCGCGTCCGCCCTCCAGCGCCGCCAGCCGCGCCTCCAGCGCCGCCGTGGTCGGGTTGGTCAGGCGCGAATAGATGAAGCCTACGGTCTGCAGGTTGAACAGCGAGGCGGCGTGGTCGGCGTCCTCGAACACATAGGCGGTAGTCTGGTAGATCGGCAGGGCGCGCGCGCCGGTGGCCGGATCGGGCGCGGCGCCGGCATGGATGGCGAGGGTCTCGAAACCCGGACCGTTGGACTTGCTCATTACAGTTTCCTCTTCTTGCTGCTTATCACGCCCGAGGCGATGCCGTGCCATTCCAGCTTGCCGGTCAGGCGGGCGTGCTCGATCTTGGGGCAGCGGTCCATCACCACGCGCAGGCCCGCCGCCTCGGCCCGGCCGGCGGCCGCCTCGTTGCGCACGCCCAACTGCATCCACACCACCCTGGCGCCCAGCCGGATGGCGTCGTCGGTGATGGCGCCGGCGGCCTCGGCATTGCGGAAGATGTCGACCATGTCGATCTTCTCCGGCACCTCGTCCAGCGTGGCATGGACCGTCTCGCCCAGGATTTCCTGTCCCGCCGCCACGGGATTGACCGGGATGACGCGATAGCCCTTCTCCTGCAGGTACTTCATGGCGAAGTAGGAGGGACGGTTCCAGTTGGCCGAGGCGCCGACCATGGCGATGGTCTTCACCTCGCGCAGGATAGCGCGCAGGTAGGAATCGGCATAGCGGTCGTGGTCGACCGCTCCGCCGGGCGCGGCGCTGTCCATCGAGAACCTACTTGCCGCGCCAGTTCGGCTGCGGCTGCTTCTTGATGAAGGCGTCGATGCCCTCGCGCGCGTCCTGCGCCATCATGCCGCCGGCCATCACCGGCGAGGCATAGCTGTAGGCCTGCTCCAGGTTCATCTCGGTATGCCGGTGGAACAGCTCCTTGCCCATGCGCAGCACCAGCGGCGACTTGGATGCGATCTTCCGCGCCAGCTCGAGCGCGTCCCGGTCCAGCGACTGCGGCTGCGACACGCGGCTGACCAGGCCGTAGGCGAGGGCGGTATTGGCGTCGATCGTGTCGCCGGTGAACAGCATGTCCAGCGCATGCTTGGACGCCATGTTGCGCGCCAGCGGCACCGAGGGCGTGCCGCAGAACAGGCCGATATTGACGCCGGGGGTGCCGAACTTGGCATCGGTCGAGGCGATGGCCAGGTCGCAGGCGGCGACGAGCTGGCAGCCGGCGGCGGTGGCGATGCCGTGCACCTTGGCGATGACCGGCTGCGGCAGGCTGCGGATCGACAGCATCATGCGGCTGCAGCGGCCGATCAGATCGTCGAAGAACTGATATTCCTCGGTCGAGCGCACCTCGCGCAGGTCGTGTCCGGCGCAGAAGCCGCGGCCGGCGGCCTGGATCAGCACCACGCGGATAGCCTCGTCCTTCGCCAGCCGGTCGAACTCCTCCTGCAGCGCGTCGATCAGCTCGCCCGACAGCGCGTTCATGGCCTTGGGCCGGTTCAGGGTCAGGATCGCGACGTGGCCATCGTCCTGGCGCAGCAGCACCGGTTCGTTGGTTTCGGCACTCATGGCGTTTACTCCGGCAGACTTGGACCTTACCATCAAGAATAGACCCCGTCGCGGGGGCGCGCCAGCCATTGAACGAGCGTTTACTCGCCGCTATCGTCGCACCGCCTTCAATCGCGGAGCCAGTCATGCCGGTTATGACCATCGAGGAGCTTGAGGCGTTCCGGGCGCAGCATTTCTCGCAGTCCGATTCGCTGAACATGAAGATCGAGACGCTGGACGGCATGACCATGCGCGTGCGCATGCCGGTGCGGCAGGAGCATCTGCGGCCCGGCGGCACCGTTTCCGGCCCGACCCTGATGTTCCTGTGCGACGCCGCCTTCTACCTGCTGCTGCTGGCGCAGATCGGGCCGGTGCCGCTGGCGGTCACCACCAACCTGAACATCAATTTCATGCGCCGGCCCGCCAACGGCGCCGACGTGATCGCCGACATGCGGATTCTCAAGCTGGGACAGAAGCTTGCGGTGGGAGACGTGCTGCTGTTCTCGGACGGCGATCCCGATCCGGTGGCGCATTGCCAGATGACCTATGCCATTCCGCCCAAGGATAAAAGGTAAAATAATACCCTATTTCTAGGTCATTATAATTCAACGCTGATTTCGGATTGACAGGCTTCGCCGGGCGGAATAGAAACCCGCCCGAACCGAGGCGCCGCTGGCGCCTCTTGCGATTTCTGGAAAGCACTGGGCCATGAAGACCACCGTATCCCTGAAGCCCGCCGACGTGCAGAAGAAATGGGTGCTGATCGATGCCGATGGCCTGGTGCTGGGCCGGCTGGCGACGATCATCGCCACCCGTCTGCGCGGCAAGCATCGGCCGAATTTCACCCCGCATGTCGATTGCGGCGACAACATCATCGTCATCAATGCCGAGAAGGTGCGCCTGACCGGCAACAAGCTGCGCGACAAGAAGTTCTACTGGCACACCGGCTACCCGGGCGGCATCAAGGAAGCGACCATGTCGCAGCGCCTTGGCGGCAACTATCCGGAGCGCGTGATCGTCAAGGCGGTCGAGCGCATGATTTCGCGCGGGCCCCTGCAGCGGCAGCAGATGAAGAACCTGAAGGTCTACAAGGGTTCCGCCCATCCGCACGAGGCGCAGCAGCCCGAGGCGCTCGATGTCGGGGCGCTGAACCGCAAGAACAAGAGGACGGCCTGATCATGGCGACGCAGACGATCGAAACCCCGATGGCGGGTCTGGTGAAGGCCGCCGGCGCGCGGCCGGCGAGCGAGGCTCCGGCCGCGCCGGTGCGCGAGAAGCAGGTCGACGCCAAGGGCCGCGCCTATGCCACCGGCAAGCGCAAGAACGCTGTGGCCCGGGTGTGGGTGATGCCGGGCAGCGGCAAGATCACGGTGAACGGCCGGGCGCTGGAAGTCTATTTCGCCCGCCCGACGCAGCGCATGATCATCGCCCAGGCTTTCGAAGTGGTGAACCGGGTGGACCAGTTCGACGTTATGGTCAGCGTGTCGGGCGGCGGCCTGTCGGGTCAGGCGGGCGCGGTGCGGCACGGTATTTCCAAGGCGCTGACCTTGTACGAACCGGAACTGCGCGGGGCGCTGAAGAAGAGCGGCTTCCTGACCCGCGACAGCCGCGTCGTCGAACGCAAGAAGTACGGCAAGCCCGGCGCCCGCCGCAGCTTCCAGTTCTCCAAGCGCTGATTTCGGCCCCACGCGGGGCTCGACCCCGAAACACAGGGCGTCCCCGCGAGGGGACGCCCTTTTCGTTTTGTGGTAGAAGCGAGGCATCAGGAGGCGAGCATGGCCAAGCGGGTATTCATCGACGGCGAAGCGGGCACCACCGGGCTCGGCATCCGCGAGCGCCTGGCGCATGTGCCGGGCGTCGAGCTGGTCTCGATCAATCCCGACAAGCGCAAGGATCTCGAGGCGCGGCTGAAGCTGATGCGCGAAGTCGATGTCGCCATCCTGTGCCTGCCCGACGATGCCGCAAAGGAGGTGGCGCAGGCGCTGGGCGAGGGCGGACCCAAGCTGCTCGACGCCTCGACCGCGCATCGCGTCGCGCCGGGCTGGACCTATGGCTTCGCCGAGCTGGTGCCGGGCCAGGCCGAGAAGATCGCGCAGGCGCGGCGCGTCAGCAATCCGGGCTGCTACCCCACCGGCATGATCGCGCTGGTGCGGCCGCTGGTCGATGCCGGCATCCTGCCGCCGGACCAGCATGTCAGCGTCTTCGCCGTCTCCGGCTATTCCGGCGGCGGCCGCTCGATGATCGAGGCCTATGACGCGGGCACCGCGCCGGCGTTCGATCTCTACGGCCTGAATCTGGCGCACAAGCACATCCCCGAGATGCAGGTCTACGGCCGGCTGGCGTCGCGGCCGATCTTCGTGCCGACGGTGGGCAATTTCCGTCAGGGCATGCTGGTCAACGTGCCGCTGTTCCTCGACACGCTGAAAGGCGGCGTGGCCGAGATCAAGGCGTCGCTGCAGGCGCATTACCGCGGCTCGGCGCTGGTGTCGGTGGTCGAGGCCAAGGAGATGCGGCTGGATCCGACGCTGCTGAACGATACCGACCGGATGGAACTGCGCGTCTACGCCAACGAGGCCAACGGCCAGGCGCTGCTGGTGGCGCGGCTGGACAATCTCGGCAAGGGCGCCTCGGGGGCTGCGGTGCAGAACCTGCGGCTGATGCTGGGACTGCCGACGGAAGCCAGCCTCGCCGCCGAATAGATCGCCGCCCCCCCTTACCGATCAAACCCCGGATCAGCCAGAGCGGATCACGATCAGGTGGAAGCCCATACGCTTCCACCTGATCGTGTGAATCCGCTCTACTCATTAATGTTTGGAGCAAATTCACACGTCATGGCGAGATCGCTCGCGATCCCGCCATGACGTGATTTGCTCCAGATTCGGGGTTTTTCCTTGACCGCGGGGGAGGGGCGGGCAAAGTCGGACCATCAACCGTTTGCGTCAGAGAGTTCCCATGTCCGGCCTGCTCGTACCGTTCCTCAACCACAAGCCCATCGTGCACGAAACCGCCTTCATCGCGCCCAACGCGACCCTGATCGGCGAGGTCGAGATCGGGGCCCATGCCGGCATCTGGTACAACTGCGTGCTGCGCGGCGACGGGCCGGGCATCAAGATCGGCGAGAACACCAACATCCAGGACGGCGTGGTGATCCACGTCTCCTCCGGCCGTCAGGGCACGGTGGTCGGCAAGAACATCACCGTTGGCCACCTGGCGCTGCTGCACGCCTGCGAGGTGCAGGACGACAGCTTCATCGGCATGCATTCGACGGTGCTGGACGGCGTGGTGGTGGAAACCGGCGCCATGGTGGCGGCGGGCGCGGTGGTGACGCCGGGCAAGGTGGTGCGCAAGGGCGAGCTGTGGGCCGGCAATCCGGCCAAGATGATCCGCGAGATCAGGGAGACCGATCTGCTGGTCTTCAAGGGCTCCTATCTGCACTACGTCGAGCTGGGCAAGGCCTATCGCGGCGCGCCCAACATGTTCGACGGCTCCGGCCCGGTGCCCGATTTCCTGCAGGGTCGGAAGTCGATCAACTGACCGGGGTCAACCGCCGGTCCGCACCTTGACGTAGGAGCCCGGCGCATCCTCGATCGCCGGCAGGCCACCTTTCTCCGGATCGCGCGCCGGCACCTTGGGGCCGGATTTCTCCGCCAGCCACTTGTCCCAGTCGGCCCACCACGAGCCGGGGAATTCCTTGGCGCCGCGCAGCCAGTCTTCCGGCGTCGGCGGGTTGACCGTGGTTTCGTTCAGCCAGTGCTGGTACTTCTTCGCATGCGGCGGGTTGACGACGCCGGCGATATGGCCGGAGCCGGCCAGCATGAAGCGCACCGGGCCTTTGTAGAGCTGGGTCGCCTTGTAGACGGATGGATAGGGCGCGATGTGATCCTCGCGACCGGCCTGGATGTAGAGCGGGATCGTGATCTTGCCCAGGTCGATCGGCGTGCCGTTCAGGGTCAGTGCGTTCGGCTTGGCCAGCAGGTTCTCCTGGTACATCTTGCGCAGGTAGAAGCTGTGCATCGACGCGGGCATGCGCGTGGCGTCGGAGTTCCAGAACAGCAGGTCGAAGGGGAAGGGGTCCTTGCCCATCAGGTAGTTGTTGACGACGAACGACCAGATCAGGTCGTTGGCGCGCAGCATGTTGAACGTCGTCGACATCTCGCCGCCGTCGAGATAGCCGCGCTTGCTCATCACGTCGTCGATGAAGTTGAGCTGCTCCTCGTCGATGAAGACGGAAAGCTCGCCCGCCTCGGTGAAATCGACCTGCGCGGTGAAGAAGGTGCAGGCCTTGACGCGCTCGTCGCCCTTGGCCGCCATGCTCGCCAGGGTGGCCGCCATCAAGGTGCCGCCCAGGCAGTAGCCGATCGCCGTCACCTCGCGCACGCCGATCGCCTGCTCGATGGCGTCGAGGGCGGCCAGCGGGCCCTCGCGCATGTAGTCCTCGAAGGTCTTGTGCGCCAGCTTCTCGTCGGGATTGACCCAGGACACCACGAACACGGTGTAGCCCTGCGCCACCGTCCACTTGATGAACGAGTTCTCCGGCTTCAGGTCGAGGATGTAGAACTTGTTGATCCACGGCGGAATGATCAGCAGCGGCCGCTCGTACACCTCCTCGGTGCTGGGCGAATACTGGATGAGCTGGATCAGGTCGTTCTGGTAGATCACCTTGCCGGGGCTGACGGCGACATTGCGGCCGACCTCGAAGGCCTTCATGTCGGTCATCGAGATGTTGAGCCGGCCCTTGCCGCGCTCCAGGTCGGCCAGCAGGTTCTCCAGCCCCTTGTAGAGATTCTCGCCGCCGCTATCGAGCGTCGCCTTCAGCACCTGCGGATTGGTCAGCGCGAAGTTGGACGGCGCCAGCGCATCGACGAACTGGCGGGTGTAGAAATCGACCTTCTTGGCGGTCTTGGAGTCGAGGCCCTCGACGTCCTTGACCGTCGACTGCATCCAGCGCGCGGTCAGCAGGTAGGACTGCTTGATGTAGTCGAACAGCAGGCTCTCGGTCCACGACTTGTCGGCGAAGCGCTTGTCGCTGCGCGGCGTCTCGACCAGCGGCTTGGTTTCCTTGCCCATGAAGCGGTCGGCGGTGTTCTGCCACAGCTTCAGGTAGTCCTGCCAGAGCTGGACCTGGGCCTTCACCACCTTTTCCGGGTTGGCCATCATGCGCTGGGTCATTTCCATGAAGGCGCTGCCGATATTGAGCGGATCGGGCTTTTGCGGCCCGCCCTCGGCCTGTTTGGCGAGGAATTCCGACACCACTTTCTGGCTGCGTTCCGCCAGCTTTGCCCAGTCCCTGGCCAGCTTTTCCGCGTCGGGCAGTCGGGGATCGGTGGCCGGTTGATCGGACATGGCAAAATCCTTTATAATCAAGGGACTTTGCGTCGGGTTTTTCTGGCGAGATCAATCCCGTCGCGTAACCGTCCCCAGCCTCCGGCATCTTGTGCGCCGGCTCCGGGGACAAGGCTATTGAGATTGGCGACAGCCGTCAATTTGGCTATCGCTTGTGGCGGACGCCAGCAAAGGGAATGCGCGTATGCGGTTTGCAGTCGGATCGTGGCCGTCGCTCGTGGTCGGGGCCGTGGGAGAGGGCGTGCGCAACGCCCGCCAGCAGAACTTCCCATTCCGCCGCGCGGCACTGGCGTTCGGCGTCGTCCTGACCCTGGCGGGCTGCAACACCATCGACTCCATGTTCGAGGGCGATCCGCCGCCGCCGACCGCCCGCACCTCCGGCGGCGCCGCGCCGGCGCAGTCGGGCACGTCGAACGACGAGAAGGACTATCCCAGGCTGTCGACCGTGCCGGCGCGGCCGGCGCGGCCGACGCCACCACCGCAGCAGGGCCTGGCCGCCGACCGGGCCAGCGCGCGCTATGCCGACAGCGAAGTGCGGCCGGTCAACGAAGCGGCCGATGCCGTGATCGGCCAGCGTCTGGGTGCCAGCACGCCAACTGCCGCGCCGCTACCCGGCCCCGAGGCAGAGCCGCCGGCCGCGGTGCCGGCAACGCCGGTGCAGTCCGCGCCGCCGACCCCGATGCAGCCGTCATCGCCGCCGGAATCCAGCGTCCAGCCCCCGTCTGCCGCTCCATCGCCGGCTGCTCCGCCGCCGCCGGCTGCCCAGGCAACCGTGGCGCAGCCCCAGGAAATGGTCCAGCCGCAGGAGATGGCGCAGTCCCCGGCTCAGGCGCCGGTCCAGTCCGCCCCGCCGATGCCGGCACCGGCCCCCGCGGCCGCCACCCTGCCGCCGCCGCCGGCGCCCTCGCAGCAGGCCCTGGTCCTGCCGCCGACCACGCGGCCGGCGGTCAGCGCCGTGACCGGCCGTTCGCCCGCTGCCGCCGCAGCGCCGGCGCCGGCCTATCACGGCAACAACATTCAGGTCGCCGTCGTCCAGTTCGGGCGCGCCTCGTCCGGCCTGTCCGGCGACGACCTGACGGTTTTGCGTGACGTCGCCGAAATCCAGAAGAAGCAGGGCGGCACCATCCGCGTCGTCGGCCATGCCAGCCAGGACGTGACCGGTTCGGACGTGCAGCGGCTGCAGGAAGGCAATTACGCGATCTCGCTGGCCCGCGCCAACGCCATCGCCAACCAGCTGGTGCGTTTCGGCGTGCCCCGCAGCGCGGTGGTGGCCGAGGCGGCGGGCGACGTGCAGCCGGAATACGATCCGGTGAATCCGGTCGCCGTCGCCTCCAACCGTCGCGCCGAAATTTTCCTCGCTTTTTGAGGTAGGCCCCCCTATCACGGGGCCCCTCCCGGCGCCGTTCCGCAGGCCACGGCGGCCGGATCAAGCCCAAGGCCTGCAGGGAACGGTCAACCAGCCATGGATCAGGAATTTCACCGCATCAAACGCCTGCCGCCTTACGTCTTCGCGGAAGTGAACGCGATGAAGGCTGCGGCGCGAGCTGCCGGCGAGGACGTGATCGATCTGGGCATGGGCAATCCCGACCTCGGCACGCCGCCCCACATCGTCGCCAAGCTGACCGAAGCGGTGCAGGACCCGCGTACCCATCGCTATTCCAACTCGCGCGGCATTCCCGGCCTGCGCAAGGCGATCTCGGGCTACTACAAGCGCCGCTTCGACGTCGACGTCGATCCCGAGAGCGAGGCGATCGTCACCATCGGCTCGAAGGAAGGGCTGGCCAATCTGTGCCAGGCCATCACCTCGCCGGGCGACATCATCCTGGTGCCGAACCCCAGCTATCCCATCCATCCGTTCGGCTTCATCATCGCCGGCGCTTCCATCCGCTCGATCCCGATGACGGAGGGCACGGATTTCCTGGTGGCGCTGGAGCGGGCGGTGAAGCACTCGGTGCCCAAGCCGACCTGCCTGGTGCTGAACTACCCGTCCAACCCGACGGCGCAGGTGGTCGGGCTCGATTTCTACGGGCCGATCGTCGAGTTCTGCCGCCGGCACGAAATCTACGTCGTCTCCGATCTGGCCTATGCCGAGATCTACTTCAACGACTTCCCGCCGCCGTCGATCCTGCAGGTACCGGGCGCGCGCGACGTGGCCATCGAGTTCACCTCGATGAGCAAGACCTATTCGATGGCCGGCTGGCGCATCGGCTTCGGCGTCGGCAACAAGCGGCTGATCTCGGCCCTGGCGCGCATCAAGTCCTATCTCGACTACGGCGCCTTCACGCCGATCCAGGTGGCGGCGGCGGCGGCGCTGAACGGGCCGCAGGATTGCGTCGAGGAGGTGCGCCGCATCTACCGCGAGCGCCGCGACGTGCTGATCGAGGGGCTGAACCAGGCCAACTGGCAGATTCCGGTGCCGGAGGCGACCATGTTCGCCTGGGCGCCGCTGCCCAAGCCCTATGCGCATCTGGGGTCGCTGGCCTTCTCCAAGCTGCTGCTGCAGCACGCCAAGGTGGCGGTGTCGCCCGGCATCGGCTTCGGCGAATACGGCGACACGCATGTGCGCATCGCCATCGTCGAGAATAAGCAGCGCATCCGCCAGGCCACGCGCAGCATGAAGTCGTTCATCGCCAACGCCGACCGCATCCTCGAGCAGCACGAGCGCGAAACGTCGGGCAAGGTGACGCCGCTCAAGGCCGTCGCGTCGTAAGATGTCCGTCCTTCGTATCGGCATCGCCGGTCTGGGTACGGTCGGCGGCGGGGTCGTTCGCCTGCTGGCCGGACAGCACGAAACCCTGGCGCTGCGCTGCGGGCGCGAGCTGAAAGTCGCGGCGGTCTGCGCCCGCGACCGCAGCCGCCAGCGCGGCATCGACCTTTCCGGTGCGACGTGGTTCGACGATCCTGTCGCCCTGGCGCGCAGCAACGAGGTCGACGTGGTGGTCGAGCTGATCGGCGGCAGCGACGGGGTGGCGCGGCGCGTGGTCGAGACCGCCATCGCCGCCGGCAAGCCGGTGGTGACCGCCAACAAGGCGCTGCTGGCGCATCACGGCACCGCCCTGGCGGTTGCTGCCGAGAAGGCCGGCGTGGCGCTGGGCTACGAGGCGGCGGTGGCCGGCGGCATTCCCATCATCAAGGCGCTGCGCGAGGGCCTGGTCGGCAATCGCATCACGCGCCTCTACGGCATCCTCAACGGCACCTGCAACTACATCCTCAGCACCATGCGCGAGAGCGGCCGCGACTTCGCCGACGTGCTGGCGGAGGCGCAGGCGCATGGCTATGCCGAGGCCGATCCCAGCTTCGACATCGACGGCATCGACGCCGCGCACAAGCTGGCGATCCTGACCAGCGTCGCCTTCGGCTGCCCGGTGAACTTCCCGGCCGTCCACGTCGAGGGCATCCGCAGCATCACCGCGCTCGACATCGCCTATGCCGCCGAGCTGGGCTATCGCATCAAGCTCTTGGGGCTGGCCCGGCAGACAGAGCATGGCATCGAGCAGCGCGTGCATCCCTGCATGGTGCCGATGGACGCCCCCATCGCCCATGTCGAGGGCGTGTTCAATGCCGTGGTGGCCGAAGGCGATTTCGTCGGCAAGACCCTGTTCCAGGGCCGCGGCGCCGGCGCGGGGCCGACCGCCAGCGCGGTGGTGGCCGATCTGGCCGACATCGCCCGCGGCGTGCGGCTGCCGGTGTTCTCGGTGCCGGCCGGGCGGCTGTCGCAGGTCGGCGCGGCGCCGATGGAGCGCCATGTCGGCGCCTATTACGTGCGGCTGATGGTGCGCGACCGGCCGGGCGTGATCGCCAGCGTCGCCGCCGCCCTGCGCGACGAGCAGGTGTCGATGGAATCCATGCTGCAGCGCGGCCGCAGCCACGATCCGGGTGCGTCGGTACCGGTGGTGCTGACGACGCACGAGACCGAGGAGGCGGCGATGGCGCGGGCAGTGGCGCGGATCGCCAGACTCGATACGATCGTGGAGAAGCCCTGCGTTATTCGCGTCGAGCAGCTCTAGACATTCGGACTGTGGGAGAAACGGACATGGCGCAGCAGAACGCGCAATCCTCGAATGCACAAGGATCGATGGACCGCAACCTGGCGCTGGAGGCGGTGCGCGTGACGGAAGCGGCGGCGCTGGCCGCCTCCAAGCTGATGGGCCGCGGTAACGAGAAGGCGGCCGACCAGGCGGCGGTCGACGCCATGCGGCGGGCGCTGAACAGCCTCGCCATCGACGGCACGGTGGTGATCGGCGAGGGCGAGCGCGACGAGGCGCCGATGCTCTATATCGGCGAGAAGGTCGGTACCGGGCAGGGACCGCGCATCGACATCGCGCTCGATCCGCTGGAGGGCACCACCATCACCGCCAAGGGCGGACCCAACGCCATGGCGGTCATCGCCATGGCCGATCACGGCAACTTCCTGAACGCGCCCGACGTCTACATGGACAAGATCGCCGTCGGCGGCGGCCTGCCGCAGGGCGTGGTCGACATCGACGCCAGCCCGGCGGAGAACCTGAAGAACCTGGCCAAAGCCAAGAAGGTCGACATTTCCGACCTGGTCGCCTGCATCCTCGACCGGCCGCGCCACAGCGAGCTGATCGTCAGGGTGCGCGAAGCGGGCGCGCGCATCATGCTGATCTCCGACGGCGACGTGGCCGGCGTCATCGCCACCTCGACGCCCGAGTCCGGCGTCGACATCTATATCGGCAGCGGCGGCGCGCCGGAGGGGGTGCTGGCGGCGGCCGGGCTGCGCTGCATCGGCGGGCAGATGCAGGGGCGGCTGCTGTTCCGCAACGACGACGAGAAGGGCCGCGCCCAGCGCATGGGCATCACCGACCTGAACCGCAAATACGGCATGCTCGACCTGGCCAAGGGCGACGTGATGTTCGCCGCCACCGGCGTCACCTCCGGCTCGATGCTGCGCGGCGTGCGCCGCTTCCATGGCGGGGCCGAGACGCATTCGCTGGTGATGCGCTCCAAGACCGGCACGGTGCGCTACATCACCGGCTCGCACAACTTCAACCGCAAGTCCGGCTTCGACGGCTGACGGAGCGCATGAGCGACATCGCGGCCACCGTCCTCGGCATCGAACGGTCCCTGACCGGAAAGCGCTGGTATGCGCGCGAGGCCGACGAACGGCTGACGCAGGCGATCGCGCAGAGCGGCAACCTGCCGGAGATACTGGCGCGGGTTCTGGCCGGCCGTTCGGTGGCGCTGGAAGGGCTGGACGACTATTTCGCGCCCACCCTGCGGCGGGCGCTGCCCGATCCCTCGCACCTGCTCGACATGGACCGCGCCGCCGAGCGGCTGGCGCGGGCGGTGCGCGACGGCGAGGAGATCGCCGTGTTCGGCGATTACGACGTCGACGGCGCGACCTCGACCGCACTGCTGTTGCGCTTTTTCCGCGCCGTCGGCGGCAAGGTGCGGGCCTATATCCCCGACCGGCAGAAGGAAGGCTATGGCCCCAACGCGCCGGCACTGGTGAAGCTGCGCGAAGCGGGTGTCCATGTCGTGGTGACCGTCGATTGCGGCATCACCGCCTTCGAGGCGCTGCAGGCGGCGCGGGAGGCCGGGCTGGACGTGGTGGTGGTGGATCATCACGTCGCCGAGCCGCAATTGCCCGCCGCCTATGCCGTCGTCAATCCCAACCGCCTCGACGAGACCAGCCCGCATCGCAACCTGGCGGCGGTCGGCGTCGCTTTCCTCTTGGCGGTCGCCGTTAACCGCGCCTTGCGGCAGGCCGGCTGGTACCAGAGCGCCTGCGCCGAGCCCGACCTGATGCAGTGGCTCGACCTGGTGGCGCTGGGCACCATCTGCGACATGGTCTCGCTGACCGGCCTGAACCGGGCGCTGGTCAGCCAGGGGCTGAAGGTCATGGGCCAGCGGCGCAACCGCGGCCTGGCTGCCTTGGCCGACGCGGCGCGGGTCGCCGAGGCGCCGGGTGCGTTCCATGCCGGTTTCCTGTTCGGGCCGCGCGTCAATGCCGGCGGCCGCATCGGCGCCGCCGATCTCGGCACGCGGCTGCTGTCGACCGAGGACGCGGCGGAGGCGGGCGCGCTGGCCGAGCGGCTGGAGCTTCTCAACACCGAGCGGCGGGCGATCGAGGCGGCGGTGCTGGCCGAGGCGTTGGCGCAGGTCGAAGCCATGCAGGCCGAGAGCGGCGGCGAACTGCCGCCGTTCCTCCTGCTGGCGGGCGAGAAATGGCATCCCGGCGTCATCGGCATCGTCGCCAGCCGGGTGCTGGAGCGCGTACACCGGCCGGTCTTGGTCGTCGGGCTGGACGGGGAGACCGGCAAGGGCTCGGGCCGGTCGATCCGTGGCGTCGATCTGGGCAGCGCGGTGATCGCCGCTCGCCAGGCCGGGCTGCTGGTCAATGGCGGCGGCCATCCCATGGCGGCGGGCCTGACCGTGGCGCGCCAGCATTTGCCGGCACTGCGCGAGTTCCTGCGGGAGCGGGTGGCCGCCAGCCTGGGCGGCCGGCTGCCGACGCCGGGGCTGGGCATCGACGGGCCGCTGATGCCGGGGGCGGCGACGCTGGATCTGGCCGGCCACATCGAGCGCATCGGTCCGTTCGGCGTCGGCAATCCGGAGCCGCGCTTCGTGCTGCCGGGGGTGCGGGTGGAGTACGCCGACCGGGTCGGCGAGCACGGCCATGTCCGCTGCGTGCTGAGCGCCGGCGCCGCCCGGCTGCAGGCCATCGCCTTCCGCTCGGCCGACGGGGCGGTGGGGCAGGCGCTGCTGCGCCGCGACGGCTTGCCGCTGCACATCGCGGGAGCGCTGCGGATCAACCGCTGGCGCGGCAAAACCGAGGTCCAGATGCAGATCGACGATGCCGCGCCGGCCGGGCTTGGCGCTTGATTTCCCGGCGAAAACTGCTACTTAAGCGCCCTGCCAAACGGCCCTCTCACGTCCCCATCGTCTAGAGGCCTAGGACACCGCCCTTTCACGGCGGTAACAGGGGTTCGAATCCCCTTGGGGACGCCACATTCCAGGTAAATCGGCCAAGCATCGAGCCAGGCATCGCGTCGCGCGCCAGCGGATTGAGGGCGTTCATGGCAGGTATGTGCGTTCGCCAGCCAAGTGAGGCGCTACAAGGTTTTCATCGTTTCCTACGATGGCGTGCCATTCTGCAGCCTCGCAAATCGCACGGAGCCGGAAATTGAATTCGAGACTTTGCCGGAAACTTGGAATCGAGTTTCCCCTGTTCGCCTTCTCGCATTGCCGCGACGTCGTCGCCGAGGTGACCAATGCCGGCGGATTTGGCGTGCTGGGCGCGGTCAATTTGACGCCTGACAAGCTGCGCATCGAACTCGACTGGATCAGCGAACGGGTCAAGGGCAAGCCGTTCGGCATCGACCTGCTCATCCCCCAGAACATGATGGGCAAGGATTCCGACCTGGACGACGCCCAGTTGCGCGCCAGGATCCCGCAGGAGCATCGCCGGTTCGTCGCCGACCTGCTCGAAAGGCACGGCATCGACAGTTCCGACGTCTGGGGCGGCGAATACGAGTCCCGCGATTCCTCGTTCATGCGCGAGGACGGCGCTACCCGCATGCTCGACGTCGCGTTCTCGTATCCGATCAAGATGTTCGTGAATGCGCTCGGCGTGCCGCCGGCGTCGATCATCTCCAAGGCGCATGCGCGAGGCATCCTGGTCGGCGCGCTGACCGGCTCGAAGCGGCACGCCGTCAAGCACGCCCAGGCGGGGGTCGACGTTCTGGTCGCTGCCGGCGGCGAGGCGGGTGGGCATTGCGGCGAGATCGCGACGATGGTTCTGGTGCCCGAGGTGATCGAAGCCGTCCAGGAATACGACAATGTCGACGTGCTGGCGGCGGGCGGCATCGCCACCGGCCGCCAGATGGCGGCCTGCATGGCGATGGGCGCGGCGGGCGTCTGGTGCGGTTCGGTGTGGCTCACCACCAAAGAGGCGGAAACGACGCCGACCGTCAAAGAGAAGCTGCTGAAGGCCTCGTCGGCCGACACCGTACGTTCGCGCAGCAGGACCGGCAAGCCGACCCGGCAGTTGCGGTCGGCCTGGTCGGATGCCTGGGGCGCCAAGGACGCGCCGGAGCCGCTGCCGACCCCGCTGCAGGGCATTCTGACCCGCGCGGCGATGACCAAGGTGGTCAAGCTGGCGGAGACCGGACACGAAGGTGCCAGGCAGATCGCCGCCGGCTATGTCGGCCAGTGCGTCGGGCTGATGAACACCGAACAATCCGTCAGGTCGATCGTCTATGAGTTCATGAAGGACTATGCCGATGCGGTCGAACGGCTGTCCGCCACCCTCGCTGACGAGCCTGCGGCCGCTGCGCGCAAGGGGCAGGGGGCCTAGCTTTCCGGAGCTTCAGCTTCGTCGTTCATTCGCCGGCAGGTAGAGAAAGGGTTTCCGCAGATTTGGTCTTCCTGACCAGAGGACCGACCTGATCCGGTCTGCGCCGGTCGGCGATTTCCATCTGTCTGCGGCCCGATTCAGCGAAAGACAAAGAACGAGTTGGCGCTCGGGTGCCCGATGCCGCTATGCACGCGGCGCTGGCGAAGGGAAAACCCGGCAGGGCGCCGTGATTTTTCATGATCGCGGCAAACTGCAGCCTTCGTTCGCCTGTTGGATGATCGTCGCAGGTTTCCCTTTTCCGATCTCGACCGTCGAGCCTATGGTACGGCGCGGATCGGTCGTCGGGTATCCAATCGGTCATCAGGTGGTCCATGGCGGATGGTGAAATAACGAACGTTGCCGACGTTATCACCCGCCAGGCGACGATACGGCCATGGGCGGTCGCCATTCTCGAAGAGAGCGGGACGATCCACTACAAGACGCTGGACGCGCTGGTGTGGGCCGCCGCCGCCCATCTGCGGCAGGCCGGCATCCGGCCCGGCGATGTCGTCGGGCTGGCGCTGCCGCATTCCGCGCTTTACCTGGTGGCGCTCTACGGGCTGGCGCGGATCGGCGCCATCTGCTTCGCCCTGCCGCTGACCGATGCGCCGCCGCTGCGCGACAGCATGGCGCGCCGCTTCGGCCTGCGCGCCGTGCTGGCGACCGCCGACGGCGCCGGCCCGCCCGGCGTGCCGACCATCGTCGTGACGGTCGATACCATCAAGCGTGCGCCCGCCGCGCCGCAGCCGGATCTGCGGGTGCCGGGCGGCGAGGCGATCTGGAGCGCGCGGCGGACATCGGGCACCACCGGCGAACCCAAGGCGATCGCCCGCTCGCACCAGGCCACCATCGCCGGCTATGGCCTGCTGGCCGGGCACTATCCCGGCGTCGGCGATCGCGCCCTGACGCTGCTCGATTTCTCCACCGCTTTCGGCCTCAGCGTTCCGGAACGCACTTTCTACGGCGGCGGCACCGTCGTTATCGGCGGCGTGTCGCTGTCGCCGTCCGAGGTCCTCCGCATGATCGACCGCCACGCCATTACCCGGCTTTACGTGACGGCGAACTTCCTGAGCGCGCTGCGGCCTGTGCTGCCGCAGGACGAATGCCGCTGTCCGGGGCTGGTCGACGTGATGCTGTCGGGCATGGCCGTACCCGAAACGCTGCGGATCGAGATGCGCCGCCGGTTCACGCCCAATCTCACCATCATATACGGCTCCAACGAGGTGAGCGGCGTGACGGCTGCGGATCGCAGCACGCAGGAAGCGTTTCCGGACACGGTCGGTCGCGTCCTGCCGGGCGCGGAGCTGCAGATCGTCGATGACGCGGACCGTCCGCTGCCGGCCGGCGAGGTCGGTTATGTGCGCGCCCGGACGGCGTGGATGCCGCAGAGCTATTTCCGGTCGTCGGGGCGGGGCAACTCCAGCTTCCGTGACGGCTGGCATTATCTCGGCGATCTCGGACTGCTGTCGGCAGAGGGGCTGCTGTTCCTCAAGGGGCGCGTCGACGACATGATCAACTTCGACGGCATCAAGATCATGCCGTCCGACATCGAGGACGCGCTGCACGCGCATCCGGCCGTGGCCGAAGCGGTGGCGTTTCCCCTCGCATCGAGCCGGCACCAGCACGTGCCGGCGGCGGCGGTGATCCTGCGCCATGCCGTTGCCGGCGAGGAACTGGTTGCGCATTGCCGCAGCCGTCTCGGGGTGCGGGCGCCGCTGCTGATCGCGGTCGAAACGGCGTTTCCGCGCAACCCCGGCGGCAAGGTGCTGAGAAACGAACTGGCGGCGAAGCTGGTCGACAAGCTACCGCCGCCCTTGCGCTGAGAACCGCGGACGGGCTGTTGTGGGACGCGAGCGTGCGCTACATGGACGGGGTGGGGGACGGGGACGAATGGCGAAGAAACTGACGGTCGGGATCATCTACGGGTCGGATACGGCGCAGCTGCCCGAGCGCGCCGAGGGGTTCGCCGGCTTCGGCCTCGACATGAAGGGCCACAACGATGCGCCGCGCCTGATCGACGCGCGGAACGCGGACCTGGTGCCGCTGCTGGTGACGCCGGACTACCTGTCGCGCAACTGGCGCTACGATTTCGAGCGGTTCGACGTCATCTTCAACAGCCTGGCGGATCCCGACCTCAACGCTTCGGCCCTGCTGACCGCCATCTCGGTGCTGGCCGGCGTGTCGAGGCCGATCGTCAACGATCCGCGCCACGTGATCCGGACCCGCCGCGACATCCTCGCCGGCATGCTGCGGGACATACCTGGCCTGGCCGTGCCTGGGACCATCCGCCTGGCGCCGGGCCAGGTACCGTCGCAACTGGCGGCCGAGCGTGGCCTGAACTATCCGCTGCTGGTGCGCAGTGCGGGCAGCCATACCGGCGTCGGGCTGGAGCGCGTCGCCGACCCGGCCGCACTCGACGCCGCCGTGGCCGACGGCAGGATCGCCGTCCCGGCCTATGTTTCGGAGTTCATCGATTGCCGCGGCGAGGACGGGCTGTACCGGAAGATGCGGCTGATGATCTGCGGCGATACGGTGCTGATGCGCCATTACCTGTTCGATACCGACTGGCAGGTGCATGCGGCGGCCCAATCCTTCATGGAAACCCGGCCGGCGCTGCTGGACTTCGAACGGGAGGCCGCGGCCCAGCCGCTGACGGTGCTGCCGCGGCAGGGGGCGGAACTGCTGACGCAGATCAGGAACCGGGTCGGCCTCGACTATTTTGGCATCGATTGCGCACCGCTATTCGATGGCCGCCTGGCCATCTTCGAGATCAACGCCGTCATGAACATGCTGCCCGCCAGCCGCCATCCGGTCCGCGGACCGTTCACGGTCGCCGCCATCGGCCGGGTTGCCGAGGAACTGAATGGCCTGTTGAAAAAACGCGCCGGCCGGCAGGCGATGGTGTCCTGAGCCCGCGAATTTCTCGCAGCTGGTTGAAAAATATTCTCTCTGTCGAAACGCAACGGTCGGAAATATTAAAGACCGGTCTTGGTCTTTTTAAGAAATCGAATAATTCATCTAAAGTTTCTATTAAAGACTGTTACCGGGGCGCAACATTATTTATGACAAAGGTATATCATTGATATATCTGGTTATTTTACTTGCTCCCGCTATTCCACATTCAGTACTGTTGTACCCTATACGCGAAGCGTTTATGCGCGCGGCATCTTGTGCTGGGGGAAGCCATGTCAGCCAAATCTAGGTTTCTGAGCTCCGTTTCCGGTTTTGCGCTGACTGCTGCGCTGGCGACATTCGGCTTCCCTGCGATGGCGGACACGGTCCCGGTTTCGGGGACGGTTGCTCCGCCGGCGAACCAGAACAATACGGGCGCCTCGGTCGTCTCGGCGGAAGCCGAGAGCAGCGACCCGCAGAATACGGTGACGGTCACCGGCCTGGTGACGGCGAACGGGACGTTCAACCATCTCAACTCGATCGGCGTGCACATCACCGGCTGGGACATCGAGGCTTCCGGCGCGTACGACGATTTCATCTTCGCCGGGGCCGTGGGCGGTGCGCTGGCGTCGAATGCCGTCGTCGTCGAGGGCGCCATTACCGGCACGATCGGCAACCTGGATTTCGCCCCCGGCAGCGGATCGTATGGCGTTCTGGTGGCCGACGATATCGAGGCGGAAGATGCTTACGCGGAAGTCTACTATTACGATTTTGATTCTGCTGTTTCCCTGACGGCGCAGGCGACCAATACGATCGCGGCAGCCGGCAGCGTCGCTGGCAGTTCCCTCGACAGCTATGGCGTGCGGGTGGATGGCGATGTGCGGGCGTCGTTCGCCACCGCGCGCATCGATATCTTCAACGACGGCCCCACCGATGCCCAGGCCAGCGGCAGCGGCCAGGCCCTCAATGCCGTGGGCATCACCGGTCTGGTCGGCGGTGAGCAGGCGTCGGATGGCTCGGTCGGCTTCTACGTGGCTGGCGACGTCTATGCCTCGAACGCCGCGGTCGACGGTTCGTCCTGGATCTGGATTCCGCAGCTTAATTCCGACGGGTACGTTGCGACAGTGGCCTCCAACGGCCTTTCGATCCTGAATATCGCCGCCGCGAACACCGCGACGGTGGTTGGCGCCGTCGGGGTGGGAAATGACGGCGGGGCCGATGCCACCGGAGTCTTCGTCGGCGGCGATGTCTATGCCACTGATGCCTACGCGGCTGGCGAAGCCATTTCGGTGGGCGGCGAAGGTGCGGTGGCGCTCGCCTATGGTGTCGCCACGGCGCAGAATCTGGTCACCATCACGGGCGAGGTTGGCGGCGCGAGCGATGCAAGCGTCGGCGTGTTGATCAACGGCGACGTGTTTGCCGAGGGCGCCACGGCGTTCGGCCAGGCGATCGCGCGTGACTTCGATGCGTTCCCGGATGATTCGGTCGGCGGCGAGTCCACGACGGCCGACTTCACGGCCGTAGCCGGCAATGCCGTATCGATATCCGGCATCTCCTCGACCGGCGACGCCACCGGTGTCCATATCGGCGGCGATGTCTATGCGCACGACGCCGCTGCCGGCGCGTTCGCCGGCGCCAATCCATACGAACAGAACAACGAATTCAACGCCATCGCCAACGCCGTCGCACAGGCGTCGAACTCGGTGGCGATCGCCGGGACAGTGACCGTCGACGATACGCTGGGCGTCTATGTCGGCGAAGGCGTCAGCGCCAGGATCGCCACGGCGGAAGGTTGGTCGAGGGCCCACGCCAACTACGACGGTACGGCGGAGGAGGCGCCGGACCCCGAGACCGTTACGGCCGAAAGCAGCGCCGTGTCGGGGGCGTCGAATGCCGTTTCGATCGTCGGCACGGTCGGCGACAGTGTGGCCAATTCGACAGGGGTCGACCCGATATTCGTCACGGCGCAAGCCGCGTCGGCTTATGGCGGCGCCGTCTCAATCGCATCTGCGGTCGACGGGCTTGGCTCGACCGCCACCGCCGAAGCCGCCCTTGCCGCGACCAACGCCGTCGTGATCGGAGCGACGATCGGGAACAACACGCAGAACGTGCTCGGCGTCTATGTCGAGCAGTATGTCTCCGCCGCCTTCGCCTACGCCGACGGCGAGGCCTACGCCGAGGCGATCGCGATCAACACGGATTCGCTGTCGGACGCAGGCGCGAGCGCCACGGCCGGGATTGCGGTCAACGCCAGCAATGTCGTCGTGATCGGCGTCGAGATCGGCAACGACGTCGCCAACAGCGAGGGCGTCTATGTCGGATATTACACCGAAGCCTACAACGCCTACGCCGACGGCTTTAGCCAGGCTTACGCAACGGTCGATGGCGGGGCGGCGGCCGTTGCGGAGGCGAGCGCGGAACTGGCGGTCGCGGCCAGCAACGTGATCGTTCTTGGCGCGACCATCGGCGCCAATGCGACGGATGTGACGGGCATCGATGCCGAGGGTGTATGGGCTGGCCAGGCCTGGGCTGGCGGCTATGCAGAGGCGTACGCAACGAACAACGGGTCCTCGGGTGGCGACGCCATCGCCACCGCCGACGGAGTGTTCGCCGCCGGCAACACCGTGGTGGTCGCGGTGGAGATCGGCGACGGCGCCACCAACGTCACGGGCATCCGCGCCAACGCGATCGAAGCATCCAACGCGATGGCCGAGGGCTACGCCTATGCCCAAGCCCGGGTTATCGGCGACGCGGACAGCACGGGCGCTGCCCAGGCGACGGCCACCAGTGCCTTCTCGGCGGTCAACCAGGCCATCGCCGTGGCGGGGTTCGGCGATTCGGAAAATGTTTTCGGCGTGTACGCGACAGACGATCTTTCGGCTTACGACGCCCAAGGCAGCGGCGAAGCGGATGCCTGGGTCTCGCTCTATGGCGGCATCGCAAACGACGCCACCGCCGATGCCGACAATCTGGTTGGCGTCGGCAACCAGGTGCAGGCCGCGGGCCTGCTTGGCGACGAGAATCTCAACAGCGTCGGCGTATGGATCGGCGAAGGCGTTTCCGCCCGGTTTGCCGACGGCCGCGGCCGTGCCTATGCGACGGTCTACGCCGGCGGCAACAGCGGCGACGCGATCGCGACGGCGACCAACAACCTGACCGCTTTCAACGCGGCCAGCGTGCAGGGCATCGTCGGTGGCGATTCGGTCGAATCGACCGGCGTGTATGTCGCCGAGGGCATCGCCGCGCTGCAGGCGGTCGCCGAGGGCTATGCCAGAGCCGAAGCGGCTACCAACACCGGCGACTCGCTGGGCGATGCGAGCGCCACGGCAGCCGGCAGCGTCGTGGCGAGCAATACGGTTTCCATCTCGGGAATTGCCGGCGACAACGGCTCGGGCAATACCGGTGTCCTCGTTGACGACCAGTACGTCGCCTTCCTGCAATTTGGATCGTTCTTTGCCGCCGGGGGCGCGGCTTACGCCCGGGCCAACTCCGATGTGGACGCGCAGGCCGCGGCGTATGGCGGCATCGGGTCGGCGATCGCCAGCGGATCGAATGACGTCATGGCGCTGAACATGGCCGTGGTCGGCGGCGTCGTCGGCAATGGAGCAACCGCATCGAACGGCGTCGTGTTCGATGAAGGTGGGTTCGTGGCCAACGACGCGTATGCCGAAGGCTGGACTGACGTCTATGCGGAAAAAGGCCAGTGGGTGGAGCCTGACGGATCGGGCGATGCCCTGGCCGATGCCAATGGCCAGGTGGTGGCGGCCAATATCGCGGTCGTCGGCGGCACGATCGGCGACGACACGACCGAGAGCTATGGCGTGGCGATCAACGATGGCGGGGTCCTGGCCACCCTCGCCAGGGCGGACGCCAGTTTCGCCGCCAGGGCGGAACGGCTTGGCGACGAGGCCGGCAATGCGACGGCCGCGGTCGGTACCTCGCTGGCTCCGGCAGCGGTGGCGGCGACCAACGTTGCGGCGCTCGATGGCTTCACCTCCGGCACCAGTTCCGGGTTCGCCGAAGGCGCGGGGCTGAACAACATCGCCATTCTGGTCGAGGACGACGTCGTCGCGGCCGCCGCCTTTGCCGAGGGCGGTTTCGACGCCGTGGCGTTGCGCGAGGGCAGCGGCGCCGGCACGGCCACGGCCTCGCTCTATGGCGAGGTGGTGGCGCTGAACGCCGTTTCCATCACCGGCGGCGTCGGTACGAGCGCCACCGGCGGACTCGATTCGACCGGCATTGCCATCGACGGCGAAGTGGTGGCCGCGAATGCGGTGGCGTATGGCACGGCCTACTCGACGGCCGAACTCGGCGACCTGGTGGAAACGGGCGACGCCACCTCGGTGCTGGAACTGGCGGTGAGCGCCAGCAACCAGATCGCCATCGCCGGCGTGGTCGGATCCGGCAACATCGACAGCACCGGCGTTGCGATGCTCGGGGAGGGCGCCAGCGTCTTCGCCGAGTACGCCTTCGCCAGCGGCGAAGGCATCGGCGCCGCCGTGAACAACGGGGTGACCGACGGCCTGGCCGCGTCCACGGCGGGGATCGAGGTGAGCGCCGTCAACGCGATCACGATCTCGGGCGAAGTCGAGAGTTCCAACGCAATGAGCAGCGGCGGCGTCGTCGTCGCGAACGGCGTCGTGGCCGTGGCGGCCTTCGGCGAGGGCTTCGTCACGAGCACGGCGGAGAGGAACGGCGACGGCAACGGTGCGGCGACCGCCACCGCCACCGGCGTCGTCAATGCGGCCAACGTCGTCCTCATTGAGGGCACGGTAGGCAGCAACATCGACGACTTCAGCGTCGGGGTGATGATCGGCGAGGGCGTCAACGCCAGCTTCGCGGAAGGCTCCGGCTACGCCTCCGCCGTGGCCGAACGCAACGGCGACGGCGAAGGCATCGCTACGGCAATAGCGGCAAACAGCACCGGGGCCAGCAACCTGGTGGTCATCACCGGCTCCGTCGGCGTCGACACGTGGAACGCCTATGGCGTCGATCCGCAGTTCGTCAACGCTTCCGAGGCCAGCGCGACCTCGGTCGCGGCGGCCTCCGCGTCCAGCTCCGGCGCCATTGCATCGGCGACCGCGACCGCGGTTGCCACGAACGATGTGATCCTGGTGGGACAGGTCGATGGCGATCCTACCTTTGATCTGGTGAACTGGGGCTCGACCGGCCTGGCGGTCGTGGAAAGCGTGACGGCCCGCAATGCGTCCGCCACCGCCCAGGCCAACCTCACCCTCGAGGGCGCCGGCGCCACCGGCACCGTCAGCGTCACGGCCACGGCGCGCAATCTGGTCGCCATCGAAGGTATCGTGGGGCCCTCGGGCGATGACAACATCGGCGTCGAGATCGGCGGCGACGTCGTCCTCGGCGGCCTGTCGATCGACCTGAGCGCTGTGGTTGACGTTGACGGCGACGCCTCGGCTGTCGTCAGCGGCACCGGCACGATGACCAATATCGCGGCCATCGACGGCGCGATCGGCGATCAGCAGACCGATTCCGATGGCGTCTATATCGGCGGCAGCCTCGTGTTCGAGGGCGACAACATCGTCGCTCTCACCGTGAACCAGACGGGCACGGGGGCGAGCAGCGCGCTGCTCGTCGTCAACAGCCTCAATGTCGCGGCGATTTCCGGCGCGGTGGGCAGCGACTCGACCGGATCCCACGGCGTCCACATCGAGGGCGACATCTCCGCCCTGAACGGGCTGGTATCGAACATCGTGGTCGTCGGCGCCGATGCGACCAATGACGGCACCACCCGCGGCGTGTGGATCGGCGGCAGCATCCTGACCGACGACAGGACCGACAGCCTCAACGTGTTCCTGTCCGGGCACAATACGGCCACGCCGGATCTCCCCGATCCGCTGCAGATCGGCGACTACGTCGAACTGGCCGGCAGCGTCTATATCGGCGCCAATGGCGGCCTGAACCCGCACGGCGTCGCGGTCGGCGACGGCGACGACACCGTGCTGGTGCGCGACACCGACTTCCAGATGGAGGTGGTGAACGGCTTCGACGGCGGTCCCAACCCGACCGGGGACGGCCAGGACCACATCATCTTCGACAACGCCAGGATCTACGTCTCGAACATCGACAATTTCGAGCTGCTGGACGTCCTCAACAACTCGATGGTGATCCTGACCAATCCCACGCCGTACATCTACTCGGTGCGGGACGAGTCCAATGTCGCCGGCAGCTCCATCCTCGCCTTCGGCGACGGCGCGGCGCAGGGCGTCAACTCGCTGCAGTTCGACACCGCGATCCTGACCATTGGCGGCATCGCCGGGGTCAAGACGCCGGGGCCGGGCATCGACGACAGCATCCTGAAGGCGGAGAACAACGGCGCCGGCAGCTACGAGATCAATGCCGACGTGTTCAACTTCGGCACCATCACGCTGTCGAAGGTGCTCAGCACCATCCGCGGCACCGATCCGGACGATCTGACGTCGACCAGCGCCACGTCCTTCGACGACCCGGCCGAGCAGCAGTTCTGGGCCCTGACCGGAAGCTGGGCGCTGGATCCGACCAGCGCCGCCGGCGACCGCCTGGTCATCAACGGCAACTACACGGCCGGCAGCGACATCATCGTCGACGCCTTCGTCTTCAATACGGGGTCGGCCAGCGACGTGGTGGTGATCAACGGCGACGTCGCCGGCGTGACCACGATCTGGGTCAACAACACCAACGCCTTCGGGCCCGGTGCGGTGACCGGCAATGGTCCGACCGACGGCATCCTGCTGGTCGACGTCAACAATGCGCAGGATCCGGCGGTGGTCGGCGCGGCCTTCGTGCTCGGCAACAGCTCGGGCTGGAACTGGGTCGATCCGGTCAACTTCCCCGATCCGGAAATGCAGGTCGGCGCGTTCATCTACAACCTGCGGCAAGGCGGCAACGACGGCAGGGACTTCTACCTGCAGTCCTCGCTGCTCGACCAGGTGCCGGTCTATACGGTCATGTCGTCGGCGATCCAGCAGCACTTCTATGCCGAGCTGGGCACGCTCTACCAGCGCATGGGCGAGCTGCGTCACGCCGATACCGGCTCGAAGGCCAACAGCTCGTTCTTCGAGTTCTGGCTGCGCGCCTATGGTCAGGACGTCGAGATGAATCCCAAGCACGGGTTCGATTTCGACATGACCAGCAAGGGCTTCATGATCGGCGGCGACTACGCGGTCCGCAACTGGGTCGCGCCGCAGTCGCGACTGCACCTGGGCGGCTTCGCCGGCTACGGCTGGACCAAGCTGGACAACGTCAAGGGCGCCTCGGGCAACTCGGACGGCAAGACCGACGGCTTCACCGTGGGCGTGTACGCGACGTATTTCGATACGGCGAAGAAAGGGCAGGGCTTCTATGCCGACTTCGTCGGCAAGCTGAACTTCCTCGACAGCGAGTACACCTCCTCGACGCGTAACACCAAGGCCAAGAGCGACGACTTCGCCTGGGGCGTTTCGCTCGAAGCCGGGTACGGCATCGGGCTGGGCGGCGGCTTCATCGTCCAACCGCAGGGCCAGCTCAGCTACATGGAGACGAGCAAGGAGAAGTTCCGGGAGAAGAAGAGCCCGGGCGTGCCGCTGGAGATCGAACGCGACGGGACGGAGTCGCTGCGCGGCCGCCTCGGCCTGCAGCTCCAGAACACCTTCATGCTCGGCAACGAGACCCAGTTCTCGCCCTACGTCATCGGCAACGTGCTGCATGAATTCCTGGGCGACAACCGGACCAAGGTGGCGGGCACCGAGTTCCGCAACGACATGGGCGGCACCTGGTTCAACGCCGGCGCCGGCTTCACCCTCGACTTCGACAATGTCGGCCTCTACGGCCATGTCGAGTACAACTTCGGCAACCGGATCGAAGGTCTGGCCGCCGGGCTGGGCGTGAAGGTCAAGCTGGGCGGTTCGTCGCCGGTCGCGGCGGCGCCCGTTCCGCCGCCGCCGCCGCCGGTGGTGCCCAAGACGAACTACATCGTCTTCTTTGACTTCGACCGCTCCAACATCACCGCCGATGCCCAGCGCGTGATCGACGAGGCGGCCACGGCGGCGAAGGCGGGCAATTCGACGCGGGTGCAGCTGACCGGCCATACCGACCGGGCCGGCTCGGAGCAGTACAACATGGCCCTCTCCCTGCGCCGCGGCGAAGCGGTCAAGCAGGCGCTCATCGCGCGGGGCATCCCGGCCAACGCCATCGTCATCATCGGCCGGGGCGAGAGCCAGCCGCTGGTGCCGACCGCCGATGGCGTCCGCGAGCCGCAGAACCGACGGGTTGAGATCGTTCTGTAGAAAAACTAGGATAGGTACCGAAATTAGCCGGGGCGATCCATTGGATCGCCCCGTGCTACAATGGGCTATCGTCGCGGCGCGGCCGCGGCGGATCAACGAGCATAGGGGTTGGAAAGTGTCCGCTTTTGTCCGAAGGCTGAACGTTGCAGTGGCGAAACTGGTGGCGGGAGGAACGGTCGCCATTGCCGTCGGTTTCCTGGGGCTGGCGCAGGCGCAGGCTCAGGGACAGACGCAGGGCCAGGCCCCGCGTCCGCCGGCTGGCCAGCAGCAGCCTCCCGCGGCCCAGCAGCCCGCACCCCGCCCGCCGGCGGTGCCGCAGCCGGTGCCGGAGACGTTCGACAAATGGACCCTGCGCTGCTTCCAGGACGCCAAGGGCAACCAGGCCTGCCGCATCGAAACCGTGGTGCGCGAGGAAAACAACCGGCCGCAGCTTGCGGTCACCGTTCGTCCGCCCGCCGATCCCAGCCAGCCGGCCGTCGCCACGGTGACGCCGCCCTGGGGCATTCTGATGGCCCGCGGCATCGACATGCAGGTCGACACCCAGCAGGCCCTGCGCATTGCCGTGCGCACCTGCCTGCCGAGCGGCTGCCTCGCCGATTTCTCCCTGATCGAAACCATCAACGCGCAGTGGCAGAAGGGCACGACCCTGAAGCTGACCATGGCGGCGGCCAACGGCCAGCCGCTCTCCATCGACGTGCCCCTGGCCGGCTTTCCCAGGGCCTATGCCCGGCTGCTGGAGAAAACCAAGCGTTGACGAGCTCGTTCTCTGAACGTCGGAAACGGCTGGCGGCGATCGTTTTGACACCGCTGCGTCCTGTATCCTGAAGCCGGCGCGTGATGTCTTCCTGGCGATTTACAGCGGCGGTGATCCTTGTCGCGGCGTGTGCCGCCGTTTTCGGCGGCTGGCTCTATCTGACCCTGGCCGGCGACGGAACCGACGGCGAAGCGTCGCGTCCGATCTCGTCGCCGCCGGCAACGCGGAACGGTTCCGAGATCAGCCTGGCGCGGGAGGGACAGGTGCCGTCGCCGCCCGCCCCGGTCGCGCCATCGCGGCCGACAGCGCCGCCGGCTCCGATTCCCCAACCCGTGGCCGAAGTTTTCGGCAACTGGCGGGTGCAATGCGTTCTCAACGTCGATGGCCGCGAGGAATGCCGCGCCGAGCAGCTCATGGCGGCGCCGGATGGCCAGATCCATCTGGCGGTCATCATCCACGCGCCGCTTGGCCAGCGGCCGGTGCAGCTTCGCGTGCTGCCGCCCTGGGGCGTCCTGATCCGGGCCGGGCTGGCGGTGCGGGTCGATTCGCTGCCGGCGTTCGACGTGCCGATCCTGACCTGCTATCCCACCGGCTGCCAGGCGGAGACCGCGCTGGCGGAGACGCATGTGCAGGCGCTCAGGAATGGCGCCAACCTGCTGATCGGCATGATCAGTTCGGAGGATGGCCGGGCAATGACGACGACCGTGCCCCTGAAGGGGTTCGCCCAGGCCTATGCCAGGATGACGGAGACGACGTCCAGATAAGTCCGGGGGGCGGGCGTCCGCCGCCCGCTCAGAACGCGCGCAGGAACTCCGGCCGCTTGCCGCTGGGCAGCCCCTCGACCGTCGCCACTTCGTGCAGCGCGATGGTGAAGGCATTGTGGAAGAGAAGCGTTGCCAACTCGGTGAGCCGTTGGCGCTCGCTGTCGTTCAGCGGACGGGCCGGAGCGACCAGCAGGTCGATGCGGTCGGCCGCCACCTGGCGGAACTGCCACTGGCGGACGGGCGCCACGTCGATCCAGTCGAGACCGTCGATCGGAATGAACTGGCGGGTGCCGTCCGGGAACTGCACGATCGACCGCTCCCGGCCCATGATCCGCTCCAGCACCGGCCATGTCCGCCCGCAACTGCATTGCGTGCCTGCCACCGCATAGTCGCCGACGTCGTAGCGGATCAGCGGCACGACGAAGCTGTGGGGCAGGGTGACCAGCACCCGTCCGACGGTGCCCGGCGGCACCGGCCGGTATTGGTCGTCGACGATCTCGACGATGGCCAGCGGGGTGACGTGATAGCGCTGGCCATGCTCGCATTGCAGGGCGATGTAACCGGCCTCTTCGGTGGAATAGCGGTCGGCTATCTTGGCGCCGAACGCCTTTTCCACCACCGTCCGGATCTCGGCCGTCATCATTTCGCCGAAGGTCATGAACTGGCGGACCGGCAGTTTTTCGCCGCCGCGCTGCAGCTTCAGATAGGCGAGTTGCCGGGCGATGCTTGGCCATGTGGTGACATAGGCCGGCCGCTCGGCTTCGAGCCAGTCCAGGATCTCGGACATGTCGTGGCCGACAGGGTTGAAATGCACCCGCGGTCCGGTGGCCACCAGATTGGCGGTCTCCCGGCTCCAGTAGGGGCCGCCGCGGCTCTTGCCGACCTCCTTGCGGATCACGGCGAGCTTGCCGGTGAAGTCGCGCCGGTTCCAGATATGGTCGGTGAAGGTGACGGCGTCGAAAAGAATGCTGTTGATCTCCGGCTTCTCGACCCGGACGAACTTGCCGGTCGAGCCCGAGGTCTGGAAATTGGCGATTTCGCCCCATTTGGTCGGCGTGGGATAGGCGCGCATCTCCTCGAAGCCGTCCTGCATCTCCTCGCGCGTCAGCGGCGGCAGCCGCTGCAGGATGCCGACGTCGAACGACTTGGCGCGCGGATCGAAGCCGACCCCGTTCAGGCGCGTGCGCCAGAATGGCGAATGCCGCTGGGCATGGACGAAGAGGGCGTGCAACTGCTGGAACTGCAGGGTCTGGATCTGGGCCGACGGCATGCGCGAGGACCATTCGAGCTGCGAGGCGACGGCGAAAACCCGCGCCGCCCGCGCCTCCGGGATTCCGGGAAAGAGGTGGCTTGGCGTATCGGACTGGAGATGCATGAGACTCTGGCCGGTTGGATGTCGGACCTTATCGCAAGCTGACAGTCCGACCAAACCTCTCTATACAGGACAGACTCGGGTTTTCATTTCGAACCAGTCCCGGCCAGTTCCCGAGGGGTTTCTCTTTCCGGTCCGCGCAGGATGAGTCTCGCCATTCCCACGATGCGGCGTTTCACGGTCATGCCGGGGCCGAACGTCTTTTCGCCTCTTCCCGGCGCGAAGCTCGACGTGCGATGGCCCGGGCTGGCGCCGGCGGATGGCGCGGCGCTGGCCGAACGCATCGTGGCGAGACTGCGCGGCAATCCCGACCTGGCCACCATGCACGCCCTGATGAACCGGCCCGACGGCGCTGCGACGGTCAGCCATCCGGCCGATCCGGACGAGACGGTGGCGATTGCCGCCGGCATGGCCATGCGGCTGGCCGGCCAGCCCCTGGACGGCGGCTGCGGCGCCTGGGTGGTCAGGGAACCGTCGCCGGCCATCGTGGTGGCGCATCGCGACCTGACGCTCGCCATCCAGGCCGCACGTCTGAGTTTTGCTCTGATCGTCGCCGTGATGGACGAGCTTGCCAGTGGCGGAACCGCGTCCAATGCCGCCGAGCGGATGGCAAGGGCGGTGGCGGATTTCCGCGGTGTCTGGCGCGCCATCGGATTTGGCGAACTGAACTGGCGCAAGGTCGCGGTGGCGGAACGGCGCGACATTCCCTGGCGCCGCCTCGTTCCGGTCGATCGAATCGTCGTGTTTGGGCATGGCTGCCGTCAGGCCAGGACCATGGGCGGGATAATCGACGGGGACGGCCATATCGCCACCAATCTTGCTACCCAGAAGGGTATGGCTAACGCGGTTCTGCGCGCCAGCGGCCTGCCGGTGCCGCGCACCGTCGTGGTCGTCGACCGGCGCCTGGCCCCGATCGAGGCGCGCAGGATCGGCTATCCGGTGGTGATCAAGCCGGTATCGACCGATTTCGGCACCGCGGTGGCAGTGAACCTGCAAAGCGAGGATGCCGTCCTGCGGGCGTTCGACGCGGCGCGCCAGCATGGTCCGGTTCTGGTTCAGCAGCACATTCCCGGCGCGCATCATCGCCTTCTCGTCATGCATGGAAAGTTCCTGTCCGCCAACCGGCAGGATCCGGCCCATGTGACGGGAGACGGGATTCACCGCGTCGACCAGCTGGTGGCGTTGGCCAATCGTGCCCGCCGCGATAAGTTGTCGACCGAGCTGAAGAAGATCACTGTCGATGCGGCTGTGGTCGAAATTCTGCAGCGGCAGGGTCTGAGCATGGAGTCGGTGCCGCCGGCGGGACGGCGGGTGCTGCTACGCGAGCATTCCAACCTGTCGGTCGGCGGCAGCTATGTGAACGTGACGCCGATGGTCCATCCCGACAATCGCCGACTGGCCGAGATGGCGGCCGCGGTGGTCGGCCTCAAGGTTGCCGGGGTGGATTTCATCACGACGGATGTTTCGCGCTCCTACCTTGATACCGGCGGCATGATCTGCGAGATCAATCCACGTCCCGGCTTCTTCATGGGCGAGACCGGCTACCTCGTCGAGGAGGCCTTCTTCGATGGCCTGTTTCCCGATGGCGGCAATGGCCGCATTCCGATCGTCGCCCTGCTGTCCGATCGCGACCATGACGCCCTGCTGCGCCGGCTCGAGAAGATCGCGGCCGATCTCGGCCACCACGTGGCGCTGGCAACCCGCTCCACCATCCGGTTCCGCGGCGAGACCGTGGCGAGAGGCAGTTTCGACCAGTCCTCCGCCATCGACGCCACGTTGCGCCACCCCGGGGCAAGCGCGGCCATTGTTCTGCTCGCTGCTGACCAGGTTGCCGAGACCGGCCTGGTCTTTGATCGCTGCGCCCTGGGCATCGTGATCGACCAGCCGCCGGGCGGAGCCGGCGGCGCCGCTTCGCCACAGGTTGTGCGGCTCCTGGCCCGGCATGCGGAAAAGCTGCTGCACGCCTCGGACGATGCGACCATTGAAACGGCGGTGCGGGACATGCTCGCGGCGTGGCGCACGGCGGCGCCCTGACTATCGCCGCCGCTGCGCTTCTTCCGTATCGCTAATGCGGACCAGCCTCGTAGGACGGCTGGGCGTCGAGGGTGGGACGGGCGAGTATGCTCCTGTAGAGCGCCTTGTAGCGGTTCGCCACCACTTCGATATCGAACTCGGCATTGACCTTGAGGCGGGCGGCATCGCCGAGATTGGCGCCGCGGGAGGATTGCTCGAAGCACCAGATCACGCCCTGCGCCAGGTCCTCGGGACTGAACGGCCGCGCCAGATAGCCGTCGACGCCATGGCTGACGATATCGCGCGGGCCGCCGGCATCGAAGGCGACGACAGGGGTGCCGCAGGCCATGGCCTCGATCAGCGTCTTGCCGAAAGCCTCCTGCAGCGAGGGCATGACGGCGACGTCGGCGCTGGCATAAAGGGTGGAGAGACGGGCATTGTCGTCGATGTAGCCGACGTGGCGCGTTTCGATGCCGATATCCGATATTTGGCCATTGCCCGTATCGTCGCCGAACACGACCAGCAGCATGCCTTGTGCCCGCTGGTCGGCCGCCAGCACGCGCAGCGCCTCGCAAAGCTCGGTGAAGCCCTTGCGCGGGTCGCGGGTGGCGTTGATGGCGCCATACACCGCGATCGGCCGGTTCTGCGGCAGGTTCCACTGGGCGCGAGCCAGGCTGCGGTCGGTGGGATTGAAGGTCGAGATGTCGAGGCCGTTGGGGATGATGGTGACCGGATAGCGGCCGAGCAGCGGGCTGGCCGCCGCGCAATCGCCCAGCCACTGGCTGATCGGGACCAGCCACAGATCCAGGTCGCGCCAATGCCGGTGCTTGTGGCGCCAGATCATGCGGCTGAGATCCAGCTCGTACGAGGAGCGCAGTTGCGGGCACGCGCCGCAGGCCTGCTGGTATTTTTCGCAGCCGGCGGTGTAGTGGCAGCCGCCGGTGAAAGGCCACATGTCGCGCAGCGTCCAGACGATCGGACGGGAAAACTGCTTCAGGGCCGAGATCGGCAGGAAGCCGCCGCCGACCCAGTGCAGATGGATGATGTCGGGATCGAATTCCCGCACCAGCCGGTCGAACCGGGCCGGCAGCCAGCCCAGCGACCAGAACGAATCGTCGGTCGTGCGGTAGGCCCGCAAAGGCAGATCGTCGAGCCGCATGCGGACGCGGGTGACGAACCGGGGCAGGGCGCCGGGCAGGCGATGCACCGTGTCGGCGTCGCCGATCTTCTTGCCGACCACCATCAGCGAATCGATATCGCGACGCTGCAGCGCCTCGTGCAGCCATTGCGACCCCCGCGCCGCCCCAGACCCGGTGTCGAACGTGCTCAAATGCAGAACTCTCATTCCTGTTTCCCGCCGAATTGCGAATGCGGAGAGGCCGCGTCCGCGAGTGGAAACTAGAGAACGACCGTGGCGGGCAGAAGATGACGAACCGGTTCCGCGCGGGTTGTCCGCGAATGATCACAGAGAGGAATGCCGTCGGGATAGTAGACAGAAGTTTCCACGCTGCGCGGCTTCGCGGTCGGCGGCCGGCAATCGGCGACAACGAAGCGCTGGAGGGAACGATGATGATGGATCCGCGCCCGTTCGTGGGCCGGCTGCGCTGGATCAGGCAATATCCGGTCTATGCCGAGGCGCCGCTGCGTTTCGCGGCCCGTTCCGTGGCCTTCACCTGGCGCGAGCAACTGGCGGGCAACGGCACCATGGCATTCTCCGCCTGCGACGGCTGCAGCTTCCGCGGTCCGCGCAACAACATCTCCTCCTTCATCGCCGCCGTCTTCGACCAGCGCGACCTCAACATCTTCCGTTTCTGGCGCCGGGCGCTGCATGCCGGTTCGGTGTTCTTCGATATCGGCGCCAATATCGGCCTCTATACGGTGCCGGCGTCCCGGCATGTCGGCCCGGCGGGACGGGTGGTGGCGTTCGAAGCCCATCCAATTCTTGCCGGATTCCTGCGCGACAACGCGGCGCGAAACCGGGCCGGCAATGTCGTGATCGAGAACATGGCGGCCGGCAGCAGCAACGGCGAGGTCATGATGTTCTTCAACGAGCGCAATCCCGGCGAGACGCATGTGGCGACGCCGGACGAAAGCGGGATCGTGGTTCCCCAGGTGACGCTCGACGAATATTGCGGGCGTTACGGCGTCGCCGGCATCGACTACATCAAGCTGGACGTCGAAGGCTACGAGGCGAGCGTGTTGCGCGGCGCAGCCGGAATCGTGCGCGACAGCCCCGGCATTCTGCTGCAGACCGAGTACGAGCCTGCCCATCTGTCGCGATACGGCGCGGCGGAGGACATGGCGGATTTGCTGTCGGGATGGGGATTCAAGCCGCACGCGATCGACTGGCAGACGGGCACGCCCTGTCGCATCGAATCCCTGGACGGCTTCGCCGGAGAGGTGGTGTGGAGTCGCCAGGTTCTGGGCTGATTCGAAGTGCTTCAGTACCGTCGTGCATTCCATCTGTCTCCGTGGCTTGATCTCGGCTCGCGCCGGGCTGTGACAAATCGAGGGCGGCGTATCGCGTCTCTTCATGCAGACGCCGCTGCAAATCTCCTTTCGCATAAGCGTCGGCTTTTGCCCTTTACCTTCTCATTTCGCTTATGCAGAATCGCCGCCAGAACCAGAAGGGCCAAGTGCCCTAGTTCGTTGCCATTGATCGGTCGTTCGACTTTGGCCCGGGGGAAGGAATCGGCCATGACGCGCCTTGGGGTGGTGTGTTTGGCCTGAGATCGGCGGATAGCAGTTTTCGCCAGCCGGGTGCCTTAGGGATCAATGGACGTATGCTGAACCGCTTGCCACGGATTTTGCTCTTGACGGGGATGGCCGGCTGGCTCGGCGGCTGTGCGGCGGTCGACGGGGTTTTTTCCGGTACCTCCGCGCCGGCGGCACGCTCCGCTCCCGAGCAGACAAGCGCGCTGCGGGCCGGCAAGCCCGCCGCCGGCGCCAAGAAGCCGTCGGCCGTCCGTCCCCCGGGCAAGGGGGCGACCGCCGGCAACGCCAAGGAAAATACCAAGGAAGAGGAACAATCTTCCACTGCTGCCAAGGAGGAAGCGAGCTCCCAAGCTGAGGCGAACAACCTGAACCTGGTGGGCCTGGACCAGTCCGATGTGGCCAAGGCTCTGGGTCCGCCGATGGCCGAAACCGAGAAAGCGCCTGGAAAGGTGTGGCGATACTGGAACTCGAATTGTGTCGTGGATGTTTCGTTGTATCTCGATGTCCAGTCGCGCTCCTACCGGGTCCTAGCCTATGAGGTGACGAACCATGACAACTCAGCAGGGGGCAAGAGAGCCTGCTTGGCAGACCTCCCAAAATCCCACCTCCAGCCGGCGAGCTACGATGGACAGTAACGCGCAACTCGCCCTGCTCGACGACGACAGCGTCTATCTCGCCCAGTTGAGCGACGGGCTGGGCGAGCATGGCTTCGGCGTTGTGACCTTCAACAGCGGTCCCGCCCTGCTCGACTATCTGGGCGAAGGCGGCAAGGCCGACTGCATGGTGCTCGACTGGCGGCTCGACCGCGGCTCGGGACTGGACGTGCTGATGCGGGCCCGCCGGCGCGGCGTGACGACGCCCGCCGTCTTCTTTACGGGTCTGCCGGCGACGGACTACGAGACGGTCGCGCTCGACAGCGGGGCGGCGGACTTCGTCGACAAGTCGCGCGGCGTGGACATTCTCGCCCGCCGCATCCGGCTGATCATCGAATCGGCGAAAACGGGCGAGGCGGGCGCCGTCGAGGAGGAAGTGCGCGTCGGCCGGCTGCGCCTGCGTCCGCAGGTCTGCCGCGCCTACTGGGACAGCGTCGATCTCAACCTGACGGTGACGGAATTCCGCATCGTCATGGCGCTGGGATCGAATGCAGGGGAATACGTGAGTTATCGGGCGATATACGACTGCGTTCATACCGCCGGCTTCATCGCCGGCAGCGGCGAAGACGGTTATCGCACCAATGTGCGCTCGTCGATGAAACGCATCAGAAACAAGTTTCGGGCGATCGACGATGCCTTCAATGAGATCGAGAACTTCCCAGCCTTTGGCTATCGCTGGCAGGGAACGCCGTCCGGCAGCCGGAGTCAGTAGACCTTGGGCAAGGCGGATCGGCGCGTCGCTGAAGCTGAAGATGGCGGCTCTGATCGTCATCTTCATCGCGCTGCCGATCGCCCTCTACAGCCAGTTTGAAAGCGCCGAGAGCCAGCGGCGCGAACTGATCGTCCGCGGCATCCAGCACCGCAACGTGCTGATCGGGGAAATCCTGCGGCCCGCCCTGCAGACGGTGCAGCCGCAGGAGTTCTCCAGCCTGAACGAGCGGCTGGCTCGTTTCAGCGGCGGGGCGACCATTCTGAAACTGCTGTTCCGGCCCGGCGAGGCGGGCAACGAGAACAGTTTCCTGTTCGTCGCCGCCGCGCCGATCGTTTCCGCCGCCCAGGCCGAGAGCGACCTGGCGCGGCTGGGCGAACTGGGCGTACTCGGCCGGCTGCGCGACACCTGCGCCCACGGCAATGGCCTCGACCTCAGCCAGCCGACCAGCGATGGCAGCGGCGAGGTCATGACCTCGGTCATTCCCATAATCGCGCCCAGCGGCTGCTGGGTGCTGATCGCCGCCCAGCCCACCGCCGCCTTCCTCAACATGTCGATCGACAAGCCGTACTGGCAGACGCCGGAGATGCGGGCCGCCGGCATCTTCTATCTGGCGGCGCTGGTGGTGGCGCTGCTGATCGCGGCCAGCGTCTGGCAGAGCCTGAACCGCTTCCGCCGCGTGGCGCGCGAGATCCGCCATGGCCGCGACCCCAAGCGGCAGTTCTCCGAACGCAACGTCGTGCCCGAGCTGGCGACCGTGGCGGCCGACCTCGACAGCCTGGTCGAGGACCTGCACCGCACCGCCGAGGACATCCGCCTCAACGCGGAAGAGAATGCCCACTCGCTGAAGGGACACGTGGCGTCGATCGACATGGCGCTGCCGGCGCTGCGCCAGGCCGTGCCCGAGGGCGAGGAGCGGGCCACGCGCTCGCTGTCGATCATTCGCACCGCGCTCGACCGTCTCCACACCCAGATCAGCACCTCCCTGCGCCTCGACTTCACCAAGGCGAGCCTGCTGGAGGCGCCGCGCCGGCGCATCGACGTGACCAAGGTGGTGGCCGAACTGCTGCTGCATTATCGCGACCTGGCGGCCGAGGCCAACGTGCTGCTGGTGCGCAAGCTCGACGAAGGCGTGTTCGCGACCGGGGCGGAAGGCACGATCGAGATCACGGTCGAATGCATCCTGGACAATGCCCTCAGCTTCGCCCCCGCCGGCAGCTCGATATCCGTCACCCTCAAGAAGCGCGCCCCGCATCTGGTGCTGCGCATCGACGACGAGGGGCCGGGGGTAGAACCCGACATGCTGGAGCGGATTTTCGAACGGTCGGTGTCGTTCAGGCCGGACGGCGTTGCCGCGCACGATCCGGATTCCAATCATGCCGGGTTGGGTCTGTGGATCGCGCGGCAGAACGTGCAGAGCATGGGCGGCACGATCACGGCGCGAAACCGCATCGGCGGCGGTCTGAGCATGGAGATCGTTCTGCCGCTGGCCGATTAGAGCGGAAGCACATGCTCCAATGTGACCGAATGCCGGCGCAATCGTGACCGTTTGGTTGAAGGCGTTGATCCGCTGCGTAGCTTGACGCATAGGTCGCGCCTACCGATCGGATAATCGTCCCTTCATGGCATCTTGATGGCATCGCTGCAGTGCAGAACACAGTTTGATCACTGTGGGCAGTGCGTTGAATTGGCCATCATCTTTTCCGTCAATCAGTCGCGGAGTGATGCCATGGACACCGGATTCGTGCCGAACCTCGACGAGACGACAGCGACGCCGAGCTACCGGATCCATCCCGTCATCCTGGCCGGCGGTTCCGGCACCAGGCTGTGGCCGCTGTCGCGGGCCGTGCATCCCAAGCAGCTTCTGGCGCTGACGTCGGAGAAGACGCTGTTGCAGGAGACCGCCGACCGCAATCGCGCCGATATCGGTTTCGCCGCGCCGCTGCTGGTGTGCAACGAGGAGCACCGCTTTCTCATCCAGGAGCAGTTGCGCGAGATCGGCATCGAGCCGCAGCAGATCGTCCTCGAGCCGCAGGGCCGCAACACCGGTCCGGCCATCACCGCCGCCGCCCTGATGCTGGCTGCGGGCGATCCGGAAGCGATCATGCTGGTGCAGCCGTCGGATCACCGCATCGGCTCCTCCGATCGCTACTACGCCGCCATCCAGGCCGGGCTGCCCGCGGCGATGGCCGGCAACATGGTGACGTTCGGCATCATGCCGACCCGGCCCGACACCGGTTACGGCTATATCAAGGGCGGCGCGCCCTTCGACGCCAGCGGCCAGGCCAGGCTGGTCGACCGCTTCGTCGAAAAGCCGGACGAGCCGACCGCCCGCCGGTTCGTCGACAGCGGCGCCTATTTCTGGAACAGCGGCATCTTCCTGCTGTCCGCCCGGCATTATCTGGAGGAACTGAAGAAGCTCAACCCGGCGATGCTGGAGGCGTGCCGCAAGGCGGTCGACGCCGGCGCCGCCGATCTCGGCTTCTTCCGGCTGCAGGCCGCTTCCTTCGCCGAGGCGCCGTCGCTGTCGGTCGACCGCACGGTGATGGAACTGACCGACCGCGCCGTGGTGGTGCCGGTCGACATGGAGTGGAGCGATCTGGGGTCGTGGCATG
The DNA here is from genome assembly GCA_037190765.1 of Alphaproteobacteria bacterium. GTDB lineage: Bacteria > Pseudomonadota > Alphaproteobacteria > Reyranellales > JAQSWP01 > JAQSWP01. The sequence continues at coordinate 70,676 of JBBCJW010000023.1, forward strand.
CGCTGCACCGGGCCAACAAGCTCGACCAGGCGGGCAATGTCTGCCTTGGCGACGTGCTGTGCGAGAACGTCACCAATTCCTATCTGCGCAGCGACGAGAAGCTGCTGGCGGTGATCGGCGTCGACAACCTGATCGTGGTTTCCACCGACGACGCGGTGCTGGTGGCAAGGGCCGATTGCACGGACCAGGTTTCCGCCGTGGTCGACCGGCTGCGCCAGAGCAACCGGCCCGAGCGGTTGCAGCACCGCACCATATACCGGCCCTGGGGCTATTATCGCTCGGTCGATACCGGCGACCGTTTCCAGGTCAAGCGGCTGATGGTCAAGCCGGGGGCCAAGCTTAGCCTGCAGAAGCATTTCCATCGCGCCGAACACTGGGTCGTGGTCTGCGGCACGGCGCTGGTCCAGCGCGGCGATACGGTGACCCTGGTCAGCGAGAACGAGTCGGTCCACATACCGATCGGCACGCCGCATCGGCTGGAAAATCCGGGCAAGGTGCCGTTGCATCTGATCGAGGTCCAATCCGGCGCCTATCTGGGCGAAGACGACATTGTCCGCCTGGAAGACAGCTATGGCAGGGCCTGAGACGCGGCGCACGCTGCTGGTCACGGGCGGCGCCGGCTATATCGGCAGTCATGTCTGCAAGGCGGCCGCGCTGGCGGGATATCTGCCGGTCGCGTTCGACAGCCTGTCCGGCGGCCATCGCCATGCCGTGCGCTGGGGCCCGCTGGAGAAAGGCGACCTGCGCGACGGCGAGCGGGTGCGGGCGGCGCTGGAGCGCTGGCGGCCGCAGGCGGTGATCCATCTGGCCGGCCTGATCGATACCAGCGCCTCGGTAGCCGATCCGTCGACCTATTACGAACACAACGTCACGGCGAGCCTGACCTTGCTCGACGCCATGCGCCGGGCGAGCGTCGGCGCACTGGTGTTTTCCTCCAGTGCGGCGGTCTATGGCGAGCCGGCCTATACGCCGATGGACGAGCGGCATCGCTGCCTGCCGCTGTCGCCCTATGGTGCGTCCAAGATGATGGTCGAGCGCCTGCTGCTGGACTACGCCCAGGCCTATGGCCTGCGCTCGGTCTCTCTTCGCTACTTCAACGCTGCCGGCGCGGATGCCGACGGCGAGATCGGCGAGGCGCACCCGGTCGAGACGCATCTGATCCCCCTGGTGCTGGAAGCCATCGCCGGTCGCCGGCCGCAGATCGCCATTCACGGCGCCGATTACGACACGCGCGACGGCACCTGCATCCGCGATTACGTGCATGTCGCGGATTTGGCCGCCGCCCATCTGCTGGCGCTGGATTTCCTGGCGGCGGGCGAGGGAGCGCATGTCTTCAACCTGGGCAGTGGCCACGGTGCCACGGTACGGGAGATCGTCGAGATCGCCCGGCGCGTCTCCAACCGGCCGGTGCCGGTGAAGCTGGGGCCGCGCCGGGTCGGCGATCCCGCTATTTTGCTCGCCGATTCGACCCTGGCCCGTACTCGACTGGGCTGGAAACCGCTGCAATCGGACCTGGAGAACATTATTGCCAGCGCCTGGCAATGGCACAGAAAGACGTGGCAGATAACAGCCGCTTGAAATAGAATTACAAAATCTGCCGAGGAATCTTCTGGCCAGCGACGACTCATGAGATTTTCGCTTCAATCGGGCGCAGCGGCATTGGCACTGTCTGCTTCGATCGCCGTCGCACAGACACCTGCGGAACGGCGCGAGCCGCCGGCGGAGGAAGTGCCGCGCGGCCAGACGGTCATGGAGCGGCCCCGCCCGGACTACGATCCGCTGGGAGTGCGGCTGGGCGGCTTCCTGTTCCATCCCGGCTTTGCCGTGCGCCAGGAGTTCAACAGCAACGTCTTCGCCACCCAGCGCAACCGGATCAGCGATTTCATCACGGTCCTGCAGCCGTCGTTCAACTTGCAATCGGACTGGAACAACCACTCGCTGGGGTTCTATGGCGGCGCCTCGATCGGCCGGTACTGGGACGAGACCAGGGAGAACTACGAGGACTTTACCCTGGGAACGTCCGGCCGGCTGGACGTGACCCGCGACACGCAGCTTTTCGGCGCGCTGAGCTACCGGCGGCTGCACGAGGAGCGCAGCTCGCCCGACGACGTGGGCGGGCGCGAACCGACCCGCTACTCGATCGCCTCGGCGATGCTGGGCGCCCAGCATAGGCTGAACCGGCTGGCGTTCCGTCTGGATGGCACGGCGGACCGCTACCGGTTCCGCGACACCAAGGCATTCGGCGGCGGCAGCATCGACCAGAGCGGCCGCGACCGCGACCAGCTCGGGTTGAAGCTGCGCACCTCCTACGAGTTCGCGCCGCTGCGCGAGGTCTACCTGCTGACCGGCGTCAACAAGCGGCGCTACCAGGAGGAGCGGGACAATGCCGGTTTCGATCGCGATTCGAAGGGCTTCGAGATCGCGGCCGGCATCCTGTACGACCTGACCGGCGTCACCTTCCTCGACCTGTTCGTCGGCTACAGCGAACAGGACTATCAGGACCGGCGGCTGAAGACGGCACGCGGCGTGTCGGGCGGGCTGAAGCTGATCTGGAACGTCACGCGCCTGACCACCGTCACCGGCGCGCTGTCGCGCGAGATCGAGGAAACCACACAGCTGGGCGCCTCCAGCTACTTCGCGACCAGGAGCGAGGTGCGGATCGATCACGAATTGCTGCGCAACGTCATCGTCAGCGGCCATGTCGGCTATCAGAACGATGACTTCGAGGGCATCCGTCGCGACGACGACTACTATCGCGCCGGCGTCGGGGCGCGCTATCTGATCAACCGCAACTTCTCGGCCGAAGGCGGCTACACTTTCCGCAAGCGCGACAGCAACGTCACCAACGCCGACTTCAACGAGAACGTGATCTACCTGCGTCTCAGCGGCCGGCTCTGAGCCTGCCTTTTCGCCGCCGCAATTGCCGCCGGCTGACGTCTGCCGGAGCCTCCCAAAGGTCACAACAGCACGCTTTCTCCACCCGATAGAACAGGATCGGGAATGCGCGAAGCCGTATGGCGATGCCCGCCATCCGGCAGCGGCCAGACGGGAGAAACGCGATGCTGACATGGCGCGACATCAATCCGGTCCACGGCGTTGCGGCACGGTTTGCCGCTGCACTGGCGATGCTGACGATGGCGGCGGCCTGCGCCGACAACCGGCTTGGCGAGCCGTTGCAATATGCCGGCGACGACGCGGCGGCCATCCATGCTGGCACCGAGAACTATCAGCTCGCATCGGGCGACAGGCTGCGCATCACCGTTTTCGGCCAGCCCGAACTGACGCGCGAATACCAGATCGATGCGGCGGGGCGCCTGGCCTTTCCGCTGGTCGGGCCGGTGGCGGCGCGCGGCATGACGCCGGCCGCACTCGAATCGTTCCTGACCGACAAGCTCGATCCCGACTACGTGCGCGAGGCCAGCGTCAGCGTCGAACTGCTGGGGTTCCGTCCGTTCTACATCGTCGGCGAAGTCAGGCAGCCGGGCAGCTATCCCTACGTGCCGGGGATGACCGTGCTGAACGCGGTTGCATTGGGTGGCGGCTACACCTACCGGGCGCGCGAGAGCAATTTCGTCGTCCGCCGTCCGGCCAATGACGGGCGCGGCCTTTCCCAGCTTGCGGCGACCGCCGATACGCCGTTGCTGCCCGGCGATATCGTGACCGTCCGGGAACGCTATTTCTGATGCGCCTCGTTCCCAGCAATAACTGGCAACCGCAGCCCTACGGCTTGCCGCCGCAGGAGCCGGCCCGCATTTATGCGCCGCCGCCGGAGACCGAGAGCTTCGCCGAGACGCTGCAGAAGCTGTGGCGGCACCGCCTGACGATCCTGATCGTGACGGTGGCGTTCGGCGCCGCCGGCGCGGTGGCGGCCAAGCTGATGCCAACCTACTACGCCGCCGAGGCGCGCGTGCTGGTCGGCGTGCCGCCGCTCAAGGTGCTGAACATCGAGGCGATCCTGAAGGACGAGAACCCCGACGCCGACCGGATCCAGAACGAAGCCTATATCGTGCAGTCGCGGGCGGTGGCCGAGACGGTGTCGCGGCAGTTCAACCTGCGGGCCGATCCCGAGTTCAATCCTTTCCTGGCCGCGGAGGAACCGTCTTGGTGGAAGACCAATGTCGAGCCGCGCCTGCAGGCCTGGTTCGGGACGGGGGAAGAGAAGGCGGGGCCGACCACCGAGGATATCGACCGCACGGTGGTCGACGTGCTGCTGGCGCGCACCGATGTCGCGCAGCTTGGGCGCTCGCATGTCCTGGGCATCAAGGTTCGGTCGGAGAATGCCGAACGCTCGGCGGCGCTGGGCAATGCCTTTGCCGAAGCCTATCTGGCGCAGCAGCGCACCGAGAAGGTCGAGGCGACAGAGGAGGCAGACCGCTTCCTGACCAACCGCATCGAGGAACTGCGTCAGCAGGTCGCCAAGTCCGACCAGGCGGTCGAGGAGTATCGCCGCCGCCACGGGCTGTACAAGGGCGCTTCCGCCGGCATCACCTCGCAGCAGCTCACCGAACTCAATACGCAGCTGATCGCCGCCCAGACGGCCAAGGCGGAAGCCGACTCCCGCCTGGTCGAGGCCCGCGCCATGGGCGGCAGGGTGGCTGATAACAATGCCGTTCCCGAAGTGCTGCGCTCGCCGCTGGTCCAGTCGCTGAAGCAGCAGGCGGCACTGGCGGAGCAGAAACTGGCGGACGTCACGCAGCGCTATGGCCCGCGCCATCCCAACCGGCGCGCGGCGCAGGCCGAGGTGGCGGACGTGCGGGGCAAAATCGGCTCGGAAGTGTCGCGCACGATCGAGGGGTTGCGGCGCGAGGCGCAGTCGGCCAATGCGCGGTACGAAGACATCAAGCGCAGCTTCGAGCGGCTCAAGGTCAGCATGGGCGGCGTCAACGAGCGGCAGATCGCGCTCGATGCGCTGGAGCGCGACGCCAACGTCAATCGCCACCTGCTCGAGCAGATGCTGGGCCGCGCCAAGGAGATGATCGGCCAGCAGCAGTTGCAGCGGGCCAACGCCAAGCTGATCTCCCGCGCCGCGGTGCCCAATTCGCCGGCTTTTCCGCCCAAGTCGCTGATCGCGTTGGGTGCGGTGGTGGTCGGCGCGCTGGGCGCGGCGATCTGGGCCCTGCTGCGCGAGAGCATGGACCGCACTTTCCGCCGCAGCCGGCAGATGGAGGAGGCGACCGGCCTGCCGGTGCTGGCCGTTGTGCCGCAGGTCAACGACCGCATGGGGCCGCTGCAGCATATTTTGCGCAAGCCGGTCTCGCCCTATGCCGAGTCGCTGCGCAAGCTGCACACCGGGCTGGAGCTGTCGGAAGCGGCCTATTCGCCGAAGGTGGTGATGGTCAGCTCGGCGATACCCGAGGAAGGCAAATCGGTGCTGGTGGGTTCGCTCGGCCGCATGCTGGCCTCGCACGGCCGGCGCGTGCTGCTGATCGACTGCGACTGGCGCCGGCCGGCGCTGCATAGCCTGTTCCGCGTCGCCAACGAAGGCGGCCTGGGCGCGGTGCTCGACGAGCACGCCGATCCGTCGACCCGGCTGATCCACACCGACCCGCTGTCCGGCGTCGATATCCTCACGGCCGGCCACGTCACGCCGGGCGGCGCGCGCATGCTGACCAGCGAGCGTTTCCGCGCCGTGCTGCAGGAGCTGGCGGCCAGCTACGACATGGTGCTGCTCGACACGCCGCCGGTGCTGATCGGCTCGGAAGTGCTGCGTATCGCCCGCATGGTCGACAAGGTGGTGTTCGTGACCCGCTGGGGCAGCACGCCGCGGCAGACCGCGCTCGAGGCGCTGAAGCAGCTTCTGGAAGCGGGCGCCGACGTGGCGGGAACGACGCTGACCCGCGTCGATGCCAAGGGTTTTGGCAGGTATGCCGGGGTGCCGATGTCCTATCAGTACCATCGGCCGGCGCTGACCCGCATCGGCTAGGAGCGATGGCAGACACGGTTCTGCTGCTGACGCAGTACTATTCGCCCGAAGAGATCGGATCGGCTCCCTACTGTGCCGACCTGGCGCGCTGGCTGGGCGAGGCGGGCTACACCGTCAACGTGCTGACCGGCCAGCCGCATTATCCCAGCCGCGAGGCGTTCGCAGACTTCCATCGCCGCGGGATCCAGGCCGAGCGGGACGCCGGCATCGACGTCGTGCGCGTCGCGTCGACCGGTCCCGAAGGCCGGTCGGTGCGCCAGCGCATCCTGTCCGAACTCGGCTTCTTCCTGCGCGGCCTGGGCGCGCTGTGCCGTGGGCGGATCAAGCGCGGCCGGTTGGTGATTTCCCTGTCGCCCTCGATCTTCTGCGTCGCGCTGGGCGTTCTGGCCAGGCGTCGCGGCGGCCGCCACCTCGTTCTGGTCCACGATATCCAGTCCGGGCTCGCCGGCGGCCTGGGCATGGTCAAGAGTTCGGCGATGCTCAGGCTGATGCGGCTGGTCGAGCGGTTCGTCTTCAACCGGGTCGACGCCATCGCCGTGCTGACACCGGAAATGGCCGGCAGCCTGCGCAGCCTCGGCGTATCGACGCCAGTTGCCGTGGTGCCGCTGTGGGTCGACACCGAAGCCATCGTGCCGCTCGCCGCGCCGGGGGAACCGACGCTGCTCTACAGCGGCAATCTCGGACGCAAGCAGGGGCTCGACCAGATCGTGGCGCTGGCGCGGGAGCTGCAGTCGCGCGCGCCCGACGTGCGCATCATCGTGCGCGGCGGCGGCAACCAGGCCGAGGAACTGCAGACGGCGGTGAGGGAACAGCGCCTGGAGAACGTCCGGGTCGAAGGGCTGCTGCCGAAGACCGACCTCAACGCCGGGCTAGCCCAGGGCCATGTGCACCTGGTGCCGCAGAATCCCAGCGCCGCCGATTTCGCCATGCCGTCCAAAGTGTTCAACATCATGGCCGCCGGCCGGCCCTTCGTCGCCACGGCGCGGCCGGGCAGCGCGCTGTGGCGGGTGCAGGCCGAAAGCGGGGCCTTTCTCTGCGTGCCGCCCGACGATCCCGCCGCCCTGGCCGCCGCCGTCCTCGACCTGCTGCGCGATGAGCCGCGGCAAGTGGCGCTGGGACAGGCCGGACGGCGCCATGTCGAAAACCATCATGCGCGGGCGAAAGTCCTGCCGCTGTTCCAGCGCCTGCTCGAGGACGTGCGCGAAACGCCGGCCGCGGCCGGCCGCGGCATCGTCGTGCTGGAGCCGTCCTACGAAGGCCATCCGCAGGAATGGCTGGAGCATATCGTCCGCTTCGCGCTCGCCGAACAGGTGTCCGAACCGCTGCGCCTGGTGGTCGCCCCCCAGCTCTACGACAAGCTGGCCGCGCTGGTGCCCGACGACGCGGCCGCCGCCATCCAGGTCGCGGCCCTCGAGCCGCGGGAGCAGGCGCTTTGCCTGCATTCCTCGCTGATCGTCAGCGGTTTTGCCCGCTGGTGGATCATGCGCCGCTATCTGGCGCGCTATGGCGCCCGGCGCGGCCATTTCCTGGCGCTCGACCACCTGTCGCTGCCGCTGGCGCTGGGCCTGGGCGCGCGCGGGCGCATGCTGGACGGGGTGCTGTTCCGGCCGTCGGTGCATTACCGCCAGATCAGCCCCTATGCGCCGGACTGGCGCGAGCGCATGCGCGATCTGCGCAAATCGGTGCTCTACCGGCTGATGCTGCTGAACCGCTCGGTCGAGTCGGTCCTGACCCTGGACCCGTTCTTCGCCCGCTACGCGCTGGCCGCCTACAAGAGCGGCGCCAAGGTGCAGCCGCTGCCCGACCCGGTCCACTGGGAGGAGAGGCCGTCCGATCCGTCGCTACCGCGCGAGGCCGGCCGCGTGCGGTTCCTGATGTTCGGCTACCTGGCCGAACGCAAAGGCATCCTCGCGCTGCTGACGGCACTTGCCTACCTGCCGGCCGAGATCGCCGCCCGCATGTCGCTGGTGATGGCCGGCAACGTCGATCCCGGCATCCGCGGGCGGCTGGTGCATGCGATCAGCGACCTGCGCCTGCTGCAGCCGACTTTGCGGCTGGAATTCAGGGAAGGCCGGCTGCCGGTCGAGGAACTGCGGCGCGAGATCGGGCGCTGCGATGTGGTGTTGGCGCCTTACCAACGTTTTGTGGGCTCCAGCGGCGTGTTGATCTGGGCCGCCGGATCGGGCAAGCCGGTCCTGACCCAGGATTTCGGGCTGCTGTACCGGCTTACCCAGGACTATCGGCTGGGCGTCACCGCCGACACCGGCGATCCGCGGCGGCTGGCGCAGGCCATCGAGCGCATGATCCGCGAAGGCCCGGAACGGGAATTCGATGCCGCGCTGGCGGCCCAGTTCGTCCGCGAGCGGTCGCCGCGATCCTTCGCCGCCGGCATCCTGCAGGGCCCGAAACGGGCCGTCGTCTGAAGTCCCGCCTTGGTCACAGGACGCCCGATCCGCGCTGTGGGATGAATCAACAATAGTTGCGTTGGTGCCTCGCAGGCCTGCCTGCGGCCCTCGACAGGAAGGAGGCACATGAGTATCGCTGCCGATTTCGGCGACACGCTTGTCGACCGGCTTCGCCCCCGAAAATCCACCCGCCGCCGCCCGGCTCCTTTCGCCGGGCTGGCCGCATGGGCCTCGCGCTGGAAAACGCGCCGCACCCGCATCGCCGTGGTCGGGCTGGGTGCCGCCTGCCGGCAGGTGGTCTGGCAATGCCTGCCGCTGGCGGCGAAAGGGGTGGAGATCGTCGGGGTCTTCGCCGACCGGGACGAGAGCGCGGACCGCGGCTATTGCCTGGGCTGCACCCTGGGCGGCACCCTCGACGATCTGGTGCGGGTGGCGCAGGAGCAATCCCTCGATGCCGTCGTGCTGGCGATCCCGCCCGACGAACGCCGTCGCGTCGAGGGCGCGCTGGCGCGCCTGCGGAAGGTTGCCGTCGATGTCTACCTGCACGACCGGCGCGCCGGCGAGGCGGCCGGCCAGACGCCGGCAGCACTGGCGGGCCTGAAGCTGCGCCTGCTGGAGCGCCGGCCGCTGAGCGAACGGCAGCTGCTTCTCAAAGCGGTCGAGGATCGCCTGCTGGCGGCCGGCATCCTGCTGGCGATCTCGCCGATCCTGGCCGGCATCGCCATTGCGGTGAAGCTGGACAGCAAGGGACCGGTGATCTTCCGCCAGAAGCGCTACGGGCTGAACAACCGGCTGATCGAGGTCTACAAGTTCCGCACCCTGCACGTCGACAACGCCGATACCAACGCCGAGCGGCTGGTGACGCGCAACGACAGCCGGGTCACGCGCGTCGGCGCCTTCCTGCGCCGCACCAGCCTCGACGAGCTGCCGCAGTTCTTCAACGTGCTGCGCGGCGACATGTCGGTGGTGGGACCGCGGCCGCACGCCATGGCTGCCAAGGCGGGCATCCTGCAGTACGACGAGATCGTCGGCGACTATGCCGCGCGCCATCGGGTCAAGCCGGGCATCACCGGCTGGGCGCAGGTCAATGGCTGGCGCGGCGAGACCGCCACCTCGGAACAGATCGAGCAGCGCGTGGCGCACGATTTCTTCTACATCGCCAACTGGTCGCTCCTGCTCGACCTGAAGATCGTTCTGCGGACGGTCACCGGCGGTTTCGGCGGACGCCACGCCTATTGATGGCCGCCCATGCGCTGCCTGTGGCTGACCTTGGTCGATCCCGAGCCGCGGCATAACGGCCAGCTCCTCTATTCCGGCGGGCTTATCGAGGGCGCGGCGGCGGCCGGCATCGAGATTCACGTCCTGGGCCTGGCGCGGGAAGGGCAGGACCGTCCCTTCGGCGCCCGCCAGGGCAACGTGACCTGGTGGCTGGCGCCCGGCGGCTTCCGGCCGCGCTGGCGCAGCCTGCTGTCGCCCCTGCCGCACATGGCGAGCAGGGTTCACAACCACCGTCTGCGCGAGATCCTCCTCGAACGCCTGGACGAAGAGTGGGGCGCGATCGTGTTCGACGGCATATCGGCCGGCTGGGCCCTCGACCTGGTGCAGCGCCGCCTGGGCGGTGGCCGCCGGCGCCGGCCGCGGCTGATCTACGTCTCGCACAATCACGAAGTCAGCCTGCGCGATGAAGTCGCCCGCAGCCATCCGCTGGCGCCGATGCGGCTTGTCCTGCGTAGCGACACCTGGAAGGTGGCGCGGCTGGAACGGCGGATGATCGGCGCCATGGACGCGATGACGGCGATCACCGAGGAAGACCGGGCGCTCTATGCGCGGGAATGGCCCGGCATGCCGATCGAGATCGTGCCGCCGGGCTATGACGGGCCGGCTCTGGAAGAGCGGACGATCGAGAACGACCTGCCGCGCCGCGCCGTGGTGGTCGGCAGTTTCGACTGGATCGCCAAGCAGCTCAACCTGGAGGAGTTCGTGGCGATCGCCGACCCGCTGTTCGCGGCGGCCGGGGCGGAGCTGCAGGTGGTGGGCAACGGCGATCGGCGTTTCCTCGACCGGCTGCGCGCCACGTCGCTGGCCACCGAGTTCACCGGCAGGGTCGAGGACGTGACGCCCTACATGCGCCAGGCGCGCATCGCCATCGTTCCGGAACGCCATGGCGGCGGCTTCAAGCTGAAGGTGCTGGATTATGTGTTTGGCCGCATGCCGATACTGGCGCTGGACGGCTCGGTCGCCGGCACGCCGCTGCAGGCCGGCCAGGGCATTCTCTATTTCCGCGACCACTTGGCGCTGGCGCGCGGCGCGCTCCGCATCATCGACGACTGCGACCGGCTGAACGCCCTGCAGCGGCAGGCCTACGAGCAGTGTCGCGAGAATTTCCGCTGGGCCGACAGGGGACGCCGGCTGCACGACATGCTGGCGGCGGCCTGAGATGGTGCGGCCCGATGGACGGCCTCTTGCCACGGTCGACTATTGGCTGATCTTCCTGCTGCTGCTGGGCATCTATCTCGAAGTGGCGATCTACCTGTCGCCGACCGTTCCGGTGCCATCGGTGCTGGCCGGCGTTGCCGGGCTGATCCTGATCTGGCGCCGTCGCGACGACTTCACCGCTCGCCAGCTTGCCGCCTTCATGGGCGTGGTTCTGGTGCTGCTGGTGGCCTGCCTGGTGGCGCCGAACACGTCCTACCTGTCCAAGCGCATGACCGGCCTGGTGCAGATGACCTATTCGCTGGTCATCGGTTTCGCGCTGTTCCTGACCGTCGCCAAGGCCGATCGTCGCATCCTGGCGCGGCTGCTGCTGGGCATGTGCATCGTCATCCTGATCGGCGCCCAGCTCGAGGCCATTCCGGCGGTCCGCGCCATAAGCGACAGCGCGCGGCAGGTGCTGTACGTATCCGGCATCTACGAATCGGACCTGCGCGACCTGATCTTCTACGGCAAGGTGCGGCCCAAATTCTTCACCTCCGAACCGTCGGCGGTCACGTTCGGCTTTTCGCTGTTCTCGCTGGGCTGGTTCCTGGCCTCGGAAAGCCGCTATCGCTGGCTGATCTTCTTCTGCCTGATGGCGGCCAGCCAGCTCATCATCCCCGGACCGACCACGCTGCTGGGCGGCGTCGCCGCCGGCCTGTCGTATTTCATGCTGCCACAGGCGCCGGGCAGTGCGGCGCGCCGCCTCATCGTGGCGCTGGTGGCGATCGTCGGCATGATCGCCTTGCTGGTTGCAGGCTCGATGCTTTATGCGGAAAGGCTCGACGCCGTGCTGACCGGCCGCGACCCCAGCTTCTTCTACCGGGTCATCGGCCCGGCGCTGGTCGCTCTGCGGGTGGTGGTCGAATATCCGCTGACGGGCATCGGGCTGACGGCGGAGCAATTCGGCGCCGACCTGGCGATGAACGTATTCGTGCAGTCGCCCAACTATTCCTCGGCCTGGCGCTTCGACCGCTTCTCCAACGTGCTGACCAACTATTTCTGGCTGCACTGGATCTATCTCGGCGCCGGCTTCGGGGTGGCGGTGCTGGTAGCCCTCAACATCTGGCTGCGCAGCCTGCGGGCGGCGCATCTGCCGTTCTGCTGGGTTGTCTGGGCGCTGTTCGGCCAGGCGTCGGGCGCCTATGTCGGTCCCAAGACCTGGGTGGTGCTGATGCTGGTGACCGGCCTGGTCTGGGGCCTGCGGCGGGCGCCGGCGGCACAGCCGCATCTGCGGCCGCGACCGGTGGCGGAACCGGTGATGACCGCCAGCGGTCTGGTGCAGTTGCCGTACTACAGGCAGAGGCTGCAGCCATGAGACGGCGGGACGTCTTCGCGCTGGCCGGCCTGGGCGCGCTGGCCGCCGCGCCGCGGGCGATGGCGCAGGCGGCCCCTCCCGGCGACGCGCGGATGGTGCAGGCGGCCCAGTTCGGCGTCAAAGGCGACGGCGCCACCGATGACGCGCCGGCGCTGCAGCGGGCGCTGGACGAGACCTTCAAGGGCAATGGCGGCTCCTTCCTGGTGATCCCGCCCGGCAGCTACCGGATCGGCCGCACGCTGCGCGTCTCGCCGGCCGCTCACGTCACCCATTCCAGCGGGATTATCGCCCATGGCGCCCGCCTGCGCTCGAGCATCGAGGATGGCTCCAACGTGCTGGAGATCGTCAGCCGCAGCACCTTCCGCTTCCTGCAGATCCACGGTCTGGAGATTCGCGGCAACGGCAAGGAGGGCACGGGGCTGCTGCTGGAATGCGACCAGTGGGGACGCTATCTGTATAATTTCTCGCTCAACGACGTGATCGTGCACGGCTGCGGCGGCGATGGCAGCCGGCTGATCGGCAACGTGTTCGAGGGCCAGCTCTACAACTGCTACATGCGCGACAACAAGGCCAACGGCATGACCATGGGCCATGGCGGCAAGGGCGGCATTCTCTCGGCCATCCATGTGATGGCCAGCGTGTTCGGCGAGAATGGCGGCGAGGGCGTGGCCATGATCAACAACTGCTACGACGTCGGCTTCCACGGCTGCTATTTCCTGCTCAACGCCCGCTACGGGCTGCTTGCCGCCAACGGCTGCACCCTGCTGTCCCATAGCGGTTTCGAGAACAATCACCAGGCGGCGGCCGATTTCCGCAGCGGCGGTGCCGGCCTGAAGCTGAACAATTTCGGCACGCTGATCGGCTGCACCGCCTATTCGGTGTTCAAGCAGACGGCGCTGATCGATGGCTTCATCAGCGGCCGGCTGACCATGATCGGCTGCAGCGGCAGCGGCGGCAAGACGGCGAAGGAGGCGGGCCTGGCCCGGCTGCGCGGCGAGCGCAAGGGCCAGGCCGTCGTCATGGGCTGCAGCGGCGCCATACGCTGCGAGAGGGGATTCGAGGTTCTCGACATCGGCAGCGACGGGGAGGGCGGCATCCGTTTCTCCGACCGCTGGGACGGCCGCCACCAGCTCCGCCTGGGCGAGTTCGTGCTGTGGATCGACGAGAGCGGCACGCTGCGGACCAAAAAAGGGCCGCCGCGATCGGATCGCGACGGCCAGGCGGTGGGTATGCGAGGCTGATTAGGCGTTGCCGGCGCGGGCCAAGGTCTGGGCGGCGATCTGTTCCTCATACCAGGCGTAGGTGCGGCGCAGGCCCTCGTCGAGCGATGTGCCTGCTTTCCAGCCCAGGGCGGCGAGCCGGGTGACATCGACGATCTTGCGCGGCGTGCCGTCGGGCTTGCTGCGGTCGAAGCGCAGCCGGCCGCCATAGCCGGCGATCAGGGCGATCTTCTCGGCCAGCGCCACGATGCTGATCTCCGCGCCGCTGCCCAGGTTGACGATCTCCTCGTCCGAGTACTGCTTCATCAGGAAGACCAGCCCATCGGCGGCGTCGTCGACATAGAGCAGGTCGCGCAGCGGCGAGCCGCTGCCCCACAGCTCGAAGGACTCGGCGTTCGACGTCTTAGCCGCCTGCACCTTGCGGATCAGGGCCGGCACCACATGGCTGCCCAGCAGGTCGAAATTGTCGTTCGGTCCGTAGAGATTGGTCGGCATGACGCTGATGTAGTCGCAGCCATACTGCCGGCGATAGGCCTGGCACAGCTTGATGCCGGCGATCTTGGCGATCGCGTACCACTGGTTGGTCGGCTCCAGCGGCCCGGTCAGCAGGGCTTCTTCGCGGATCGGCTGCTCGGCCATCCGCGGATAGATGCAGGAGGAGCCGAGGAACACCAGCTTCTCGACCTCGTGCCGGCGGGCGGCGTCGATGACGTTGTTCTGGATCAGCAGGTTCTCGTAGAGGAATTCCGCCGGCCGGCTGTCATTGGCCAGGATGCCGCCGACCTTGGCCGCCGCCAGGAACAGCGCCTGCGGCCGGTTCTCGCGCATCCAGCGGTCGACCTGGGTGCGATCGCGCAGATCCAGCTCCGAGCGCGAGGCGGTCAGGATGGTGCAGTCCTCCTTCTCCAGCGCTCGCACCAGCGCCGAACCGACCAGGCCGCGATGGCCGGCGACCCAGACGCGCTTGCCGGCGATGGCGTATTCGGGATTACGCATTGGCGTAGCGGCGCAGGCGCAGATCGGCGCGGTCGGTCTCGACCATCTCGGCCACCAGCGCCTCGAAGCCGGTGTGATGATGCCAGTCGAGCTTGTTGCGCGCCTTGCTTGCGTCGCCCAGCAGGAACTCGACCTCGGTCGGCCGGTAGTAGTCGGGATCGACCGCTACCAGCATCTCGCCGGTCTTCTGGCAGAAGCCGCGCTCTTTCTCGTTCCTGCCTTCCCAGCCGATCGGCCGGTCGATGTACTGGAACGCCTTCTCGACGAATTCGCGCACCGAATGCACCTCGCCGGTGGCCAGCACGTAGTCGTCGGCCTTCTCCTGCTGCAGGATGCGCCACATGCCCTCGACATAGTCGCGGGCATGGCCCCAGTCGCGCTTGGCGTCGAGATTGCCTAGGTAGAGGCATTTCTGCAGCCCGTGCTCGATGGCGGCCACGGCGCGCGTGATCTTACGGGTGACGAAAGTCTCGCCGCGCAGTGGCGATTCGTGGTTGAACAGGATGCCGTTGGAGGCGTGCATGCCGTAGGCTTCGCGATAGTTGATCGTGATCCAGTAGCCGTAGAGCTTTGCCGCGGCATAGGGGCTGCGCGGATAGAACGGCGTGGTCTCCCGCTGCGGCGTTTCCACCACCTTGCCGAACAGCTCGGACGTGGACGCCTGGTAGAAGCGGATGCGGTCCTCCATCTTCAGGATGCGGATCGCTTCAAGCAGGCGCAGCGTGCCCAGCGCGTCGGTGTTGGCCGTGTATTCCGGCGTCTCGAAGCTGACCTGCACGTGACTCTGGGCGGCGAGATTGTAGATCTCGGTCGGCTGGGTTTCCTGGATGATGCGGATCAGCGAGCTGGAATCGGTCATGTCGCCGTGATGCAGGAAGAAGCGGACGCTGTCCTCGTGCCGGTCGCGATAGAGGTGGTCGATGCGGCGGGTGTTGATGGAGGAGGAGCGCCGCTTCAGCCCGTGCACGATATAGCCCTTGTCGAGCAGCAACTCGGCCAAGTAGGCGCCGTCCTGGCCGGTGGCGCCGGTGATGAAGGCGATTTTGTCGGTCATGCTGCGCTTTTCCTATGCGTTGACGATGGCGGGAAGGGGATCGGCGGCGACCGACTCGGCCGCTGCCTCGGCCGGCGCCTCGGCCACCGGTGCGTTGGCGATGCGGCTTGCCACCTGGTCCCAGGTGTAGTGCTTCAGCACATGCGCCTGCCCTGCGTGGCCCATGCGCGCCAGCCGCTCCGGATCGCTCAGCGCATCGACGAGCGCGGCGGCGAGCGCGTCGGGATCGGGGCGGTCGACCAGGAAGCCGTGCCGGCCGTTCTCGGTGATCTGCGGCAGGCCGTTGCGGTTGAGGCCCAGGACGGGCGTGCGCGAGGCCAGGGCTTCGACATAGACCTGGCCCCACGGGTCGTTCAGCATCGGCTGAGTCAGCAGCGTCGCCTGCCGATACAGCGCCTGGAGCTGGTCCCAGGGAAGGTGGTCGCGGATCTCGACGCCGGCCACGTCTTCGATATGGCGCCGGCTGCGGCTGTCGCCGACGATGGTCAGCGACAGATGCGGCAATACCCGGCGCGCGCGACGGAAGGCGTCAAGCAGCAGCAGGCCGCCCTTCTGCACGAAAAGGTGCTTGGCCACGAACAGGAGATGGCCGGCGGTGTAGTTTTTCGGCCCGTGATAGGGCTCGATCCGGCCCATGCCGCAGCCCACCGCCGTGACGCGATCGGGCGTCAGGCCGTAATGGGCGATCATGTGCGTGCGCAGATGCTCGCTGAAAGTGAAGACATGGGCCGCCTGCGCCATGGCGCGCTGGTCGCAGGTCGCGAACATGGCCAAGCAGGCGGACGGGTAGCGGGCGCCGTCGGGGCGGAAAGGAAAGGAGAAGGTCCAGTCGTCGTCGCAGTAGAGATAGTGCGCGACGCCGTCCTGCAGGTCGGCCATCGGCATGTCGAGAATGCCGGTGTGGATGACATGCGCGATGCCGCGGCCGCGCAGCGCATGCTGCAGGCGGCTGAGCGACAGCCGGCGGGCCGTGACGGAGCGCAGCACGGCTTCGGTCGAGGGCGGCGCGCCGCAGCCGCCCATGGCATAACGGACGGCAAGCAGGCCGAGCTGCGATCGGGTCGGACCCGAATCGATGCGGTCCACTTTCACTCCCAGGCGTTCGAGCGCGTTGGCGAGGTTGAAGGGAGCGGCTGACCACACGGCAGGGTCGGATGGATCGCCCAGAACACTGCAGATTGCCACTCTGTCGAACCGTCGGCCTTGGCGCGCCGGTGCATTCATCGGTGTTCCTTGCGGCCGGGTGTCCGCTTCCCATGTCCCGGCGAAAATGCGCCGGATCACCCTCATCAGGCCCGACGCACCGATTTCCAGCCAGTGATCAACCTGTGGCCGTGAACGGCTTTTCCCTTTTGCGTCATGGTTTGATCACAGGCATCGGCGCGGTAGGCCATTCAGACTCGCGGTCCGCCGTTGCCGCGAGCCGGGAGACCGCTTCATGCCCTTCGATGTCGGCGCTGCCGGACAGCGTATCGTTCTACTGGTGCCCGATATTGCCGATACGATCACGCGCAACCGCGTCGAATCGTTCCGCGAGGCCGGCCACCGGCTGACGGTGATGGGATTCCGGCGCGGCCGCTATCACCGCCCCGATCCGCCCGGCGGGCCCCATGTCGAGCTGGGGCGGACCGAGGACGCGCGCTACCTGCAGCGGCTGCGCGCGGTGCTGGCCGCGCTGCCAGGGTTGGTGGGAAACCGGCGCGCCCTGCGCGAGGCCGACGTGCTCTACGCGCGCAATCTCGACCAGCTCGTGCTGGCGCTGTTCGCCCGCCTGTTCCTGCGCGCCCGGGCGCCGGTGTTCTACGAGGTTCTCGACATCCAGCCGATCCTGCTCGGCCGCCGTCCGGTGTCCCGCCTGCTGCGGCTGCTGGAGCGGCTGTGCCTGCAGGACGTGCGCCTGCTGGTGCTGTCCTCCGGCGGCTTTCATGCCCACTACTATCAGCCGATCCAGCACTATCGCGGCCGCTGGTTCCTGCTGGAGAACAAGCTTCCCGCCTCAGTGCGCGCCCTGGTGCCGGCCGGTCGCCACATCGCGGCCGCCGCGCCGGCATCGTCGAACCGGCTGGTGGTCGGCTATTTCGGCCTGATCCGCGGCGAGGCGACGCTCGATCTGATCGAGCGGCTGGCGCAGCGGCTGCGCGATCGCGTCGTGTTCCGGTTCGCCGGCATTGTGACGTCGGTCGATCCCGAGCGTTTCCAGCGCGTGGTGCAGGAGAACGAGAACATCGTTTACGAGGGCGAGTACGACAACCCCGCCGACCTGCCGCGGCTCTATGGCGGCGTCGATTTCACCTGGGCGCTGGACCTTGAGAACGCCGACGGCAATTCGCGCTGGCTGATGCCGTGCCGCTTCTACGAAGCCGGCTATTTCGGCGTGCCCTGCCTGGTGGCGCGCGGCTTCGAGGTCGGGCACACGGTCGAGGAGTTCGGCTGCGGCTGGGCCTTCGAAGCGCCCTACGAGGAGGCGCTGGTGAATTTCTTCCGCGGCGTGACGGCGGAGGACTACGCCGGCAGGAGAGAGGCGCTGGCCGCCATGCCCGCGGCCAGCTTCGTGTCGCAGAGCGCGGCTGACGGACTGGCGCGCATCCTGCGCTGAGGCCTATTCGGCCGGCTTCGCCACCACGCCCTGCCGCAGCGAGCGCAGCATCTGGAAGACGGCGCGGACCGAGCGTCCGGCGACCAGCGGCGCGACGATGGCGTAGATCGCCACGCCGGCGGCCACGGCAATGACGAGCTGCAGGGCAGGAGACAGTTCCGCCAGCCAGGGCAGCAGGAAGCGGACCCCCAGCGCCATTGCCGTGCTGGCCAGCAACGGGCCCAGCGCCGGCATCGCCAGCGCTGGCAGCGACGTGCCGAGCAGACGCTGCGTCAGCGCCAGCGTCACCGGCAGCACGATCACCGACTTGGCCACCCAAACCATGGCGACCGCCTCCAGCCCCAGCGCGGTGACGGCCAGCGTGCCGGCGATCGCCAGCGCGAAATGGGCCAGCGCCAGCGCCAGGGCCCAGCCCGGACGGCCCAGGGCGCGATAGCAGGAGGAGACGAACAGCACGTAGAAGGCCGGCACCATCTCCAGCGCCAGGATGGCGAAGAGGTCGATGCTGTCGGCCCAGCGCTCGCCGAACAGGGTCAGGATCGCCGGCGCCGCCACCGCCGCCATGCCCAGCCCCAGCGGGAAGCCGATCAGGCAGCTGAGCTGGGTCGCTTCGAGGAAGGCGCGGGTGGCGGCCGGCCGGTCGTGCTGCATGCGGGCGAAGGCACTGAAGGCGACGTGGTAGACCGTGCCGACCACCAGCGCCTTGACGAGTTGCACCATGCGCCAGGCGACGGTGAAATGGCCCAGCAGGGTCGACCCGAAGGCGGTGCCGATCAGCAATACGACGGCCTGCTCGGCGGCGGCGCTGACGATCTGGCTGCCCGAGACATGGACGCCGAAGCCCCAGAGCTGGCGCAGCACGGGCCAGGACAGCCGCGCCCGCGGCCGCCAGCGGGCGGTGGCCGCCGCCCCCAGATTGGTGATCGCCGCCCCCACGACCTGCTGCGCCACCAGGCTCCAGATGCCATAGCCCTGCCAGGCCATCGCGACCGCCAGAATGGCGCCGCAGACGCGGCCGGCGAGGCTGCACAGGGCAGGGCCGCGGAAGCGCAGGTTGCGCCGCTGCAGGGCGATGGGAACGGCTCCCAGCGCCCCGCAAAGCGGCACCAGGGCCAGCCAGGGCAGAACCTGCGCCAGACCCGGCTCGCCCAGCGCCTCGGCGGCCAGGTCGGCGCCGAACAGGCAGGCCAGGGCAAGGAGGATACCCAGCCCCAGCGTGCCCCAGAATGCGGTATCGAGGTCTTTGCCGCCCAGGCTGGCGCGCTGGATAATGCCATCGGCCAGAGTGCTGCTGATCAGCAGGTTGAAACAGATCACCAGCACGTTGGCGAGAGCGACAATACCGAACTCGGCAGGACCGAGCAGCCGGGCGAGAACGATGAAAGAAGCCAGGGACAGGACCGCAACGCCTACGTTTTCGGCCAGCGACCAGACGAGGCTCTTGAGGCTGCGCAGCTTCAGCGACGACATGGCCGATTTTAGGCGTCGCCCGCCATCGGCCCGTCGTGACCATTCGGTGCCGGATGACGGCATTCTGACGGCGCGATTTCGACGGCGTTGCGGGCGGACGATGACAGCGCAATGCTGAAGAAAGGTTAGACTGGTCCATGCCTCTCTCCTCGGCGGCGTAATGACGATCTATCGCGGCTGGGCCGTGGTCTTCGGCGCTTTCTGCGTGGCCACCGCCGCGTGGGGGCTGGGGTTCTACGGCCCGGCCGTCTATCTCGCCGCCCTGACCAGTGCGCGCGGCTGGTCGATCGCCACCGTCTCCTCGGCCATCACGGTCTATTACCTGGCCGGCGCCTTCCTGCTGGTGTTCGTCGGCGGCGCCATGGAACGCTTCGGGGCGCGGCAGGTGGCGCTGGCTTGCAGCCTGGTGATGGCGGCCAGCGTGCTGGCGCTGACGATCGTGTGGCAGCCATGGCAGGTCTATATCGCCTTCATCGTGATGGCGTTCGGCTGGGCCGGCATGAGTGCGGCCGCCGTTACCGCCATGATCGCCCCCTGGTTCGACCGCCGGCGCGGGCTGGCCGTCAGCCTGGCGCTCAACGGCGCCAGCTTCGGCGGCATCCTGGTGGCGCCCTATCTGGTGGCGATGCTGGCCGCGTTCGGGTTCGACGACGGCATGCGGCTTGGCGTCGCCGGGGTGATGGCGGTGCTGGTGCCGGTGATCCTGCTGACGCTGTTCCGCCGCGAGCGCTATGCGCATGAGCGCGATCCGAAGGAAGAGGCGGACAGCGAGCCGGTCGTGCCCGGCGCGCCCGGCCAGCCGATCGCGCTGCGGACCCTGCTGCGGCAGCGCGGCTTTCTCAGCATCGTCGGCAGTTTCTGCATCGGCTACGCCGTGCAGGTCGGCTTCCTCATCCACCTGATAACGTATCTCTCGCCGCGCGTCGGCGAGATCGCCGCCGGCTGGTGCATCGTGGCGATCTCGATCGCCGCCGTCGTCGGGCGGGTCGGCACCGGCTTCGTCATCGACAACATCGACCGTCGCGGCGCGGCCTGCGCCAATTTCGCGGTTCAGATCGCCGCCCTGGTGCTGCTGCAGATGGTGGATAGCGAATGGCTGATCTATGTCGCCTGCGTCATGTTCGGGCTCGGCGTCGGCAACATGGTGACCCTGCCCGGGCTGATCATCCAGGTCGAGTTCCCCGCGCCGCAGTTCACCCGCATCGTCAGCCTGGTGATGGCCATCACCCAGGTCAGCTACGCGCTGGCGCCCGGCGCGCTGGGCATCATCCGCGACTGGACCGGCGATTACGGGGCGGTGCTGGCTTTGTGCACCGCCCTGCATGCGATCGCTGCGATCGTCATCATGATCCGCAGCCGCAAAACCCCGGCGGTCAGCGCATGATGAAGGGGTTGGGCACTTCCGTCGCCGTCGATATCCACACCGACTTGGTCTCCAGGTAATCCCAGATCGCGTCCTGGCCGTTCTCGCGCCCCAGGCCGGAGCGCTTGTAGCCGCCGAACGGCGCCATGAAGCTGAGCTGGCGGTAGGTGTTGACCCACACCGTGCCGGCCTGCAGCCGCTTGGGCAGGTCCAGTGCGCGCTTGATGCTCTTGGTCCACACGCCGGCCGCCAGGCCGTAGGGGCTGTCGTTGGCGATTTCCATCGCATGGTCGTCGTCGTCGAACTTGATGACCGACAGCACCGGGCCGAACACTTCCTCGCGCGCAATGCGCATCTGGTTTGTGACGTCGCCGAAGATGGTCGGCTCGACGAACCAGCCGTCGCCGCATTCCGGCCGCCGTGCCTTCTCGCCGCCCAGCAGCACCTTGGCGCCGTCCTGCCGGCCGACGTCGAAATAGTGCAGGATCTTGTCGAATTGCGGCCGCGTGGTGACCGGGCCGACCTGCGTGTTCATGTCCATCGGGTCGCCCATGCGGGCCGTCCTGGCGAAGGCGACCAGCTCCTCGACGAAGCGGTCGTGGATGTCCTTGTGCACCAGCAGACGGGAACCGGCGATGCAGGTCTGGCCGGTGGCGGCGAAGATGCCGGAGATCACGCCCTTCACCGCGCCGGCGATGTCGGCATCCTCGAACACGATGTTGGGCGACTTGCCGCCCAGCTCCAGGCTGACATGGCGCAGCCCCTTGGCGGCGGTCTCGTAGACGCGCTGGCCGCCCATCTCGCTGCCGGTGAACGCCACCTTGGCGACCTTGGGATGCGACACCAGCGGTTCGCCGACATCGGGGCCGAAGCCGGTGACGACGTTGAACACGCCCGGCGGGAAGCCCGCTTCCTCGAACAGCTTGGCGAATTCCAGCGCGGAGGCGGAGGTGAATTCCGACGGCTTCAGTACCACGGTGCAGCCGGCCGCCAGCGCCGGCGCGATCTTCCAGCTCGACAGCAGCAGCGGCGAATTCCACGGCGAGATCGCCACCACCACGCCGACCGGCTCGTGGCGGGTGTAGGTGAAGACGTCGGCCTTGTCGACCGGCAGCACGCCGCCCTCGATCTTGTCGGCCAGCCCGCCATAGTAATAGTACCATTGCGGCAGGTAGTTGAGCTGGCCGCCCATCTCGGCGATCAGCTTGCCGTTGTCGCGCACCTCGACCGCCGCCAGCTTCGCGGCGTCGCGGGCGATCAGGTCGCCCAGCTTGCGCAGCAACGCGCCGCGCTGGGTCGCCGTCAGCTTCGGCCACGCGCCTTGCGTCAGCGCCTGGTGCGCGGCTTCCACGGCGCGGTCGGCGTCTTCCTTGCCGCCGCGTGGGATCAGCGCCCAGGGCGCACCGGTATAGGGGTTCTCCGATTCGAACCAGTCGTTGGAAACCGGATCGACCCAGCTGCCGCCGATATGCATCTGGTATTTCTGCAGGGTGACGTTGTCCTTGGGCATGGCATTTTCCCGGCTGTGATGTCGTTATGCCGGCAATATTCGACCCTTTGCCGTCCGGGGGCCAGACCGGAACTGGATCGGGCGGCGAAATATCCGCCATATGATGGCAACGGTACTGCGGAGGAAGACCATGGCCCGCCCGATCCTCTATTCCGGCCCGCTCAGCATGTTCGGCGCCAAGGCCCAGATCGCAGCACTGGAGAAGGGCATCGAGGTCGAGCTGGTCATGGTGCCGTTCGCCATGCGCACGCTCTACCAGCCCCGCCATCCCGAGGTGCAGCGCATCAATCCTAAGCAGCAGGTGCCGGTGCTGGTTGACGGCGATCTGGAGATTTTCGATTCGACCCAGATCTTCGAATATTTCGAGGATGTGAAACCCCAGCCGCCGCTGTGGCCACGCGAAGCGAAAGCGCGGGCGCGGGCACGGCTGCTGGAGCTGAAATCGGACGAAGTGTTCTTTCCGCCGATCATCCGGCTGATGGGATTGCAGAACAACCCGGACGATGCGGCCGCCGTCTCGGCGCGGGCCGCCGCGGCGGATTTCTACCGCGAGATGGAAAGCCTGCTGGGCGACGGCCGCGCGTTTCTGGCCGGCGCCTGTTCTTATGCTGACATCGCCTTCTTCATGGCGCAGATTTTCGCCGACCGCATGGGAGCGCCGATACCGGATGGCGCTGCCCGCCTGATCGCCTGGCGCGAGCGCATGGCCGATCGTCCGGCCGTGCGGGAAGTGGCGGGGGCGATGGGCCGTTACCTGCTGTCGCAGAACCGTCCGCTGCCGGGTTTCCTGCAGCGCATCGTTGAGGCGACGAAAGCCTAATCCGCCCTGTCCGGCTCAGGCGCCAGGGCCTTCTGAATGTCCATCATCTGCTTGGCGACGCGATGGAAGCGGCCATGGGCGGCATTGGCCTCGGCCATCAGCTTGTCGAACAGGGAACTCAGCGATTCGCCGTCCTGCGGCGGCGCGGCAGGCAGCGACGTGCCGATCTCCTCCAGCAGACGGTCGATCTGCTGCATCCGCGCGATAGCGGTTTCCAGTGTCTGGCTGGTGTCTGTCATCAATGTCCCCGTTGCTGCGACCGCCGCGGCCATAAGGCGGTGAGACGGGTTTGAAACATCAATCCTAGGACGGATCGCAACCGGGGGGAAGCATGTGCGCCGTCATGCGGGCGATGGCGTCAAGCGCAAACCGGCTTCAGCGCTTCTGTCCGGCGTCGTCCGCAGGCTTGTCGCGGGCGATGCATTCGCGCAGCGTGCCGCCGGGCGCGCCTTCGAGCATCGCTTCGCGGCCCTTGCCGACCAGGGTCAGCGTGCCGTCGCTGTAACGGAAACCCGAACCGCTGGGCACCTGTCGCAAGGTGAAGCTGCGGGTACCCATGATCAGGTCGGCTTCCTCGCCGCGCTTGTAGACCACCATGAAAGTCTGGCCGCCGGCACAGCCATAGGCCAGCGGGGCGGGCCCCTCGATCGGCGGCTTCTCGTCGGCAATCGGCGGCGTCCGCGTCTGGCCGATGGCCGCCGGAATGATCGCCGGCAGGGCGCCGGCGAACAGGCAGGCCAGGAGGGTGAGGAGAAAGCGCAACATTGAAATCTCCGTCCGCCTCGTTCAACGCGCAGGGCTGCCTTACCGTTCCCGCCCTTGCCGCCTTTCAGATCAAAGGGTTAGATCGCCGCCAAGAAGAACCGGGAGCGAAATGGCCGTCGATCTGATCAGCGAGAACCGCCGCGGCATTGCCGGCATGGTGGCGAGCATGGCGCTGTTCATGTGCAACGATGCAATGATCAAGCATATCAGCGAGGGCCTGCCGCTCGGGCAGATCATCTTCCTGCGCGGCTTCTCCGCCACCTGCCTGATAGCGGCCTTGGCCATGGCGCTAGGCGCCTGGCGGCAGATCGCCGCCGTGTTCGACGGTCCGGTGCTGGTGCGGGCCGGCATCGATTCGCTGGGCACGTTTCTCTATCTGGTGGCGCTGTTCAACATGCCGATCGCCAACGTGACGGCGATCAACCTTTCGGTGCCGCTGATGCTGACCGTCTGCGCCGCCTTCTTCCTGCGCGAGCAGGTGGGATGGCGGCGCTGGAGCGCGGTGACCATCGGCTTCGCCGGCGTGCTGCTGGTGGTGCAGCCGGGCGCGGCGGGCTTCAACTGGTATGCCTTGTGGGCGCTGGCGGCGACGGCCACGCATGCGGCGCGCGATCTGCTGACCCGCCGCATCCGCTCCGGCATTCCCTCGGTGATCGTGACCTTGAGCACCGCCATCGTGGTGACGGTGGCGGCCGGCATCTTCTCCGCGGTCGAAGGCTGGGCGCCGCTGTCGTGGCGGCAGCTTCTGCTGCTGATCACCGCTTCGGCCTTCCTGTCGGGCGGCTATTACCTGGTGATCGACTGCATGCGCCATGGCGAACTGTCGGTGGTGGCGCCGTTCCGCTACACGGCGATCCTGTGGGCGCTGCTGCTGGGCTATCTGATCTGGGGCGACGTGCCGAACCTGCTGGCCTGGACCGGCATCGCCCTGCTGGTCGGCAGCGGCCTCTACATTTTCCACCGCGAGCAGGTCCGGCGGCGGACGGTCCAGCGCTAAATCGCAGCCATCCCCCTTACGAAAATTCGTGCATTTTGGCTGCCAATTGCGGCACAATAATACCGTATGGCGCGTCATTGCCGGCGTTCATCCAGACCCGGAATCTGAGGATTTCGTGCCGGACCAGCAATCCGGCGACCAGCGTTTAGTGCCGAAGCTCTGCAGGGGGCCGAGACATGAAAACCGCCGCGTCCAGCCATGTCTTTCGATGGTCTCCGGCTCCTGGCTGGGGCCGGTTGGGCGCTGCGGCGCTGGCGCTGCTGGCGATGTCGACCGCCGCCTCGGCCCAGGATGTCGACGCCCGCACCATGGCCTTCCTGCACGACCTGACGGCGCCGGGGCGCGAACTGCCCGCCGGGGCCGATCCGGCAGCCGTCGAGGCGGCGCGTTCGGCCCTCCAGGCCGAACGGCTGCTGCCGGCGCAGCGCGTCGCGACGGCCGATCCCGGCATCGTCGACCAGTACGCGCGGGCCCTGCTGCTGGGGCCGCGGGGGCCGCAATTCGCCCGTGAAATCGGCGCGGTGCGGGATGCGGTGCTGCGGCGCGACCGGGAGGAGATCGGCGCGGCGATCGGCGATCTCTACGAAGCGGCAGGCCGCAAACGGCCGACCGGACCAGCGCTGGAAAAACTGGTCGACGGCGTCGGCGGCGCGGCGGCATCCGAAGGGCCGGCGGAATCGGTGCGCCGGCGATACGAAAAGCCCGACCGCGCGATCGAAGTGACCGATGCGCGCCGGGCCGGCCTGTTCACGGTCGACGTCACGACGCCGGACGCGTCGGGCCAGCCGACCCGCACGGTTTTCGTCGGCGAGCAGAAATCGACGCCCAACGCGCGCGGCACCGATCTCGAACAACGCATGGTCCCGCTGTCGGTCTGCACCATCGACCAGGCGCAGGCCGCCGCCATGCGGGCGACACTCAACGGCGACTGGAAGGACGGCAGCGGCGAGACCTGGCGTCTTGAAGGGGAGGGGGAACGCATCTTGCTGCGCCAGGCCACGGCGCACGGCGTACCGATCGCGTTCGACGGCACGTTCCGGCTCGGCCGCATCGAGGCCAGGCATGCGATCCGCTCGCCGCAGGTGATCGGCTCCAACCTGCCGGGCTGGGTGCGGGCGGGATTGGCGCGGTGGTCGCCAACGCTTTACTTCGTCGTCAGGCTTGATGCGTGCCCGGGCTCGGAGACGCTGGCCGGTACCTGGCAGTCGCAGCACGTCACCTATTCGCCAAGCTACCAGACCATCAGCAAGGTGCATGATCCATACGAGTTGCGCTTGACGCTGCGCAGGGAGGCGCCGGCCCGCGGGCTGGCGGCGCTGCCGTGACGATGCGGTGCTTCCTGCTGCCGGCCAGGCGTGCCGCCCTGGCGCTCATACTGGCGGTGGCGCCTGCCGTCGGCGTGCAAGCGGACCAGCAATCCGAACTGCTGGCGGCGCAGCAGAACTATGCCGCGGCCCGGGCGGCGGAGAAGGCGGCCGGCGAGAAAAGCGAGCAGGCCGAGCAGGCCTTGAGCGCGGCGGTGGCACGCATAACGGAGGCGGCCGTCGCCGAGCTGGCGCGCGTCGATGGCATAGAGCGGCGCCGGCAGGCGGCACAGCGCGAACTGATGGCGCTGCTGGAGCGGCGGGCCGAGATCGACCTCGATGTGGCGCGGGTGCGCGACCTGGCGGCCGAAGCGGCCAGGGCCTACGACCAGGCGCTGCCGGTCTATCTGCTGATCGGCCGCACGCAGCAGCTTGCCGACTATCCCGAATGGAAGGCGATCGAGCGCCGGGCATCGGAAACCGCCCGTGCCGCGCAACAGGCGCGCGACAACGCCCGGCCCGGTCTGGAGGCGGTCGATCGCGAGATCGCCGAGAAGCAGCGCCAGATACTGGCGATCGAAGCGGAGTTCGCCGCGCCGCTGGCCGGACCGGGGGATGCGGCGATGCGCGGCTGGCTCGAAGCGGGGATCGTGGCCGGCCGGACGCGGCGGGACCTGGCCGATGCGCAGCAGGCGCTGGCCGAGGCGTTCGACCGCTACGTCGCCAAGCTGGAGCCGGCGCGGCCGCCCTTCCTCGAAGCGGTCAGCGCGGATGTCGGGCTGCGCACGATCTATCGCGGCGTCTGGCGGACCAAGCGCGAGACCGAGCAAGGGATGGCGGCGCGGATCGCCGAGTTGCGGGCCGCCCGCGACGAGCTCGACGCCTCGATCTTCGAGCGCGAGCGCGAAGCCGACAGGCTCCGCCAGCAGCGCCTGGAAATCGCCGAGGGCATGCATGCGGCCGCGTTGCGCTACGTCGACGCCGAGGAGCGCCGGGTCGATGCGCAGATAAAGAAGATCGCCTTCACCGCCCTGGCCGAAATCGGCGGCACCATCGTCGAGGCGGCTCTCACCGGCGGCGCGGCGACGGCATTGCGCAAAGCCGCCGAGGCGACGGAAGAAAAAGTCGCCGAGATGGCGGCGCAAAAGCTGCTGCGCAGTTCGGCGCCACTGACCGAGGAGGCCAGCGAAGCGGCGGCGCGCCTGGCGCGACGCAGCGAGGAGGCGTTCGCGCGTCAGGTACGGTCGGCCTATGCCGAAGCCGAAAGGCTGGCGGTGGAGGCGGCGGCGGCGCGCGTGCAGCGCACCGGCGAGGCGCTGGACGTGGCGACGATCGACGCCAGGCGCCATCTGGCGCAGGCCTTGAAGGGACTAGCCGACAGCGATCCGGCGATCCGCGCCGAAGCCCAGCGGCTGGCCATCAGGCTGTTCGGCGAGAAGGCGGTGATCGTGCTCGAGCCGCTGGCCCAGGCTGGCCTTGGCAAGCCCGGCGGCGGCGTGCTGGCCGACCTGCTGCACAGCCAGGGGCCCGGCGGCGATCCCGTGGCGCGGCTGTCGGCCGACGATGCCGTCGCCGGATCGAGCAACGTCGCCGCCGACGTGACAAGCGTCGTCATGGGCGATCTTTACGAGCAGGGGATCGCGCGCGGCGTCAGCTACGCCATCAGTGTTGCCCCGGACGCCGCCCGCGCCGGTGTGACGGCGATGCGCGAGGCGGCGGTGGCCAATGCCTCGCGGTGGCGGCAGATCGCCTCCGGTTCGCGCGAGTTCATCAAGGGCGGCGTGAACTGGGGCAATTTCAAGGACGCCATGCAGGGCACCGCGCGCGCCAATCTGATAGGGCTGGCGACCACCAGCGCCAAGGCCCTGATAACGGCCTATTACAGCGCGGAGGAATCGGCGGCGGGCCGGCTGGCGTTCGAACTCTATGCCCGCATGACGGTGGATCAGGAGCTGTTCAACAAGCTGCGCGAGGGCGGGCAGGTGCTCGATGACGACCTGCGCGAGGCCCGCCGGGTGCGGGCGGAAATCGCCACCTATCTCGCCTTGCTCGGCGGCCCGCGCGAGCTTGACATCACCGACGACAGCGACGGCATCGATCCCGATGGCGATATCGCCATCCTGCTGCGCTTCAGCGTTCCGATCGACCGCGCCCCGCGCGGCTCGCTGGCCGGTGTGGCGCTCACCTTCAAGGCCGAGGGCGGCGGCAGCGAGGGCGCCGCACTGTGGCGCGCGGTCCTGCCGCGCCGGCAGGTTCCTGCCGATGCGCCGTCGGCGCAACTCGTGGTCGGCCTGGCCGACGGCACCCTGCCGTTCGCGCGTCTCGATGCTGACCCGGCGACGCCGGCGCGGCCGGACCCGCGCGCGCCGCCCACGGCGGTGGGCAGCGCCATCGAATTGAAGTGGATCGACCTCGATGCCGGCGACGACAGGCACCACAAGATCGTGCTGCGCGATCCGTGGTCGGGGATCTGGACCCGCGGCGCCACGCGCCTGCGTCTGACGCGGCAGGATTCCTACCTGACGGGGGTCGTCGAGACGGCCGGCGAGCCCGGGCGCAGCGAGCGTGGCTTCGCGGCCGGCGAGCGGGTCATGCGCGGCACCGTCGGTGCCGACCGCATCGCCTATCTGGAACTGCTGGCGCGCTACGACGCGGCGTGGCGGCAAAAATGCCCGGCCGCCGCGCAAGGCTACTGGAGTCCCGGCCGCTACACGCTCGATCCCGCCGGCGTCCTGGCGGGCGAATGGGAGGATCGGCAGCTCGACGAGAGCTGCGCCGTCGCCGAGACGGTGAAACGGCAGGACACGCTGAGGCGGGAGGCCGCGCGATAGCATCGGTGCAGTCAGGAGGTGCGAGATGAAGGGAATCCGGTTGGGCGTTCTGGCATTCTGCGGCGCGCTGCTTGCGTCCGCGACGGCGGGGGCGCAGTCCAATGTCCTGTTCATCTTCGACGCCTCGGGCTCGATGAAGGTGGCGACCGGCGGCCAGCCGCGCATCAACATCGCCAAGCAGGCCATGAGCCAGGCGCTGAAGGACATGCCGCCGGAGACCAGGCTGGGTCTGCTGATGTACGGCCATCGCCGTGGCCGCGACTGCACCGACATCGAGCTGGTGTCGCCGATCGGGGCCGATGACGGCAAGAAGATCGACAGCATCATCCAGTCCGTCCAGCCGCGCGGCGAGACGCCGATCGCGGAGGCGCTGAGCCAGGCGGCGCGCAATTTCGCGGCGCTGAAGGGGCAGACCAACCGCATCGTGCTGATCACCGACGGCATCGAGGAATGCCGCGGCGATCCCTGCAAGGCGGCGCGCGACATCAAGGCGGCGGGGCTGGACCTGAAGGTGCATGTGGTCGGTTTCGCGCTCG
The DNA here is from genome assembly GCA_037190765.1 of Alphaproteobacteria bacterium. Classification (GTDB taxonomy): domain Bacteria; phylum Pseudomonadota; class Alphaproteobacteria; order Reyranellales; family JAQSWP01; genus JAQSWP01. The sequence goes on from JBBCJW010000023.1 coordinate 100,256, forward strand.
ACGACGCCAAGGTCAGGGCGGTGCAGTGCATCGCGCAGGAGACCGGCGGGCGCATGCTCGATGCGCGCAACGCCGCCGGGCTGCGGCAGGCGCTGGCCGAGGTCAGGCAGGAAGTGGCCGAGGCGCCGCCGCCGGCCCAGCCGCTGGCCAGGCCCGGCAACCTGCTGCATTTCGACAATGGCGGCCGGGTCGTATGGGCGCCGCATGTTTCCTGGGGCGCGCTGATCGTCAAGGAGGAGCCGCCCAAGAGCGATGCGGCGCTGCTCTACACCCATGCGCTGCCCAGCGACGTGGTGTTCGGCTTCAAGGACGGGCAGGCGGCGACTTTCGACCGGTTCGCGGTCTATATCCCCAGGACCTACAACCGCAACCTGAAGCAGTTCGAACTCTTCGCCGGCGACGATCCGTTCGGCGAGTTCCGCTCCCTTGGCCGTTTCGAGGCCAGGAACATCCGCCTGCTGCGGCAGCCCTACCAGGAATTCGCCGTGCCGGAGACGACGGCCCGCTATCTGAAGGTGCGGGTGCTGTCCACGCACGGCGACACGCCGCTCTATCTCCACGGATTCCAGGTCTTCGGCAAGCTCGACGGCATGCCCGTGGCGTCGCCGCCGACCGGGCCGAAGCCGGATCAGGTCAACGTACTGGCCAGCGCCCAGGGCGGCACCTTGGTCGCGTCGCCGTTTACGCAGTGGCAGGGCGTCATCGCACAGCCGGAGGACTACACGAGCGAGAAGGAGGTCACCTACACGCATGCCCTGCCGACGGAAGCCATCTTCGGTTTCAGGGAAGGGCGGGTGGCCACCTTCGACCGGGTGGCGGTGCTGGTGCCCCAGGCCTATCGCCGCAACGTGCGAAACTTCGAGGTGCTGGCGGCCGACGAGATCGGCGGCGAGTTCCGCTCGCTCGGCCGTTTTACGACCAGGAACGTGCGGGTCTTCGATTCGCCCTATCAGGAGTTCGACCTGCCGGAGACCACGGCCCGCTTCGTCAAGCTGCGGCTGATCGACCATCACGGCGAGGCGCCGCTCTACCTCTATCCGGTCAAGCTCTACGGCAAGCTGACCGGCGAGGCGCAGGCCGCGGCGGCGCCAGGCCCCAAACCCGGTCAGGTCAACCTGCTGAACAAGGTCAATGGCGGTTCGCTGATCGCCGCACCCTTCGCGCAATGGGAAGGCACTATCGCCCAGGCGGAGGACTACGACAGGCCGAACCAGATCGCCTATACGCATAACCTGCCGAGCGAGGCGATTTTCGGCTTTCGGGACGATCAGCCGGCGACCTTCGACAAGTTCGCCATCCTGGTGCCGCAGAGCTACGGGCGCAACGCGCGCAACATCGAGATCCTGGCCGGCGACGAGCCGACCGGCGAGTTCCGGTCGCTGGGCCGCTTCCAGACCCAGAACATCCGCTTCGCCGGTTCGCCCTACCAGGAGTTCGCGCTGCCCGAAACGACGGCGCGCTACGTGAAAGTCAGGCTGATCGACACCCATGGCGATCGGCCGCTCTACCTCTACCCGATCAAGCTCTACGGCCGGCCGGGAACGGGCGGGACGCAGACCGCAGCGGCGCAGCCGGCAGCCGGCCAGACAGCGGCGCCCGCCGCGCCGGCGGCGTCCGCGGGCGAGGACCTGTTGCATGCCAGCCGCGGCGGCATGCTGCTGGCCGCACCCGATCCGGCGTGGGAGCGGCTGAATGCGCGCGATCCGGCCAACACCGCGCCTGGCGGCGAGGTCTATACCGGCCGGCTCCCGGTCGAATTGATCTACGCCTTCAAGGACGAGAAAGCGGCGGAGATCGACAGGGTCCGCGTGCTGATCCCGCAGAGCCATGGCCGCAACCTGCGGCGTTTCGAGGTGCTGGTGGGCGACGACATTTCCGGCGAGTTCCGCTCGCTGGGCCAGTTCCAGACCCAGAACCTGCGGCTGGCGCGCACGCCCTACCAGGAATTCGCCCTGCCGCCGACCAGGGCGCGCTATGTCAAGCTGCGCCTGCTCGATACGCATGGCGACAGGCCGCTCTATGCCTATGGCGTGCAGATCGTCGGGCGACTGGTGGAATAGGGACGGGGAAGCGTCAGCGAATGCGCTGTTCGATCACCGGCGAGAGATTGCCGCGATTGACCAGCACCATCAGCCAGGGCTGGGTCATCACTTGGGCGGCCATCTGGTTGCGCGATGGGGCGACTTCCTCCCAGACGATGAACAGGCGGTCGTCGTGCTCGGTGGCGGAAACCAGGCGGGCGCTGTAGCCGGCGGTCGGGCGCGAGCCCAGCGACACGTAGACGGCGACCTGCCGGCTGACGTTGAAGGTGGCCGGCGCCGGCCGCCCCAGCTTGCGCCACAGCGCCTGCCAGTGCTCGTTGCTGCGCACGACCAGGATCTGGTCCTGGGCGCCGCCTTCTTGCAGGCCGCGCCATTCCTTGGCCGGCACGCTGCTGGCTTCGGCCGGCAGGAACAGGGTGGCGACCAGGACCATGACACCCAGGAGCAGCACCACCGGCATGGCGATCCAGCCGATGCGCGGGCGCCGCCAGCGCGGCAGGCCCTTGCTGTGGGCATAGGTCATGAGGCTCATGCCGGCATGAAAACCGGTCAGCGTGGCCCCTTTAAGGTGCGATCAGGACGAAATCGCGGCAACTCACACGCTAGAGCAAATCACGTTCTGACGGAATCGCTCGCGAGTCCGTCAGAACGTGTGAATTTGCTCTAAATATCCACGAATACAGCAGATTCACACGATTAGATGGAAGCGCTTGCGCTGCCATCTAATCGTGATCCGCTCTGAGTGAACCTTCTACTGCAGCGCGGTAGAGCCGGGCCATCTCCGCTTCGCCGACCGGGACCGGATTGGAGCCGGCGGTCAGGTCGATGGCCGCCATGGGGGCGAAGCGGGTGATATGGTCGGGTTTGACGCCGATTTCGGCCAGCGAATGGGGGATGCCGATCTCCCGCCGCAGCGTCAATACGGCTTCCAGCACGCCCTCGAAACTGGCGTTCTTCAGGTTCAGGTAGCGCGCCAGCGCCGCCAGCCGGTCGGCGATGGCCGGGCGGTTGAAGGCCAGCACATAGGGCATCACCACGCCGTTGGTCAGGCCGTGATGGGTGTTGAGCACCGCCGAGCAGGGATGGCTGAGCGCATGCATGGCGCCCAGCCCCTTCTGGAAGGCGGTGGCGCCCATCATCGAGGCCACCATCATGTGGGCGCGGGCTTCCAGGTCCTTGCCGTCCCGCACCGCCCGCGGCAGCCACTCCCAGATCAGCTTCATGCCCTGCAGCGCGATGCCGTCGGCCATCGGATGGTAGAAACTGGCGCAATAGGCCTCGAGGTTATGCGACAGCGCATCCATGCCCACCGCCGCCGTGATGTGCGGCGGCAGGCCAGCCGTCAGTTCGGGATCGGCGACGACGATGGCCGGCATCATCCGGGCGTGGAAGATGATCTTCTTCAGGTGATCGCGCAGGTCGGTGACGACCGAGGAGCGGCCCACTTCCGAGCCGGTGCCGGAGGTGGTCGGCACGGCGACCACCGGCGCCATGCCGGCGACGTTGACCCGCGTGTACCAGTCCTCGCGGTCCTCGAAATCGAAGATCGGCCGGCTCTGTCCCACCATCAGCGCGATCGCCTTGCCGGCGTCCAGCGCGCTGCCGCCGCCGAAGGCGATGACCCCGTCATGGCCGCCGGCGCGGAAGGCGGTGACGCCGTCGGTGACGTTCTTCTCCACCGGGTTGGGCTGGATGTCGCTGAACAGGCCGGTGGGCAGCCCGGCCTTGTTGTTGGCGTCGATGGCGGCGGCAATCATCGGCAGGCTAGCGAGCCCCGGGTCGGTGACCAGCAGCGGCCGTTTCATGCCCAGGCTCTTGCAGGCATCGGCCAGGTCGCGGATGCGGCCGATGCCGAAGCGCACCAGGGTGGGATAGTTCCAGTTGACGGTGAAGCGGGAGAGGTCGGTCATGGCGTCTCTGGCGATGGCTAGATGATCTCGAAATAGCGGGCGAGTTGCCAGTCGGTGATCTGCTTGCGCGCCTCGCGCTCCTCCCATTCGCGGGTGGCGGCGAAGTGATCGACAAAGGCGTCGCCGAACCAGTCGCGCGCCACTTTCGACGCCTTCAGCCGCTGCGCTGCGTCCCACAGGGTTTCTGGCAGCCGACTGTCCTGCGGCAGCTTCGCCTCGTAGGCATTGCCGAGGATGGGCTTGTTCAGCTCCATCTTCTTTTCGATGCCGTGCAGACCGGAGGCCAGGGCGGCGGCGATGGCGAGGTAGGAATTGCCGTCGGCGGCGGCCACCCGGTATTCGACCCGCTGCGACTTCTCCGAGCCGGGGATGACGCGCAGGGCGCAGGTGCGGTTCTCCACGCCCCAGGTCGAGTTGGTCGGGGCCCAGAAGCCGGGGATCAGCCGCGTGTAGGAATTCACCGTCGGCGCCACCATGGCCAGGAAATGTGGCATCAGCGCCTGCTGCCCGGCCACGAACTGGCGCATGGTCGCCGACATGCCGTGCTCGCCCCGGGCGTCGTGGAAGGCCGACTTGCCGCCCTTCTTCAGCGACAAATGGATGTGGCCCGACTGGCCGGGATAGTCGCGCGACCACTTGGCCATGAAGGTGGCCATCAGCCGGTGGCGCTGCGCCAGGATCTTGGTGAAGGTCTTGAACAGCGCGCCGCGATCGGCCGCCTTCAGCGCCTCGGAATAGGCGATGGCCGCTTCCAGCACGCCCGGGCCGGTCTCGGTGTGCAGGCCTTCGATCGGCATGTCCATCTCGGCGCACATTTTCAGCAGGTCCTCGTAGAAGGAGGACCATACCGAGGCGCGCAGCACCGAATAGCCGAACATGTCGGGCGTGATCGGCTTGAGGTTGCGATAGCCCTTGTCGCGGATGGAGTGGGGCGTCTCGTCGAACAGGAAGAACTCGTATTCGACCGCGGCGGTCGCCTCGAAGCCCATTTTGCGCGCCCGCTCGATCACCCGCCGCAGCACGGCGCGCGGGCAGACGCTGTCGGCCGGCGCGGCGAACTCGCCCAGGAAGAACAGGCCCTTGCCGTCCATCTCGCCGGGCAGGGCGCGGCAGGTCTCGGGCAGGATGCGGACCGGCGCGTCGGGATAGGCGGTGTGCCAGCCGGTATAGGTGACGTTGTCGTAGAGCACGTCGCCGGAGTCCCAGCCCAGCACCACGTCGCAGAAGCCGAAGCCACCGTCGAGGGCGGAAAAGAACTTGTCGCGGCTGATGTATTTGCCGCGCAGAATGCCGTCGATGTCGAACACGCCGACCTTTACATGGGCCAGATCGCGCTCCAGGACGATTTTCCGGGCGTCGGCGGCGGTGCGGACCTGATGGGGCTGCATCGGGAAGGGACCTTGGGGGAGGGGAGAGCCATAATTTCGACAAGCGACTTTGCCTTTCTGCTGCGCGTGGCGTCAATGGCGGCAGGGGGGAACGGTTGGGCGTGAGGCTGTTGCGGCTGAGACGGATGGCGGGCGAAGGCCGGCGCCGGCCCGCCAGCCTGTGGCGCCGCCTGTTCTTCTGGCTCCTGACGATCGTCGCCGCCCCGCATGTGCTGCTGCTGATCTATGGCGTGGTGCCGCCCCCCATCACGCCGCTGATGGTGCTGCGGCTGGTCCAGGGCGAGGGCCTGAACAAGGAATGGGTCAGCCTGTGGGAGATGCAGCCCCATCTGGCCTATGCCGTGATCGCATCGGAGGACAACCGCTTCTGCCTGCACAACGGTGTCGACTGGCAGGAGCTGAACGTGCAGATCGGGCGCTTCCAGGCCGGCGAGGACGTGCGCGGCGCCAGCACCATCACCATGCAGACGGTGAAGAACCTGATCCTGTGGCCCGGCCGCGACACGCTGCGCAAGGGCATCGAGATCTATTTCGCCCATTATCTCGACCTGATCTGGTCGAAGCGGCGGACCATGGAGGTCTATCTCAACATCGTCGAATGGGATAATGGCGTCTATGGCGCGGAGGCGGCCGCCCGCCATCATTTCCAGCGCCAGGCCGGCGATCTGACGCCGCGCCAGGCCGCGCTGATGGCCACCGCCCTGCCCAATCCGCGGGTGTGGAACGCCGGCAATCCGGGCCCCTACGTGTCGAGCCGCGCCACCACCATCGCCCGTCGGGTCGAGCAGCTCGGGCCGCTGCTCGATTGCGTGCGGCCGCCTTCCTAGGCCGCCGGCTTAAACGTTGCGTCGACTGCCGGCTGGCGGCATGGTGGGCCGCAAACGGACTGACCGACAGGGGCCGCAATGCCTTCCTTCGACATCGTTTCTAAGACCGAGCTGGCCGAGATCGACAACGCGCTCGACGGGGTGCGGCGCGAGATGAACACGCGCTTCGACTTCAAGGGCACCAAGAGCACCATCACGCGCGACGATCAGCTCATCACCATCCTGGCCGACGACCAGATGAAGCTGCGCCAGATCCAGGAGCTGGTGAAGGGTTATTTCGTGCGCCGCAAGATCGATCCCAACGCGCTCGACTTCAAGGACGAGGAGCGCGCCAGCGGCGACATGGTCCGCCAGCTCGTCACCGTCAAGCAGGGCATCGACCGCGATCTGGCCAAGACCATCGTCAAGGGCCTTAAGGATTCGAAGCTGAAAGTGCAGGCCTCGATCCAGGGCGACGAGCTGCGCGTCACCGGCAAGAAGCGCGACGACCTGCAGGACGCCATCGCGCTGGTGCGCTCGCTGAAGATCGAACAGCCGCTGCAGTTCGTGAATTTCCGTGACTGACGCCAGAACGGGGGTCGTGCCGCCGGTCGGGCTGCTCCTGCCGCTGGTGCTGCTGCGCGACCTGGCGGCGCGGCATGCCGTGCCCTTCATGCTGCTGTGGCTGGGGGGAATGGCGGCATTGGCGCCGCTCAGCCTGCTGCCGGGCACCGCACCGCCGACCGGCGTGTGGGACATCGACCTGTCGCTGGACAAATTCTTTCATGTCATCGCCTATGGCGGGCTGACCGGCATCCCCATGCTGGCGCTGGGCCGCCGCGGCTGGCGATTGGCGGCGGTGGCGGCGGTCCTGCTCGCCGCCTTCGCCTACGAAATCGGCCAGGCATTTGTTCCTGGCCGTTCCTTCGGCTACGACGATCTGATCGCCAACCTGGCCGGCGTGGCGCTGGGCGTCGGGCTGGGCGCCTGGATCAGGCGCCTGCCCGGCCGGAGTTAGACCGTCCGCTTGGCCTTGTCGGCCTCGTTGGTCTTCTTGATCGCTTCGCGCGCCTTCTGCCAGTCGCTTTCGGTCATCTTCAGCAGGTTGGAGAAGGTGCCCGATCCCATGATGCCCTGGGCGCCGTCGATGGCGATGACTTCGCCGGAGATGTACTCGACCTCGTCGGCCATCAGGAAGGCGGCCATGTTGGCCAGTTCGCTGTGCCGGCCGACGCGGCCCATCGGGATGCGCTCGGCCCATTCGCGATCGTTGCCGTTGGGGTTGAGGCGGGCCCAGGCGCCCTCGGTCGGGAAGGGGCCGGGGGCGATGGCGTTGAGGCGGATGCCATGATGGCCCCATTCGACCGCCAGGCTCTGGGTCATCACCGCCACGCCGGCCTTGGACATGGCGGAGGGCACGACGAAGGGGCTGCCGGTCCACACCCAGGTGGTGAGGATGCTGAGCACCGAGCCCTTGCGGCCCTCGGCGATCCAGCGCTTGCCGACGGCATTGGTCATGTAGAACGTGCCGTGGAAGACGATGTTGGCGATGGCGTCGAAGGCGCGCGGGCTGAGATCCTTGGTCTGCGAAATGAAGTTGCCGGCGGCGTTGTTGACCAGGCCGTCGAGCGGGCCGGCGCGCCAGACATCGGCCACCAGTTCCTCGATGGCTTCGGCAACGCGGATGTCGCAGGGGATGGGGGTGATCTTGCCGCCGTGCTTCTTGGTGATTTCCTCGGCGGCGGTCTCCAGCATCTCCTTGCGGCGGCCGATGATGACCACTTCCGCCCCCAGCTCGACGAACTTCTCGGTCATCGTCCTGCCGAGCCCCGTGCCGCCGCCGGTGACGAGGAATTTCTTGCCTTTGAACAAATCCGTCCTGAACATGCGCTTCTCCCTTTGGCGGCAGGCCCGGTGCTTGAGCCGGGCCGTAGCTTCGGGGTGACGTACGCCTGCTGACAAGCAGATTCCACCAGCAAGATCAGAGGTTTTGCCCTGCGAACGAAAGATGGGCGTTCGCGCGCCGCATCGCGTCAAGTGGTTATTTTCTTCTGGAAAAAGAGGTGATAAGGTTTTTTCGCTTGTCGAAAGTAAAAAAACTGGGATCGATCGAATGACGACCCAAGAAAATGAAGTACAGGGAGGTCTCGCAACGACGCAGGTTCGCGGCGTTGTGAAGTGGTTCAACGCAGTAAAGGGCTACGGGTTTCTCACACCCGACGATGGCTCTCGCGACGCATTTCTGCATGTCACCGTATTGCGGCAGGTGGGACGCGAGGATATCAAGCCCGGTGCTACCGTAACGTGCGAAGCGACGCGCGGGCCGAAAGGCCTGCAGGTGCTGAAGATCGTCAATCTCGATCTTTCCACCAGCGTCGAGACGCCGCTGCCACAGCCGCCACGCAACGGACACCATGCTCCAGCCGCACCAGCGGCGGAGGATGACGGGCCGGGCTTCGTGCCCGGAATCGTCAAATGGTTCAACAACGAGCGTGGCTACGGCTTCATCTGCCCGCAGGACGTGGAAAAGGACGTTTTCGTCCATGCCGCCGTCCTGCGCCGCAATGGGGTCGAGGCGTTGCAGCCGGGTCAGACGGTGCGCATCCGCATCGGCGAAGGACCGAAAGGCCTCCAGGTCACCGACATCCGCCTGGGCTAGCTCCTTCGGGGCCGGCCTCAGCGGATTTCGCGTACGTACCGGTCCAGCGGCACCGGGCGCTTCAGCATGCCTTTTTCCTGGAGGAAGGTGGCGAAGGCCTGGTAGCGCGCCTCATCGAGTGCGGCCGGATCGGCGGCCAGCAGCGGCACCGTGTCGGTCCAGGCGCGGCGGTTCAGCTCGTTGTCCAGTTCCTTGCCCGATCGCACGAACACCTGCCATGCCTCCTGCGAGTTGGCGTTGATCCAGGCGGTGGCTTCCTTCAGCGCCGCCAGCACGCGTCTTATCCGGTCGGGATCGGCCCTGTCGCGATGGGCGACCAGGATCAGCTCGTCATAGGCGGGCACGCCGTGCTGCTCGGGCAGGAAGGCCTTGCCGGCGCGCTTTTCTATCGCAAGCTGGTTCAGCTCGAAATTGCGGAAGCCGCCGACCACGGCATCGACCTGGCCGCTCATCAGCGCCGTCGACAGGTTGAAGTTGACGTTGATCATGGTGACGTCCCGGATCGTCAGCCCGACGCTTTCCAGCATGGTGCCCAGCACCACCTCCTCGAAACCGCCGACCGAGAAGCCGACCTTGCGGCCTTTCAGATCGGCCAGGCTCTTCACCGCGCCACCCTCCAGCGCGATCACCGTATTCAGCGGCTGCGCCACCAGCACGCCGACCCGCACCAGCGGCAGGCCCTCGCCGGCCAGCAGGTGAAGCTGCGGCTGGTACGAGACCGCCAGCTCCGCCTGGCCGGCCGCCACCAGCTTGGGCGGCGCATTGGGATCGGCCGGGGCGATCAGCTCGACCTGCAGGCCGTGCTTCGCAAAGTAACCCTTGTCGCGCGCGACGATCAGCGCGGCATGGTCGGGATTGACGAACCAGTCCAATAGCACCGTCACCTTGTCGGCGGCATAGGTCGGGGCGCCGGCCAGGGTGCCAGTCAGAGCCAGGCAGAGCGCGAGCAGGAATGTCTTGGCGAGTTTCATGCGTACTCCATGGATCAGTCGGACGCGGCAGTGCTTTCGCGCTGCCAGGGAATGAGCCGCCGCAATCCGGCATCGACGGCGTAGAACAGGCTCACCCCCAGCAGCGCCAGCACGAACAGGGCGGCGAAGGCGAGGTCGGTCTGGGCGCGGCCCATCGACAGGGTCATCAGGTAGCCGAGCCCGGCCGCGGCGCCGACCCATTCGCCGATCACCGCGCCGATCGGCGCCACGGCGGCGGCCACGCGCAGGCCGGAGGCCAGGGCGGGCAGGGCGGCGGGCAGGCGGATCTGCAGCAGGATGGCTGAGCGGCTGGCCGACATGGTGCGGGCCAGTTCCAGCCAGCCGGGCTCGGTGCGCCGCAGCCCGTCGTAGAAGGCGCTGGCGACCGGGAAGTAGATGATCAGCGCTGCCATCGCCACTTTCGACGCCAGCCCGTAGCCCAGCCACAGCACCAGCAGCGGCGCCAGGGCGAAGACGGGAATGGCCTGGCTGACCACCAGCAGCGGCAGCAGGAACCGCCGCGCCGTGGCGAAGCGCGCCAGGGTCAGGCCGCTGAGGCAGCCCAGCAGCGTGCCCAGCACCAGGCCGAGCAGGATCTCGGACAGGGTGATGCCGGCATTGGCCAGCAGCAGCCCGGCATTGTCGGCCAGTGCGGTCGCCACGCGCGACGGCGGCGGCAGGATATAGGGCGGCACCTCGCGCCAGCGCACCAGCGCCTCCCAGAGCGCGATCAGGACGGCGGCGATGGCCAGCGGACGCAGCAGGATCATCATGTGCCAGCCCTCGTCGCCGCCTGCAGGCGGCGCATCAGATCGGCCTGCAGGGCGGCGATGGCGGGATCGCCGATGTCGCGCGGGATCGGGCCGTCCGGTTCCAGCACGGTCGCGATGCCCGCCGGGCGGCCTGCCAACACCACCAGCCGGTGTCCCAGCCGCAGCGCCTCCAGCGGATCGTGCGTCACCAGCAGCACGGTGCGATCGGCGAAGAGCTGCGCCGCCAGCGTCTGCAGGTCGTGGCGGGTGATGGCGTCGAGCTGCGAGAACGGCTCGTCCATCAGCACCACCGACGCGTCCTCGACGAAGACCCGCGCCAGCGCCACGCGCTGGCGCATGCCGCCGGAAAGCTGCGCCGGCCGCTTGTCCAGCGCCGATCCCAGCCCGACGCGATGCAGCAGGTCGATGGCGCGGCGGCGCCTGCCGTCCATGTCCGGCTCGCGGCGCAGGCGCGGGCCGAGCAGGGCGTTGTCCAGCACCGACAGCCAGGGCAGCAGCATGTCCTGCTGCGCCAGCAGCGACAGACGCGCCGGCGGTGCGGGCTGCCAGGCGATGCGGGTCGGAGCTTCGGCGGCGATAAGGCCGGCGACCAGGCGCAGCAGGGAGGATTTGCCGACGCCGCTGGGACCCAGCAGGCAGGTCCAGCGGCCGCCCTGCAGATCGAAGTCGAGCCCGGAAAACAGCTTCTGCCCGTCGAACCGCAGTTCGGCGGAACGCAAATGCGCTGTGGGGGCATGAACGGAAAGATGCGCCGGACTCACCCGTCCCTCCGCCGGTACTAACCGGTTCAGGTTCGAGGGGTCGTTCCCGAATGGAACCTCTCAGCCGCGCGGCGGCTCCCCCCAGTGAAGCGGGCCGATCATGGACGCAGCCCCGGGCGATGGCAAGCATTGCGTGCCGCCGCGATTTGGGCCAAGTCTGCTGCCAATTAGAGGTGCTGCCATCCCTGGCAGGGTGGAACGGAGTGGTGCATGGCTGTCGGCCGGATCGCGGCGTGGTTCAGGAGCGTCCTTGCGGCGCTGATGCTGCTAGGGCTGGGCACGGCCGGTGCCACAGCCCAGCAGCAGCCGCCGCCGATGCAGTTCGACCAGGACGACCTGGCGATCCGCACCACCAGCGGCGAGGTGAAGTTCCGCGTCGAGCTGGCGCTGACCCCAGCGCAGCAGCAGCGCGGGCTGATGTTCCGCGACCGGCTCGATCCCTATACCGGCATGCTGTTCGACTTCGGCGCGCCGCGCATCGTCAGCATGTGGATGATGAACACGCTGATCCCGCTCGACATGGTGTTCATCGCCGCCGACGGGCGCATCGTCAACATCGCCGCCAACACCACGCCGATGTCGACCGCCACCATCCAGTCGGCCGGTCCGGCCAAAGGCGTGCTGGAGATCGCCGGCGGCACCGCGCGCCTGCTCGGCATCAAGCCGGGCGACGTCGTGCTGCACCGGATCTTCGGCACGGCGCCGTAAGCAGCGCCGCGCCGCCAACGTCGCCCCGCCAACGCCCCGCTGTCAACGTTTCAGCGCCGCCGTCAGCCCGTCGCCGACCGGGAGCAGCGCCAGATCGATGCGGTTGTCGTCGCGCAGCTTCAGGTTCAGGGCGCGGATGGCGGCGGTGTCGTCGTCCTGCTTCGCCGGATCGGCGACCCGGCCGCCCCACAGCACATTGTCGATCAGGATCAGCCCGCCCTTGCGCACCAGCAGCAGGCAGGCTTCGTAGTAGCGCTCGTAATTGGCCTTGTCGGCGTCGATGAAGGCCAGGTCGAAAGTGCCCGCCTGGCCTTCGCCGATCAGCCGGTAGAGCGTGTCGATGGCCTCGCCCAGGCGCAGGTCGATCTTCTCGGCCACGCCGGCCTCCTGCCAGTAGCGGCGGGCGATGGCGGTCCAGTCCGCACTGACGTCGCAGGCGATCAGCCGCCCGTCCGGCGGCAGCGCCTCGGCCACGCACAGGGCCGAGTAGCCGGTGAAGGTGCCGATCTCCAGCGCCCGTTGGGCCCGGATCGAGCGCGCCAGCAGCGCCATGAGCTGGCCCTGGTCGGGGCCGATCTGCATGCCGCCGGCGGTCAGCCGCGCCGTCTCCTCGCGCAGCCGCCGTTTCAGGTCCGAATCGCGCAGCCAGGTGGCGAGCGTATAGTCGTGGAGCTTTTCGTCGTTCAGGGTCGGCGTGCGCGCCATGGCGGGTCTTCTCCTCGCGAAGGGGCCGCATCTTGCCGCAGCCGGCCGGCGGCTCCAAGGCCATGGACCAGTGCCGGGTGCCAGTCTCGGGCGCGACCCTGCCGCGCTTGCCCCGAAACGCCGGTTCGGATAGGTAAGAGGCCGCAAAGGCTGGGGTTTCCGGCTGACGCGGGCGGGGCGTAGCGCAGCCCGGTAGCGCGCCTGCTTTGGGAGCAGGATGTCGGGGGTTCAAATCCCTCCGCCCCGACCAGCGCCGTCAGGCGGCACCGGCCGGGTTATTGGGAGTTTGGCGCCACATGCAGGCACGCATCTACAAGCCGGCCAAGACGGCCATGCAGTCCGGCACGGCCAAGACCAAGGACTGGCTGCTGGAATACGAGCCGCCGCAGCGCGTCATCGATCCGCTGATGGGCTGGGTCGGCTCGCGCGACACCCGCGCCCAACTGCGCCTGAGCTTCGACACCAGGGAGGAGGCGATCGCCTATGCCGAGAAGCACGGCATCCTCTACACCGTGATCGAGCCCAAGGACCGCACCGTCAAGCCCAAGGCCTACGCCGACAATTTCGCCTTCAACAGAATCGGCCGCTGGACGCATTAGGCCGGTCCCGGTCGAAGCGTCTGGCGGAACCCGGCTCCGGCGATGGCGCCGGGCCGCATCGCCATGGCATCATCGTTTCCCGTTCGCACGGGGCGCCCGTAGCTCAGCTGGACTAGAGCAACCGCCTTCTAAGCGGTAGGTCGCTGGTTCGAATCCAGCCGGGCGCGCCACTTCGGTCTGTGATTTTTTCCTTGCGGTCACTTGCCGGCGGCGACGACTTCGATTTTCAGCGGAGCTCCGCCAGCGGCGATTGCCAGCAGGCGGTCGACATTCGGATGCGCGCCGGGGCGGTTGCGCGCATCCGCCGTGTGCTCGGCGAACACGACCAGCCCATGTTCGGCCGCTTGCGCATCCAGCTTACCGAAGACCTGCTTCAGATAATGGTAGACGGCCAGCGAGCCTTGTTTGCCCGGCTGATTTTCGATGGAGGCAACGACGGTTCCGTTGCCGTCGATCAGGTCGATGCGTTGCACGGTGTCGACAGATTGCAATTGCTGGAGATTGTCCTTGAACGTCGCCCCTGGCTGGATCTTCACTGGCATTTCCTGAATTCCCGATCTGGTCGTGCGCGAGCATATACCATTTGCCCGCTGGTCCGCCTTGGCGGATTTCGACCACGATGTTGATTTCATAAAGACCGGACGTAGGCGTTCACTGAAACCCCGCCGCCTACGGCCTGAACAGCTTGGCATGGCTGCCGCCTAAGCGGTAGGTCGCCGGTTCGAATCCAGCCGGGCGCGCCAACCGAAGCTGCTCCGCTTTCTTCATCGTGGTGCATTGTCGAAACAGGCGCGGAGTAGACGCAGGCCTTCTTCGATGCGGGCGGTGGGAATGGCGCCGTATCCCAGCATGAATCCGGCTCGAGAGGCTGCGCTGACGGCGGACCGCGACAGGTCCTGGACGGCGACGCCGCGATCGGTGGCACGACGGGCGATCTCGACGGTCTCGTCCGCCGCCATGTTGCGGGCAAGGGCGGTGAGATGAAGCCCGGTTGTCGACGGGATGAGTTCGAGGTACTCGGCAAAATCGTGGATGACCGCGTCCGCCAGCATCCGGTGCCGTTCGCGGTAGATCGCGCTCATCCGCCGGACGTGACGGGCGAAAGCGCCCTCGTCGATGAAGCGCGCCAGCGCTCCTTGCGCCAGCGTCGATGAATGCCAGTCGCTGACGAACTTCGCCTTGTGCAGCGCCGATTGCAGCGATGGCGGCGCGACTAGGAAGCCCAGCCGAAGCGTCGGCAGCATCGTCTTGGAGAAAGAGCCGACATAGATGACCCGGCCTGTTGCGTCGAGCGTCTGCAACGGCTCGAGGGGACGGCCGCCGAAACGGAACTCGCTGTCGTAGTCGTCTTCGATGATGGCCGCGTTGTTCCGCTCGGCCCAGGCCAGCAGTGCCTGCCGGCGCGGCAGCGTCATCGTCACGGAGAGCGGAAACTGGTGGGAAGGCGTGACGTAGACCATCCGGATGCCGCGCGGCAGCGTATCGACGACCAGCCCCTGGCGATCCACGGGCACGCCGACGACGCGCAGGCCCAACGCCCGGAACAACCGCACCGGCGGACCGTAGCAGGGATCCTCTATGGCAATGCCATCGCCCGGCGCCAGCAGGGCGCGCGCCAGGACGTCGAGCGCCTGCTGCGTGCCGTTGGTGACGATGATGTCGTCCGCCGAGGCCTTGACCCCTCGAGCAACGCCGATATGTCGCGCGATCGCGGCCCTGAGGCCGGGATGCCCGGCGGGGTGTTCGTAGATTCCGGCCGTCGCTTCGCCCGAGCGCAGCGCCCAACTCACCGACCGCCGCCATGAGCGGTGCGGAAACAGCGAGGCATCGCAAAGCCCGGTGCGGAAGTCGAACCTGGCCGGCTCGAACGTGGGCGGCGGGTTGATCGCTGCCCAGATCGGGCGCGGCCGAAGCGCGCCGGCGGATCGGCGTCCCGTCTTCTCGCGCCCGGCCCGCGCCACCGATTCGCTGACGAACGTCCCGGACCCCTGCCGGGCCGTCACGAACCCTTCCGCGGCGAGCCGTTCGTAGGCCACCGTCACGGTAGCGCGCGACACGGCCAGCGTCCGCGCCAGTTCGCGGCCGGGCGGCAGAGGGTCGCCGGGCTGCAGCCGACGATCCAGAACGGCGCGCCGGATCTGACGATAGATCTCGCCGCTGAGGTCCTTGCGCCCGACCAGGCTGACGTGAAAATCCGTCATGGGCGGCAGTTGAGATTGGCAAGGCGGCAAAAGTAAGAACCGGTCCAATCGACCAGTCCTTTTGGGAGCCTGCGGTACCAGCGGAAAATTGGACCGGCAAAGAATCCATGAATTGGCACTTCCACCAGTCCGGCGCTTTCTTACGATGCGGGCAATGTGCCGGGAAAGAACGGCGGCGCGCGACGGGCGCGGGCGCCGAAGGGTCGGACATAGGTCGACCCGCGTCGGGAACGGCAAGCGCCAGGACCATCGCAGCAGGGAACTGGCTGCACCGCCTTGGCGAATGCTTGAACGCTCTTGCAGTCCGCAACACTGGCCGCCTCCACGCTTGCGGCAGTGTGCGGAACCGGCATCGCCCGAAATACAGCGCGGCCTGAAGCCGCGAATTGACCGTCAACACTGAGGAATGCGCCATGTCCAACCATCCCCAGCGCGCCGCTGCGCGCATGACGACGCTTGCCCGTCAGCCCGGTTCGATCCCGGGCGAGACGATCCCGGACCAGACAAGGCGGCGCGCGGCCGACCAGCCGAAGGCCGTCACGCCGGAGCTTCCTTCCGCCGTCCCGCTGATGGCGCTTTCGACCGGTTTCTGGGCCTTCAAGACCCTGGCCGCCGCGCACGAGCTGGACCTCTTCAGCCGCCTTGCGGGCGGCGCCGGCATCACGGTCGCCGGGCTGGCTGAAACGCTCGGCCTGCATCCCCGCCCGGCCGAGATGCTGCTGACCGGCTGTGCCGCACTCGGGCTTCTGGAGAAGACGGACGGCCGTTATCGCAATACGCCGTTGAGCGAAGCTTATCTGGTGCGCGGCAAACCGTACTACTTCGGCGGCTTCGTGCAGATGGCCGACAAGCGGCTCTACGCGGGCTGGGGAAGGCTTGCGGAGGCGCTGCGCACCAACCGGCCAACCACGTGGGACCCGGCGGTGCAATCCTCGATCTTCGACGGCGAGGATCCGACGATGCTGGCGCTGTTCTGGGAGGCGATGCATTCGCTCTCCACCATGACCGCGCGCAAGCTCGGGGAGGCCGCGGACTTCAGTCAGTTCCGCCGCCTTCTGGACATCGGCGGCGGATCGGGCGCCTACGACATCGAGCTCTGCAAGCAGCATGGAGAACTGCGCGCCACCGTGTTTGATCTGCCGCATGTGGCGGCGATCGCCGCGGGAAAGATCGCCGAGGCCGGCTTGACCGACCGCATCGCGACCGAGGGCGGCAGCTTCTTCGACCACCTTCCGGCGGATCACGACGTGCATCTCCTGTCGATGATCCTGCACGATTGGGACGAGGCGAAGAACCGCGCCCTGCTGCGCCGGTCGTTCGAGGCTTTGCCGAGCGGCGGCGCGGTCGTCATCAGCGAGCTTCTCGTCAACGACGAAAAGACCGGGCCGGCGCCGGCGGCGCTGATGAGCCTCAACATGCTGATCGAGACGGAAGGGCGAAACTACACGCCGGCCGAATATTCAGCGTGGCTCGAGGAAGCCGGATTCCGGCATATCGAGACGATCTGGTTCGATGCCCCCGCCGCCAACGGCGCCGTGATCGGCCGCAAACCGTAAGGCGCAAAGCGCGATTTGTCGTTGAAGTCAAAGCGGGTCTGATCGCGACCTTGATGTCGATGGGGCAGGGCGGCCGGGAACCCATGGACTGGAATAGTCTGGTGCGTTTTCGGCCGCTTTCTGGCCCCTTGTCTAAACCGCGAAGGCGGGAGGTCGTCTCCTGGGCCGCGTCAGCCAGATCAGCGTGCAGACCAGGGCGAGGTTGGCGGCGCCGGCCAGCGCGCCGGCCGCGAAGCCGGTGCCATAGCCGGCGGTGAGATCGTAGGTGAAGGCGCCCTGGAAGCCGCCGAAAGCGTGGCCGAGCCAGGCGAAGGACAGCACGATCCCCATCCAGGTCACCTTGTTGCGCGCCGGGGTCAGGGCGCGGGTGGCGACCAGCAGCGAGGTCATGACGCCGGCATAGGCGAAGCCGTAGAGGATGGCGAACAGCATGAAGCCTTGCAGGCTGACGAACTGGGTGAAGGCCAGCACGCCGACCGTCTGGAGGGCGGAGGCGACCAGCCAGGAGCGCAGCGCGCCGATCAGGTCGCAGAGCTTGCCGTAGGCGATGCGGCCGCCAATGGCGGCCAGCAGCATGGCGAACATGACGCCGCCGGCATCGGTGGAGGGTATGCAGAAACTCTGGATCAGCGGCATCAGGTGCATCAGCGGCACCGCCATGCAGGTGCAGCAGAAGAACACGGCGGCGGCGAGCATGGGCACCGACAGCGCCGGCGAGAGCGGCGTCTCGCCGGCCGCGGCGCCGGCGGCGGCGGGGGCTTGGCGCATGCCGGCGGCGAGCGGCAGGAGAACGGCGAGGGTGCCGCAGCCGAGCGCGAGCATCGCGTCGCGCCAGCCGAAGGATTCGATGAGATAGGCGGCCAGGAAGGGCACGCCGCCCTGTCCCACCGCCTGCCCGGCGGCGGCGAAGCCGATCGCCAGGCCGGCCGCCTTGGGGAACCAGTTGCCGACATAGGCGAAGATCGGCGCGAACAGCGTGCCGCCGCCCAGCACGCCGGCCAGGAAGAAGAGCAGGTAGAGCATCCAGGGCGAGCCGGCCTGCGATGCCAGGATCAGGCAGGCGCCCATGGTCGAGGCGGCGAGGATGCAGGTGCCGCGCATGCCCAGCCGCTGGCTCACCAGCCCCATGACCACGCTGCCGACCGCCAGCCCGATCAGGCCGAAGGAATTGATGCCGGCAATGTCGGCGCGGACCCATCCTTCGGTGGTCTCCATCGGCACGAAGAAGGCGGTCAGCCCGTTGACCAGCATCCCCATGACGACCGCCAGCATCGCGGCGGACGCCCCTACGGCATACCACGCCATCGACACTCTCCAGTTGCGATCGCGGCGGCGGCGGTCAGCATGGTCATGACGTGACCCGCATGGGCGCTTTGGGCGGGCTGGCCGCGCCGGTCGTGCGGACATGCGCGGCGATCAAACGCGCGACCTGCCCGGCGTGGGTCGAGATCATGAAATGCGCGGCGCCGTCGATGGGCGCAACCACGGCACGGGGCAACGACTCGCCGAGCAGCGCATTGGCGCGCCGCACCGCCGGATGGCTGGCGCCGCCCCACGCGACCAGCGTGGGGATTTCGACGGCGGCGACCGCGGCCGTCGCCAGCGGAAAGCGATAGATGCTTTGCCAGTCACGGATGTTGACCGCGGTCGTTTCCATGGCGTAGGCGCGTACCCGCGGCGGCCAGGCGGCAAAGGTGCCGGCGCCGCCGTAGAAATCGATCATCGTCCCGATCGCGGCCGCATTTCCGCCGGCAAAGTCGGCGAAATAGCCGTCCGTCATCTGGCGGAACGCAGCGTAGTGCAAATGCTCGCCGTTCCCGCCCAGCAACTCCACCAACGGCGCTTCCAGCACTGCGAGGCTTGCCAGGGGGACCCGATTGCGCAGCGCCACCGCGAGCGCCACCAGGCCGCCGAAGGAATGGCCGACGAGATGGACCGGGCCGCCCGTCCTGCGTATGACCAGTTCCACCACGTCG
Organism: Alphaproteobacteria bacterium; assembly: GCA_037190765.1. Classification (GTDB taxonomy): domain Bacteria; phylum Pseudomonadota; class Alphaproteobacteria; order Reyranellales; family JAQSWP01; genus JAQSWP01. Next base: position 119,311 of record JBBCJW010000023.1, read on the forward strand.
AGCTCGGGCGTCATGGACGGGTTGCTCGCGCTGCGGCGCTCCTCGGTTCCGCCATATCCCAGCAGGCTCGTGGTGACGCAGCGGAACTGCCCGTTCAGGGCGGTCATGACCGGACGCCACGCCGCGCCGGTGCTGCACGATCCCGGCAGGAAAACGATGGTCGGACCTTGCCCGGACTCGTCGTAATCGATGCGCCCCCGCACGTCCTCGATCATGGTGCGGCCTTCATGGTCATGCGCGGAGAGGGATGGAAAGTCGGAATGGACGTCGGTATGGTGCGACCTCCTCTTGGACCACAGGCTTCCTGCCGGAAGCCATCCTTGCGTCGGAGGGCGTCTTGCCGCTCCGTCAGTCCAAGGATGAGGCCTGCCGTCGTCTCGGGCATGAGGCGGCAGTCCCGCGCCGGCAATAAAATCCGGCGATGGAGGGGACAGATGTCCCGCTTGCTCTAAGCATTAAGGAATGGAGCGGATTCACACGATTGGAGGAAAGCGCGAGCGCTTCTCTCCAATCGCGACCCGCTCCAGGCTGGCAATGGCGTCAATCCGCCTGAGGCGGCCGCTCCTTGCCGGACAGCATCGCGACGATCGCCTGGGACCGGCTGTGCACGCCGAGCTTGCTGAAGATCGTGGATAGCTGGTTGCGTATGGTCTTGACGCTCTTTCCAAGGCGTTCCGCGATGGCCCGGTTGTCGAGCCCCTCCGCGACGAGGTTCAGGATCGCCGCCTCGGCGGGTGTCAGGCCGGCTTCGCGAATTGCGCGCGGCTGTGCGGGCCGATCCTGCCCGAGGAAGGCGGCAAGCTCGGCGTGAAACACCGCCCAGGCAGGTTCGTCCGGCAAGAGCACATGGTTCTTGCTCTCAAGCGGCACGAAGCGCGCGCCGGGGATCGCGGCCGCGAGTTTGCAGCCTTCACTGAACGGCACGCGCATGTCGCCGCGGCTATGAACGACCAATGTCGGAACGCGGAGTTTCGTCGCAAGGTCGAGCACGTCGAATCCCTGCATATGCCAAAGCAGTTGCGCGGCGACGTCGGCGGTGGCCGTCACCCGTTCGAGATCGCCCCACCAGCGATGCTGTTCGGGCGTTCCGTCGGGGATGAAGAGGTTGGTGAAGAACTGGCAGAACGCCGGATTGTCGCGCCCCCAGCCGATGCGAATGAAGTTGACGAGAGTTTCGGCCTCCAGCCGCTCGGCCTCCGTCTGTGCGCGAGCTCGCCCACCCTGGCCATAGGCATTGAGGAGCACCAGATGCGATACGCGCTCGGGGTGCCGCAGGGCATATCCGACAGCAAGCGCGCCGCCTTGCGAAAGACCGAGGAGAACGAAGCGCGGCTCGTCGATCGACGCGGCCACGGCATCCAGATCCGCATTCCACGCCTCGATCGACAGATCGGCCGCATCCCGATCCGACAGGCCGCTGCCGCGCGGATCGTAACGCACGAACCGGTTGCGGGCCGAAAGCGCCTGAAGCCACGGGCGCCAGACCGGGCTTTCGAGATCGTAATCGACATGGCTCAGCCAGTGCGCCGCGCGCAGGATCACCGGCCCCGCCCCACACGAGGCGATGGCGATGCGCGTGCCGTCGGCGGAGGTGCAGAACCGTATGCTCTGACTGAGCTTCATCGTCCGAGGATACCGTAGCGAAAGGCCGTGCAACAGGCCCGAGGGGCCGGTGGCGGTCGAGCAGTCGGTCAGCCTGCAGCCGAGCAATGGCGCCCTACGGGAGCCTTGATGCGATCCTCTCCATGGCGACTGAACTTCAAGGCTCGTCGGCGGGGAAAATCTCGTAGCCGGGCGTCAGGACGCGTGCGGGATCGAAGCTTCGCTTGGCATGGCGGAAGGCGGTCCAGGTCGGGCCGAAATGCCAGCGCCAGTCCTCGGCCGACATCGGAAAGGCGCTGACCGGATACAGGGTGCCGCCGGCGGCGCGGACGCGTTCGTAGATGGCCCGGTTGGCCTTCACCAGCCGGTCGGCTTCGGCGAGGGCATCGGTTGGGGGAATGCGTACCAGGTTGAACGCGTACAGCAAATCGTCCGCCGGCAGCCGCAGCAGCGGGCTGGCCGCCGCCGGGTGGCGGAAAGCGGAGAGCACGATCTGGCCGAAGCTTCCAAGGTCCGCCGGCGTCAGCCGATCCAGTTCGGCGCCGACCAGCGACTCGACCTTCGAGTCGCCGACGAACGTGGTGAGCCAGGGATGCGGGTGGAACCACTGGCCGTTGGCGCGCAGAAGCTGCTCGAGCGCGGCGATCCGGCTGAGATATTCCAGGTATCCCAGCGTGCTGAGCTGTGCGGCGGACCGGTCGTCAGACAGGCCGGCGAGAAGCGCATCGTCGTTGGGTGGCGCATCGGGGGAAAAATAGTGCACCGCGTCGAGCCTGAAGGCCCAGCCGGTCGGCGTCGGCTGTATCGCGCCTTGAACGGCGTCGAACCTGTCGTCGGCGGCAAGCAGCCGTTCGTCCGCCAGCAGCGTCGCCAGATCCGGGTAGGCAAGGACGTAGCGGCGCGCCCGCTGCGGCGCTGGCATGAGCTTCAGGGTCGCCCGGGTGATGACGCCGACCTGCCCCAGCCCCGCCCGTACCGCGTCGAACAGCTCGACGTTATTCAACGGCGAACAGGTGATCTTCTCGCCCCGGCCGGTAACGACGTCCAGCTCGAGGACGTTGTCGGTTTGCATTCCGTACCGGGAGGTCGTGCCGCCGACGCCGCCAACCGCCAGGGTGCCGCCGACCGACAGTTCGAGATAGTCGGTGAGCACCGGCGGCGTCAGGCCGCGTGGCAGGGTGGCTGCCAGCACCTCGCTCCATGTCGCCCCGGCACCAACGACGATCCGATCGTTGCCGATCTCGTGAATGGCGCGCAGCCGCGTCATGTCGATCACGATGCCATCGCCGACCTGGGCGCGGCCATAGACCGAATGGCCTTGCCCGCGTGGCGCGATCTTGCGACGCAACTCGCCCGCCCGGCGGATCATGTCCGCGACGTCCCGATCCGACTCGGGATGGAGCACGCCCTGCGGCATCCGGTGCACGAGATGACCGAAATCGTCCGCCGCCGCCGCCCGCGCGTCGCGGTCGAGGCGCAGCCTTCCGTCCATCGTCGGCCACGCCTCTTCTCCGGATCGGGTCACGGGCGGATCGCCGGCTGCCGTTCTACCGGCGCCAGCCGCCGCTGCGGCGAGAGCGGCGAGCAGGATCGTTCGACGCTGGGAATCCATGGCTGTCTCCGGGACGCATCCATTGCTAGTCGGTGTGCGGCGGGGTTTCGACCGCCCAGCCCGGATCGGCGCCGAACGGGTGGTCGAGGAAGAACACCCAGGTTCCGTCGGGCAGCCGGCGGTGGACTTCCATGCCGTGGTGGTGCACCTCGACCGGCCTGCCGTTCGTGTCGGTGCCCCTGATCAGCCATTGCGAGCGTGTCAGCGCGAAATCGCCGGCGACGGTCGTGTGATGGGTCACGACATCCATGTGCGGCTTCAATCCGACATAGGCGGCCATCGTCCGGCGGATGCCGTCCGCGCCGCGCCTGACGCTGGCGCCGCCATGGACTTCGCCGACCTGCACGACGGCAGCTTCAGGGTGATACATCGCCGCCGCGGCATCGACATCCTGCACATTGAAGGCGCGGGCGAGCCAAAGATTGCAGAGATCGGGGGAGGGAGCGCCCATTTCGTATCCTCCTGTGAGTGGGAGCGGCCGAATGCCATCGGCCGGCAATCCGGCCTTGCCAACGCAGGTTGGGCTTTTCCCATAAAGAGACAATCGGCCTGAAAGACGATAGACTCTCCCATTATCCGGGAGAGTGAAATGGACCGGCTGGACGATCTTGCCGCCTTCGTCGCTGTCGTGGAGAAGGGTAGTCAGACGGCCGCCGCCCGCCACCTCGGCCGGCCCCTGCAATCGGTCAACCGCTCGCTGATGGCGCTGGAGCAAAGCGTCGGGGTCGAACTCGTGCAGCGCACCACGCGCCAGTCGGGTCCGACCGAAGCGGGCCTTGCGTTCTACCGGCGCATCAAGCCCGCCCTGGCGGAGATCGCCGACGCCCGGCAGGAAGCCGCCAGCAAGCGCGTCGATTTTTCCGGCCTCATTCGCATCGGCGCCCCGGTCCAGTTCGCCGCCGCCCAGGTGGCGCCCGTGGTCTGCGATTTCATGCAGCGTTATCCGCGGGTCGAGGTCGAGCTGCGCCCGTCCGATCGCGCCGTCGATCTCGTCGACGATGAGCTCGACGTGGCGATACGGATCAGGGAGCTGGCGGATTCGGCCCTGAAGGTCCGGCGGCTCGGCGAGCTGCGCGTCGTTGCGTTCGGCGCGCCGGATTATTTCGCCAGGAACGGCCGGCCGGCACACCCTCGCGATCTCGCCCGGCATCAATGCATCGTCCGCGTCGTCGACCGGTCCCCCGAGCCCTGGCCATTCCACATCGGCGACCGGCGGAAGCTGGTGCAGGTCAATGGACGCTTTCGGACGGACAGCGTCGCTGCGATGGCGACCGCCGTGCGGCGCGGCCTTGGCCTGGGCCTGGCGCCGCTGTGGCAGATCCGCGATCTGCTCGATCAGGGCCTGGTGGAGCTGATCCTGGAGGAGTTCGAAGCGCCGAAGCTGCCCATCAACGCGGTGTTTCCGCCGACGCGCATGCCGATCGCCAAGACGCGCGCGTTCGTCGATCTGCTGGCGGAGCGGCTGCGGAACGAGCGCCTGTGACCCAACTCGCTGCAACACATTCGCTCACGGCTGCTATTGCTGCATCCTGCCTGCGGTTCCCGTTCCCGAACGGGCCACAATTCAGCCGCCATGCTGGGCAATAGCTGATCCCCGTGCCGCCGCCTCGGCCTGCGTCGGCTGATCGAACCCCCGGCAGACGACGAAGAGAATGTGGAGTGAGCATGCTTCGGCTTCTTAAAGTGGCATTTGTGGCGGCCTTCGTTCTTTCCACCGGGACAGCATCGGCCCAGGACTACATGGGAATGGCCGAGCTTTACGGGCAAGGCGTCGTCAACTCGCTGGGGAACCAGATCCGCTCGGCCGGCATCCGTTCGTCCATGGAGCGTGGCGCTGGCACCCAAGGGCGTCAGGCATCGGGGCAGGCCGCGCGCTGGCCAGCCCATATCACGGCAGGCAGCGTCGGCTCCCATGTGTTCACCGTGGACGAGCTGCGGGCCATGAACGGCGCCGATGCGGCGCGGGCGGGACAGATGCTCAATGGCCGCACCATCAGCATCAGCGGCACCGTCGTGCGCCTCCCAAGGGCGGACAGGACAATCCATCTGGTCGGCGCGAACGGCGAGGGGTTCCAGGTTTCGGTCTTCTTTCCGGCTGGCCGCACCATGCCGCGGGCGGGCGACCGCATCGTCCTGCGCGGCACTGTCGAGCGGCTGCGCCGAACCGTCGTAAGTATTCGGAACCCGCAGGTTATTGGCACGGCGGCGGATCAGGCTATTGCGAGAAGCAGCGCCGGGGCCGCTTCCGGACCATCGGCACAAAACGCAACCAGCCGGCCCGACTATCAGGCCCTGCAATTCCGTCCCGACCCGACGGTTACCAGCTCTTTGGCCGACCGGTTCGCCGAAGCGCTCGCTCCTGCCCTGGCGCAGGGGCGCACCAGGCAGGAGCTGGCCACGCTGGTGCGGGGCGGCCAGTTGCAGGACGGCTTCCGCAAAATCCTGCAGCCTTACGGGTTCTCCGACCGCGATGTGGCGGATGTCCTTGCCGGTCATCTGGTCATGACCTGGCAGGTTGCGAACGATCACAGTTCACAGCCACCGCGCTCGCATGTCCTCGCCGTGCGCAGCCAGACCAGAGAAGCGCTGGCGCGCGCTGGCTGGGTTCGGGCCATGGATGATGCCGACAAGCAACGCTTCGCCGAGACCTTGTCCGTCGGCACCATGATGATTGTCGGTCGCTACGTGAACGGATACGACACGAAGAACCGCCGGACCATCGACATGGCGGTTCGCGACGCCCGCGACATGGCCCGGTCATTTGCGAATATCGACATGAGCGGATATGCGCTCACCGATCAGGGACTCGTCCCCAGGCGACGCTAGAGCGGATCACAATTAGATAGAAGCGCTCGCGATTCCGTCAGAACGTGATTTGCTTTAAGACGGCGCCAGCGCTCGGGGATCTCAGCCCGGGTGATTGGTGTCGGCGGCGTGGAACTCGACATACATGCGCATCTTCCCCAGCGGCTCGACCTCGTGCGGCTGTTCGGGATGGACGACGCCGGGCTTTTCGGGCGTCAGCACCGTCTCGCTGGCCGGTTCGTACGTGCGATAGCGCAGGCTGCCTTCGATCACGTGGATCAATCCCCAGACGCCCGGCTTGGTGCGATGGGCGCGCCGCAGCGCGGCGGGCAGCGTGTCCTGGTCGAAGACAGGCGTCTGCCTGTACGGCTTGAGGCCGGGCGGCAGGGAAGCGCTCATCCGGCGCTATCCGCCGCCGCATCCAGCTCGGGCCGGTGCAGGCGCTCGCCTTTGCGCAGCAGGACGCCCTGCGTCACCGCCATGCCCAGCTCCAGGCTCTCGGCGATGCGCTGGGCGCGCTCGATGAAATGGTCGGCGGCGGGCGGCGGACACAGCTCGCGGGCGGTGGTCTCGAACAGCGCCAGCCAGCGGTCGAAATGGCGGCCGTCGATGGGCAGCGGCACGTGCTTGCGCATCGGCTGGCCGTGATAGGTGCCGCTCATCAGCACCACCGACGACCAGAACGCGATCATGCGCTGCAGATGCGGCTCCCAGTCCTCGATGCGGGCGTCGAAGACGGGGCCGATCATCGCATCCTCGCGCACGCGGGCATAGAAGCCACGCACCAGGCGCTCGATCATCGTCTCGTCGATGCCGGTCTCGGCCTGGATGGCGCGGACGATCTCGGCCCGCCGCTGGTCGACGGAAGGGGGAGGAGTATTCATGGCCTTGCCTCCATTGCCGGCAAACTCTGCGAGAACTGGCTGTCGGCCCGTGCCGGCGTCGGCAGCATCGGTCGGCGCAACGCATGGTCGGTATGCAGTGTTCGACGCATGCTTTTGGCCTTCCTATAAGATACATATTATATAGTTCTTTTAAGGCGCCAATGCGGCGACCTGACGCGGAAGGAGGGGGCGATGGCTGACGGTCGACGCGGCGGATACTATCCGGGCGTGCTGCTGCTGGCGTTGCTGGCGCTGGTGTGGGCGGGAATGGTGATCGGCGTGTCGGGACTGGCGACGCCGGTGAAGTTCGCCGCGCCTTCGCTCAGCCTGCCGGTGGCGCTGGATGTCGGCCGCGTCACGTTCCGGCTCTTCAGCCAGATCGAGTGGGGGATGGCCTTGGCGCTGGTGCTGTTCGCCTGGCTGGCTGGCGCGCGGCTGCTGTGGCTGGCGGTGATTGTCGTCGTGGTCCTGGTCGCCGCCCAGACGGTCTGGCTGCTGCCGGCGCTCGAGGCGCGGGTGGCGGCGGTGATCGCGGGCAATCCGCCGCCGCAATCTTCGCATCATGTCGTTTACGTCGTTGCCGAAGCCGTGAAGCTAGCCGCGCTGCTGCTGATCGGACTCATGGCGATCGGGAACGGTTCGAGGCGGACCGGGCGGATGTGAGAGGCGCCCGCGCCGCTGCGGTCATCCACAGCGGTCTCATGCGGTAGTCTTATGGACAGCGCGTTTCATGCTTTCCTATTATCCGACCGGAAGATGGCAGCACCCGTCGCGACAGGCGGCTTGGTGCCTATGACGGCGCGATGCCCGGATTCCGCGTCTGTTGATCAGTTCGAACGGCTCGGCCTGCCGGCGTGTAGGCGTATCGATATCCGCCGCGTCAGGCGCAATCATGGAGGAAAACATGGTGCCATTACCCAAGCGGCTGAGCGCTGAAGCATTCGGCACGTTCTGGCTCGTGCTGGGCGGCTGCGGCAGCGCCGTTTTCGCCGCCGGCTTCCCGGAGATCGGCATCGGCCTGCTGGGCGTTTCGCTCGCCTTCGGCCTGACGGTGCTGACGATGGCTTTCGCGCTGGGCCACATATCCGGTTGCCATCTCAATCCGGCGGTGACCGTCGGCCTGTACGCGGCGGGCCGCTTTCCGGCCAAGGATGTATTGCCCTACATCGTCGCCCAGGTGGTGGGGGCGATCATTGCCGCCGCCGTGATCTATGTCGTCGCCACCGGCAAGGCCGGTTTCGAGCTGGCGCCCAACGGCCTGGCCGTAAACGGCTATGGCGAATTGTCGCCGGACGGCTACGGGCTGGCCTCCGGCCTCATCATCGAGGTGGTGCTGACTTTCGGCTTCCTGGTGGTGATCCTGGGCGCCACCGATCCGCGCGCCCCGGCTGGGTTGGCGCCCATCGCCATCGGCCTGGCGCTGACGCTGATCCATCTCATCGCCATTCCCATCACCAACACCTCGGTCAATCCGGCGCGCAGCACCGGGCCGGCGCTGCTGGTGGGCGGGCTGGCGTTGCAGCAGTTGTGGCTGTTCTGGGTGGCGCCGCTCGTCGGCGCGATGCTGGCCGGCGCCGTCTATCGCGGCGTTGCCGGTATGGCCTCGGATCGCCCGGCCGCGTCTGGTTAGAACCGATCACGATCAGGTGGGAGTCTGTGCGCTTCCACCTGATCGCGGAATCGGGCGGCTCGCACTCAGTCGCCGCTTGACGGCTGACGGCCGGCCTCGCCGATCAATGCCATGATCTCGGCGCCCAGCCGCAGGTCGGGCACGGTCCCGAAATGCTGCGCCCGCCGCCGTCCCAGCGCGTCGATCAGCACCAGGGTCGGCGTTCCCTGCATGCCGTAGCGGGCCATGGTGCGCGGCAGGCCGCTTTCGTCGCCCGGCGCATCGATGCCGACCGGGAAGCGGATGCGATACTCGTGCAGGAACGCCTCGAGCGAGACCGGTGTCTGCGCCTGGTGATGCTCGAACACGCTGTGCAGCCCGATCACCGCAACGTCGTCGGCGCTGAAGGTCTCGAACACCCGCATCGCCTGCGGCAGGCCATGGGCGACGCAGCCCGGACACAGCATCTGGAACGCTTCCATGACGACGACGCGGCCGCGCAGCGCCTCCAGTGTCAGCGGTGTGGGCGTGTTCAACCACTGGATGGCTTCGATCGGTGGGGCGGCGGTGCCGGGCCTTGGCATCGTGCGGACTCCTCAGACAGGGCACGAGAGGGGATGGTGGGGCGGCGGCCTGCGCCGCCGCCCGCTGGTTACTTGTTGACCTTGCCGGGCAGGCTGAGATTGCCCGAGGCGACGTCGAACACGTTGGCGACGCAGAGCAGCGGTGCATGGACATTGGCGTTGACGCGCAGGCCGGCTGTCACCCCGTCGAAGCTGGCGCTCTCGACGGCGGCGATGTCGTCGAACGGCACGCGCACCGTCACGGTCTGCTGCCCCAGGAGCGGCTGCCAGCCCGGGCTGTCGATCAGCAGCGGCAATCCCGGCCAGGTTTTCGGCAGGCGCGGCTTGGTGCCGGCGGGAATGTCGATCACCTTCAGCGCGCCCGCGCCGCAGGCCTCGTCCGGTCCCAGCACCACCCAGTGGCTGTGCCAGACATTGCCGTCGTTGGTGGGATCGCCGTCACCGTTCTCGTCGAACAGCGGCGTGTCGTCGAAATCGGGATGCGCCGTCACCGCCAGCGCCAGGATGCCCGCTTTCGGCTCGAAGCCGACCGCCGCCGGGTCGATCGAGGTCGGCCATACATAGGCGAAGACCTCCGAACCGGCCAGCGTCCCCACCGGGGTCGGCTTGGTTTCGCCGGCCTTGCCGGAAACCGCCATGTGGAAGACCGACACGTTTCCTTCGGTGGTGATCCGGGCGTGGACGACATCGAAGGGCGCCGACTTGGCATTGCCTTTCTCGGCTGCGATGCCGCCCGGCTTGGGGTCCTTTGCGTCGTGCGCGGCCAATGGTGTGGCGAGGGCGACAGCGGCCAAAGCGGCGAGGGCGGACCTGTACGCCATCACGTGGCCCCCTTCACATCGGCCAGCGCGGCGCCGAAATTGATGTGATAGGGCTGCCCGTCGATGACCAGGGCGGGCACCGAGGCGACGCCGGCCGCTTCGGCTTCGGCGATGCGATCCGGCTGCTGGCCGAGATGGACGATCTCGACGGCGTAGGCGGCCGGATCGAGCGCCTGCGCCAGGCGTTGTTCGGCGTCGACGCACACGGCGCATCCGGCGTGGTAGAAAACGGCTTTCCGTGTCATGATTCAGCGCTTCCTTTTCTTCCAGGAGAGGTTGCAATCCGAGCGTCCCGTTCGTTGCCGCGAGCGGGGCGCTCACCCTTTTCAGGCCGGCGCCTGGTTGAAGCGGACCCAGTTCTGACGCTGGGCCGCGGCGTCGGCTTCTCCATGGTCGTCGCAATCGAGCCGCAGGGCGGCGTCGCCGAAAGCGGCGTCCACGAAGGCGCAGTGATGCGGCTTGGCCGCATCGGCATGCTGGTGGGGGCGGAAATGCCGGCAGCTCACGCACAGACGCTGGACGGGAATGGCGCCGCGCACCTGCAGCGTGCGGATCATCTTGGTCAGGCCCTTCAGAAGCGCGTCCCGTTCGGCGGGGGCGAGCACGTCGGCCGCCTCCAGCAGCGCGTCGGGCCACACTTCCATCTCCGCCACCGCGCGCCGGGCGGCGGCCCTGGCATGCAGCGTCGTGGCGCGGCCGTCGCGGGGATCGGGGCGTTTTTCCACCAGCCCCTTGCGCACCAGGGCGGCGACGGCATCGCTGGCGGTCGGCTGGGTGACGGCGATCTCGTCGGCCAGGGCGCCGACGCGGGCCGGCCCGCGGCGGACCAGATGGACCAGGATCTGGGCCTGGGTCGGCGTCAGGCCGCTGGTCTCCGCCCGATCCCAGGCATGGGAGCGCAGCAGCAGGCCGATCTTCGCCAGGCCGGTGGCTATGTGGTCGCGCGTGGCCATGGTCCCCTCGTGTCGATGCGGAAATATTAGATAGGAGTCCTATCTAAGTCAACGCGGCTCCCGTGATAGGGGTTTCCCCCGGCATTCGTGCCGTTGACTCTCCAGTTGGTGGAGACCTTAGAACCGTCCCATGACGCAGCGCAGTTACACGATCGGGCAGGTTGCCCGCCTCAGCGGCGTGTCGGTCAGGAAGCTGCGCTTCTACGCCGATGAAGGGCTGTTGCCGCCGGCGGGGCGGACGGGAAGCGGCTATCGCGTCTTCTCGGACGAGGACCTGGTCCGTATCGAGCTGATCCGCGCCCTGCGGGACGCGGGCGTCAGCCTCAGTTCGATCCGGTCGGTGCTCGCCGAGAGGTCGTCGATCCGCGACGTGCTCGAGCTGCGGCTGCGGGAGATCGACATCCAGATCGCCGCGCAGCGCCGGCTGGCCTCGGCGCTGCGTCTGGCGCTGCGTTCGACCCAACCCACCAACGACGATCTCAGGAGAGTATGGACCATGGCAAACCTGTCGACCACCGAACGCCGCGCGGTTCTGGAGCGGTTCTTCGACAAGGTGTCGGACGATCCGCGCATTCCGGCCAAGTGGAAGGGCTGGATGCTGGAGATGAGCGACCTCGATCTTCCCGAGGAGCCCACCGGCGAGCAGATCGATGCCTGGGTCGAACTGCAGCGCTTGATGAGCGACGAGGCTTTCATCGAGAGCCTGCGCGAGAACGCCAAGGACACCAACATGCGCGGGCTGGATATGGCGATCTGGCAGAGCGTGCAGGACTCGCTGCTGGCCAAGGCCAAGGACGCGGTAGCGCGCAAGGAAAGCCCGACCTCGCCCGTCGGCATGGCGGTGGGCGAGGAGTTCCTGGCCGGCTGGGCCAGGGCCACCGGGACCGAACCCGACGCCGCCTATATCGAGCAGATGCGCCGCCGCTATCTGATACACAAGCCCAGGATGAGCAAGTACTGGGATCTCATCGAAACGCTGGGCGGCCTGAAGAACCTGCGTCAGCGACGCCAGGAGGGCTGGGACAACAAGGCGGAATGGGACTGGATCGGCCAGTGCTATCGCGCCCGCCTGGCGCGGGACTAGAGGCAGACGGTTAGACGGTCCGGTCGGCGGCAAGGTTGCGGTCGGCCGGATCTCTACTCGTTATAATTCCCGGCGAGGCAGGCTTACCCGCCGCTCTCGCGCAGCGGCTCCCACACATAGATGCCGGCATCCGCCATCAGCGCGATGTGCAGCCGGCCGTCCCTCAGCGTATAGGAGCGCATGGCGGCCGTGTCGCGCGCCAGCCTGGTGTCCATGGCGCGGGGACCGCACATGGCCCGGGTCATCGGCCCGGCCGAGACGACGAGCGAGCCGCCCTGCGGGGAGGTCGGCGTCGCCTGCCAGCGAGCGGTGGCGCGGTTGCAGTCGAGCTGCAGGGCAAGCGATCCATCGGGCATGAAGCGCAGCGTGTAGCGTTCGGCCCGGGGCGGCACCACGATGCCGATGCTGTCGTCGGACGACTCGAAATGCACCAGCCGCCAGGCCGTGCCGGCCAGCGACGCTTGCGGCGGCTGGATCTGCGGCTGGCGCATCGCCCATTCCTGGTCGCGGCAGTTGCGGGTGGCGCCGGCGCTGTCGGTCCACGCCATTTCCGGACCCTTGCCGCGCAACTGATGGCCGCCGCCGGCATAGGCAATGCCGGACGCAACCCGCTGCTGCTGCAGTTCGACCGGGGCGGCGCCAGCTTCCAGCCATGCCGTCTCGCCGGTAAAGCGCACCGCGATCGACTGGCCGCGATCGCACAGGAACACGACCCGGCGTTCGTCGGGCGTCGCGGTTCGGCCCTGGTTTTCGGCGGTGCAGGCGGCAAGCAGGCCGGTCGCGACCACAGACAGGAGGACCAGCATCGGTCGGACCATGGCGTCTTCTCCTTTCCGTCGATAGCGCGCTCTATCGGAATGTTTCCTTCAGGAAACGGGCCGCCAAATGTATCAGATTGGCCTTGGCGCAACTTCCTGCGAAAGTCCGGTCATGACCTCGGTTCTGCTGCTTGGCGCCACCGGTCTGGTCGGCAGTGAAGTGCTGCGCCAGGCGCTGGCGGACGCTCGCATCGCGCGCATCGTGGCGCCGACCCGACGCCCGCTCGAGCGGGCGGATGCCGGGCTTGAAAACCCGGTGATCGATTTCGAGGCCCTGCCGGAGGATGCCGGCTGGTGGGGCTGCGACGGCGTGATCTGCGCGCTGGGCACGACCATGCGGCGCGCCGGCTCGCGCGCAGCGTTCTTCCGTGTCGATCACGACCATGTCGTCCGCACCGCCGAACGGGCGCGCCGGCATGGCGCGAGGTCGATGGCGCTGGTGACGGCGGCGGGCGCCAACGCCAACTCGTCCTTCTTCTATCTGCGGGTGAAGGGCGAGGCGGAGCGGGCGGTCGAGGCGCTGGGATTCCCGTCGCTCACTATCGTGCGTCCCAATTTCATCGGCGGCGACCGCGCCGAGCGGCGGTCGGTCGAACGGGCCTTCCTGGCAGTGCTTGCTGCGGTCAACCCGATCCTGCCGCGCCGCTGGCGGCTCAATCCGGCGCCAGTCATTGCCCGTGCGCTGATCGATGCGACGATCGCGGCACAGCCTGGCCGTCGCATCGTTGCGCCGGCCGAGCTTGCCGGATAGTGGGCTATGTGGGCTTCTGCAGCGCCTGTCCGAGGGCGGAGACCAGCGCCTCGGCTTCGTACGGCTTGCGCACGACCGGCACCTTGGAAAACGCCTCCGGGATCATGATCGAATCGCCGTAGCCGGTGGCGAAGACGAAGGGAATGCGCCGGCGTTCCAGCTCCTCGGCGACCGGAATGGAAGTGCCGGTGCTGAGATTGACGTCGAGCACGGCGGCATCCGGCCGGAAGGTTTCCAGAATGCGCGTCGCCTCGGTTATGTTGCCGCAGGTCGCGATATCGCCCGCGCCGCGATCGGCCAGCATGTTTTCGACATCCATGGCGATGACGAACTGGTCTTCCACGATCATGATCCTGAGGCCCTGGATCGCGGCCTCGTCATTCTGCAGCTGGGGAACGGGCGTTTCCTCCGGCTGACCACCGCGCACTGAAACGAACCGGGCCGGCACGGTGAAGCGTGCCGTCAGCCCGTCGGGGCGATAGTCGACATCGACGGCGCCGCCCAGATCGTAGGGGATCGACCGCTCGATCAGCACGCTGCCGAAGCCCTGGCGCCTGGGCGCGGTCACCAGCGGTCCCTTGCTCTCCTGCCAGCGGATGTCGCAGTCGCCGGCCTCGTTCAGCGACCACGTCACCGACACGCGGCCCTCGGGCCGGGACAGCGCGCCGTACTTGGCGGCGTTGGTGGCCAGCTCGTGGACGACCAGGGTCATCACCGAGAAGGCCTGGGCGTTGAACGAAACGGCCGGGCCAGCGAGATCGATGCCGGCATCGCGATAGGGCGAGAGTTCGGCTTCCAGCAGCGCCTGCAGTGCGCCCCCGCCGTCGCCGCGCACGATCTGGTCGTGGGCGAAGGACAGTGCCATCAGCCGCCGCTTCAGCGCCTCGACATAGGCGTCGAGGCCGGCGCCGTCTTCCACCGGCTGCGACACCAGCGACTTGATCAGCGCCAGGATGTTCTTGACCCGGTGATTCAGCTCCTCGTTCAGGATTTTTTGTCGCAAACCGGCCTTGCGCCGTTCTTCCGCCAGCAACTCGGACTGGCGCAGGATGATTTCCAGCAGCGCCACGCGGGTGGCTTCCGCCGTCTCGCGATCGGCCTCGGTCCAGGGCAGTGAGCGGCCGGCGACCTCCTCCTTCCAGATGGCGAAGCTCTTGCGCGGTGTCAGCCGGTCGCCCATCGGCCCGGTGTCGTAGGTCTTGGCGGGATCGCCGCCCCATTTGATGGTCTGCACCACCTCGCGGCGGAACAGCAGCAGGTAGTCGCGCGGAATCTGGGTCAGGGGAATGGCGAGCACGCCGCAGGCGCGATCGCACCATTCCTTTGCCTCCTCCATGTGCGCCGGCAGCTCGTGCGTGGCCCAGATGCCGCGGTCGCCGACCTTGGAGATGAGGCGGGTCAAGGCGGGGATCGCATGCCGCGGCGGCACGCTGCCGAACTCGGTCCAGCGCCCGTCCAGCCACAGCGCGACGCCGTCGCAGGGCAGCAGGCCGGCGAGGTCCGGCAGGCTTTCGGTCAGGAATTCCTGGAAATTGTCGCGCGCAAGAATGTCGCGCAGCAGCCGGTCGAGCAGGCGCCGGGCGGCGGTGGCGTTCTCCAGCCGCTGCTTGTGGCGCAGCGCCTCGAGCTGCAGGGAGAAGAACTCGCCGAACAGTTCGGCCGCGATGCGCTGCGCCATCGACAGGTGGCGCGGCGAATAATGGTGGCAGGCGATCAGGCCCCAGAGCCGGCCGCCGACGATGATGGAGATCGACATCGAGGCGGCGACGCCCATGTTGCGCAGGTATTCGAGATGGATCGGCGAGACGCTGCGCAGATGGGCGTAGGACAGGTCCAGCGGTTCGCCTGACAGGTCGAGCTGCGGCACGATGGGCACGCTGCCGCCGCGCGCATCGCCGATGATGCGGATGGTGTTGCGCAGGTAGAGTTCGCGCGCCTGGCGGGGAATGTCGCTGGCCGGGAAATGCTGGCCGAGGAAGCTTTCCAGATCGGCCCTCTTGGCCTCGCGGATGACGCTGCCCGAGCCGTCCTCGGCGAAGCGGTAGATCATCACCCGGTCGTATTCCAGCAACGCGCGCAGCAGGCGGGCCGACTGCGACAGAAGGTTCTCGGCATCCGCCAGCCGGCGCAGCCGCACGATCAGGTTGCGCGTCAGCTCCAGCGCATCGCGGCTGCTCTGGCGAGCCGGCTCGAATTCGACGATCGCCACGCCGCGATACTGATGCACGGCGACGTCGAAGCTGCGATCGTCCGGGCCGCAACGCAGGCCGATGAGCTGCGCCGGGCGCGACGGATCGCTGGTGCGCGCCAGCGCGTTGCGCAGGTCGTGCGCGGCGCGGTCGCCGACGATTTCCTCCAGCCTGCGGCCGTTGATCTCGGCTGGATCGACGCCCAGCAGTTCGGCGGCATTCTGCGAATGGCGGCGCACCTGCCGCAGTTCGACATCGCAGGCCAGCAGGCAGCCATGCACCTGGATGCTGCCGGGAACATGGATCGGCTCGCGATCGCAGTTGGTCAGATCGACCGTGGCGCCAGGGCCGGGGACGTTGGGGCTGTTCATGCCGCGCTCCGGTCGCCGGCGGTCATCGCTTCCTCGGCGGCGATGAAGGCGGCATTGGCCGCCGCCGCCATCTGCCCTTCATCGACGTCCGGCGCCTGATCGAGCACGGCAAGAAAACCGCTCCAGTCGGCAGCGTTTGCCTGTCGCGCCAGATGCCGGGCGCCGTGATTGTCGTGCAGGCCCAAATGCTGCGCCTGTCGCCGGATCAGCCTGGCGCCCAGCGCCGAACCCTCCAGCACATAGAGCGTGCCCAGAAGGGCGGACAGTGATGGAGGCGGCAAGGCGCGGTCGGCGCGGCCATCGCCGCCGCGCAGGCCAAGGTCCTGCAGGTCCAGTTCCAGCGCATCGGCGATCAGACAGGGGCGCCAGGCGCCGAACGCCGGCGGCCAGTCGATGGCCTGCAGCGCGATCTCGAGCGGCTGGCGAAAGCGATAAAGGCCGCCGACATAGCGTTCATAGGCGGCAAGGGTGGCGAACTCGCCGATAACGCGCTCCAGAGAAGCATGGGCGGAACCGGTTGCTTGTCGCAGAAGCGCGTGGCGGGCTGTACGTGGCATCAAGGGACATCGACGGCGGGCGGATTCAACCCACATTAAACAGGGAACGGTGAAAGGAAACGGTTGGCCGTTACCCTGGTTCCCGGCCCTGAAGATTTATCGCCGTCCGGACATGGCGATTGCAACCGGCCCGTGCAAGCCGGTGTCAGGTGAAAAACCGGTTTTTCGGCCGCGGCAGGCCGAGGTTCTCGCGCAGGGTCTTGCCCTCATACTCGCGGCGGAAAATGCCCCGCCGTTGCAACTCCGGGATCACCTGATCGACGAAATCGTCCAGCCCGCCCGGCAGGAAGGGGAACATGACGTTGAAGCCGTCACTGCCTTCCTCGACCAGCCATTGCTCCATCTCGTCGGCAATGGTGGTCGGCGTGCCGACGAAGGAGAGGCCGGAGAAGCCGCCCAGGCGCTGGGCGAGCTGACGGATGTTCAGCTTGTCCCGCTTCGCCAGCGCGATGGCGCGCTCGCGCCCGCTCTTGCTGGCATTGGTCTCCGGCAGGTCCTCCGGCAATGGCCCTTCGGGATCGTAGCTCGACACGTCGTGGCCCAGCGCGATCGACAGCGAGGCGATGGCGCTGTCGTAGTGCACGCCGCTGTCGAGCAGGGCGCGCTTGGCTTTCGCCTCTTCGACCGTGTCGCCGACCACCACGAAGGCGCCCGGCAGGATCTTCAGATGGTCGGGATCGCGGCCCAGCTTGCGCATGCGGCCCTTCACGTCGGCATAGAATTCCTGGCCGCCCTTGAGGCCGCCCTGGGCGCCGAACACCATTTCCGCCGTCTCCGCCGCCAACTGCCGGCCGGCCTCCGAGGCGCCGGCCTGCACGATGACGGGCCAGCCCTGCGGCGGGCGGGCGATGTTGAGCGGTCCCCGCACCTTGAGAAACTCGCCCTTGTGGTTGAGCACGTGCAGCTTGGTCGGGTCGAAATATTCGCCGCTCTCGATGTTGCGGATGAAGGCGTCGTCGGCCCAGGAATCCCACAGCCCGGTGACCACGTCGAAGAACTCGCGCGCCCGCCGGTAGCGGGTGGCATGCTCGACATGCTCCTCGAGGCCGAAATTCTGCGCTTCGGTGGGATTGCCCGAGGTCACCACGTTCCAGGCCGCGCGGCCCTCGCTGATCCAATCCAGCGAGGCGAATTTGCGCGCCACGTGATAGGGCTCGTTGTAGGTGGTGGAGGCGGTGGCGATCAGTCCCAACCGCTCGGTCTTGACCGCCAGCGCCGGCAGCAGGGTCAGCGGATCGAACGAGGTCACGGTATGGCTACGCTTCAGGCTCTCCAGCGGCATGTTCAGCACCGCCAGATGGTCGGCCATGAAGAAGGCGTCGAACTTGCCGTGCTCCAGCTTCTGCGCGTAACGCTTGATGGCGGGGAAATTGAAGTTCGCATCGGGCAGGGCGCCGGGGTAACGCCAGGCGCCGGTGTGGATGCTGATCGGACGCATGAACGCGCCCAGCCGCAACTGCTTTCTGCTCATCACGCTCTATCTTCGGCTGTGGTCAGGCCTTTCTGACGTGACGGACGCCTGAGATCAAATGAACTTATTTGACCCGGCGCATGAGGAAAACTGCCCCGACCGCGTGCGGTCGACCAACCGGCCATAGCCGAGGGCGTCGGCGCCCTGTATCGTTCCTGCGGGAGCACCAATCGTTTCTCCGGGGAAACCTGATGTCGCTCTATCTGCTTGCCTGTTTGCTGGGCATCGTCGCTGGCCTGCGAACCATGACGGCGCCGGCCGTCGTGAGCTGGGCCGCATATCTTGGTCTCATCAATGTCGCCGATACGTCGCTTTCCTTCATCGGCAGTGCGATCGCCGCCTGGATATTCACGTTCCTGGCGCTGGGCGAACTGGTGGCGGATCAGCTTCCGAGCACGCCCAGCCGCAAGGTGCCGTATCAGTTCGGCGGCCGGCTGGTCAGCGGCGCCTTCTGCGGCGCGGTTGTCGGTATCGGTGCGGGGCAGTTGGCAGGCGGCATTGTCGCTGGGCTGATCGGCGCGGTGATCGGCACGCTGGGCGGCGCGGCTTTCCGGGCGAAGCTGGCGGCAGCCTTCGGTCGCGACTGGCCGGCGGCGCTGATCGAGGATGCCATTGCCATCGGCGGCGCGATCCTGGCCGTGGTCGTGCTGGCATGAGGCGCTTCGATGCCATCGTCGTCGGCGCCGGCCAGGCCGGGCCGTCGCTGGCCGGACGCCTGACCCAGGCGGGCATGCAGGTGGCGCTGGTCGAACGCCATCTCTTCGGCGGCACCTGCGTCAATACCGGCTGCATGCCGACCAAGGCGCTGGTCGCCAGCGCCTATGCCGCGCATCTGGCCCGGCGGGCCGGCGATTTCGGCGTCGCCATCGGCGGCGAGATCGGCGTGGACATGAAGAAGGTCCATGCGCGGGCCATGAAGGTCTCAGCCGATGCCCGCCACAACGTCGAGACGTGGCTGCGCGGCATGAAGGGGCTTGTCGTGTTGCAGGGCCATGCCCGGTTCGTGGCGCCGGACCGGCTGCAGATCGGCGAGGAAGAACTGCAGGCGCCGAGGATATTCCTCAATGTCGGCGGCCGCGCGGCTGTTCCCGACATGCCGGGCGTTAACGACATCGAGTACCTGACCAACACCTCGATCCTGCAGCTCGACACGCTGCCGCGGCATCTGGTGATCGTCGGCGGCTCCTATATCGGGCTGGAATTCGCCCAGATGTTCCGCCGCTTCGGCGCGGCGGTGACCATCGTCGAGAAGGGGCCGCGGCTGATCGCACGTGAGGACGAGGACATCTCGCAGGCGATCCGTGGGATACTGGAGGACGAAGGCATCGTGGTGCGCACCGGGGCGGAATGCATCGCCTTTCGCCGCCTGCCCGACGGCATCGCCGTACGCGTCGACTGCAGCAGCGGCACGCCGGAGGAGATCGGCAGCCATGTGCTGCTGGCAGTCGGACGGCGGCCCAATACCGATGACCTTGGATTGGACAGGGCGGGCGTCGCCGTCGATGCGCGCGGCCATATCACCGTCGACGACAGGCTGCAGACCAGCGTGCAGGGCATCTGGGCACTGGGCGACTGCAACGGGCGTGGCGCTTTCACCCATACCAGCTACAACGATTTCGAGATCGTCGCCGCCAACCTGCTCGACGGCGCCTCGCGCAGCGTCGACGACCGGCTGCAGGGTTATGCGCTCTACATCGATCCGCCGCTGGGCCGGGTCGGCATGAGCGAGGCGCAGGCGCGGGCGAGCGGAAAAAAGCTGCTGCTTGGCACGCGGCCGATGACGCGGGTCGGGCGCGCGATCGAGAAGGGCGAGACCAAGGGTTTCATGAAGATCGTGGCTGACGCCGACAGCCAGCGCATCCTGGGGGCGGCAATCCTGGGCACGAGCGGCGACGAGGCCATTCACGGCGTGCTCGACATGATGAACGCCGACCGGCCCTTCGGCGAACTGCAATGGGCGGTGCCGATCCATCCCACCGTGTCGGAACTGATCCCGACCGTGCTGAACGAGATGAAGCCGGTGTAAATCCTTTGATTTGGAGGCGGCGGTCGTACTCGGCTTTCCGGTTGAATATCCTCGGTACGAACTCTCTTATTCCCGCTGCTTCAGCCGTTCGATGCAGGCGTCGTAGAGCTGGCGTTCGCGCGCGGCACGGTCGATGTTGAGCTGCTGGCGCTGGCTGTCGGCGTAGGGATCGCGGGTGCCGGCCGGGCCGCTCTGGAACGGCGAGGTGTGCCGCACCGAACTGTCGCGCGCCAGAAACTCCTCGTTCGCGATCTGGATGGCGTAGGCGGTGCATTCGGCATTGGTGCGCGGCTGGGCCTCCGGCGCGGGCTGGCGCACGATGCCGGCATTGGGATCGTCCTGCTGCTGCGCCAGCGCCGGCGCGGCCAGCAGCAGGCAGGCGACGAGCACGGCGCTACTGTTTTGGCTCTTCGACCACGACACGTTCATACCCCTTGTTCTGCATGCAGAACGACGTCAACCGGTTCTGCGCGAAATACTGCTCCTGGCGCAGCCGGGCCTCGTAATCGTAGCGCCAGCCGCGGAAGAAGGGCGGTCCGTAGAACGGATAGCCCAGCGGGTAGGGACCGGTGGTGCGGTAAGCCTCCCGTTCGGCCTGCACGCGGCAATCCTGCAGATCGGCCGCCGTCGCCTCCTCGGTTACCTGGTCTTTCTCCCAGCGTGTGGTCTGCGCACAGGCCGCCAGCGCCAGCACCGCGCCGATACCCAGCAATGGCAGGAATTTGCGCATGGTGACCTCCTAACGGTCAAAATGCTTCAAGGTTCAGGGTGGTTCGGGTTTGCGGCTCGAATATGGCTTTCGGGCTGGCGATCCGCGGGGGCATGATAGCATGGCTGTCTTCCCGTTTCGGCATCCCTTCCGCGCATAGAGGACTTCCATGGCCCGCATCGCCGTCGCCGGCTTCCAGCACGAGACCAATACTTTCGCGCCGCAGAAGGCAAGCTGGGACGATTTCGTCCGTGCCGACGCCTGGCCGCCGCTGCTGCGCGGGGCGGAGATGATCGAGGGCGTGCGCGGCTTCAACATCCCGATCGCCGGAGCGGTGAAGGGACTGACCGAGCTGGGGCACGAGCTCGTGCCGCTGGTCTGGGCCGCGGCGCCACCCTGTTCCTATGTCGAGCGCGAGGCCTATGAGCGCATCGCCGGCATGATCCTGGACGACCTGCGCCAGGCGCTGCCGGTCGATGCCGTCTATCTCGACCTGCACGGCGCCATGGTCTCGGACGACCATGAGGACGGCGAAGGCGAGTTGCTGGCCCGTATCCGCAAGCTCGTCGGTCCGACCCTGCCGGTGGTCTCCAGCCTCGACTACCACGCCAACCTGACGCCGCAGATGGCGGAACTGGCGACGGCGCTGGTCGGCTATCGCACCTATCCGCATGTCGACATGGCCGCCACGGGCGAAAAGGCGGCGCGGCTGCTCGACCGGCTGCTGCGCGAGAAGCGGCGGCTCTACAAGGCGTGGCGGCAGTTCGATTTCCTGATCCCGCTGGTCTGGCAATGCACCCTGAACGAGCCGTCCAAGGGCCTGTTCGACATGATCGAGGAGATGGAACAGGGCGGCACGGGCAAGGTCACGCCGAAGCACAACTTCAACATCGTCAGCGCCACCATCACACCCGGCTTCCCACCGGCCGACATCACCCATTGCGGTCCGGCGCTGGTCGCCTATGCTTGGGACCAGGCCTCGGCCGATGCCGCCGCCGATGCGTTGGCGGCGGCGCTGAACAGCCGCGAGAGCCTGTTCGACGGCGAGGTGTTCGATCCCGATGCCGCCGTGCCGAAGGCCATGGCGCTGGCGCGGACCGCGAGCAGGCCCATCGTGCTGGCCGACGTGCAGGACAATCCCGGCGCGGGCGGCACCTCCGATACGGTCGGGCTGCTGAAGGCGATGATGCGCCACAAGGCGAAGGGTGCGGTGATCGGCATGGTGGTCGATCCGGGCGCGGCGCAGGCGGCGCACGATGCCGGCGAGGGCAACGTCATGGAGCGCGGCATCGGTGCGGTGGTCGGCCTCGGCGGCGAGACGCCGGCGGTGGCGCGCTGGCGGGTGACGAAGACCGCCTCCGGCAATTTCACCGCCACCGGCCCGTTCTATGGCGGCGCCAAGATGCATCTGGGACCGATGGCGCTGGTGACCGACGAGGACAGCGGCGTTTCCGCCGTGCTCGCCTGCCGGCGGGTCCAGGCGGCCGACCAGGAGATGTTCCGCCATGTCGGGGTCGAGCCATCGCGGACGCCCATCCTCGGCCTGAAATCGACGGTGCATTTCCGTGCCGATTTCCAGCCCATCGCCGAAACCATCCTGATCGTGCATTCGCCGGGGGCGCACACCACCGACCCGACGGAAATGCCGTTCACCCGCCTGCGCGAGGGGGTGCGGCTGCGTCCGAACGGCCAGCCGTTCCGCCGCTCGGCGGCTGCGTCCTGAATTCCAGGCGCAGGTTCACGAACTCCGCCGGCGTCACGGGCGCGAAGCCAACATCGACCAGGCAGCGTCCCTGGTCGATGTCCTCCTGCCGCATGGTCTGCCGGCCGCACTGCACGATCCAGGCCTCCTGCGGCGTCCGGCCGACGAACGCGCCCTGCCGCCAGTAGCGATCCAGGAAATCGCCTATCATGCGCCGGATCTGGGCCCACAGCTTCTCCTCGTTGGGTTCGAACGCCACCCAGTCGAGGCCGCGCCCGAGGCTGCGCTCGACATGGCTGGCCAGACGGCGGACGGAGACGTATTTCCACTCGCTGGACAGGGCCAAGGTGCGGCCGCCCCAGACGAGCGCGCCCTGATCGGCAAAGTCGCGCAGCAGGTTGATGTGCAGCGGGTTGAGCGTGTCCCCGTCGAAATCGGTGAAACGGGCGGTCAGCGCGCGCACGCCGCGCAGGCCGGCACGGGCCCCGGCGGGCGGTTTCCAGATGCCCGCGGCGCGATCGGTGCGGACGTAGAGCCCGGCGACGCTGCCGCCGGGCGGACAGGCGCGGGTCTGCCCGTCATGCAGCGGATCGTCGATCACGGTCCAGGGAGCATAGATCGCGGCGAAGGCGCCGCTCTCGCGCGGCACGGCGGCGGCGATCTCCTTCAGCGCCGTCGTAGTCGCCGCCGGCGCCGGCGCGTCGAGGATCGCCATGGCGCGCTTGCGCCGGCACAGGTCGACGGCGCCGCGCCAGAACTCGACCACGCGCTCGAGCCTGAACTCGGGCAGCGTGCCGCCTGGGGTGCGCGGGCGCACCGCGTCGGGCACGCACAGCAGTTCGAATTCGTCGTCGCTTTCCAGGCAGCCCAGCCCCATGGGAAAGGAGGAGCTGGCGCCGGCGATCATGCCCAGATCGGGCAGGCCGGTCTCGGTTTCCGGCACCCGCACGATCAGCGCCTTCTCGCCGCCATTGCGGAAAAACTGCAGCACGGCGTAGGAGACCTCGCTGCTGGCCGCCAGCCCGCCGAAGGCGTTGGCGTATTCGGTGTAGGAGCGCACCGGCACGACGCGGTTGATCAGCCCTTCCAGCGTGTGCCCGACGAAAGCGGTGACGCCGCTCGGCGCCGGCTGGATCGGCGGCCGCTGGCCGGTCTCCTCGACATAGGTTCCGGGTGTGCGGTGCTGCGGCCGATTCTGGGGCATGTCCGTCCTCAACGCTGATACGGAAGGGTCGAGGCCGGGCTTCGTGCCGGCGGGTTCCGTATTCTATTTCCTGTAGACGCTGTCAGGGTCGATCTCGACCGGGGCGATGACCTGCAACGCGTTGTCGCGGATGGCGGTGAAGAAGCAGTTGTGGCGGCCGGTGTGGCAGGCGACGCCGATTTGGTCGACCAGCACCAGCAGCGTATCGCCGTCGCAGTCGATGCGCATTTCCTTCAGGGTCTGGATGTGGCCCGAGGTGTCGCCCTTGCGCCAGAACTGGTTGCGCGAGCGCGACCAGTAGCAGACCCTGCCGGTGGCCAGGGTCTCGCGCACCGCGTCGGCGTTCATCCACGCCATCATCAGCACCTCGCCGCTGTCGTGCTGCTGGGCGATGGCGGCCACCAGGCCGTCGGCGTTGAAGCTGATGCTGCGGAGAGCCTCATCGATCGTGGCCGGATCGAGCGGCGTGTAATCGGCTGCCATGGAATCCTCGTCTCGGCGCACTGGTCTGCGACCGTGGCAAGCTCTATATTGGCTGGCAGGGGGATTGGTCAACAATACCGGCTGGCGGACGAGGGCAGGGCAGCATGGCAGGACATTCGAAAATCTCCGGCAGATCCCGTGCGGCGGCCGAACCGGTGACGCGCCGCCAGGCCCTGGTGTTCGGGCTGGGCGGGCTGGTCGCCGCCGGCGGGCTGATCGCCTTCGGCCCGCGCGCCTTCGGCTTTGCCATCGTCGAGGCCGATGCGCCGGTCGCCAGCGCCTTCCATTCCGCCTGCGGCGCCGTCCAGTACCACGAGCAGCTTGCCGGCGAAGTGCGCAGCCTGCTCGCGGTCAGGGGCGAACAGCCGCCGACGCAGATTTCCTGCCCGGTCTGCGGCTGCCGCGTGGCGATGGCGCCGCCTGCGGCGGAGAAATAGCGTCTTGCCGGCTTCGGCCCGCAGCAGCGCCGGCTTCGTCAAGCCCGGACACAACCATCAGAGCTGCGTCGCCGACGCGGTGGCCGCCGCCGATGCGCTGTGCCAGGCCAACGGCACGCGGCTGACCGCGTTGCGCCGGCGGGTGCTGGAACTGGTCTGGGGCAGCCACCAGCCGATCGGCGCCTATGCGCTGCTCGACGCGCTGCGCCGGGAGGAGCTGGCCTCGGCGCCGCCCACCGTCTATCGCGCGCTCGATTTCCTGCTGGAGAACGGGCTGATCCACCGCATCGAATCGCTGAACGCCTTCGTCGGCTGCGCCCATCCCGGCGACGCCCATCGCGGCCTGTTCCTGATCTGCAAATCCTGCCGCAACGCGGTCGAGATCGACGATCCGCGCATCGCGCGCGCCATCGGCAGCGCCGCCGGCGACCGCGGCTTCGCCGTCCAGCATGCCACGGTCGAGGTCACCGGCGTCTGCCCCAACTGTCGCAAGGCGGCCGCCGAATAGACTTTCCCTGCAGCCTTTCCCTTTGACTTTTCGGAACCTGGATCATGAAGACGGTTGACGTTCTTATCGCGGAGCTTCTGGCGCTGGACCTGTCGGCGGAAACGCGCGCCGACCTGGAGACGGCGCTGGAGGAGCTGCGCGAAGGCACGCTCTACGAGGGCGAGGCGAACTACATCCGCCAGCTTCACGGCCGCCTGGTCGGCGGCGGCGCGGCGCCGCGGGCCAATGTCGCGGCGGCGTCGGCCAGCAGTGCGGCGACGGCGGCCGCCGCGTCGCCGGCCGCTGCTTCGCGGGCCGCTCCTTCGCCGGAAGGTGGCGAACAGTTGCAGGTAGTGATCGCCGAACGCGACCGGCTGGCGCAGGAAGTGACGGGGTTGCGCGCCGAGCTGGCGGCGCTGAAGCAGGCGGCGCCGGGCGACGATAGCGGGCTCGCCCAACTCAAGGCCGCGCTGGCGCGGCTCGCGACCAGCGACACCGGCACCGACGGGCCGCTGCGGGCCCAGATCCTGCAGGAAGTGCAGGCCGAGATCGCTAGGATCGAGACCGGCGGCCAATAAAGCAAATCACGTTCTGTCGGAATCGCGAGCGCTTCCGACAGAACGTGTGAATTTGTTCCAAACATTAATGAATAGAGCGCCGGTCGGGCAACGGATCAGGCCGCCTTGGCCGCCAGCGCCAGCCGCTCGAAACCGGCGGCCAGGTCGGCCTTGATGTCCTCCACGTCGTCCAGCCCGATATGGACCCGGATCAGGGTCCGGTCGGCCGGCCACGGCACGGCGGTGCGATAGGTCTCCGGGTGGGCGTGGATCATCAGGCTTTCGTAGCCGCCCCAGCTGAAACCGATGCCGAACAGCTTCATGTGGTCGACCATGGCGGCGACCGCCGCTTTCGGCGGCCGGCCCTTCAGCGTGAAGGCGAACAGGCCCGAGGCGCCGGTGAAGTCGCGCTTCCAGATGTCGTGGCCGGGACAGTCGGGCAGGGCCGGGTGCAGCACCTGCTCCACCTCCGGCCGGGTCTGCAGCCAGCGCGCGATCTCCAACGCGCTCTGCTCGTGGCGGCGCAGCCGCACCGCCAGGGTGCGCAATCCGCGCAGCGCCAGGTAGGAATCGTCCGGCGCGGCGTGGAAACCCAGTGTCGACGTCGTGCCCTTGACGGTCGCGAAGGTCTCCCGCGAGCAGCAGATCAGCCCCATCATGGCGTCGGAATGGCCGACCACGTATTTGGTGCCGGCATGCACCACGATGTCGGCGCCCAGCCCGATCGGCTGGCAGTAGAGCGGCGTCGCCCAGGTGTTGTCGGCCACCACCACCGCGCCGTGCTGGTGCGCGACCGTCGCCAGAGCGGGGATGTCCTGCATCTCGAAGGTCAGCGAGCCCGGCGCCTCGAGGTAGAACAGTTTGGTGTTGGGCTGCACCAGCCGCTCGATCTCCGCGCCCATGGTCGGGTCGAAGAAGGTGGTCTCCACGCCGAAGCGCTTCAGCATGTTGACGGCGAAGCGGCGCGCCGGCCCGTAGGCGCTGTCGGTGACCAGCATGTGATCGCCGGCCGACACGAACCCCATGATGGCGCCGGTGATGGCGGCCAGCCCCGACGGCACCGCCACGGTGCGCCAGGCGCCTTCGAGCTGTGACATGGTCTCTTCCAGCGCGTGCTGGGTGGGCGTGCCGGCGCGGCCGTAGGTGATGTGGTTGAACGGATCGTGCGAGGCCTTCTCCTGGTCGGCCAGCGAGGGGAAGATGATGGTCGAGGCGTGGTAGACCGGCGGATTGACCACCCCGTGATTGCTGGCCGGATCGCGTCCGGCCACGGTCAGGATGGTGTCGATCTTGTTCGAGATGGTCTTGTCGGAGGCCATGATCCTGCTGCGGAAGAAGTTGTCGTCGGCGCCATCTTGGCACCCGCTCGGGCCGGTGCCAATTGCCTCCGGCTCAGATCAGCCCCTTCGATCGTGGATCGTCGAAACTGTGCTCGACCTGGCGGGCGACGGCGAAGCCGGCCTGCCGGTAATTGCCCAGCGCGCGGGGATGGTCGAAGCTGTTGGTGTTCACCGTTACCAGGCGCGGCCGGTATGCCCAGGCGGCATCGACGGCGCGGCGCAGGAGCCAGCGCCCCAGCCCCCGGCCGATGAAGTCGGACAGCAGCCCGAAATAGGCGAGATCGATGTCGGTCGGATGCCGGCGGTCCAGTTCGAAGAAGCCGGCCGGCACGCCCCTGGCATAGGCGACATGCACCTCCACCGCCGGGCTGTGCAGGATGGTAGCCAGCGCCACGTCGTCCATGGCGCGGCGCTCGTACCACAGCCATTCGCGGCCGACCTCGTTGTAGAGATGGCGATAGAAGGCGATGGTGATGCCGGTGGCGCGTTCGAGGCGGACATGCGGCGGGTCGGGTGGCGCGGCCCCGGCCGGCGGTCGCGCCATCTCCAGATAGGTGATGGTGGTGTGCAGCCTGCCGTCGGCGGCGGGAGCCGACACGCTCACCTGTCGCCCGTCACCACCGGCGTATCGGGACGGCTGCCCCATTCGGCCCAGGAGCCGTCGTAAACCGCCACGTCGCGGGCGCCGATCAGGTGCAGGCCCAGCGCCAGGATGCAGGCGCTGATGCCCGAGCCGCAGGAGGTGACGACCGGCCGGTTGAGGTCGATGCCGGCACCTGCGATTTTCGCCTTCAGCGCCTCGGCCGGCAGCATGGTGCCGCGCTGCGGGTCGATCAGGTTCTCCCATGGCAGGTTCAGCGCGCCGGGCATGTGACCCGAGCGCAGGCCGGCCCGTGGTTCGGGCGCCTCGCCGCTGAAGCGGTTGGCGGCGCGCACGTCGACCACCTGCGCCTTGCCGGACAGCGCCTCCTTCACGCCCTCAGTGTCGCGCACCAGGGTGGTGTCCATGCGGGCGGAGAAATGGCGCTGCCGCGGCATCGGTGGCAGGTCCTCCAGCGGTCGGCCTTCGGCCTTCCACTTGTTCAGCCCGCCATCGAGGACGGCCACGTCCTTGTGGCCGAAATGACGGAACATCCACCACACGCGCGGTGCGGACAGCATGGGATAGGCGTCATAGACCACGATGCGGTTGCCGTCGCCCAGCCCCAGCTTCTGCACCCGCGAGGTGAACTTGATCGAGGACGGCAGCATGTGCGGGTAGGGAGAGGCGTCGTCGGAAATCTCGTCGATGTCGAAGAACACCGCGCCGGGAATGTGGCCGGCGGCGTATTCCGCCTTGGGATCGCGGTTCATCGCCGGCAGGTACCAGGAGGCGTCGACCACGCGCACGTCGGGGAAATCGAGATGCCGGGCCAGCCATTCGGTGCTGACCAGGGCTTCGGGGTTGGCGTAGGGCATCGGATGTCCGTTATTCGGCAAAGCGCAGGTTGACGCGGCGGTTCTGGCGGCCCTTGTTCTCAATCTTGGCGATCTCGATGGCGCCGATTTCCGAGGTGCGGGCGACGTGCGTGCCGCCGCAGGGCTGCAGGTCGACGCCCGCGATCTCGAGCAGGCGCAGCTTGCCCTGGCCGCTGGGCGGTTTCACGCTCATGGTGCGCACCAGTTCCGGCCGCGCCTCCAACTCGGCATCGTCGATCCAGCGCGGCTGCACGGGATGGTCCTCGCCCACCAGCCGGGCCAGTTCGCGGTTGATGTGGTCCTTGTCCAGCGCCTCGCCCGGCACGTTGAAATCCAGCCGCCCCTTGTCGGCGCCGATCTGGCCGCCGGTGACATCACCCGTGACGACAGCGCAGAGCAGGTGCAGGGCCGAATGCATGCGCATATGCCGGTAGCGGCGGTCCCAGTCGATGCGGGCGGTGAGCGGCGCGCCGGCCGGCGGCAGGGCCTGGCCGGCGGCGGGCACATGCACGATCCCGTCATCGCCCTTGAGCGTGTCGGCGATGGCGATGGTGGCGCCATCGGCGAGCACCAGCACGCCGCTGTCGCCGGGCTGGCCGCCGCCCGTCGGATAGAAGACGGTGCGGTCGAGCACGATGCCGCGCTCGTCGGCACGCAGGACGGTGGCGCTGCACTCCTTCAGGTAGGAATCGGCGCGGAACAGTTCTTCGGTGGCCATGGAGGCAAGCTTAACCCAGCCAGGGCGGGACCGGCAGGTTCTTCTCGCGCAGGAATTCGGGATTGAACAGCTTGGACTGGTAACGGGTACCCGAATCGGCCAGCACCGTCACGATGGTCTTGCCCTTGCCGAGCTGTTTCGCCAGACGGATCGCGCCGGCGACGTTGATCGCCGAGGAGCCGCCCAGGCACAGGCCCTCATGCTGCAGCAGGTCGTAGAGGATCGGCAGGGCTTCCTCGTCGCTGATCTGGAAAGCGTCGTCGATCGGCGCGCCTTCCAGGTTCTTGGTGACGCGGCCCTGGCCGATGCCTTCGGTGATCGAGTTGCCGACCGCCTTCAACTCGCCGTTCTTGTAGTGGCCGAAGAGCGCCGATCCCATCGGATCGGATAGCACGATCTGCACGTTGCTGTTGCGCTCCTTCAGCGCCAGCCCGACGCCGCCCAAGGTGCCGCCGCTACCGACGCTGCAGGTGAAGCCATCGACCTTGCCGTCGGTCTGCTCCCAGATTTCCTTGCCGGTGGTCTCGTAGTGGCCCTGGCGGTTGGCGACATTGTCGAACTGGTTGGCCCAGATGGCGCCATTGGGCTCGCTCTGGGCGATTTCCTCGGCCAGCCGGCCGGAATAGCGCACGTAATTGTTCGGATTGGCGTAGGGCACGGCCGGCACCAGGCGCAGATCCGCGCCGCACAGGCGCAGCATGTCCTTCTTTTCCTGGCTCTGGGTCTCGGGCATCACGATGACGGTGCGATAGCCGCGCGCATTGCCGACCAGCGCCAGTCCGATGCCGGTGTTGCCGGCGGTGCCCTCGACGATGACGCCACCGGGCCGCAGCAGCCCCTTTTTCTCCGCGTCGGTGATGATCGCCAGCGCGGCGCGGTCCTTCACCGAGCCGCCGGGATTGAGAAATTCCGCCTTGCCGTAGATGTCGCAGCCCGTCGCTTCGGAGGCCGCCCGCAGCCTGATGAGGGGAGTATTGCCAACCGTGGCGACAAAACCGTCCTTGATATCCATGATCCTGTGAATTCCTTCCTTTTCACAAGAATACAAGTTGAAACGGTGGGGGTGCAAGCAAGGGAAGCTCGCGTCGGGCGAAACTCAGCCCCAGCGCCGGCGCAGGGTCTCCCGGTTCAGCGCCAGCCATTGCAGGCCGATGATGGTCTTGGCGTTGTTCACCCGGTCGTTCTGCACCAGCTCCATCGCCCGGGCGAAGCTCATGGCCTCGACGGCGATGTCCTCGTGCTCGCTGGCGAGGCCATGGGTGCCACCGGCCCTGGAGCTGTCGGTGCGGGCGCCGAACAGGGTGCAGGTTTCGGAGGTGCCTCCGGGGCTGACCAGATACTCGCAGACCCGGATCAGGTCGGAGATCTGCAGCGCGGCTTCCTCCTGCGCCTCGCGCCGGACCACCGCTTCGGCCGTTTCGCCCGGCTCGATGATGCCGGCCACGATCTCCCACAGCCAGGGATCGCGGCCGGCGGCATAGGCGCCGGGGCGGAACTGGCGGATCAGCACGACCTCGTCGCGCTGCGGATCGTAGGGCACCACGGCCGCCGCCTTGCCGCGCTCGAACACCTCGCGCTGGATCGGCTCGCTCCACTGGCCGTCGAAGCGGCGATAGCGCAGCCGGTACACGTCCATGCGGTAATAGCCCTGCCAGGCCACCTTGCGCTCGATCAGGTCGACGTCGTCGCGGGTCATCGGCAAACACTCGTGCGGAAGCAAACCGCGCCGATACTGTCACAGATGCCCGTCGCCGTGTGTGACTTGGGCGGGGATCAGTCGTGCTGCGGTTCGTGCACGCCCTGCGCACCGCGCCGCCAGTAGCCCGAGGCGCGGATGCGCGACTTGTCGACCTGCTTTTCCTCGACCAGCACCTGGCGGACTGCCTTTGCCACCAGCGATTCGCAGGCGCACCAGGCTTGCACAGATCCCTCCAACCGCAAGCCGCGCACGGCCGGCATCAGCCGTTCCGACGTGCCGGCCGCGGCGCCGTTGCGATGCAGCCAGACGAGGCCGAGATCGGCCTTGCTGGCCAGCTTCTGTTCCTCGTCGCGGCTGTCGACCTCGATGATGGCAGTGGCGCGCACGCCGGCGGGCAGTTCCTCCAGCCGGCGCGAGATGGCGGGCAGGGCGGTCTCGTCGCCGACCAGGAGGTAATGGTCGCAATCGAGCGGCACGATCAGCGAGCCGCGCGGCCCGGCGACCGCCAGCGCATCGCCGGCCGCCGCGTCGCGCGCCCAGCTGGTGGCCGGCCCGGTTTCATGCAGGGCGAAGTCGAGGTCGAGCCAGCCGGCGGCCACGTCCCAGGCGCGCGGCGTGTAGTCGCGCATGACCGGGCGCTGGCCGTCGGGAAATTTCGGCCCCATGTCGGTGAAGACCGGTTCGGCCACTTCGCTCTGTTCCGGTGCGGGCAGCAATACCTTGAGATGGTCGGCAAAGCCCAGGCTGGCGAAACCCGACATGTCGCCGGTCAGCCGGATGCGCATCATGTGTGGGGTAAGCCTGATGGCGGTCAGAACGCTGAGGCGGCGGAATCTCAGTTCGTGGCGCACCCGGCGGGCCGGGCCAAGGGTCATGTAGTTCATGACGCGGTTCTATCTTAATTAAGAATAGTTCGCAATCGCATCTATATGACCAATGAGGTAATTGATATCGGGCGATTTTCTTCGTAAGGCCACGGCATGATCGAAGCGGTGCGGCGGCGAATTTCGGGTCTGCCTTTCTTCTATGGCTGGGTTGTCGTCGGCATTGCCTTCGTGACCATGGCGATCGGCGTCACCTCGCGCACGGCCTATTCGTTGTTCATGCCGCCGCTGATCGACGAGTTCGGCTGGGAGCGGGGTCTCGCCGCCGGCGCCTTCTCCTTCGGGTTCCTGGTGTCGGCGGTCCTGGGGCCGATCACCGGCCGGCTGATGGACCGCTACGGCCCGCGCGTGGTGATCGAAACCGGCGTCTGCATCATGGCGGCCGGCCTGCTGCTGGCGCCGTTCATCGAAACGCCATGGCAGCTCTACGCGACCTTGGGCGTGATGGTGGGCGGCGGCTCCAACCTGATGAGCTACACCGCCCAGTCGCTCTATTTGCCCAACTGGTTCTCGCGCCGGCGCGGGCTGGCGATCAGCATTGCCTTCGCCGGCGCCGGCGTCGGCGCCATCGCCCTGCTGCCGCTGCTGCAGACCGTGATCGAAGGCGACGGCTGGCGCGCGGCGTGTTGGCTGCTGGGCATTCTGGCGATCGTCATCCTGGGGCCGCTCAACCTGCTGGTGTGGCAGCGGCCGGCCGATATCGGCCTGCTGCCCGACGGCGCGCGGCAGGACGGCCAGGCCGGCGCCGGGCAGGGGATGCAGGTGGTCGACGCCGCCTGGGCGGCGATCGACTGGACGGTGTCGCGCGCCGTCCGCACCGGCCGCTTCTGGTGGCTGGCGCTTGCCTATTTCTGCGGGCTGTTCGCCTGGTACCCGGTGCAGGTGCACCAGACCAAGTACCTGCAGGAAGTCGGCTTCTCGCCGCTGCTGGCGGCCTGGGCGCTGGGCATGGTGGCGGTGACGGGCATTCCTGGCCAGATCAGCTTCGGCGCCCTGTCCGACCGCATCGGCCGCGAATGGGTGTGGACCATCGGCTGCCTGGGCTTCGTCATCTGCTATGTCAGCCTGATCCTGCTCGAGCGCACGCCCTCGCCGCCGCTGCTCTACCTGATGGTGTTCTCGCAGGGCTTCATGGGCTACGCGCTGACTTCGGTGATGGGGCCGATCGTGGCGGAAATCTTCGAGGGCCGGCACTACGGCTCGATCTTCGGCGTGCTGACCTTCGTGCTCACCTTCGGCGGCGCCGCCGGCCCGTTCGTGGCCGGCGTCATCCACGACGCCACCGGCAGCTACCGGCCAGCCTTCCTGCTCACCATCGCCCTCTGCCTGGTCTCGATCGCCGCCATCTGGATCGCAGCACCGCGCAAGGTGCGCATCGTGCCGGGACAGGCCAAACGCCTGGCCTGAATAGCGCTCTCGCCCGATCGACTTATTAGTGTTTAGAGCAAATTCACACGGTTTGTCGGTATCGCAAGCGATTCCGATAAACCGTGATTTGCTCTACCGCAGAAAAGCGCGGAAGCGGCGCAGGGAGAAGAAGAACAGCCCGACGGCGAGGGCGGCCAGCGCCAGGAACTGCGGCCACACCACGTCGAGCCCGGCACCGCGGAACAGGATGGCCTGGGCCAGCGCGATGAAATGCGTGTTGGGGGCGAGGCTCATGATGAGCTGGATGATCTCGGGCATGCTTTCGCGCGGGGTGACGCCGCCGGACAGCACCTGCAGCGGCAGCAGCACCATCATCAGCAGCAGACCGAACTGCGGCATCGAGCCGGCGATCGTCGCCAGGAAGATGCCGAGCGAGGTGGTGGCGAAGAGGTGCAGGGCGGTGCCGGCCAGGAACAGCGCCAGCGAGCCCTGGATCGGCACCGACAGCAGGCCCTGCACCACCACCACCAGGGAGAAGGCGGAGGTCGCCAGCACCACCAGGCCCATCGACCAGACCTTGGACAGCATGATCTCGGTGGCGCTGACCGGCATCACCAGCAGATGCTCGATGGTGCCGTGCTCGCGCTCGCGGATCAGGGCGGCGCCGGTGAGGACGATCGACAGCATGGTGATGGAGGAGATCACGTTGGTGATGGCGCCGAACCAGCCCTTGTTCAGCTCCTCGTTGAAGCGGGCGCGCAGCACCAGTTCCGCGGGGGGCGGGCTGGTGCTGCGGTGGCGGTCGAGGAATTCGTTCACCTCGCCCGCGACGATGCCCTGCACGTAGCCGCCGCCGATGAAGGCCTGCGACATGCGCGTGGCGTCGATGTTGAGCTGGATGGTGGGGTTGCGGCCGGCCAGCAGGTCGCGCTGGAAGTTGGGCGGGATGTCGAGGGCGAAAGTGTCGAGCCCGGCATCCATGCGCGCATCCATCTCGCGCAGCTCGATGAACTGCGGCGGATTGAAATAGGGCGGCTGGAAGGCGGAGGAGATGCGCACCGACACCGGCGAGCGGTCCTCGTCGACGATGGCGAGGGCGGCACGGTTCAGCGTTTCGGGCATGGCGCGCGAGGCGGTGTAGATCGAAAAGGTGAAGGCGTAGACGATCAGCACCAGCAGCATGGGATCGCGGCCCAGGCCGCGCAGCTCCTTGATGCCAAGCCGGTAGATATGGGCCGCGCGCATGGGTCAGACCGCCTGTTTGCGGAGCAGGATCGCGCCCAGCCCGAACAGCACCGGGATGGCGAGCGCCAGCGGCAGGAAGGAAGGCCAAAGGTCGGCGAAATCCAGCGCCTTGGAGAAAGTCCCGCGCGAAATGGTGACGAGATAGGTGGTGGGATAGATGTGGCCGATGACGGCGCCCGCCCCCTGCAGCGAGGAGACCGGGTCGATGATGCCCGAGAACTGGGTGGCGGGGATCATGGTCAGGATCGCGGTGCCGAAAATGGCGGCGATCTGGCTTTTCAGGAAGCTCGACAGCACCAGGCCGAAGCCGGTGGCGATGACGACATAGAGCAGCGCCGCCAGGGTCAGGGCGGCGAAACCGCCGGTAACCGGCACCTGGAAGACGAATATCGCCATGCCCGCCAGCATCAGGAAATTCAGCATGCCCAGCGCCACGTAGGGCAACTGCTTGCCGGCCAGGAATTCCAGCCGGGTGACCGGCGTGACGTAGAAATTGATGATCGAGCCCAGCTCCTTCTCGCGCACGACGCTGAGGGCGGCCAGCATGGCCGGGATCATCAGCAGCAGCATCGGGATGATGGCCGGCACCATGGCCGGCAGGCTCTTGACGTCGGGATTGTAGCGGTAGCGCACGGCGACCTCGAAGCTTCCCCTGAGCGCGGCATCGCCGTAAAGCTCGCGCGCCTTCTGCGCCAGCCAGGTGGCGTGGATGCCCTCGACATAGCCCTTCACCGTTTCGGCCCGGCTGGGCATGGCGCCGTCGATCCATGCCCCGATCTGCGCCGTCCGCCCGCGCGCCAGCTCGCGCGCGAAGCCGGGCGGGATCTCGATGGCGAGGCTGATCTCGCCGGCGCGCATGCGCCGGTCGATGTCGTCATAGCTGACGATGGGCGGCCGCTCCTCGAAATAGCGCGAGCCGGCGATCTGCAGCGCATAGTCGCGGCTCAAGGCGGTGTCGTCGCGGTCGAGCACGGCGTAGGTGAGGTTCTCCACGTCCATGTTGAGGCCGTAGCCCAGCACGAACATCAGCAGGACGCTGCCGAGTATCGCCAGGGTGGCACGGATGGGATCGCGCCGCAGCTCCAGCGCCTCGCGCCGGCTGTAGGCGAGCATGCGCCGGACGTCGAAGCCTCGCCGGCCGCCGGAGGAGATACCATTCGCCGGCGTTTCGCTGGTCATCGCCTGGCCGTCGGGTTCCGGCGCCAGCGGTGCGGCGGGCGGCTTCTGCGACGCCACGGCCTCCTCCAGCCAGGCGATGAAGGCTCCTTCCAGGTTCTTCGCGCCGCGCGCGGCGACGATGGCCTGCGGCGTGTCGGAAACCAGCACCTTGCCCGCATGCATGAGCGAGATGCGGTCGCACAGCTCGGCCTCGTTCATGAAATGGGTGGAGACGAAGATGGTGACGTTGTCCCGGCGCGACAGATCGGAAAGGATCTGCCAGAAGCCGTCGCGCGCGATCGGATCGACGCCGGAGGTCGGCTCGTCGAGGATCAGGATTTCCGGATCGTGGATCATGGCCACCGCCAGCGACAGGCGCTGGCGGATGCCCAGGGGCAGCGCCTCGGGCAGCGCGTCCCTGACCGCGCCGAGGTCGAAGCGGGCGACCATCTCGGCGATCCGGGCGGCGATCTTCTCCTTAGGCATGTCGAACAGGCGCGCATGCAGGTCGAGATTCTGCTCCACCGTCAGTTCGGAATAGAGCGAGAAGGCCTGGCTCATGTAGCCCACGCGCCGGCGCACCGCCATGTCGCGGGGATCGACTTCCTGCCCGAACAGCCGCGCCGTGCCCTCGCTGAACGGCAGCAGGCCGGTCAGCATCTTCATGGTGGTGGTCTTGCCGCAGCCGTTGGAGCCCAGGAAGCCGAAAATCTCGCCCCGCCCGATGCGGAAACTGACGTCGTCCACCGCCGTGAAATCGCCGAAGCGCATGGTCAGATGCTCGGCCTCGATGGCGATTTCGCCGTCGGCCCCGGCTGGGCGCGGCGGGATCACCACCGCGCGGTGGCTGCGGCGCTTCTCCTGCGGCAGCAGGGCGATGAAGGCGGCGTCGAGACTGTCGGCGCCGGTTTTCTCCAGCAGCTCGGCCGGCGTGCCCACCGCCAGCACGCTTCCCGCTTCCATGGCCACCAGGACGTCGAAATGCGCCGCTTCCTCCATGTAGGCGGTGGCCACGATGATGCTCATGCCGGGATGATGGCCGCGAATCTCCTCGATCAGCTCCCAGAACTGGCGCCGCGACAGCGGATCGACGCCGGTGGTGGGTTCGTCGAGGATCAGCAGATCGGGATCGTGGATCAGGGCGCAGCACAGGCCCAGCTTCTGCTTCATGCCGCCGGAGAGCTTGCCCGCCGGCCGGTCGGCGAACGGGGCAAGGCCGGTGCTGCGCAGCAGTCCGGCGATGCGCGCCTGGCGTTCCTTGCGGTCCTGGCCGAACAGGCGGCCGAAGAACTCGACGTTCTCGAATACCGAGAGGGTGGGGTAGAGGTTGCGGCCGAGGCCCTGCGGCATGTAGGCGATCCTGGGGCAGGTGGCGCGCCGGTGCGCGGCGTCGGCCATGTCGCCGTCCAGCACCATGACGCGGCCCTGCTGGATCGTGCGCGCGCCGGCCACCAGCGACAGCAGCGACGACTTGCCGACGCCGTCGGGACCGATCAGCCCCACCATGCGGCCGGCGGGAACCTCGAAGCTGACCTCCCGCAGCGCCCGGGTCTTGCCATAGGCGTGGCTGACCCCTTCGAGGCGCGCGACCACGCTCATTGCATCAGGCCCTGCTCGAGCCAGGCCGGCCATTCGGCGGCCGGATCGAGGCGCACATAGGCCATGCCGGGCAGGCCGGTCTTCACATAGGTGATGTATTTCTTCAGCAGCGCCGGCTCGATGCGCGCCTTGATGCGGAACATCAGCTTCTGGCGCTCTTCTTCGGTCTCGACCGTTTTCGGCGTGAACTGCGCCACGTCCGCCACGAAACTGGCCTTGGCCGGAATGACGTAGCCGGGTGCTGCATCCAGCACCAACCGCACCTCGGCGCCCAAGGCAAGGCGTCCCGCCTGGGCGGTGGGCAGGAAAAAGGTCATGTAGACGTCGCCCAGATCGACCAGGTTGAGCACCCGGCCGCCGGCCGACAGCACCTCGCCCGGCTGGGCGACGCGATACTGCACGCGGCCGGCCCGGGGCGAGGTCAGGGTGGCGTCGTTGATGTCGGCGGCGATGGCGTCGATGGCGGCGCGGGCGGCGTCGACCGCCGCTTCGGCGTCCACCACCATGGCCCGGGCCGAGTTGAGCGCGGCCTCGGTGGCGGCGAGCTGCGCCTGGGCGGCGGCAACCGCCGCCCGCGCCGCCGCGGCATTGGCGCGGTCGTCCTCATAGACCTGCTCGGATACGGCGTTGTTCCTGACAAGCTGTGCCGAACGCTGGAACTTGCGGTTGGCGGAATCGAGTTCGGCTTCGCGCTGGCCGATGATCGCCTCCGCCGCGCGCCGCTCGGCCTCGCGCTGGTTGACGAGGCTGCGCGCCGTATCGACGCTGATGACGGCCCGCTTGAGCTGCGCCTGCGACTGTCGCCGCTGGGCCTCGAGTTGCTCGGTGTCCATGCGGGCCAGCACCTGTCCCGGTTCGACGAAATCGCCTTCGTCGACCAGGATTTCCCGGATGCGCCCCGGCGTTTTGGTCGACACGTCGATCTCGGTCGCCTCGATGCGGCCATTGCCGCTG
Source organism: Alphaproteobacteria bacterium (assembly GCA_037190765.1). Classification (GTDB taxonomy): domain Bacteria; phylum Pseudomonadota; class Alphaproteobacteria; order Reyranellales; family JAQSWP01; genus JAQSWP01. Next base: position 157,450 of record JBBCJW010000023.1, read on the forward strand.
GCGATGCCGGCCGGAAGCTGACCGCCATAGAGCTTCTGCCAGGCCAGATAGCCGCCGCCGCCGATGGCGACGGCGAGGACGATGAACAGGCCGATCTTGCGCATCGATCTCGTCATGGGCAGCTCCGCTTGCCGAACTCACACCACAGCCGCGTGCAAATCCCGCGCCAATAGGGCGAGTGTCGGTACCTCAGCGGGAAAGGCAAGGCCGGTATCCTGGGGCATATCGTCTGATCCGTCTGGTGGCGCTGGACGGAGCCCATCCGACAGGGAGCGCTTCGATACGGCACGCCCGGCCAATCGCAGGAAACGCGTATTGCTTGCGGCAGGCGTGAATGAGCTAACCGGAGCGGGATCCGACTTCCGCAGCCTCCGCGTCCAGTCAGCGCTACGCTACGGCACTTTTTTCGGTCTGGAGGCCCAGTTCCCGGATCGCCCGGTCGCGCAGCAGCACGCGCTGGACCTTGCCGGACGCGGTCATTGGCAGGGTTGCCACCGGCACGACATGGTGCGGGATCTTGAAGCTGGCGATCTTGCCTTTGCAGAGGGCTTTCACTTCCTCGACCGTGCAGGTCGTTCCCGGCTTCAGCACCACATAGGCGCATGGCACCTCGACCAGCCGTGGATGAGGGACGCCGACCACCGCCACCTGCTCGATGGCGGGGACCAGTGCCAGGAGTTCGGTCTCCAGCGCGGCGGGCGAAACGTTCTCGCCGCCGACTTTCAGCATTTCCTTGTAACGTCCGAGGAACTGCAGGAACCCGTCGGGCCGCAGGAAACCGCGGTCGCCGGTGAGCAGCCAGCCGTCCTTCATGGTCGCGGCCGTCGCCGCCGGGTCGCGGAAATAGCCGCGCATCGTGGTATAGCCGCGCCACAGGATCTCGCCCTCCACGCCGGCAGGCTGCTCCTTGCCGGTGGCCGGATCGACGATCTTCACTTCGAGCCCGCTCGCGGGGCGGCCGGAGGTGGTGCAACGTTGCTCCTCGGTGTCGCCGAGCGTGGCGACGCAGACATAGCAGCCGGCCTCCGACATGCCCCAGCCGGTCGCGGTGGGGCACAGCGTCTTCTGCACCTGCATGGCGACGGCGTTGGAGCTCTCCATGCCGGCCGGCAGGCCGCCGAAGCGCAGGCTTGACAGATCGGCCTTGAGCTGCGCCTGGGCCCGCATGATGTCGGCATAGTGGGTTTCGAAGCCAAAGAGCCCGTTGACCCGCTCGCTTTCGATCAGCCGCACCGCTTCTTCCGGATCCCAGGCGTCCATCACCACCTGGCGCGCGCCGGTATGCATGCAGGCGAACACCATCTCCGACATGCTGAACAGATGGAACATGGGCAGGAAGTTCAGCACGACGCTGCCTTCCTGCAATGGCCAGTTGTCGTGCCGCTCGCAGATGTTGCGCAGCAGCGCGTGGTCGTGCATCACGCCCTTGGGGTTGCCGGTGGTGCCGGAGGTGAAGACGATCAGCGCGATGTCGTCGATCTTTACGTCCGCGGCGGCCCGTTCCAGCTCCTCGGTCGAAACCCGCTGCGCGTCGTCGAGGAACCGCTCCCAGGACAGCGACGTGTCGCCGGGCGCGTCGCCGATGACGACGATGTCCTTCAGATGCGGGAAGGAAGCCGCGCCATCGAAGCGCTGGCCGTCGAACCCCGGAAACACGGCTTTCAGCATTCCGACGTAATCGACCGGGCCCGAGCGCTCGACGACGAACAGCAGCTTGCACTCCGCCAGCTTGAGCGCGTAGGCGATGTCGTGCTCGCGATAGCGGGTGTTCAGCGGTGCGGCGATGGCGCCGACGCGCAGGGTCGCGTAGAAGGCGACCGTGAACTCGATCCGGTTGGCCACCCACAGGCCGACCACGTCGCCCTTGCGCACGCCGCGCGCCAGCAACGCGCGCGCCGCCCGGTCGATTTCCTCGTTCAGTTCGCCGAAGGTCAGCCGGGTGTCGCGGAAGGTGATCGCCAGTTCCTGGCCCCAACGCCGAGCCGCCGCTCCAGGCAGGTCGCCAAATCTCGATCCAGTTGCGGCCATCGCGTTTCGTTTCCTCCTGCTTTTCGTTCTGTCATCGCCCGGTGGGCTGCCGTCGCGCGGCAGCGACGTAAACGAGGTGCCGCCGTCGACCGGGTTCTATTCCCGCGTTTCGGGGCACCGACAGATTACATCGACGTCGATATCGTGACCGTCGGCAAACGGCTCGTCACAGTCAAGAGGAAGGAGCCGATCGGCCCGGAAGCGGGGCCTGGAAACGGAAACGGCGGGAGTGTCATCCCGCCGTTTCGTTGCATCTGGCTCCGGAGGAGGGATTCGAACCCCCGGCCAAGCGATTAACAGTCGCTTGCTCTACCACTGAGCTACTCCGGATCGGGCCGTCGGTGACGGGCCGCGAAAATCAGGCCGGCTTTTTGGCAGACAGCCCGGTCCGGCGCAACATTCTTTTGCGAGTCGGCGGGGCGATCCGTGGCCGTCTGCAGGCCCGGACCGGCGATGGAGGCCCGGGCCGGAATCGAACCGACGTACGAGGATTTGCAGTCCTCTGCATGGCCACTCTGCCACCGGGCCGCTTCTGGTCCGTCTGGGCCGGCAAAGCGTTGCGCCGATATAGAGGTTTGGCCATTGAGGGTCAAGGCGTTAGCCCCCGCCAGCGACCCTTTGCCGGTTTGACGCTGAGGGGTCTGGAAAGTATAAACCCGCAGCATGATCCGGCGGTTCCGCACGCCTCGGGACGCCCTATAGCGAGCCACAATCGATGTACGACTTCGCGCAGGCCCGGCAGAACATGGTTGACGGCCAGTTGCGGCCCAATCGCGTCACCCATACCGCGTTGCTGGAGGCCGTGCGCGAGCTGCCGCGCGAGAAGTTCCTGCCGCCCGAACTGCAGCGCGTCGCCTATATCGACGACGACATTCCGCTGCCCAACGGGCGGGCGATGCTGGAGCCGCTGGTAGTCTGCCGCATGATCCAGGCGGCCGACCCCAGGCCGACCGACGTGGCGCTCGATATCGGCTGCGGCAGCGGCTACGACGCGGCCCTGCTGTCGCGGCTGACCAGCACGGTGTTCGGCATCGATTCGGATGCCGCACTGGTGCAGCAGGCGAGCGCCAACCTGGCGGCGCTGGGCGCCGACAACGTGGTGGTCGCCGCCCGCCCGATGGCGGAAGGCTGGCCCGAGCACAAGCCCTATGACGTGATTTTCATCGGCGGCGCCATCGAGGTGATGCCGCCGGCGCTGCTTGACCAGCTCGCCGAGGGCGGGCGCATGGTGGCGGTGGTGTCGGACGGGCATCCGGTCGGCACCGCCCGGCTGTACCGGAAAATCGGCGGCAACGTCTCGAGCCGGCCGCTGTTCGATGCCGGCTGTCGCTTCCTGCCCGGCTTCGCCAAACCGCAGCAATTCGTTTTCTGAGACATTAAAGTGCCCCAGGTGCCGCAAATCGAGGTCGATGAGCTGGCGCATCGCCGCGCGGCCGGCGAGACCTTGGCCATTCTGGACGTGCGCGAAGCCTGGGAGTGGGAGATCTGCGCGATCGAACCGGCGATTGCTATTCCGCTCGGCCATTTGCCTGATAATGTTGGAAAGTTACCAAAAGACAGCATGTTAGTGGTAATATGCCACCACGGCATGCGCAGTCTGCGGGCCGCCGCCTGGCTGCAGGCAAACGGTTTCGACAACGTCGTGAATCTGGCCGGGGGGATCGATGCCTGGGCTCAGCGGATCGATCGGCAGATGAAGGTGTACTGAATGCGTGCGTCCACCTCGCGTTACTACCTGATCGGCGTCCTGGCCGCGCTGCTGGCGCTGCCGACCCTGCCGGCCCGGGCCGACACAATTACCGACGCCATGGCGGCGGCCTACAGCACCAATCCCGACCTGGGGGCCCAGCGCGCCCGGCTGCGGCAGGCGGACGAGAATGTGGCGCAGGCGCTGTCCAACTGGCGGCCGACTATCCGCGTCACCGGCGAGTACGGCCGCGGCTGGTTCCGCAACAACACCACGCTGCTGCAGCGGCAGCGGCTGACGCCAAAGGCGGGGCAGATCGAGGTCGTCCAGCCGATCTTCCGCGGCGGCCGCACCGTCGCCCAGACGCGCGCCGCCGACCAGGACGTGCTGGCCGAACGGGCGCTGCTGGTGGGGCAGGAGCAGACGGTGCTGCTGGCGGCCGTCACCGCCTATGCCGATGTCGTCGCTGCCGAGGCGGCGGTCAAGCTGCGGGCCAACAACGTCAACGTGCTGGGCCAGCAGCTTACCGCGACCAACGCCCGTTTCCGGGTCGGCGAGCTGACCCGCACCGACGTGTCGCAGGCCGAGGCCCGCGTCGCCGGCGCGCAATCCGATCTGATCGCCGCCCAGGCCGAGCTGGCCGCGGCGCGGGCGAACTATCTGCGCGTGGTGGGCGTGCCGCCGGGCACTTTGGTCGATCCGGCAGCCGTGGGCGATATTCCGCGGACGGAAGAGGAAGCGATCACCATTGCCGGCGAGAGCAATCCCAACGTGCGCAGCGCTGCGCACCGCGAAACGGCGGCGCGCCATCGCGTCGACCTCGCCATCGGCGAATTGCTGCCGACGGTGAACATAATCGGTTCCGCCACCCGCCTGTACGATTCGAACATCGAGGGCGACCGTGCCGACCGGGCCGAGATCATCGGCCAGATCAGCATTCCCATCTACCAGGGCGGCGCGGAACATTCGCGGGTGCGCGAGGCCAAGCAGGTGGTCGGCCAGCGCCGGCTCGAGCTCGACAGCGAACGCCGTCGCGCCATCGAGACCGCGACCAGGGTCTGGCGCCGGCTCGAGGCCGAACGCACGCGCGTGCAGTCGATCACCTCGCAGATCAATGCCGCCAGCGTGGCGCTGGAAGGCGTGCGGCAGGAGGCGCAGGTCGGCTCGCGCACCACCCTCGACGTGCTCGATGCCGAGCAGGAGTTGCTGAACGCGCGCGTTACCCTGGTACGGGCGCAGCGCGATCTCATCGTGCAGCACTACACGCTGCTGTCCGCGATCGGCGCTCTTTCCGCCCAGGCGCTCAACCTTCCGGTCGAGCGCTACGACGAGGAAGAGTACTACAAGGCGAACAGGGGCCGCTGGATCGGGCTCGGCGGCAGCATAAACAGCAAGTAGCAGGCGGCCGGCGCGTTGCCCGACATTGCGTTCAATGCCCCGGTTTGCGAAAATTGGCCGATGCGGTGTCCGCCGGTCGTCGAAGGATTGCCATGAGCAAGGATGCGAACAAGTCCGAACCGTCGATGGAGGATATTCTGGCGTCGATCCGCCGGATCATCGATGAAGACGGCGGCGGGACGAAAAAGGCGGCAGCCGCCAGCCCTGGCGACAAGGCCGGTCCCGATGTCCTCGAACTGACCGAGATGGTCAACGAGGACGGCAGCGTCACCTCGCTGGACAAGGCCCCGGCAGGCGGTGGTGCCGCCGACCAGGCCAGCCGGCTGCTGGATGACGACGAGCCGCCGATCTATGCCGACCGCGGCGAGCGCGACCGTCTGGCCGGCTTCGTTCCGCCGGAGACGATGCGGCCCGGCCTGGCCGGCGATTCGCGGCCCCAGCCGACGCAGCCGTCGGCAAGCCCGCCGGTCGGCCGCGACGCACCGCCGCGCCAGTCCCAGCCCGCGCCGCAGCCGGCGCAATCCTCGCGCATCAGCCCCACGCCAGCCCTGGGGGGAGGGATTTCCTTGACACCTGTGAGCACGACATCCGGGACTTCTTCCGGCCAGTCCGAACTTGTCTCCAACCAGACCGCCAATGCCACCTCGGCCGCCTTCGACCGCCTGGTCCAGGCGGCCTCGCAGCAGGCCGCGCCGGCCGCCGCCGCCGCACCCAGGACGCCGTCGCCGACCGTCGGCGGGCGGGCGCTGGAGGACATGGTCGCCGAGATGCTGCGGCCGATGCTGAAGCAATGGCTGGACGCCAACCTGCCGGCTGTCGTCGAGCGCCTGGTGCAGCAGGAAATCCAGAAGATGACCAGGCGGTAGAGCGCATCGGGGCTGGAGGGAAGCGTTTGCGCTTCCATCCAATCCTGTGAACCCGCTCTGAGTTCGTCCGGTCCCCGATTTCCCGGCGGCAGGAAGGATTTGATTTCCGCCGCCGCTTGCCGCAAATCTTCCGCCCACATCGCAGCCAGACCGTGCAGCGGCCCGTTTCGCCGCTGGAGATCGTTTTTGCCATGCTCGAGAAGACCTACAATCCGGCCGAGATCGAGGCCAAGCACTATCATCGATGGGAAGAAGCGGGCGCCTTCGCCGCGCAGCCCGACTCGAACAGGAAGCCCTATACCATTGTCATTCCGCCGCCCAACGTCACGGGCAGCCTGCACATGGGGCATGCACTCAACAACACGCTGCAGGACGTGCTGATCCGCTACCAGCGCATGAACGGGCGCGACGCGCTGTGGCAGCCGGGCACCGACCATGCCGGCATCGCCACCCAGATGGTGGTCGAGCGCCAGCTCGACGCTCAGGGCATCTCGCGCCACGACATGGGCCGGGATGCGTTCATCAGGCGCGTCTGGGAATGGAAGGCGGAGTCGGGCGGCACCATCATCGGCCAGCTCCGCCGGCTGGGCGCTTCGGCCGACTGGGCGCGCGAGCGCTTCACCATGGACGAGGGCCTGTCGGCCGCCGTGCTGAAGGTCTTCGTCGATCTCTACAAGCAGGGTCTGATCTACAAGGACAAGCGGCTGGTCAACTGGGACAGCAAGCTCTTGACCGCGATCTCCGACCTCGAGGTCGAGTCGCGCGAGGTCAAGGGCTATCTCTGGTACCTGCGCTATCCCATCGACGGGATGCCGGACCGCCACATCGTCGTCGCCACCACCCGGCCCGAGACGATGCTGGGCGACACCGGCGTGGCGGTGCATCCCGACGATCCGCGCTTCGCCGACCTGATCGGCCGCCACGTGAGGCTGCCGATCGTGAACCGGCGCATTCCCATCGTCGCCGACGAATACTCCGACCCGGAGAAGGGCAGCGGCGCCGTGAAGATCACGCCGGCGCACGACTTCAACGATTTCGAGGTCGGACGCCGGCACGATCTGGAAGTCATCAACGTGTTCGACCAGCACGCGCGGCTGAACGAGAACGTGCCGGCCGAATACCAGGGCATGGACCGCTATGCGGCGCGCGAGAAGGTCGTGGCCGCGTTCGAGCATCTGGGGCTGCTGGAAAAGATCGAGCCGCACACCCATGCGGTGCCCTATGGCGACCGTTCGGGCGTGGCGATCGAGCCGTGGCTGACCGAGCAATGGTACGTCGACGCCAAGACGCTGGCGCAGGCGCCGATCGAGGCGGTGAAGTCGGGCCGGATCGCGCTGATCCCGAAATCCGAAGAACGCACCTTCTTCCAGTGGATGGACAACATCCAGCCGTGGTGCGTCTCGCGCCAGCTCTGGTGGGGGCACCAAATCCCGGCCTGGTACGGACCGGACGGGCATTTCTTCGTCGAGCTCGACGAAGCCGCCGCCAGGGCGGCGGCGAGGGCGCATTACGGCCGCGACGTCGAGCTGACCCGCGACAAGGACGTGCTCGACACCTGGTTCTCCTCGGCGCTGTGGCCGTTCTCCACCCTGGGCTGGCCGGATCAGACCGCCGACCTGAAGCGCTACTACCCGACCGACGTGCTGGTCACCGGCAAGGACATCCTGTTCTTCTGGGTGGCGCGCATGATGATGATGGGCCTGCACTTCATGCAGGAGGCGCCCTTCCACACCGTCTACCTGCACGGGCTGGTGACGGACGAGAAGGGACAGAAAATGTCCAAGTCCAAGGGCAACATCATCGACCCACTGGACCTGATCGAGAAATACGGCGCCGACGCGCTGCGCTTCACCATGACCTCGATCGCAGCCCAGGGGCGGGCGATCAAGCTTTCGCCCCAGCGCGTCGAGGGCAACCGCAACTTCGCCACCAAGCTGTGGAACGCGGTGCGCTTCTGCGAGGTCAATGGCTGCCGGCCGGTGGCCGGCTTCGATCCCGCCGCCTGCAGGCTGACCCTCAGCAAGTGGCTGGTCAGCGAGTTGACGCAGTCGGCGGCCCGCGTCAGCGAAGCGGTCGAGCAGTTCCGCTTCAACGACATGGCCAACGAGCTCTACAGCTTCATCTGGGGCACCTATTGCGACTGGTACCTGGAGCTGGCCAAGCCGGTGCTGTCGGGCGACGACGCCGAAGCCGCCGCCGAGATCCGGGCGCTGACGGCATGGTCGATCGACCGGCTGCTGCATCTGCTGCACCCGATCATGCCGTTCCTGACCGAGGAGCTGTACGAGAAGTTCATCGGCGGCAAGGGCATGCTGATCGCCGAGCCGTGGCCGCAATTGCCGGCGTCGCTGGTCGATCATAAGGCGCAGGGCGAGATCGGCTGGCTGGTGCGGCTGATCTCCGACATCCGCGCCGTGCGTTCGGAAATGAACGTGCCGGCGGGCGCGGTGCTGCCGATGCTGGTGCGCGACGCCGGCGCCGAGACCAGGGCCCGGCTGGATCGCTACGGGGCGCTGGTCAAACGGCTGGCGCGGATTGGCGACATCGACGCCGGTAGTGCAACGGTTCCCAAGGGTTCGGTGCAACTCGTGCTGGAGGAGGCGACCTTCGCCCTGCCGCTGGCCGACATCATCGACTTCGCGGCCGAACGGGCGCGCCTGCAGAAGGAAATCGGCAAGCTGGACGGCGAGATCGGCAGGATCGACGGCAAGCTGAACAATGCCGCCTTCGTCGCCAAGGCGCCGGCCGAGGTGGTCGAGGAACAGCGCGAGCGGCGTGAAGAGGCATTGGCCACCAAGCAGCGCCTGGGCCGGGCGCTGCAGCAGCTCGCCGGCTGATCCTCACGCGGCCTCAAATTCGGGTGAGCGCTGTGGCGGCGCTTGCCTGAACTGCGTATCGTTGCGCCATGAGTTCGGCTGAACTGGCGGCGCGATCGGGGTGGCTGAAACCCGCGCTGTGGATTCCCTGGCACGACCGCAACGGGCGGCCGTCATGGCTGCATGGCCTGACCTTCCTTCTTCTGCTGGTTCCGGGCGCGATCATCGCCACCCATTGGGCGCTGGGAAACTACCAGCCGCGGCCGGTCAACGAGGTCATCCACCTGACCGGCCTGTGGGCCATCCGCCTTCTCTTCGTCTCGCTGGCGATCACGCCGCTGCGCCAGATGCTGGGCCTGCCGAGGCTGGTAACGGTGCGGCGCATGATCGGCGTCACCGCCTTCGCCTATGTCGTCGTGCATCTGCTGCTCTACGTGCTGGACGAGGCGTTCGACCTGCAGAAGGTCGTGACCGAGATCCTGGTCCGCTACTACCTGCTGATCGGCTTCTGCGCCCTGATCCTGCTCGGCGCGCTGGCGGCGACCTCGACGGCGAAATCGATCCGCGAGCTGGGTGGCCGGCACTGGCAGAACGTGCATCGCCTGTCCTATCTGGCGGCGGTGCTGGCGGTGGCGCACCACTACATGCAGTCCAAGGTCAACGTGTCCGAGCCGGTGCTGATGACCGGCCTGCTGTTGTGGCTGTTCGGCTACCGGCTGCTGACCCTGGGCGGTCGCGGGCAGGGCGTGTCGCTGGCGCGGCTGCTGGCGCTGGGCGTGGTGTCGGCGGTGCTGGCTGGTCTGGGCGAGGCGGCCTATTACGAACTGTTCACCGGCATCTCCGGCGCGCGGGTGCTGGAAGCCTATGCCATGCCGCCGTGGGAACAGTGGCGGCCGGCCTGGATGGTGCTGGTCATCACCATCGGCGCCGCCCTGGCGGCCTATGCCTGGCGTCGGCTGAGGCCGGCCCGTTAGACGCCGCGCAGCAGCAGCAGAACGACCCCCAGAACCACCAGCGCGCTGCCGACGATCTCGCCCCAGAGCGGGTTCTCCTTCAGCAGCCAGCGCGAGGCGATGTAGGTGAACACCAGCTCGATCTGGCCCAGCGCCCGCACGTGCGCGGCGTTCTCCAGGGTCATCGCCAGCGCCCAGCAGGCCGAACCCAGCACGCTGAGCAGCCCGACAATCGCCGAGGAGCGCCAGGTCAGCACCACCCGGATGAGCTGCTCCGGCTCGCGCAGCCCCAGCCAGCTTCCCAGCATCAGCACCTGCAGGGTGTTCATCACCGCCAGCGACAGGATGGCGCGAATGACGAAGTCGCCCTCCGGCAGCGACAGCGAGGCGACGCGGATCGACACCGCGGCGATGGCGAAGCCGCCGCCGGCGGCGATGCCGACCAGCGCCGATTTCTGCGTCCACCCCAGCAGGATGTTGCGCAGGCCCTTGGCGTCGCCGCGGATCGACAGCACCCAGACGCCGAACAGGCTGATGGCAAGCCCGATCCAGGCCCACAGGTTCAGCGGTTCGGCCAGCAGCAGCGTGCCGAAAATGGCGGTCTGCACGGTTTCGGTCTTGGAATAGGCGGTGCCGACGGTGAAGTTACGTAAGGTGAAGGCGTAGATCAGTAGCGAGGTGGCGACGATCTGCGCCAGGCCGGCCAGCGCGATGAAGGCCAGGAACTTCAGGCCGGGCATCGGCAGGCCGCTGCCGGCCGCCAGCACCGCCGCCAGCATCGCCAGCGACACCGGCGCGCCGTAGAGGTAGCGCACGAAATTGGCGCCGTTGGTCGATAGCAGCGATTTCAGCTTCTGCTGCAGCGCCGTGCGCACGCATTGCAGCAGGGCGGCCAGAATCGTTATCGGGATCCAGAGTTCCACGCGGCACCGGAAAAGGGGCAGGCCGGCGACTGTAGCGGCGAGGTTGCGCCTGCGGCAAATGCGTCCTGCGCAGGGAAGGCATCCGGCGCGGAAATGACAGCGGCGGCTCTTCTGCTATAGTCCGCGCCGGTTTTCTGTATTGGTCAATTCGGGGAAACGACATGGCTGGCAAGAAGAAGGCGTCGGGCCGGAAGGCCCGGGCCCTGCATCCCAATCCCAAGCTCGACAAATCCAAGCTGCCGAGCCGTTACGTCACGGTGGGCCCGGAGCGGGCGCCACATCGCTCCTACCTTTACGCTATGGGCCTGAGCGAGAAGCACGTGGCGCAGCCGCTGGTCGGCGTCGCCACCTGCTGGAACGAGGCCGCTCCTTGCAATATCTCGCTCAACCGCCAGGCCCAGGCGGTGAAGAAGGGCGTCGACGCCGCCGGCGGCACGCCGCGCGAATTCACCACCATCACCGTGACCGACGGCATCGCCATGGGCCACCAGGGCATGAAATCGTCGCTGGCCAGCCGCGACCTGATCGCCGATTCCGTCGAGCTGACCATGCGCGGCCACTGCTACGACGCCATGGTGACCCTGGCCGGCTGCGACAAGTCGCTGCCGGGCATGATGATGTCGATGCTGCGGCTGAACGTGCCGTCCGTGTTCATGTATGGCGGCTCGATCCTGCCGGGCAAGTTCCGCGGCAAGGACGTGACCGTGGTCGACGTGTTCGAGGGCGTCGGCATGCATGCGGCGGGCAAGTTCTCCGACGCCGACCTGCACGAGCTGGAATGCGCCGCCTGCCCGTCGGCTGGCTCCTGCGGCGGCCAGTTCACCGCCAACACCATGGCCTGCGTCTCCGAGGCGATCGGCCTGGCGCTGCCGGGTTCGGCCGGCTCGCCGGCGCCCTACGAGTCGCGCGACGAATACGCGGTGGCCTCGGGCGAGGCGGTGATGAACCTGCTGAAGCTCGGCATCCGGCCGCGCGACATCGTCACCCGCGAAGCATTGGAAAACGCTGCGATCGTCGTCGCCGCCACCGGCGGCTCGACCAATGCGGCGCTGCATCTGCCGGCGATGGCGCATGAGTGCGGCATCAAGTTCGACTTGTTCGATGTCGCCAGGATCTTCAAGAAGACGCCATACATCGCCGACCTGAAGCCGGGCGGCAAATACGTGGCGCTGGACATGTTCCGCATCGGCGGCATTCCCGTCGTCATCAAGGAGCTGCTCGACAACAAGCTGCTGCATGGCGACTGCCTGACCGTCACCGGCAAGACGCTGGCGGAGAACCACAAGGGCGTGAAGTTCCCCGACAACCAGGACGTGGTCTACCGGGTGAAGAACTGCATCACCCCGACCGGCGGCGTGGTCGGGCTGAAGGGCAACCTGGCGCCGGACGGGGCGATCGTGAAGGTGGCCGGCATGGAGCAGGACAAGCTGGTGTTCCGCGGCCGCGCCCGCTGCTTCGACAGCGAGGAGCAGGCCTTCGACGCGGTGGTCAAGGGCAAGTTCAAGGAAGGCGACGTCATCGTCATCCGCTACGAGGGGCCCAAGGGCGGTCCGGGCATGCGCGAGATGCTGTCGACCACCGCCGCCCTCTACGGGCTGGGCGTCGGCGACAAGGTGGCGCTGATCACCGACGGGCGCTTCTCCGGCGGCACGCGCGGCTTCTGTATCGGCCATGTCGGCCCGGAGGCAGCGGTCGGCGGGCCGATCGGCCTGCTGAAGAACGGCGACATCATCGTGATCGACGCCAGGAAGGGCGTCCTCAACGTCGAGCTGTCGGACCGGGAGCTGAAGGCGCGGCGCAAGAAATGGAAGCCGCGCAAGACCGACTACCAGTCGGGCGCGCTGTGGAAATACGCGCAGCTCGTCGGTCCGGCAGTCGATGGCGCGGTGACGCATCCGGGCGGCAAGGCCGAGACGCATACTTTCGTCGACATCTAGAAAAAAGGCACATGCAAGACCTTACCGGACGGACGGCCTTCGTCACCGGAGCAGCATCAGGCATCGGATTAGGGATCGCCACGGCGCTGTCGCAGGCGGGGGTGAAGGTCATGTTATGCGATATCGAGGAAGAGGCGTTAGCAACGGCGGTAGAGAAATTGAAACTTACCAACGCCGACGTTGACGGCGTGCGGGCGGATGTCTCACTCAAGGCAGAATTCCAAGCCGCAGCGGACGCCACCGTCGCGCGCTATGGCAAGGTCCATATTCTCGTGAACAATGCGGGGGTCGCCGGCGGCCCGGGTTATGGTCATTGGACAGATGCAGGTTGGGATTGGGTTCTCGGCGTCAATCTGATGGCGGTGATTTGGGGCATCGAGATTTTCGGTCCGCTGATCGAGGCGCACGGCGAAGGAGGCCAAATTGTTTCCACGGCGTCCGTGTTCGGGCTGATTGCTGGAGGAAGTCCGCAGTATGACGTGAGCAAATATGGAGTGGTGGCTCTGTCCGAAGGATTGCGCAAGGCGCTCGCGCCGCGGAAAATCGGGGTATCCGTGTTGTGTCCGGGCGTCGTCCGCACGCAGATCGTAAATTCAAGTCGCAACGTGCCGCCGCGGTTCGCCGGGAAGATCGGCAGTCTGCCGCCGACAGAAGGACCGGTCGCCGATGCCATCAAGGCATTCCAGCACCGGACTAACAATGGCATCGATCCGCTTTATGTCGGCGAGCTGGTTCGCGAGGCCATCGAAAATGACTGGCCCTACATTTTCACCGACATCGAGCACGAGCCCATCATCGAGAGACGCTTCGCCGCGATTAAGCAGGGCTTCGACCGCATCCGCGGAAGGACGCCGCGACGCTAGCTTTCGCAACCTGCTCGCGGCCGCTTTGGGCCTTCTCTGACTTTGCGGGTCGCCTGACTTTGGTCCGCAAAGCGCTGCAAAGCGGAAGTGGATCAACCTGCGTTTACCAACTTCAATTTACGTGTCACGCGATTGCTCAGGGTGCGAACTGAAGCCGCGCTGCACTCAGGCGGAGGTTCGATGGGTAAGCAGGCATCAGCATGAAGACGCACTTGAGCGCATAGGGCGGTTCCTCACTCGAGGATTTAGAGGAACGCGAACCGAAATGGCGTTCACGGTCCTCGCCTTCAACATGATCCGCAGCATCAACCTGCGAGCGCAGCGGAGCTGACCAAGAATAGCCAGGGCTTGCGCTGGCTGGTGCCCCGCCGAAACGACGCACCAGCGTTTTCACACAGCCTGGCAAGCGGCGCTTTTCGATTCAGCGCACCTCGCACCAGACCGGCGTGTGATCCGACGCTTCCGGCTGGCCGCGCGGCTCCTTGTCGATATCGCAGGCGATCAGCCTATCCGCCGCCTGCGGCGACAGCAGCAGGTGGTCGATGCGCCAGCCGTTGTTCTTCTGCCAGGCGCCGGCCTGATAATCCCAGAAACTGTAGTCGATGCGATTGGGATGCAACGTGCGGAAGGCTTCGGTGTAGCCGAGATTGAGGATGCGGCGGAATGCCTGGCGCGTTTCAGGCCGGCACAGCGCATCGTCGGCGGTGCCAACCGGGTCGTAGACGTCGATGTCGGTCGGCACGACGTTGTAGTCGCCACCCAGCACTACCGGCATCTCCAGCTCCAGCAGTTCGCGGGCGTGAGTCAGCAGCCGATTCAGGAAACGCAGCTTGTAGTCGAATTTCGCGCCCGGCGCGGGATTGCCGTTCGGCAGATAGATCGAGGCCACCCGGACCGTGCCGCTGGGGCCCTCGATGTCGGCTTCGATATAGCGGGCGTGATCGTCGGCGCCGTCGCCGGGCAGGGCGCGCTGCGTCACCGCGATGGGATGGCGCGAGACGATGGCGACGCCGTTATAGGCCTTCTGGCCGACCAGCTCGACGCCGTAGCCCAGCGCCTGGATCTCCATCAGCGGCACCTGTTCGGCCTGCGCCTTCAGCTCCTGTAGCAGCACGACGTCCGGTGATGCCTCCTGCATCCACTGGCACAGCGCGCCGGCGCGGCGGCGGATGGAGTTGACGTTGAAGGTGGCGATTTTCATGGCGGGCGATTTTGGGCCGGGGGAGCGGGATCGAACAAGCGGCAAAAGCAAAGGGCCGGCGGAGCCGGCCCTCGCATCCGATCCGTTGGCAGGCTAGACGCTGAAGGAATTGCCGCAGCCGCAGCTCGAGGAGGCGTTGGGATTGGTGATCGCGAAGGCGGAGCCGACCATGTCCTCGATGAAATCGATCTGCGAGCCGCGCAGCAGGTCGAGCGAGGTGCTGTCGATCACCACCACGGCGCCGTCCTTCTCGATCACCAGGTCGTCGTCGGTGCGGGCATTGTCGAAATTGAAGGAATACTGGAAACCCGAACAGCCGCCGCCCAGCACGGCGACGCGCAGGAAGAGGCTGGGATCGCTCTCCCGGCTCATCAGCGTGGCGATCCGCTTTGCCGCGCTGTCGGTCACGACGACGGCCGCCGCGAGGGGCGGGGACGCGGTTTCCGGCTGGTCGAGGTTGGTCATGGTACTCCATTCCTGCCGGCCAGGCCGGCTGCTTTCAGACCAATGATTTAGGCGCTTTGCTTCACGTGTCAATCGGCTTGGTGGCGGGGCGGTTTTCTCTTGACCCTACGTGGACGCAGAGGCCTTATGACGTGCGAGCGCAGCCGGGACGCCGGCGCGGGAAAACAAGGGGTTGGGATCGAGAATGGCCAAGGGCAAGGGGAAGGACGACATGGCGAAGGACGACAAGCAGGTCGCTGCGGGCCAGCAGGGTGGGGCGCTGCCGCTGTTCTATCGCAAGCCGCGGCCGCTGGACGCCCGCGTCCATACCGGCAAGAAGCTGAAGCGCGAGGCGAATTTCTCCTTCGCCCGCAACACCAATTCGGTGCCGATCAACGCCGTCGAGTTCCCGCTGATCCAGCGCGCCTACCCGATCGTGTTCTCCGGCGAGGCGACGCCGGTACCGCTGGCGGTCATGGGCCTGCGCAACAGCGAAAACCTGTTCATCGACGACAAGGGCAACTGGACGCAGGGTGTCTACGTTCCCGCCTATGTCCGGCGCTATCCGTTCATCTTCATGGAAGGCCCGGGCGGGTTGCAGTTCATCCTCTGCATCGACGAGGACAGCGGCTTCCTGACCGAGGGCGAAGGCAACATCCTGTTCGAGCCCGACGGCAAGGCCTCGGCGCTGGTGCAGAACGCGCTGAATTTCTGCTCCGCCTTCCAGGGCAATCACGTGCAGACGCGCGAGTTCGGCGAGGCGCTGAAGAAGCACAATCTGCTGGTCGAGAACCAGGCCAATGCCACCATCGCCGGTGTGGAGAAGGTGGCGCTGGGCGGCTTCAAGATCATCGACGAGCAGCGCTTCAATGCCCTGCCCAACGAGGTGTTCCTCGAATGGCGGGCCAAGGGTTGGCTGCACCTGGTCTATTCGCACCTGATGTCGATGGCCAACTGGGCCGGACTGGTCGAGCACGCCGCCCGGCGCAAGAAGGCGGCCTGACCGACGTCGGCAGCCTGGCTGGCAGCGGATACTCCTTTCCGCCAGCCCGGCTGCCAGCCGAGACGTTTCCTGTTGAAACTATATCGCTGGCAGTAACGCTGAGGTGACTGGCCTGTGCCGGTCTGTGGCGACAGGCCGGGCAGGGGCGGGAAGCGTTTCCGTCAGCAGCACGGTTGCGCCCGCACGATCCACTGCAAAAGTGAACATCCTGACGATCAGCGCCGACGGAATTGGTCGGGAAGTTTCAGCGGGGTCTCGGCTGAAGTCTTATCCAGCTTTTCAATGGCTTGAACGGAAAGACGCGTGTAACCGACAAGTGTTGGGAAACGATTCGACGCAATTGGCGGGAAGGCGGGCGGTGCCGGGCAGATGGTTGGCTTCAGGAATCCTGTGCTTTGTCACCCTGTCGGCATGATTTTTGACATCAAAAACATGGATAAGCTGAAAATTCACCATTTTTGAAATGGTGAATCTTGCCGCGGCAAGTCGGAAGACCCCTCTTCGGCTGTAGTGCGGGGCCGGTGAATCGAGGCTCCAGCCATACTTCTACCGTTGGTAGTAAGAGGCCAAAAACCATTGACTATGCACAACTTTTCGCGCGAAGGTTCCTAATCGCGCCATGTATTTCGTGGGGTGATTGTCTTGCATTGCCGCGGTAAAGCCGGGTCCTTTGGGAAAACGGTTTGACCGGGTTACCGCAGGATCGGGGACACTTGGGGGGCGCCGTTTTGATCCGCACATCAACGGTCCTGAGAGTGAACGGCTCTTTGTCACCGACATCGTTGCCGATGGCAGGCGCGTGTGCGCATCCCTTGTTTCCGCTTTCCCCTTCGTTACGCGACGCAAGACCGTCATTGCCCGCGACGGCCATCAATCGAGGTAGTCATGACTTCGTTCAGCACCCGGAATAGGACACGTTCCCGGATCGATTTCGGCCGTCGCGAGCGGTGGAGCCGGAAGGGGCTTCTGGCGACGACGGGTCTTGGCGGCGCGCTGGCGGGCTTGGCGCTGGGCGGCGGCAATGCCTGGGGGCAGGTGGGGCCGAACACGCTGCCGACCGGCGGGCAGGTGGTGGCGGGCTCGGCGAACATCAACCAGCCGAACCACAACACGCTGGACATCAACCAGTCGACCAACCGGGCGGTGATCAACTGGTCGAGCTTCGACGTCGGCAAGGATTCGACGGTGAACTTCCACCAGCCCAATTCGGGCTCGTGGACGGTGAACCGGGTGACGGCGGGCCAGTCGGCCTCGCAGATCCTGGGCTCGGTGAACGCCAACGGCAACATCGCGGTGATCAACCCCAACGGCGTGATCTTCGGCCAGGGCAGCCGGGTGGACGTGAACGGGCTGATCGCGACCACGTCGAACATCAGCAACCAGAACTTCATGTCCGGGAACATGAATTTCGACCAGCCGGGCAACCCCAACGCCATGGTGGTGAACCAGGGCGACATCACGGTGCGGGATGCGGGCCTGGTGGCGTTCGTGGCCCCGGGCGTGTCGAACGCCGGCACCATCACGGCCAATCTGGGACGGGTGTCGCTGGCCTCGGGCAACAAGTTCACGGTCGACCTGTACGGCGACAAGCTGATCTCGATCGCGGTCGATGGCGGCACCAGTGCCGCGCCCGCGGGTGCCGATGCGCTGGTGTCGAACTCGGGCCAGATCGTCGCCGACGGCGGACGGGTGCAGATGACGGCGGCGCAGGCCAGCGCCATCGTCGACAACGCCATCAACATGTCCGGCGTGGTGCGGGCGCAGTCGGCCTATGTCGACCGCAACGGCGACATCGTGCTGGACGGCGGCGCGGGCAACGTCACGGTTTCCGGCACGCTCGACGTGTCGGGCCAGGGGGCGGGGCAGAAGGGCGGTTCCGTCACGGTCACCACCAAGGGCGATGTCAATATCGCCTCGACCGCCAGGATCAGCGCTTCCGGTTCGGCCGGCGGCGGCACGGTGAAGGTGGGCGGCGACTGGCAGGGCAAAGGTGCGACGCCGACCGCCCGCAACACCACGGTGGCCAAGGGGGCCAAGATCGACGCCTCGGCCACCGACAACGGCGATGGCGGCCGGGTCGTGGTGTGGGCGGACAACACCACGCTCTACAGCGGCGACATCGTCGCGCGCGGCGGCGCCAATGGCGGCAACGGCGGCATGGTCGAGGTGTCGGGCAAGCAGATTCTGGGCTTCGCCGGCTTCGTCGACACACGCGCGCCGCAGGGCCTCACCGGCACGCTGCTGCTGGATCCGACCACGGTCGATATCGTCGATGGGGCGGACGATGAGGTTGTGACCGGCGGCACCATCACCGACGGCACGATCGAGGCGCTGCTGGCGACCACCGACGTCACCATCCAGGCCTCGGCAGCGGGTACCGGCACCGGCGACGGTATCATAACCGTGCATAGCGGCGTCAGCATCGATTTTGACGGCAGTACACTGGTGCTGATCGCCAACGACGACACCGCGGCCAACATCGCCAATGGCACGATCACGATCCAGTCAGGCGTCACCTTCACTGACGGTTCGCTGGAGTTGCAGGCCGGCACCGTCAATCTCGGCAGCAGTCTCGGTGTGTCCGTCATCAACGCCGGAGCGACGGCTCCGACTTTGGTGAACGTCACCAGCACGACCGTCAATCTCGACCAGGCGCTAGACATTTTGTCGACTGATGGCGGCACCATCACGCTGGTAGCCGGCGTCTATACAAGGGACGAAGCCTGGGTGATCGACGTCGCCGACGTTACCATCGAGGGCGCGCAGGCGGGCGTCAGCGCCACCTCCGGCCGCAGTTTCGCCGGCGTTGCGGAATCGACATTGGATTTCACCGACACCACCCATGGTGTCGTCATCGCGGCTAGCGGCATCACTCTCGACGGCTTTTCAATACGGATGGCAACGGCTGGCATGACGGCTGTTTTCATCGATGATGCGACTGCGTCAATTGGGGCGCCAAACATTTTCAACAACTACATTTCTGGTGTTGCAGGATCCTGGAATGGCACTGGCATTGGCAATGGCGGCGTCAACGGATTGACCGGTGTTGCCAGTCTCGTGGGCAATCGTATCGACGGATTCAGTTCGTCGGGCATCGATCTAACGGAGATCAACGATCTTGTCGTAGACGATCTGTATCTCGACGGCAGTACCGGCACGACCTACGGGGTTCACGTACTTTTTGCGAACGATGTTACCGTCACCAACGCTACCATCACGGGCACGGCGCATCGTGGCATCGAGGCCGCGGTTGGGAGCGATCTCGTCCTATCCAATATTCTGTTTCCAGTTTCAGCAACGGGCATCCATGGGGCTATTTATGTTGGCCAATTCGATGACAGTGTCGACATCTCAAATGTGATGGCCCTCTCCGGTGGCAGTGGCGAAGGCATGGCGGTCAACAGTTCGTCCAATGTCACTATTTCAAATTCCAGTATCTCCGGTTTCGCCGCCGAAGGAATGCATCTAGGGACTTTCGGTGGCGTTAATATCGTGTCTGGAAATCGCATCGATTCGGTTGAGACTGGTATTTATGTTGTTGACGCTACTGGATCTGATACGGTCGTTACGCTTTCGGGTAATTCGATTAGCGGCGTGTCCAATGCTGGTATTCAAGTTGGCTCTTCACTGAACAATACCGCGCTGATCGATCTAACCGGAGATATCGCTAATACGATAGATTCAGGCAGCAATCCCGGTATTGTCATAAATGGCTCTGGCACCGGAGGTTTAGTCAATAACAGCCTGGGTAACACCGTCTTCATAACCTCGGGGTTGGAAGACGCCAGCAGCAAATACGTCGTGCTGCAGACCGGCGCACATGCGGGAACCGTCATTAACGGTCTGCATGCCACCTTTGACGGTGTTTCCGGTTCAAAGGACGCTGCCACCATCGCCCAGATCGAAGCCAAGATCATTGACGACGAGACGGCAACGACGGTTGGCGACGTTTTCGTTGCCGGTGCGGTCACGCTGACGGCTGCCGGCGGTGGCGCCGGCATCCAGCAAGCGGCCGACCTTTACGGGGATTTCGAGTTTGCCGGCGATATCTACCTGACCGGCGGCACCTATGCCTTTGCCGATGACGGTCTCCAACTCTGGGGCGCCGGAGTAACCGTCCAGGCGCTCGACGCCGTCGGTAGCCCGGTCACCCTCACATTCGATTCCGGCGTCAGCGTCGGTGTCCAGATCGGGGCCGAGGATGTCACCGTCCGCGACCTGAACCTCGTGCATGACGGCAGCGGCGTGATCATGCTGATCAGCGCCGGCGGCGCCAATGCGGTCGTCGAAGGCAACACGCTCACCGGCAATGTCCTGGCCAGCGATCCGGCCGGCATAAGGATCAGCGGCGCCGGCAACACCTCGATTCTGGGCAACACCCTTGTCGGCAACGGCATGGCCGGCGACGGCATCGAGGTCTGGAGTCCTGACACGATCACCAACATCATGATCGATGGCAACACGATCACCGATTTCAACGGTCACGGCATCTATATCGATCCGGTGATCAACCAGACGGTCGTCAACAACACCATCCTGGGGGTGGGCAGCGACGGCATCTTCGTCGATACGCCGATCGGCAACGTGATCCTGCAGAACAATCTGATCGACGACACCGGCGGTGCCGGCATTCGCATTCTGGACGCGACCGGCGTCGTCGGTGACACGATCAACATCTCCGGCAACCGCATCGGCACCTCGGTCGACCTGATCGGATCCGACGGCATCGTCCTCGACGACAATTACGGTTTCGAGGGGGCGACGTCGATCGTGGGCAACACGATCGTGGTCGGCGCCAATGGAGCGTCCGGCATATATATCGGCGCGCACCGTTCGGCCATCATCAGCGACAACGCGGTGAGCAATTCCGGCAGCGCGGATTATGGCCTGCTGATCGTCGGAACGAGTATCGCCAACACCACTTTCACGATCTCGGCGACCTCCACCACCGGCAATGTCTTCGATTCGTTCGACCAGGCGGGAATCCGCATCGAGGACGCCGACGCGTATGATGCGACGGTTGCAACGCTGGTGTTTTTCAACGGGCCGAACACCATCGCGATCGGGACCGGAGCAGCCGGTCTGCAGGTCGACGGGCCGGCGACCCGTATCGGCAATTCGATCCCGACGCGTACCCTGGGCGCCATGACTTTCCTGCGCACGCAGGATACTGACAATTTCATCGAGTTGAGCAACGGGGCGCTGTTCACCGGCCTGCCGTTTCCGACCCAGCCGGCGATCATCAGCGCTGGCGATGCCCTGTTCGACATAGACGCCGACGGAACGATTTCGGGCGTCGAACTCGAACTGGCCGACTTCAATCCCGCCAATATCACCACCCAGGACCAGCTCGACGATTTCTGGGACCCCGACGGCATTGCCGACAGCCTTATCGCGATCGAGAGTTCGATCATCGACTACAAGGACGATGCCACGCTGGGGCAGATTTCCGTTCTCGGCGCGCCGGTCACGATTCTTGACAACCCGAGCGGCGGTCTGGAGGCGGTGCAGGCGGCGATCGACGCTACTCCGACCGGCGGCTACGTCTTCATCAATTCCGGTGTCTATGGCGCTCCCTCGCCCGGTGGCGCCGCCACCGACGATCCGCTGATCATCGATCGTTCGATGACCGTCTATGGCCGCCAGGCCTTCGTATCGGCCAACGATCCCGGCCGCACCGCCGGCGGCGCTGACGAGACGGTGTTCGATTTCTCGGTCCAGAATCTCGATCCGTCGCTGGCGGTGGTCACCACCGGCGCCGTGGTGATCGACGCCAACCAGGTGACGCTGCGCGGCGTCGACATCGTCGCGGACGGGTTCGACGAAGGCTTCGGCGTGCGGATCGACGGCGCGGACCGGACCAACATCGTCATCGCCAACAATTTCATTCGCGGCGTCGCCGAGCTTTCTCCGCTCGACGGCGACGGCATTCTGAGCACCGGCAGCCTGCAGTCGGCGACGATCACCGGGAACCAGATTTATAACATCACCGGGTCGGGCATCCGGCTCACGATCTCGGCCGGCGCCGAGACCTTCACGCTGCAAGGCAATGCCATTCGCGCCGGATCGGATTCCTCGTCGTCCGGCATCGTTCTTACGGCGCTGGGCAACGCCACGACCTTATCCCTGACGGAAAACACCATCGGCAATGCCGGCAATGACGGCATTCAGGTCAACAATTTCAACGTGGCCGTGATCGAGGACAACGTCATCGATTCCTCGGCGCCGGACAGCGCAATTGGCCGCGACGCGATTCGGGTGTCGGGCGGCAGCGGCGGGTCGGCGGTTTCCGGCAATACAATCGGCGGCAGCTCCGGCTTCGCCGTAGGCGGCAACGGCATCAATCTGGTTGGCCCGACCGGGAGTTTCGACGTCGAGGACAACGAGATCACCAATGTCGGAGCGACGGTCGCCGACACCGCCGGCATTCGTATTCAGGCGATTTCCGGCACGCCGGTCGTCAATGTCGCCAACAACACGATCAGGACCGTTTCCGGCACCGGTGCGGACGGCATCTCGGTGGTCAACGCCAGTTCGAGCAATATTACCGTCACCCTGACCGGCAACACGATAGAAGACGTGACCGATGCCGGCGTCAGCGTTGTCGATACCAGCGCCATCAACACCGGGCTGACGACGGTCGTCTTTGCGTCCGGCAACGTCGTCGACGATGCCGCGCGCGGCCTGTTCTTCTCCGGCCCGGATACGCGTTCGCAGGACAGTCTGGGCAACCGGACTTTCAACGACCTCGTTCTCGGCTCGGCTGCCGACTCGATCAGCGGCAACTTCATCGAACTGCAGAACGCCGCGCTGCACGGCAATCCCAACGGAACGCCGTTCACGCCGCTGACCTACGACGCCAGCGGCGTCACCTTCAACGGCCTGGACGTCACCACGCTCGATCCCACCAACCTGGCCGACCGCCAGCAGCTTGCCGATCTGGAAGAGCGGATCGTCCACTATCTCGACACCACCCTGGCCGACTACAACGCCTCGCCGGTGCGCAACATGCGCGGCCTGATCCGGCTGAAGACCGATTCGTTCTCGCTCGACGATTCCAGCGGCCTGAACGCCATCCAGCTCGCCATCTCCGCTTCCAACGACGGCGACACGATCTATCTGGTGGCCGGCAGCTACGGCGACGCTTCCGACCTGCTGGACACCATCAACGACTACCTGCAGGGCGAGACCATCGGCACGCCGGGCAACGACTATCTCTATATCGACCGGCCGCTGACCATCATCGGCGTCAATGACGGGGTTCCCGCGCCGGATGGCACGCGCCAGCCGTTCAACGCGGCCAATGAATCGGTGCTCGATTTCGTGGCGGCGACGGAGAGCAACGACGGCGGCGTGGTCATCGCCGCCAGCAACGTCACCATCGACGGCGTGGCGATCCTGGCCGACGAGGACCAGCCGTTCGGCATCCGCATCGACACGACCGATGGGGCGCTGTCGAACATCGACATCGTCAACAATTTCGTGCTCGGCGCCTCGACCGCCAGCGTGATCGACGGCAACGGCATCGAGACCTTCGGCAGCAATTCCGTCAGCAACCTGAACATCAGCGACAACGCCATCGATCTGGTCGACGCGGATGCGGTCCATCTGGTGTTCGTGCGCGGGCTGACCATCCAGAACAACCTGGTCGGCAGTTCCAGCGCAACGCTGTCGACCGTGGCCGACGACGGCTTCGACCTTACCAACGTCACCTACGCCGCCAGCGTGTCGGGCAATTCGATCTTCGCCACCGGCGACGACGGCATGGTGCTGGACAACGACGCGCTTGACCCCGACGACGCGGCCAACGCCGTGTCGATCGTCGGCAACACCGTTGCCGGCACGGGCGGCGACGGCATCCAGACCTCGTATTTCGGCACCGTCACCATCCAGAGCAACACCATCGGTCTGCCCGGATTCGGCACCGGGGCACAGGGCATCTTCGTGCACGACACCAGCGGGCTGGTGACGGTCGGCGGCAGTTCGACCACCGGCAACACCGTCGACGCCACCGGCCTCAACGGCATCCATGTATTCTGGACCGGCGTTTCCCAGGGGCCGGGCGGCGTCGTGGTCTCCCACAACCAGATCGGCCAGAACGACTCGATCGGCATCACGTCGCAGGGCGGCAACGCCATCGACGTCAACATGACCTCGAACGGCAACGTGACGGTCGCCGACAACCTGATCGGGTCGGCCAACGGCTCGATCATGAACGGCTCGCTCTACGACGGCGATGGCATCCGTATCGCGAATACCTTCGTCGGCCACGTTTCGGTGCTGGGGAACTCGGTCCAGAACGCCGGCGACGACGGCATCACCGTCTTTTCCACCGGCCTCACCGTGCTGGTCAGCGACAACGACGTGGCGAATGTGGGCTGGGGCACCCAGGCCGGCGACGGCATTCTGGTCAGCAACACCGGCACCGCCGACGGCGATCTCGACGGCGACGTGACCGTGGTCGGCAACACGATCGTCGGGGTCACCGGCAGCGGCTTCGGTTCGGATGACGGCAAGGGCAGGGGCGATGGCATCCGCGTGTCCAACGTCGACGGTAATGTGATCGTCGGCAACGACGGCAACACCATCGTCGATGCCGACGACGACGGCATCGAGGTCAATGGCGTCGCCGGCAACGTTTCGGTCTCGAACAACACCATCACCAACGTCAGCAACAGCACCGCGACCGGCGACGGCATCGTCATCACCAGTGTCGGCGATGCCTATTACGGCAGCGGCAACAGCGGCGTCACGGTCTACGTCTACAACAACACCATCACCAATGTCGGCGGCGACGGTTCGGCCGACACGCTGACCGACGGGCTGAGCGGCGGCGACGGCATCCGGGTGTCGAACGTGGACGGCAGCATCACCGTTCTCGACAACATCCTGACCTCGATCGGCAACGACGGCATCCAGGCCTACGACATCAACAACACCGTCCTGATCGAGGGCAACCAGCTCGACACCATCTCCGACAATTCCGATACCGGCGACGGCATCGTGGTCGAGAACACCGGCCGCCGGGCGGCCAGCGGCGGCGTGGCCGCCGGCGGCAGCGTCACCGTCGTGTCGAACGTGGTCTCCAACGTCGGCGGCGCGGCCGATCGTGACGACGACGTGATCTCGGCCGGGACGACGCAGGGGCTGAGCTCGGGCGACGGTATCCGGGTCGCGGGCATCGACGGGGCAGTGCTGATCGGCGGCGAGTCCGGCACCGGCAACACCGTGACCAATGTCGCCGGCGACGGCATCCAGGTATACTACGTCAGCGGCGAGGACGGCGGCACCAATAACGGCGTCAGCATCGGCTACAATGTCGTGACGACGGCGGGCCTGGGCGGCGGCGACGACGGCGACGGCATCCAGATCGGCCTGACCGGCCGCTATGGCGGTTCGACGGCGGATTTCACCGGCGACGTCGCCGTGTTCAACAACACGGTCAACGACGTCATCGCCAGCGCCGGAGCCGATCGCGACGACGGCTTCACCTCGGGCGACGGCATCCGCATCGTGCAGACCGATGGCCATGTCACCGTTTCGGCCAACCTGGTCGGCGCCGGCGCCGCCGCCACCATCGGCGCCGGCCTCGCCAATGACGGCAT
>JBBCJW010000024.1:0-29143 GCA_037190765.1 Alphaproteobacteria bacterium
GGCGAGCGCATGAACGCCGCCGCTGCCTGCGTCAAAACCGTAAACCATGTTCCTGAACACCCGTAAACTATCTCTCCCGTCTGAACACCTTGAGCAGGGAGAGGTAAAGAGAAGCGCCGCCTTCTTTCCCTCGCCCCGTGACAACGGGGAGAGGGAGGGGCCCGTCGGCGAGCGACAGCGAGGCGATGGGAGGGTGAGGGGCGGGCCGGCGCGCCAGCGCCGCTCTTCATTCCGCCTCACCCGAACCCAACACTCCGCTCCAGCGCGCCCATGCGCCCGCAGATGGCGCGGAACTGGTTCACCGTCTCATCGATGATCTGCGCCACCGGCTTGATTTCGTCGATCAGGCCGGCGGTCTGGCCGGCCAGGCCGATGCTGGCTTCCATGTCGCCGCCGAAATAGAGGTCGAGGATTTTCCCGAACACGTCCCTGGGCATCGTCCCCGCCTGGTAGATGCCCTGCGAGCGCTGCGTCTTCAGCGCCCGCACGCACGGCGTCGCCGCCTTGTTCAGCATCAGCGTGCCGGTCTCGGGCGCGTCGATGATCGCCTGCTTGTAGTTGTGGTGCACCGGGCTTTCGGCGCTGGAGACGAAGCGGGTGCCCATCTGGATGCCTTCCGCGCCCAGCGCGAAGGCGGCCGCCATGCCGCGCCCGTCGCAGATGCCGCCGGCGGCGATCAGCGGCACGTCGACCGCCGCCCGCACCGCCTGCAGCAGCACCAGCGTCGACACGTCGTCGGGATTCTTGAAGCCGCCGCCTTCGGCGCCCTCGACGATCAGCCCGTCGACCCCGGCCTCGACCGCCTTGACCGCCGCCTTCAGGGTCGGGACCACGTGATAGACCACGATGTCCGGGTTCCTGCCTTTCAGCGCGTCGAGCAGCTTCGACGGGCTGCCGGCCGAGGTGGTGACGAATTTCACCCCGCTGGTGGCGACGAACTCGACCAGGCGCGGGTCGCGCAGGAACAGCAGCGGCAGGTTGACGCCGAACGGCCGGTCGGTCAGCGCCCGCATCCTTTCGATCTCGCCGATGCAGGCTTCGGTCTCGCCCGACGAGGTCTCGATGATGCCCAGCCCGCCGGCCTGGCACACCGCCGACGCCAGTTGCGAGCGGGCGATCCAGCCCATCGGCGCCTGCACGATCGGATATCGGGCCCCGGTATGGGCCAGCACGCGGTTCATCTTTTGTCGTCCTCCCGCTCCCCGGTTGATCCGGGTCAATGCCCGGTTGCAGACTGCAGCCTATCAGGAAGCGGCGGGACGCGGTTCCGGAGAGCGGTTCGGGACGCCAGTTCGGGACAGCGATTCGAGATAGCGGAAAGAGCCAGCGAAAGGATCAAGCCATGAGCGACGTGTGGGACATCGTGCGGCCGAAGGTGAACGCGGCTTTGGCCGAGGCGGAGACGGAAAGCATCCCCTCCGACGTGGTCGGCCGCGCCCTGCTGGCCTGCGCCATCGAGGTCTACAAGATGACCCGCCCCGACCCCGACATCTGCGCCGAGCTGCAGTTCAAGATCGACAACATCGACGAGACCGAGGCGTTCGGCTTCATGCGGCCGTAGGGCGCGGGCGAGGGGCGGGAGAGGGCTGGGCGCATTCTCCGCATTTTCTCCGCATCTTTTGCGGCGAATCTGGTATATTCTCCGCAAAGGATGAGGAGAATATGCATATCTGGCAGCGCCGCGATTGGCCGCGTTTCACATGGCACGATACCGCTCTCATAGAGCCGCTGGCGCAGGCGCGGCTGGCGCAGGGCCGGCTGCTGGGACGGATGCAGGCGCTGGGCTTCGACCTGCAGCGCGAGGCGCAACTGCAGAGCCTGACCGTCGAAGTGGTGAAAACGTCGGAAATCGAGGGCGAGGTGCTGGACCGTGCCAGCGTGCGCTCCTCGCTGGCGCGGCGGCTGGGCATGCCGGAGGCGGCGCGGAAGAAAGCCGACAGGCGCACCGACGGCGTCGTCGACATGATGGTCGATGCCACGCGCAACTTCCACCAGCCCTTGACCGCCGACCGTCTCTTCGCCTGGCACCGGGCGCTGTTCGCCGGCGAGGATTTCCATCGCGCCAGGATCAGCATCGGAAACTGGCGCGATGACGCCAGCGGTCCGATGCAGGTGGTGTCGGGGGCGATCGGCCAGGAGCGGGTGCATTACGAAGCGCCGCCGGCAACGCGCGTCGAACAGGAGATGGCGGCATTCCTCGGTTGGTTCAACGCGCCGCCGCAGACCGACGGGCTGCTGCGCGCCGGGCTGGCGCATCTGTGGTTCGTGCTGATCCATCCGTTCGACGACGGCAACGGTCGCATCGCGCGCGCCATCGCCGAGCAGGCGCTGGCGCAGTCGGAGGGCTCGCCGCAGCGCTTCTACTCGATGTCGAGCCGCATCCGCACCGAGCGCGCCGACTACTACCGCGTTCTGCAACAGACTCAGGAACTCGACATCACCGACTGGCTGCACTGGTTCCTCGGCTGTTTCACGCGCGCGATCGAGGATGCGCAGGGCGGCGCGTCGCTGGTGCTGCGCAAGGCCGAATTCTGGCGCCGCCATGATGCTGCGGCGCTGAACGGGCGCCAGCGCCTGGTCCTCAACCGCCTGCTCGACGGCTTCGAGGGCAATCTGACGGCGAAGAAATGGGCGACCATGGCCAAGACTTCGCTGGCGACGGCACAGCGCGACATCGTCGATCTGGTCGAGCGCAACATGCTGGCGCAGAACCCCGGCGGCAGCAAGAACACCAGCTACAGCCTGCGCCATCCGGAAGCCGAAGCCGACCCGCGCAACGACTGATCACATCTCCGCCGCCGCCTGTACCACCGCCTCCGCCAGCGACAGCGACGCGGTCAGGCCCGGCGATTCGATGCCGAACAGGTTGATCAGTCCGGCTACGCCGTGCTCGGCCGGGGTCTGGACGACGAAATCCTGCGCCGGCGCGCCCGGCGGCACGATCTTGGGGCGGATGCCGGCATAGGCGGGGGCGAGCGCGCCGTCGCGCAGGCCGGGCCAGTAGCGGCGCACGGCGGCGTAGAAGGAGTCGGCGCGGCGCGGATCGACCTCGTAGTCGATGCGCTCGATCCATTCCACGTCGGGGCCGAAACGCGCCTGGCCGGCGAGATCGAGCGTGATGTGCACGCCCAGGCCGCCCGGCACCGGCACCGGATAGATCAGCCGCGCGAAGGGCGAGCGGCCGGCCAGGCTGTAATAGCTGCCCTTGGCGTAATAGGTGGCCGGCACTTGCGGCGCCGGCATCGCCTCGATGCGGTGCGCCAGTGCTGTGGCACCCAGCCCGGCGGCGTTGACCAGCAGGCGGCAGTCCAGCCGCATCGGCGCCGCGCCGCCGGTGATCACCGCCAGCCCGCCGTCGCCGCCGCGTTCGACCCGCTCGACCGGCGTGTTCAGCGCCAGCATTGCCCCATGGTCCTGCGCTTCGCCCAGATAGGACAGCATCAGCGCGTGCGAATCGACGATGCCGGTCGAGGGCGACAGCAGCGCGCCGGTGCAGGAAAGATTGGGCTCCAGCGTCATCGCCGCGGCCGCCGACAGCACGCGCATGTCCTCGACGCCGTTGTCCAGCGCCCGCTGCGCGATGCCGTCCAGCCGCTGACGCTCGGCATCGTCGGCGGCGACGATCAGCTTGCCGCAGCGCTTGTGCGGCACGCCGTGGCTGGCGCAGTAGTCGTAGAGCGCGCGGCGGCCGGCGACGCAGTGGCGCGCCATCAGGCTGTTCTTCGCATAGTAGATGCCGGCGTGGATGACTTCGGAATTGCGCGAGGAGATGCCGGTGCCGATGCCCGCTTCCTGTTCCAGCACGATCACCTCGCGCCCGCTGAGCGCCAGCGCCCGCGCGATTGCCAGCCCGACCACGCCGGCGCCGATCACCACCGCTTCGGTGCGGGCGGTATCCAGGCGTTGCTCGCTCATGGCGTGTGCCGCCGTTTTCCCCCTGAAATCATAGGGGCTGAAACCATTGGGGCCGAAACCGCGCATGGCGAAACCGCGCCGGAGAAAATCGCGCGCGGCGAAACGATGTGGAACAAAATCATGTATGGCCGGACCATGAAGCCGCAAAATAAAGCAGGATTATGCCTTCGTCACGCTGGCGGGGCATGGCCGCGCTCACTATAGTCGCCGCCCATGACGATGTCCGACAACAACGCACCCGCCCTGATGCAGGCCGCGCTTGTCACCGGCGCCGGCCGGCGCATCGGCCGCGCCTTCGCCGAGGCACTGGCGCAGGACGGCTGGTTCGTCTGGGTGCATTACAATACCGCCCGCGCCGACGCCAACGACGTGGTCAACGCCATCCGCGCCAAGGGCGGCGAGGCCAAGGCGGTCAAGGCCGACCTGTCCAACGCCAGGCAGACCGAGGCGCTGGTCGGCAAATGCGCGCACGGGCCCGATCTCACGCTGTTGGTCAACAACGCCTCGCTGTTCGAACTCGACCGGCCGCTCGATTTCAGCCTCGAACAGTGGGACGCGCATCACGCCGTCAACCTGCGCGCGCCGGCCATCCTCAGCCGCGACTTCGCCAACGCCCTGCCGAAGCGGCGCAAGGGGCTGATCGTCAACCTGCTCGACCAGAAGCTGTGGAACCTCAATCCCGACTTCTATTCCTACACCATCGCCAAGATCGGCCTGCAGGGCATGACCGAGCTGCTGGCGCGCGCCTTCGCCCCGCGCGTACGGGTGTGCGGCATTGCGCCGGGCATCACCCTGCCAGCGGCGAAGCAGACGCAGGAGAAATTCATGGCCGCCCAGTCGCGCGCCCCACTGGGCCTGGGCTCGACGCCGGACGATCTGGTGCGCACCCTGCGCTATCTCGTCGCCACGCCCAGCATCACCGGCCACACCGTCGTGGTCGATGGCGGCGAGCATCTGGGCAAGCGGCCCAACGACGTGATGTTCGAGACATGAGCGATTCCCCCGTCGCCTCCCCCGTCGCTTCCCTCGCCGCCTTCCTGGCCGCCCGCCTCGAGGCCGATGGCGGCACCCGGCGCATC
Source organism: Alphaproteobacteria bacterium (assembly GCA_037190765.1). Lineage (GTDB taxonomy): Bacteria > Pseudomonadota > Alphaproteobacteria > Reyranellales > JAQSWP01 > JAQSWP01. The sequence goes on from JBBCJW010000024.1 coordinate 4,995, forward strand.
TTCCTGCGCAACCTGACGCTGTCGGCCTCGATCGGCATCCACCCGAAGGAGCTGGCGGCGCGCCAGCGGCTGTTCGTCAACATCGAGCTGTATCTGGCGCCGCAGGACGATGCCGGCGACGACATCGGCAAGGTGCTGGACTACGACGCCGTGCGGCGGGCGGTGAAGAAGCTGGTCGAGGCGCGCCACTACAATCTGCAGGAGACGCTGGTCGACGATATCCTGGCGCTGTGCCTGGCGCAGCAAGGCGTGCTGGCGGTGCGGGTGGCGACCGAGAAGCCCGACGTCTACGCCGACTGCCAGGGCGTCGGCTACGAGGTGTTCAAGCTGGCGCGGCAGGGCGGGTGAGCCGCTCGATGCTTGTTGCCGGCTCTTCACATCTGTAGCTGTCCCTCCCAACTGTAGCTGCCCCTCACCCCGGCCCTCTCCCCGCACGCGGGGAGAGGGAGAAGAATTCCCTCGCCCCGTGCAACGGGGAGAGGGAGGGGCCCGTCGCTGAGCGACAGCGAAGCGATGGGAGGGTGAGGGGCTGCTCCGCCGGCGCAGGACGACAGGCGATGCCTGCGCTATCATCATTCCATGCACCGTTTCCTCCGGCGCGCCGCAGCCCTGCTGCTGTACCTGCTCGCCACCACCGCGCTGGCGCAGGCGCAGGTCGATCAGGCGCAGGTTCATGTCGCCTATCAGGCGATCCCCGGCACCGACACCGGCTGGCCCGACATCGCCCGGCTCGACTATGCGCAGCGGCAGGCGCTGAGCGAGGCGGTGGCGCGCGACATCGTGCCCGGCGTGCTGCGCGCGGTCGGCGCCGATGAAGCCGCGACGCGCACCGCCATCGTGCCCGGCGGTTACCGGCTGCGCACCGATCCCTCCCTGGTCACCTCTTTCGCCACCGCTGGCGACGCCGCGGTCGACAGCGCCGACCGCTTCGCCGCCGCCATCGCCTATGTGCTGCGCCAGGACGCGGTGCTGGTGTTCGCCGCAGAGGCGCGCGGCGACAGCGTGACGGTGCGGGTGCGGCTGGACCAGCCCTGCCTGACGCCGCAGGCCGCACAAGCCTTTTTCCGCCATGCCGCCACCGTCGCCGCCGGGCTGGGCGGCGGCTACACCGCGTTCGACTGCGAGATGTGGTTCGTCAACCTGCGCGACGATGGCGGCGCCCCCTATAGCAGCCTGGACGACACCGCTTTCGCGCAGGCGCTGGCGATGGCCGCCGCCCGCTTCGCGCCGCCGGCGACCATCGCCGGCACGTTCCGCAGCCGCACCGCGCTGGTCGGCGTCGGCTGGCCGCAGAGCGCTGGCGGGCGGCTGCATGTCGAGCGGCTGGCGGCGCTGCCGGCCGAGGCGCTGTCGCAGCTCGACCTGCTGTCCTACCGCTTCGCCGACCGGCTGCGCGCGGCGATGCGCTGAGGCGGCGCGTCGGTCGCGTCGGTGGTGAAGGCGCAGGGTGGTTACACGTAACTTGTCATCATCGCCGGCCATGGAAAGCAGCCTCGTCACGATCGAGCATTGCTCGGGAAAACCGACCTTTTCTTGCGTCTGTCGTTGCTCTTATATAAGTTTCTATTAACAACTTATAAGGGGCAACGATGGCAAGGGGAGCAGGGGGACTGGCGGCGATGCTGCTGGCGGCGATGCTGGTGGCCGCGCCGGCGGCGGCGCAGCTCAAGCCGCACATGGCCAGCTACGGGGCGGTGCTGAAGAACGTGCCAGCCGGGGTCGAGGGCAGCGGCAGCATCACCGTCTCCACCATGCTGCGCTGCCGGAGCTGGCATTACGGCCAGTCCACCAGCCTCGTGATCAGCGCCGGCGGCCGGCCGGCGGTGGCGATGGCGATCGGGCTGCAGGGCGAGGAGGCGGCGGACGGGCGCAGCATGAGCTACCGCAGCCAGACCGCCCTGAACGGCCAGCGCAGCGACATCGAGGGCAAAGGCAGCGCGGCCGGGCCGGGCCAGGCGGGGCGGATCGAGATCGTGCAGGACGGGGTGGCGCGCACGGTGGCGCTGCCCGACGGCGCCTTCTTCATGGTCGCCGGCGCGGCGCGGATGCTGGAAGAGCTGCGCGCCGGCCGCACGCCGTTCAAGATCAGGGCCTTCGATCCGGTCTCCACCCAGCAGGTGCTGGAGCAGGGCTACAGCATCGTGCCTTCCCCCTTCGCCGACACCAAACTGCCGGCCGATGCCGGCGGGCTGCTGGCGGGCAGGAGCTGGGTGGTGCGGTCGGTCGGCGCCGTGGGCGGGCAGACGCTGGAGACCGTGTTGCAGGTGCATGAAAGCGGCGTCGTCAGCCGCGTGCTGCAGACCGTCGGCGGCATTGCGGTCGAGTTCACCCTGCAGCACTTGCAGCCGCTGCCGGCGGTTCCCTGCTGATCCGGTCCTGCCGCACCGTTTTCCGGCGCGGCGGGGACACGCGGCCGGGACAGTCGCGCGGGTGACACAAGCCGTTCGCGTGCGTTGTCCCTGCACGGACCATCGGGAGGATGCGATGCGCGGGAAACGGGCGGTCGGCGCGGCGCTGGCGGCGGTGTTGCTGCTGGCGCTGGCGCTGCCGGAAACGGCGGCGGCGCAGGCCGGGCCGCCTGCGATCATCCCGCACATGGCCAGCTACAAGGCCAGCCTGCCGGAGGCGCCGGCCAATGTGACGGCCGAGGGCCAGATCGCCGTCAGCGCCACCTTGCGCTGCGACCGCTGGCAGTTCACCCATGCCGATCTGCTGGCGATCACCGCCGACGGCCGGCCGCTGCTGCTGATGGCGACCTCGCAGGAGGGCGAGGAGGCGGCCGACGGCAGCCGCCTGCAGTACCGCACCCAGCTGGTGCTCAACAGCCAGCGCGCCCAGGTCGCCGGCCGCGGCACGGCGGCCGACGACGGCGCGCCCGGCCAAGTCGAGATCGAGCAGGACGGCGCCAGCCGCACCGTCGAGATGCCGCCGCGGGCGCGCTTCGTGTTCGACGCCGTCGGCCACCTGCTGGGCGAACTGGCGGCGGGACGCAAGGAGGTGGCGCTGCCGGTCTATGACGCGCTGGTGCTGCACAAGGTGGTGGAGCAGCGCTACACCGTGGTGCCCTCGCCCTTCGCCACCCCCGAACTGCCGTCCGAGGTGCAGGCGCTGGACGCGGCCGGGCTGCTGGCGGGCCGGAGCTGGATCGTGAAGTCGGCCATGAGCGTGGCCGGCCAGCGCGTCGAGACGGTGGCGCAGATCCACGACAGCGGCATCGCCAGCCGCATCCGCCAGAACGTCGCCGGCATCACCGTCGAGTACACGCTCGACAGGCTGCAGGCCCTGCCGCGCATCGACTGCTGAGGCGCTGGCCGCATGCCGGGGCGTGGCCGGCAATTCCGCCCGACGATCCGAGGGGGCAGGCATGCTTCGCCTGCGCTGGCCCTTGCCCCCGTGCCTGCGCCATACTGCGGCCAAGCCAAGGGGAGGGGCCGCGCGCCGTATTCCCGGACCGCACGGAAACGCCGCCGCCAGATGTTCCCCGCCTTCTTCATCATCGACGACTTCTTCGACAACCCGATGGAAGTGCGCCGGCTCGCCCTGGCTGCGACCTACACGCCGCCGACCAGGGAGCAGAACTATCCCGGCCGCATGTCGGCCAAGCCGATGCTGTGGCCCAGCATCGACCGCATGTTCTCCGCTTTCGTCGGCGAGCCGGTGGTCGGCAATCCGGAGAAGATGCACGGCTATTTCCGCATCACCTATGAAGGCGAGCGCGGCGCCAACGACATCCATATCGACACCGGCAACGTGTGGGCCGGCGTGCTCTACCTGACCCTGCCGGAGCATTGCAAGGGCGGCACCGAGTTCTTCCGCCACCGCCAGTACGGCACCGAGCATGCGCCGCTGCGCGAGGAGGACCTGAAGGTCTACGGCGCGCGCGACCGGCTGGAGGTGCTGCAGAAGACCATCGGCGCCCATACCAACGACCGCTCCAAATGGGAGCGCACCATGACCCTGCCGATGAAATTCAACCGGCTGGTGCTGTTCCGGAGCTGGTACTGGCACACGGCCGGCGAGAGCTTCGGCGATGCGCCGGAGAACGCGCGGCTGGTGCAGCTCTTCTTCTTCAATAGCGCGTTGAATCGCGGCAGGATCGGCTGACGCCGGCGGCGGAGGACAGGTAATGCTGTTGAGCGTAATGGTGATCGACGACTTCTACGAAGACCCGATGGAAGTCCGCAGGGCGGCGCTGGCGCTGGAATACGACCCCATCACCCCCGGTACGCCCTATCCCGGCCGCAACTCGAAGAAGGCCATGCTGTGGCCCAACTCGGACCAGATGTTCTCGCAGATCGTGCGCGAGCCGGTGCGCGGCCACATGGGGCTGGCGCATGGCCGCTTCCGCCTGACCATGGAGCAGGACGAGCGTGGCGCCGACGTCCATGTCGATCCCGGATCGGTGTGGGCCGGCGTGCTCTACATGACCCTGCCCGAGCATTGCCGCGGCGGCACCGAGTTCTTCCGCCACCGCCAGTACGGCACCGAACGCGCGCCGCTCACCGCGGAGGACCTGAAGGCCTATCCCGGCGAGACCAACCGCGACAAGCTGGTGGACCGTCTCACCGAGGTGGACGGGCGCGACCGCTCGAAATGGGACTGCATCATGACCCTGCCGATGAAGTTCAACCGGCTGGTGCTGTTCCGCGGCTGGGCCTGGCATACCGCCGGCGAATCCTTCGGCACCACGCCGGAGAATTGCCGCCTGGTGCAGCTCTTCTTCTTCCAGTCGGCGCAGGTCGCGGGCATGGCGCGGCGCTGATGTCGCTGTTCCGACCGGACCCGCGCCGCCTGCCGCCATCTTCTTTCCGTTCGCCGGGCATGGGAGAAAGCAAGCTCTGCCTTTCTTCACCCTCTCCCCGCTTGCGGGGAGAGGGCAGGGTGAGGGGCAGCGTGCTTTCCTGCGGCACGCTGTTTCTTGTTCAACACCGCAGCCCCTCACCCTCCCGTCGCTGCGCGCCGGGCCCCTCCCTCTCCCCGTTGCACGGGGCGAGGGGAAAGGGGGCGCGTCCTTCTTCCTCTTGCTGCCGTCGCGCCGCGTGGGAAGAAGGCGGGGCTCGCGCTTTCCGTCATGCGCCTCTTCTCCCTCTCCCCGCTTGCGGGGAGAGGGTTGGGGTGAGGGGCAGCGTGCTTTCCTGCGGCACGCTGTTTCTTGTTCAACGCCGATGCCCCTCACCCTCCCGTCACTGCGTGACGGGCCCCTCCCTCTCCCCGTTTCACGGGGCGAGGGAAGAAGGCCCGGTGCGTCATGGCTGAGCAACAGGCCGCGCCCGCCACCACCACAGCCGCGCCCGCCACCACCACGCCCGCCGCATCCGACATGCGGGCGCTGCGGCATCGCACCTTGCTGGCCAATGGCGCGCTGCTGCTGACCACCACCTTCTGGGGCATGATGGTGCCGCTGACGGCGCTGCTGCTGGCGTGGTTCGATCCGTTCTTCCTCGGCGGCCTGCGCTATGCGCTGGCGCTGCCCTTCCTGTGGCTGTTCGTGGCGTTCTCGCGCGAGCGCGTGTCGTGGCGCGGCCTGACCTTCGGCCGCATGATGGGGCTGGGCGCCTCGATGGCCGGCTTCTCCATGTTCTACAATCTGGGCGTCGCGCACGCCCATCCGGTCACCGCCGCGGTGGTGCTGATGTGCGGCCCCTTCGTCGCCGCCATCATGGCCCGCTTCCTGTTCAACGTGCCGCTGGAGCGCACCCTGCTGCTGGCGCTGCCGGTGACGGTGGCCGGCGGCATCGTGGTGGCGCTGGGGGCGCGGGCCAGCCGGCTGGGCGGCGAGGATGCCGGCGTCGATCTCGCCATGGGCTTCGGCGGCGGCGAGCCGCTGCTGATCCTGGCGCAGGTGTGCTGGACCTGGTACTCGCTGCGCGCCCAGCACTGGCTGTCGCATCTGGGCCAGCTCCGCCTCAGCGCGCTCAGCTCCACCGTCGGCGCCGCCTGGATGCTGGGCATCTACCTGCTGCTGTGGGCGGTCGGCATCGCCGGCGCGCCGGTCTTCGTCGTGCCGCCCGAGGCGCTGGCGGCGCTGGCGTGGATCTCGATCACCGGCGTGGCGCTGGCCATCGTGCTGTGGAATTTCGGCACCTCCACCATCGGCGTGCCGCAGGCAGCACTTTATCTGAACCTGCAGCCGGTCATCGCCTCGCTGACCGCCGCCGTGATGGGTGCGCCGCCCTCGCTGCTGCAGGTCGCTGGCGGCATCGTGGTGATGGCGGCGGTGTTCTATGTGCAGCAGGCCAGGCTGCGTGCGCTGGGCCATGCCGCCCGGTAGCGACGCCGCCCTGCCGCCTGGCTCCGGTCAGGGCCACGGCCACGGTCATGGCCACGGGCCGGGCCGCGGCCGCCTGGTGCTGGCCGGCGCCGGCCTGCTGGCCACCGCCGTGTTCTGGGGCTCGGCGATCCCGTTCAACGTCGTGCTGCTGCGCTACATCGACCCCTTCGTGCTGACCGCCCTGCGCATGATGCTGTCGGTGGCGATCCTGGCCGGCTTCGTGGCGTGGCGCGAAGGCGGCCGGCTGTGGCGCTTCCCGCTTCCGCTGCGCCAGTTCCTGGTGCTGGGCTTCTTCATGGCCGGCTTCAACGGGCTCTTCACCTTGGCCGTGCTGTGGTCGCACCCCATCACCATCGCCGCCATCGGCGTCGCCATGCCGCTGACCGGCGCGCTGGTGGCGCGCGTCATGCTGGGGGCGCGGCTGGAAGCGGGCTTCGGCCTGGCGCTGCTGCTGACCATGGGCGGCGGTGCGCTGGTGGTATACGGCCAGCCCGGCTTCGATGCGGCAGCGCTGGGCCTGCGCGGCGGCGAGATCCTGATGGTGATCGCCATGCTGTCGTGGAACATCTACTCGGTGAAGGCGCAGCAATGGCTGGCCCATATCGGCCAGGCGCGGCTGACCCTGATCTCCTCGGTCTCGACCTGCCTGTGGCTGGCGGCGCTGGCGGGCGCGATGCTGGCGCTGGGCGTGGCGCGCCTGCCGGCGCAGGCGCCGCCGGTCGAGGCTTTCGCCATGCTGGTCTACCTGGCGCTGTTCTCGGCCGCCATCGGCAACATTCTGTGGAACCACGGCGTGTCGGTGCTGGGCCTGCCGGTGTCGTCGCTCTACATCAACCTGTCCGCCGTGTTCGCCGTGCTGATCGCCGTCGCCTTCGGTTTTTATCCCACCTGGCTGCAGATCGCCGGCGGCATCCTGGTGATGGCGGGCGTGCTCTACATGCAGATGAGGAAGCTGCAGGCCGCCGCCGCCGACCGGACCCCCACCCATGCCGCACGCTAGCCCGCCATCGGCCGCGCCGCCGGAACGCGCCCCGCACGGGCGCACCCCGCAGGAGCGCTCTTCCCAGGAGCGCACCCGGATGCTGCTGGCCGGCGGCGGGCTGCTGGCCACCGCCCTGTTCTGGGGCTCGGCGGTGCCGTTCAACGCCGTGCTGCTGCGCTACGTCGATCCCTTCGTGCTGACCGCCGCGCGGTTGGTGCTGTCGATCCTGATCCTGGCCGGCTTCGTGCTGTGGCAGGAGCGCGGTCAACGGCCGCGCCAGCCGTGGCTGCCGCCAGGGCTGGGGCTGCGCCGCTTCCTGGTGCTGGGCTTCTTCATGGCCGGCTTCAACGGGCTGTTCGTGGTGTCGCTGCTGTTCTCGCATCCCATCACCATTGCCGCCCTCCACGTCGTCATGCCGCTGACCGGGGCGCTGGTGGCGCGGGTGTTGCTGGGGGCGCGGCTGGAGCGCGGCTTCGGCCTGGCGCTGCTGCTGACCATCGGCGGCGGTGCGCTGGTGGTGTATGGCCAGCCCGGCTTCGACGCCGCCACGCTGGGCCTGCGCGGCGGCGAGATCCTGGTGGTGTTCGCCATGGTGTCGTGGAACGTCTATTCGGTGCGGGCGCAGCAATGGCTGGGCCATGTCAGCCAGGGCCGGCTGACCCTGATCTCCACCGCCTCAGCCTGCCTGTGGCTGTGGCTGGTGGCCGGCGCGATGCTGGCGCTGGGGCTGGAGCGTCTGCCAGTGCAAGTGGAAGCGCAGGCGCCGGGGCTGACGCTGGAGCTGGTGGCGCTGTTCGTCTATCTCGCCCTGTTCCCGGCCGCGGTCGGCAACACGCTGTGGAACCGCGGCGTATCGGTGCTGGGCCTGCCGGTGTCCTCGCTCTACGTCAATCTCTCGCCGGTCTTCGCCGTGCTGATCGCCATCGCCTTCGGCTTCCATCCCACCTGGCTGCAGCTTGCCGGCGGGCTGGTGGTGATGGCCGGCGTGCTCTACATGCAGATGAAGAAACTGCAGGCCGCCGCCCAGGCTGCCGCTGCCCGGGCCGCCACCCCCCATGCCGCGCGATAGCCCCGCGCCCTCCACGCCGCCGGCGCCGCGCGGCCGGCTGCTGCTGGCCGGCATCGGGCTTTTGGGCACGTCGGTGTTCTGGGGTTCGGCGCTGCCGGTCAACGCCGTGCTGCTGCGCCATTTCGATCCGTTCCTGCTCGGCACGGTGCGCATGGGGCTGTCGGCGCTGATCCTGGCCTGTTTCGTGGCGTGGCGGGAGCAGGAGCCGGTCTGGCACTGGCCGATCGGGCTGCGGCGCTTTGCGATCCTGGGCTTCTTCATGGCCGGCTTCAACGTGCTCTACACGCTGTCGATATTGTGGTCGAACCCGATCACCATCGCCGCCATCTCGCTGGCCATGCCGCTGACCGGCGCGCTGGTGGCGCGGCTGATGGTGGGGGCGCGGCTGGAGCCGGGCTTCGGCCCGGCGCTGGCGCTGACCATCGGCGGCGGCGCACTGGTGGTCTATGGCCGGCCGGGCTTCGACGCGGCGGCGCTGGGGCTGGGCGTCGGCGAGGCGCTGCTGGTGGTCGGCATGTTCTCCTGGGGCATCTTCTCGCTGAAGGCGCAGCAATGGCTGGGCCATGTCAGCCAGACGCGGCTGACCCTGGTCGCCGCCACCGGCAGCTCGCTGGTGCAGGCCCTGGTGTTCCTGCTGATGCTGGCGCTGGGCGTCGCCTGGTGGCCGGCCGCGAACACGCCGTGGGACGCCTGGGCGATGGTGGCGTATCTGTCGATCTTCGGCGCCTCGATCGCCAACTCGCTGTGGAACCACGGCGTCTCGGTGCTGGGCCTGCCGGTGTCGTCGCTCTACGTCAACCTCTCCGCCGTGTTCGCGGTGCTGATCGCCATCGCCTTCGGCTTCTATCCCACCTGGCTGCAGATCGTCGGCGGGCTGATCGTGATGGCCGGCGTGCTCTACATGCAGCTCAGGAAATTGCGGGTCGCGCCGCGCTGAAGCGGCGGCGCAGCCACGGCTCCACCGTGCGCTCGACGCCGTGGTGAACGGCCAGCGCTGCCAGCAGCGACAGCGCCAGCAGCAGCGGGATCAGCGCCCAGCGCCAGGGATCGTCGGTTGCCAGTTCCGCCAGTGCCGTGCTCTCGACCCAGCGTATGACCGGGAAATGCACGATGTAGAAGGCGAAGGCCAGCCGGCCCAGGGCGCGGGCGCGGCCGCTCGCCATCGCCCGCCGCAGCGGCCCCGCGCCGGCGACGAACACGGCGGTCAGCAAGGCCAGCGCCGGCAGATAGAGCGCGGCATAGCGGAACGGGAGCGGCAGGCCTGGCGCGGCGGCAATGGCGGCGATCAGCAGCGCCACGGGCAGCAGCTCCCACAGCAGCCCGTCGAACCGCCACCTGTATTGCCGCCACAGCAGATAGAGCAGCATGCCGGCGACGAAATCGGCCAGCCGCGCCAGCGGATTGATGTAAAGCGCGAAGAAGCGCGGCTGCTGCGGATCGATCGCGTACAGCAGCGTTGCGGCGGCCAGCGGCGCCAGCACCGCACTCGCCAGCAGCAGGGCGCGCAGTCGGGACGGCGCGGCCACCAGCAACAGCGCCAGCGGCGGGAACACGATGGCGAAGACCAGCTCGGCCGACAGCGACCAGGCGGGCGCGTTGAAGGCGCCGACCACCCGCATGTCGGGCACCAGCGCCTGGGTCAGGCTCAGATGCGCCAGCAGGGCGGGCAGTTCGACCAGGTCGCGCATCAGGGCCAGCGGCAGCAGGAGCAGCAGCCCGATCCAGTGCAGCGGAAACAGCCGGATCAGCCTGCGGCGCAGGAACCAGGAGGCGCCGCCCGCCCGGAAACTGCCGTCCGGCTCCAGCAGCGTGCCGCCATAGGCATGCAGCAGCACGAAGCCCGACAGCAGGAAGAAATAGGGCATCGCCGCATGGCCCTGCGAGATGATCGTCGGCGCGATGGTGGCGAACCAGGGATGGTCGGGATGGCTCCAGGCCGGCAGATGCTGGCAGAACACCAGCAGGCAGGCGGGAAAGCGCAAACCGTTCAGGGCTTTCAGTTCCGGGGCCATGGCGCGGAGCACGCCTCGAGCGGGTTGCAATTTGCCGCTGGGAAACGGCCGGAAATCAAATATAGTAGGTTTTCTAACCGGTTGGCGGAAAAACCGCGACAGGCAGGGGCGCGACGGCGCGACAGGCAGGGCAATGAAAGGCGTCATTCTGGCGGGCGGCAAGGGCACCAGGCTCTACCCGCTGACCAAGGCCACCAACAAGCATCTCCTCCCCGTGGGCCGCGAACCGATGATCTTCCATCCCATAAGGCAGATGGTGGCGTCCGGCATCGACGACATCCTGGTCGTCACCTCCAAGGAGCACATGGGCGAGGTGGTGAACTGCCTGGGCTCGGGCGCGGAATTCGACTGCTCGCTGACCTACAAGGTGCAGGAGAACGCCGACGGCATCGCCGACGCGCTGCGCCTGGCCGAAGGCTTCGCCCAGGGGCAGAAGATCTGCGTCTTCCTGGGCGACAACATCTTCCAGGATTCCATCGCCCCGCACGTGCGCGCCTTCGAGACGCAGGCGAAGGGCGCACGGGTGCTGCTGAAGAAGGTCACCGATCCCGAGCGCTATGGTGTGGCCGCGCTCGACGAGCAGCACATACTGGAGATCGAGGAGAAGCCGAAGAAGCCGAAATCGACCTATGCCGTGGTCGGGCTGTATTTCTTCGACAGCCAGGTGTTCGACGTCATCCGCGGCATCACCCGCTCCGAGCGCGGCGAATACGAGATCACCGCCGTCAACAACGTCTACGTCGCCCGCCGCGAGCTGCATTACGACATCTATGCCGGCCAGTGGACCGACGCCGGCACCTTCGAGTCCCTGATCGAGGCCAACCGGCTCCTGAGCGAGACCAGGAATGTCGTCGCCTGAGCCGCAGCTTTTCGCGGGCTGCCGCTTCGTCGAGCTGCCGCGCATCGCCGACGCGCGCGGCGCGCTGAGTTTCGCCGAGGGCGGCAACCACCTGCCGTTCCAGATCGCCCGTGCCTTCTGGATGTACGAGCTGCCGGCCGGTTCGCAGCGCGGCGCCCATGCCCATCGCCTCGCCTCGGTGGCGATGTTCATGCTGGCGGGTTCCTGCGCGGTGTTGCTGGACGATGGCGCCGCGCGGCAGACGGTGACGGTGGACCGCCCGCAGCGCGGCCTGCTGATCGGCCCGCGCATCTGGCACACGCTGGACGATTTCGCCGCCGGCTCGGTCTGCCTGGTGCTGGCCTCGCACCGCTACGAGGAGGCCGACTACATCCGCGACTACGACGCCTTCCGGCGCGAGATGGGCGCGACGACAGGGGCCGTGGCGTGAAAGTCCCCTTCCTCGACCTCAAACCCGCCTATGCCGAATTGCAGGCGCGGATCGACGAAGCGGTGGCGCGGGTCATGCGCTCCGGCTGGTTCATCCTGGGGCCGGAGGTCGAGGCGTTCGAGGCCGAGTTCGCCGCCTTCTGCGGCGCGCGCCATTGCGTCGGCGTCGCCAACGGGCTGGACGCGCTGGAGCTGGGCTTGCGCGCCTTCGATGTCGGGCCGGGCGACGAGGTGATCGTGCCGGCCAACACCTATATCGCCACCTGGCTGGCCGCCAGTGCGGTGGGCGCGGTCCCGGTGCCGGTCGAGCCCGATCCGGCCACCCACAACATCGATCCCGCCCGCATCGAGGCGGCGATCACGCCGCGCACGCGCGTCATCCTGCCCGTGCATCTCTACGGCCAGCCCGCCGACATGGACCCGATCATGGCCATCGCCGCAAGGCACGGACTGAAGGTGCTGGAGGACGTTGCGCAGGCGCAGGGCGCGCTTTACAGGGGCCGCGATGGCGTGAAGCGCACCGGCAGCCTGGGCCATGCCGGCGCCTTCTCCTTCTTCCCGACCAAGAATCTGGGCGCCACCGGCGATGCCGGCGGCGTCGTCACCGACGATGCGGCGGTGGCCGACCGTATCCGCGTGCTGCGCAACTACGGCTCGCGGCGCAAATACGTCAACGAGGTCGCCGGCACCAATTCGCGGCTCGACGAGCTGCAGGCGGCGATATTGCGCGTCAAGCTGCAGGCGCTGGACGACTGGAACGGCCGCCGCCGCGCCGTCGCCGCGCGCTATCTGCAGGCGCTGTCGGGCCTGCCCGTGACCTTGCCGCAGGTGCCGGACTGGGCCGAGCCGGTGTGGCACATCTTCGCCATCGCCACGCCGCAGCGGCAGGCGCTGTGCGAGGCGCTGGACCGCGCCGGCATCGGCTGGATCATCCATTATCCCATTCCGCCGCATCTGCAGGACGCCTATGCCGGGCTGGGCCTGAAGCGCGGCGCTTTCCCCATCGCCGAGCGCCTGGCCGGCCAGGTGCTGTCGCTGCCGATGGGGCCGCATTTGACGCTGCCGCAGCAGCAGGCGGTGATCGACTGCTTGACGCAAGCCCTGCAGCCGGCCGACGTTGCGGCACGGGTGGAGAAGCGGGCGTGAGCGGGGTGCATCCCACCGCCATTGTCGGCCGGGCGGCGCTGGGCGCCAAGCTGCGCATCGGTGCCTATGCCGTAATCGGCGATGCGGTCGAGCTGGGCGAGGGAAGCGTCATCCATCCGCATGTGGTGATCGGCGATCACGTGAGGATCGGCGCTGGCTGCGAAGTTTTCCCCGGCGCGGTGCTGGGCAAGGAGCCGAAAGGGGCGGGCGCGCTGGCGCGCACGCCGCAGTTCGAGCGCCGGCTGGAGATCGGCGCCGGCTGCTCGATCGGCCCGCAGGCGGTGATCTATTACGACGTCGTCATCGGGCCGGGCTGCCTGGTCGGCGACGCCGCCTCGATCCGCGAGCAGACGGTGATCGGCGCGCGCAGCGTCATCGGCCGCCACGTCACCGTCAACTACGCCAACCGCATCGGCAGCCGCACCAAGATCATGGACCATTCCTGGATCGCGGGTAATGCCGAGATCGGCGACGACGTGTTCATCAGCGGCGGCGTGCTGACCAGCAACGACAACGCGCTGGGCCGCAACCCGTTCGACGACGGGCAGATGCGCGGTCCCATCATCGAGGACGGGGCGGTGATCGGCGTCGGCGCCATATTGCTGCCCGGCCTGCGCATCGGCGCCCGCGCCGTGGTCGCCGCCGGCGCCATCGTCACCAAGGACGTGCCGGCCGACGCCACCATCATGGGCGCCGCCGCCCGCGTGCGCCCCTAGAGGCGGCGCCTCGTCCGATGCGCAGCCTGCTGCAGGCGCTGCTGACCACCGGCGGGGCCACCATCGTGGCCCAACTCCTGGGGTTGCTCGTCAACAAGATCCTGGCGGTCGGCATCGGCGCCGGCGGCATCGGCTTCTACAGCCTGCTGCGCCAGGCGCACGACACGGCGGTGGGGCTGGGCGGCATCGGCGCGGGCGGGCTGGTGCAGGGTCTGGCCGGCCGCGAGGGCAGCGCGCGCACGCGGCTGTGGTGGGGGGCCATCGCGCTGACGGCGCTGGGGGCGGTGGCGGCCGGCGCGCTGCTGCTGGTCGCCAACCGGCCGATCGCGCGCCTGCTGTTCGACCGCGACGACGAAGTCGCCGCCATGGCGGTGGCGCTGTGCGCCTTCACCGTCATGCTGGGTATTCTCTACGCCACCTTGAGTGCGGGCGTGAACGCCGCCCGCGCCATCGCCGCGCTGGCGCTGCTGGGCGTCGGCGGCGCGGCGGTCGCCGCCTTGCTGGCCTGGCCGGTGGCGCAGGCGGCGCAGGCGGCGCAGGCGCGACCGGCGGCGCTGGTGCTGCTGATCGGCGCGCCGCTTGCGGTGCAGGCCATCGCCGCCTTCCTGGTGCTGCGCCGGCTGCGCTGGTTGCCGGACAGTCCGCGCCCGCCGCAGGCGCGGCCGGGGCGGGCGGAGTTCGCCTGGTTCGGCGGTTTCTTCGGCTTCAACGTCGTGCTGATGGCGGCGAGCACGGTGGCGCTGCTGTTCATTCGCACCGGCGTGGTGCACCAGCAGGGGCTGGCGGCGGCCGGGCTGTTCGCCGCCGGCTGGGGGCTGGGCATGCAGAGCATGAGCCTGCTGCTGTCGGCCTTCGGCACCTACATCCTGCCCAGCCTGGCGGCCGCCGACGCCGAAACACGGCGCAAGCTGCTGCAGGATGCCGCCACCTTGATGCTGGCGCTGTCGCTGCCGCTGCTGGTGGCGCTGATCGCGTGGAAACCGCTGGTGCTGCGCGCGCTGTTCACCGCCGAATTCCTGCCCGCCGTGACGCTGCTGCAGTTCCTGCTGCTGGGCAACTGGCTGAAGCTGCTGTCCTGGGTGTTCGCCACGCCGTTCCTCGCCACCGCCGATTTGCGCCGCTACCTGGTGATGGAGCTGGCGTGGTACGCGGTGCTGGTCGCTGGTGCGGCCATCGCGCTGGCGCGCGGCGAAGCACTTGCCGGCATCGGCATCGCCTTCTGCGCCGCCTACGCGGTCTATCTGGCGCTGACCGCCTGGATGGCGCATCGCCGCTTCGCCTTCCGCCTGTCGCGCCGCAGCACCGCCTGCTTCCTCGCCGGCGCCGCCCTGCTGCTGGCGACGGCGGCGCTGACCTGGAACGCACAGGCGATGGACTGGCCGGTGGCGCTGCTGGCGCCGATGGCGGCGCTGGTGCTGTCGGCACTGTGCGTGACGCCGCAGCACCGGGCACGGGGGTGGGCGATGTTGCGGCGGGGAGGGGTAGGGTGAGTGCCGAACCACCTCTGATGACACTGGCTTTAATGACGTGGAACCACGAGCGCTTCGCCGAAGAAGCGCTCCGATCGGCATTGGCGCAGGACTGGTTGCCGCTGGAGATCATCGTTTCCGACGATGCTTCCACTGATGGGACTTGGGCGATCGTTGAGCGGATTGTGGCCGGTTACGACGGACCGCATCGCGTACGGCTGAACCGCAACGAGAGGAATCTCGGCGTCGGTGCCCATACCGATCTGGTGATGGCGATGGCGCAGGGCGAGATGGTGGTGCTGGCGGCGGGCGACGACATCAGCGAAAGCGATCGCGTCGGCACGATTGCGCGAGCCTGGCGATCCAGTCCGCGGAATGTACTCTGCCTTGCCAGTCATGCTGTCGGTATCGACGAGGGTGGTCACGGCGATCAGCTCGTCACCCCGTGCAGCTTCGGTTCCAATGTGGATGCGATGAAGCTGGCGCATACAGGCGAGGCGCTATTGGGCGCGACACTGGCGGTGCACCGGCGCCTGCTCGACATTTTCGGCCCCATCGGCAGCGAGATCCGCACCTGCGAGGACACGGTGCTGTCCTTCCGTGCCGCTCTCGCCGGAGATATCGTTGTTGTGGAACAGCCGCTGGTGCGTTACCGACGCCACGCTTCCAGTCTGATGGGAACGACCGCTCCCATCGCCGCCGGCAACGACGCTTTCGTCGCCGGCCTGGACAGAATGCTGCGTGGCCTGCTGGCGACCAGGCGGCGGCAGCTCGCCGATCTGGAAGCCGGTGGTGCATTGCGGGCGGACGCTGCGAAGTTGCGCGTGGTGCTGACAGGGCATCTGACCCGAGCGGAAACGTCGGTGGCCCTGCTGGAAGGCGAGCGCGGCAGCCTGCGCCGCCTGCTGCTTCTGGTGCGCGAGGGGCTGGTGTCGAAAAACGAGGCGATCAAAACCCTGCTGATGACCCGTACCCCTTCGCTCTGGTTCCGCTACATCGTCTGGCGCCATGCGCGGCTGCGCCGCCGGGAGGCGGCATGAGCGCGCTGCTTTCCATCGCCTTCATGAGCTGCAACCGCGCCGGCCATGTGGCGCGCAGCCTGGGCTCGGTGCTGGCGCAGACCGTGGATGACATAGACGTCATTGTATCCGACGACTGCTCGACCGACGGCACGTTCGAGAAGTTGCAGGCGATCGTTGGGCGTTATCGCGGCGGCAAGCGCATTCGCTTGCGCCGTAACGAGCAGCGGTTAGGAGTGGTCGGACATTTCAATGCGATCATGGCTGAGGCGCAGTCCGACTATGTGATGTTTGCGCATGACGACGACGTTTCCGAGCCGGCGCGCGCGGCGCAGGTCATCGCTGCGATCAGAGAGTCGGCGCAGAGCCCTTCGGCTGTATTCCACAATCTGCGCTCGCTGGATGAGGACGGCAACCTGCTTGATCTTGTTGAGGTCTGGCCACGTGGTATGTCGATCACGCCCGAGACGGTGGCGGAAACAGGCCTCAATATCGTTGGTGCTGTTGCAACGTATGCCCGGCATACGCAGGATGTATTCGGACCTGTGCCCCTTGATGCCAGTATCGAAGACGCGGGCGCGCTCTTTCGTGCGGCGCTGTTGGGGAACGTGGTGCTGCTGAATGAAGCTCTTGTTGGTAAACGCACCCA
This sequence comes from Alphaproteobacteria bacterium, assembly GCA_037190765.1. GTDB lineage: Bacteria > Pseudomonadota > Alphaproteobacteria > Reyranellales > JAQSWP01 > JAQSWP01. The sequence continues at coordinate 21,616 of JBBCJW010000024.1, forward strand.
TGCGGCCAGCCTGTCGGGCAGAAGTAGCATTCTGTATGGGGGTGGTTCGGGCGAGGCGACGCGAAAGGCGACAATTGCCTTCATCGAGAGCTTGCGGCGCGTTCCCGACGGATGGCTGCGCGATCTTACTACCTGGCGCGACAGAATGGCGGGAGATCCGGTGCGTGCGGCGCGAATCGCCACACTTATCGAGGATTTGCAGGAGCGCGTCGCCAGCGAGATCGCGCTATTGGAACGCCAACCTAAAGCGCTGCTCTACTGGAGTGGGCGCGTGCTCTTCGGCAGGCTTTCGCTGCGACAGTTCGTCAAGATGCTGCTGTTCGCCTATATGCCCGGCTTCTGGCAGCGCTATCTGCGCTGGAGGCTGGTTCACAAGTCAGGAAAGAAGACGACGGCATGGCGATGAGTGAAGGGCCGCTTGTCACTGCGCTGGTCGTTACTTTCAACCAGCGTGACTTTATTGAGGAAGCGCTGGCTTCGGTATTGGCTCAGACCTACCGGCCGCTGCAGGTCGTCGTATCGGACGATTGTTCTACGGACGGCACGTTCGAGAAGATAGCGGAGTTCTTGCAAAGCAGCGGACGGACCGATATCGAGGCGGTACAGACACCGCGCAATGGCGGGTTAGGGGCTAACCTGAACCTTGCCGTATCTCATGCACGTGGTGAAATCGTCGTTGCCTTTGCTGGCGACGATTTTTCCGTGCCGGAACGATGCGCCGAACTCGTCCGCGAGTTCGGCGCGCGGGCTGACGGAGTGTTCGCCGTGACCAGCGATGCATATCGCTGCGACAGGGCCGGCACGATTACCGGTTACGAATTTGGATGGCGGCATGGCGAAACGGTGGAAGCCGGAAAATTCTGGAGTTCAGGCGTTTCCACTTGCGGTGCAGCCACGGCTTATCGTCGTGAGGTGTTTGATGTGTTCGGTCCATTGCAGCCGGGCATGAATTGGGAGGATCAGGTCTGGCCGCTTCGCGCGGCGCTGCTTGGCAAGATCGGCTGGATCAGGCATCCCCTGGTATTCTATCGTCATCACGAATCCAACATGACCTTCCCGCTTGATCTTGAACGCATTGCCCCTGGCTCATTTCGCGACAACGTCGTTCGTAGCTTGCCGAAACAGATCCTGATTGCGAACCAGAAGCTCCATGATCTGGACATTGCTGAACGGCGAAATGGTCCGTCGGAGGAAACCACACGCCTGCGCGACCGGTTGACGGCGCATCGGCGCACGCTGGAAGCACTCCTCTGTCTTGCTGAAAGTCCGGTTGCGGGCGTCAGGTTGCTGTTGGGCTGTATGATGCGCCGTGATGCGAGAGTGCGAGAGCTGGCGAAGTCGGCGGTCATGATAGTGACGCCGACGTTATGGTTGGCTTATATCCGATACGGAATGCGACGGCGCCGCACTGTGACAACCGCTACAAATACCACCCCGCAGAAGCTATAGGATATTTGCTCTCTGCCGCTCAGCCGACCGCTCCCACGCCAATCCGCCGCAGCCCCGCGCCCCCGACACCCGTACTCCACCAGTCCTCGTTGTCGAGATACCAGCGCAAGGTCGCCTCCAGTCCGCTGTCGAAATCCGTCCGCGGCCGCCAGCCCAGTTCGCGCTGCAGTTTGCCGGCATCGATGGCGTAGCGGAAATCGTGGCCCGGCCGGTCGGCGACGAATTCGATGGCGCTGTCGTGCGGTTTGCCGTCGGGGCGCGGACGGTGGTGGTCGAGCAGGGCGCACAGGCGGCGCACGATGTCGATGTTGCGCCGCTCCGCCTCGCCGCCGATGTTGTAGGTCTCGCCGACCCGCCCGCGCTGCAGCACCGCCAGCAGCGCCTCGGCGTGGTCCTCGACGTAGAGCCAGTCGCGCACGTTCTCGCCCCGGCCGTAGACCGGCAGGCTCTGGCCGCGCAGGGCGCGGACGATCATGTGCGGGATCAGCTTCTCGGGGTGCTGGCGCGGGCCGTAATTGTTGGAGCAGTTGGTGATCAGTACCGGCAGGCCGAACGTGTGGTGCCAGGCGCGCGCCAGATGGTCGGACGCCGCCTTGCTGGCGGAGTAGGGCGAGTTGGGCCGGTAGGGCGTGTCCTCGGTGAATTTCCCGGTCGGTCCCAGCGCGCCATAGACCTCGTCGGTCGAGACGTGGTGGAAGCGGAACGCCGCCTGCCGCTGCGCCGGCAGCGTGCGCCAATAGGCCAGTGCCGCTTCCAGCAGGGCGAAGGTGCCGGCGACGTTGGTGCGGATGAAGGCGGCGGCGCCGTCGATCGAGCGGTCGACATGCGATTCGGCCGCCAGATGCATCACCGCATCGGGCCGCAATTCGGCGAACAGCGCCTCCAGCGGCGCCCGCTCGGCGATGTCGATGCGGTGCAGGCTGTAGCGCGGGCTGCCGGCCAGGGCGGCCAGCGAGGCGGGGTTGGCGGCGTAGGTCATCGCATCGACGTTGGCGATGCGCCAGTCGGTGGCGGCATGCAGGCGATGGATAACGGCCGAACCGATAAAGCCCGCGCCGCCGGTGATGAGGAGTTTCATGCAGGCCGAACTCAGCCCCGCCGGCGGTCCCCTGTCAAGCGATCAGCCGCCGCCGCGCCGCCGGCCCGCCCGTCAGCCCGCGGGGCCGACAAGGACCGGCCTGGCGCGATAGTCGTCGGGGAAAAACGCCTTGAACGCGCCGACCTTCGGCAGGTCGTGGTAGACGATATAGGGATGGGTCGGATTCCTGACCATGAAATCCTGGTGATAGGCTTCCGCCGGATAGAAGGCGCCGGTTTCGATCGTGGTGACGATGGCCGTCTTGTAGACCCGCGCCGCGTTCAGTTCAGCGATATAGGCTTTGGCCGCCTGCGCCTGGCTGTCCGAGGTCGGGAAGATGGCGGAGCGGTAATGCGGGCCGATATCCGGTCCCTGCCGGTTCAACTGGGTGGGATCGTGCACCACCGAGAAGAAAATCTGCATCAGCTTGCCGTAGCCGATCCTGGCCGGATCGTACTCGATCCTCACCGCCTCGGCATGGCTGGTGCGGCCGGCGCTGACCAGTTCGTAGTTGGCCTGGTCGGCGCTGCCGCCGGCATAGCCGGAGACGGCGCTCTTGACGCCCTCGACGTGCTGGAACACGCCCTGCACGCCCCAGAAGCAGCCGCCGGCGAAGATCGCGGTGGCGGTGCCGCTTTCGGCGATGCCGGCGCTGGGGGCGGGGATCCGCACCGGGTCTTCGCTGGCGAATGCGGTGGTGGCCAGGCACATTGCCAGCCCGGCGCCGAGAAGACCAAGAAGATGCCGCATCGGGAAACTCCTGCTGTGCGAAGGTGAAGGTCCGAACGCCGATCCCTCGTCAGGCGGTGGGGTCAGGCCGTGGGGTAGGGCCGTAAGCTCAGGCCGCGGGATGGAACTGCAGCGCCAGCCCGTTGATGCAGTAGCGCAGGCCGGTCGGCTGCGGTCCGTCGTTGAAGACATGGCCGAAATGCCCGCGGCAGGCCGAACAATGCACTTCCGTCCGTATCATGCCGTACGACATGTCGAGCGCCTCGCCCACCGCTTTGTCGAGCGGCGCCCAGAAACTGGGCCAGCCGGTGTCGCTGTCGTATTTGGTGCCGGAATCGAACGCCGCCTGGTCGCAGCCGGCGCAGGCGAACACGCCTTTGCGCTTCTCGTGCAGCAGCGGACTGGTGAAGGGCGGCTCGGTGGCCGATTCCCGCAGCACGGCATACTGGTCGGGCGTCAGCCGCTGGCGCCACTCTTCCGGCGTGCGGCGGACCGGGTAGGCGGCTTCGGCCCGGGCGGGCATTGCTCTCAGGCTCGGATAAAGCCCGATGGCGCTGCAGCCGGCTCCCAGCAACAGCGCGCGTCTGCTCAGCATGGCGTGTCTCCCTTGCGCGGGTCGGCGCCGTTTCCGGTACCGGCGCCAGCCGCGTTCCGATGCAACCGCCCGCGATTGCGTCCGATCGTGATCCGCTCCCGGCCCGGTTGGCAACACGCGGCGGGCGGGATCACCGAAATTTGAGCCCGGGCGGATCGTGGCTTGACGGCATCGCGCGCAATGCCGTCAAGCCATGTCAATCCACCCCTAATGCAGGATCTGGCTCAGGAAGGCGCGGGTGCGTTCGCTCTTGGGGTTGGCGAAGAACTCGGCCGGGGCGGCCATTTCCTCGATCCGGCCGCGGTCCATGAACACCACGTTGTCGGCCACCGAGCGGGCGAAGCCCATCTCGTGGGTGACGCAGATCATGGTCATGCCCTCGTTGGCCAGCTCGATCATCACGTCCAGCACTTCCTTGACCATCTCCGGGTCGAGCGCGGAGGTCGGCTCGTCGAACAGCATGATCTTGGGCCGCATGCACAGGGCGCGGGCGATGGCGACGCGCTGCTGCTGGCCGCCGGAAAGCTGGCCGGGATACTTGGCGGCCTGCTCCGGGATGCGCACCCGGTGCAGGAACATCATCGCCAGCTCCTCGGCCTCCTTCTTGGGCATCTTGCGCACCCAGATCGGCGCCAGGGTCAGGTTCTCCAGGATGGTCAGGTGCGGAAACAGGTTGAACTGCTGGAACACCATGCCGACCTCGCGGCGGATCGCCTCGATGCCCTTGACGTCGTTGGTCAGGGTCATGCCGTCGACCACGATGTCGCCCGACTGGTGCTCCTCCAGCCGGTTGACGCAGCGGATCATGGTCGACTTGCCCGAGCCGGAGGGGCCGCACACCACCACCTTCTCGCCCTTGCGCACCGTCAGGTTGACGTTGGTCAGCACCTGGAACTGGCCGTACCACTTGTTGACGTTGCGCAGCTCGATGGCGATCGGCGCGGCGTCGAGATTGCGGGCGGCGTTGCTCATGGTCTCTCTCCTTCGCCTCTTGCCGGGCTAGCGCCGGTGCGCCTTGTTGAGGTCGTGCTCCAGATACTGGCTGTAGCGCGACATCGAATAGCAGAACAGGAAATAGATCACGGCCAGGAACAGGTAGGTCTCGTTGGCGAAACCGCGCCAGGCCGGATCCTTGACCGCCGATTCGCCGGCGGTCAGCAGGTCGTAGATGCCGATGATGTAGACCAGCGACGTGTCCTTGAAGAAGCCGATGAAGGTGTTGACCAAGGGCGGGATCACCAGTCGCAGCGCCTGCGGCAGGATGATGAGCTGGGTCTTCAGCCGATAGCCCAGCCCCAGCGCGTCGGCCGCCTCGTACTGGCCCTTGGGAATGGCCTGCAGCCCGCCGCGGATCACCTCGGCCAGATAGGCGGCGGCGAACAGCATCAGCCCGACCAGCGCGCGCAGGAACTTGTCGATGTTGACGCCCGAGGGCAGGAACAGTGGCAGCATCACCGAGGCCATGATCAGTAGCGAGATCAGCGGCACGCCGCGGATCAGCTCGATGAAGCCCACGCACAGCGCCTTGATCAGCGGCAGGTTCGAGCGCCGCCCCAGCGCCAGCAGTATCGCCAGCGGGAAGGCGCCGGCCAGCGCCACCACCGACAGGATCAGCGTGACGGGCAACCCGCCCCACAGCCCGGTCGGCACGTAGGAGAAGGGGGCGATGACGATCCTGGTGTCGCCCAGCGCGCCGAAGGCGTCAACCACGGCCAGCACCAGCAGCGGTGCGGCCAGCGCCAGCAGGCCGATGGTGTGGTTGCGCGGCCGGCGGACATGGCCCAGCGCGGCGACGGCCGCCAGGCCCAGCCCGAGCACGCCCAGCACGAACCACAGCGCGATGACGTACTGGCCGAACATCAGCAGGAAGACGACGAAGAAGCCGATGCCCCACATGGCGCCCATGCGCCAGTTCCACAGCCGCCTATCGCAGCTCGCCACCAGCATGAAGACGATCAGCAGCGAGGCCACGGTCGGCCGCCAGCGCTCCTCGAACGGGTAGGTGCCGTAGAGCATGAACGGCGCCTTCTCGAACAGGTAGGCCCAGCAGGCGCCGCCGGCGTTGGCGCGGCAGGTCTCCGCCGTCTCCGCCGACCAGGTGGCGTTGAACAGGCCCCATTCCAGGAAGCCCCACAGCAGATAGAGCAGGAAGCCGCCCAGGATCACCGTGACGATGCTGTCGCGCACCGAGCCGAACAGGTTCTTCTTGGCCCAGGCCAGCGGCCCGCCGGCGCCGCCGGGCGGCGCGATGGCTTCCGGCGCGCCGGCGGCGGCGGCGAGGTTGGCCTTGTCCTCGGGAGCGATCTTGTCGGGCTGCGCGCCCGGTATCGAGGTGCTGCTCATGTCAGCGCTCCACCCATGTCAGCGCTCCACCAGGGCGATTTTCTTATTGTACCAGTTCATGAAGAACGAGATCGACAGGCTGACCGTCAGGTAGCAGGCCATGATCAGGGCGGTGCCTTCGATCGCCTGGCCGGTCTGGTTCATGGTGGTGTTGAGGATCGCCACGATGTCGGGATAGCCGATGGCGATGGCCAGCGAGGAGTTCTTGGTGATGTTGAGGTACTGGCTGGTCATCGGCGGGATGATGACGCGCAGCGCCTGCGGCAGGATGATCAGCCGCATCGCCGTGTTGGGCCGCAGGCCCAGCGCCGCCGCCGCTTCCGACTGGCCGCGATTGACCGCCAGGATGCCGGCGCGGACGATCTCGGCGATGAAGGCGGCGGTGTAGATCGTCAGCCCCAGCAGCAGGGCGAAGAACTCGGGCAGCAGCACCACGCCGCCCTGGAAGTTGAAGCCGCGCAGTTCGGGCACGTCCCACACCAGCGGGAAGCCCGCGCCGACGAAGACCAGGAACGGCAGGCCCAGGATCAGGCCCAGCGACGCCCAGCCGGTGGGGAATTGCTGGCCGGTGGCGGCCTGGCGCCGCCTGACCCAGCGCGCCAGCACGAAAGACAGGGCGATGCCGAGCAGGAAGGCGATGCCCATCCACATATGCGAGGGATCGGCCTTGGGCACCGGGAACTGCACGCCGCGGTTGGAGACGAAGATGTTGCCGATCTCGACCGCCTGGCGCGGCCCGGGCGAGTAGATGGTGATCAGCTTGTACCAGATGAACAGCTGCAGCAGCAGCGGGATGTTGCGGATGACCTCGACGTACCAGCCGCAGATCTTGGCCAGCAGCCAGTTGCTCGACAGCCGGCCGATGACGATCAGCGTGCCCAGGATGGTCGACAGCACGATGCCGATCAGCGCCACCCGCAGCGTGTTGAGGATGCCGACCCAGATCGCCGCGCCGTAGCTCGAGGCCGGCGAGTAGTCGATCAGCGTGTCGCCGATGTCGAAGCCCGATTCCTGGCCCAGGAAGCCGAAGCCGGAAGCGATGCGCTGGCGCTGCATGTTCTCCAGCGTGTTGGAGACCAGCCACCAGCCCAGCGCGATGACCGCGCCGAACACCAGGACCTGGAAGAAATAGCCGCGGATCGTCGGATCGTTCCACGGCGCCACGCTCGGCGCGGTCTTGGGCGCGCCGCCCGGCCCGCCACGGGGCGGCTTGCTGGCGTTGGGAGGAAGGTTGCCGGCCATGCTGGACCCCGTCGGCTCTGGACCCGTCGGCTGAGGCTGTGCCCCAAAACGAAGCGGCCGCCGCGAGGGGCTCGCGACGGCCGGTTGTTGCG
>JBBCJW010000025.1:0-108368 GCA_037190765.1 Alphaproteobacteria bacterium
TGCGCCTGCCCGGGGCGGAGACGGCCGAAGCCTATCTGCAGGCGGCGATCGCGGCGGGCGACGGCGATCTCTACTGGCCGGTCATCGCCCGGCATGTGCAATCCATAAATGAAAAACGACCAAGGGAGGCGGATCATGGCAAGAAAGGTTGCGGACAAGAAGCGTGATCGCGCCAGCGTCGCCACCGTCGGTGTGCAGCTTGGATTTCCCGATTGCAAGGTCGCGACATTGATCACGACGGCAGCGGCATGTATTTCACCACGCGCCGGGAGTGTGGTGCTTTACACAAGGCGCGGGCGATCTTCTTGATTACCAACAATGGCGGCTACTGCCCTTCAAGCGGAAGCCGAGAATCCTTCCATGGCAACGAAGAACTCATTCGCATGGATCTTTATGACCTGTCGGTCGACATGTCCCCGCTGGCACAGTCGATGAGCATGCCGGTCATCCGTCGCCACGGCCACCAAGTTCGACGCGGCAGAGGGTTGAGCTTTGAAGAAGGCCGATGGGCCGTGCGTCATCAAGTCGTGATCGAGAAAACCGTCTAGGAGTCGCCATGAGCACGCCACTGCTGTTCACGCCGATCGGGTTGCGCGACGTAACCTTGAAGAATCGCGTCGTGGTGGCACCTATGCACCAGTATTCGGCGGTAAGAGGCTTCGCCACCGACTGGCATTTGATGAATGTCGGCCGCTATGCCGCAGGTGGCGCCGGACTTGTATTCATGGAATCGACCAAGGTCGAGCGGCGCGGCTGCGGCACGGTCGGCGATCTGGGTTTGTGGCACGATGATTTCGTGCCCGGTCTGAAACGCTGCGTTGACTTCATTCGCGGCCGCGGTGCGGTAGCCGGTATCCAACTTGGCCATTCCGGCCGCAAGGCGCGTCGCGTCCGTCCATGGGAAGGCGGTGGTCCGCTACAGCGCACGCCGGAGATTGACGATTGGGACGCGTGGGAACTGGTGGCGCCATCAGCATTGGCTGCTTCCACCAGCGATCCGGCGCCGCGCGCCTTAAAGCGCGGCGAAATTCCCGCCTTGATCGACAAATGGATGGAGGCGGCACGCCGCGCCAACGAATCCGGCTTCGATGTGCTGGAGATCCATAGCGCGCATGGCTATTTGCTGCATGAATTCCTGTCGCCTTTCTCCAACCAGCGCAGCGATGAATATGGCGGCAGCGAGCTCAATCGCGCCCGCCTGGTGGTTGAAATCGCCGAAGCCATCCGCACCGTCTGGCCGGAGTCGAAGCCGCTCTTCCTGCGCTTGTCCTGCGAGGACAATGTCGGCTTCGGGCCAGAACAAAGCGTCAATCTTGCGCGCCTGGTAAAGCCCAAAGGCGTCGATGTCATCGACTGTTCCTCCGGCGGCATGACCAACGCGCCGGTGGGGGATGTTGGGTATGGCTACCAAGTGCCATTCGCAGAAAAAATTCGCGCCGAAGCCGGCATCATGACGATGGCGGTGGGATTGATCGTGCATGCCGATCAGGCCGAGAAAATCCTGCAACGCGGTCAAGCCGATCTGATCGCGCTGGCGCGGGAAATTCTTTACAACCCCAACTGGTCGATGGACGCTGCTCAGAAGCTGGGGCTAGACCGCGACTTCGCGCTAGTGCCGCCGCAACAGGCCTACTGGTTGTCCCGCCGCGCCGCCGGCAAAAGTGTCGTGCCTTCGACCTATGGTCGGCTGAAAGCCGACTGATTGGCTCATCCGCCCCGCTCTTGCACATTCTCGCATGATGTTCGTCAGACCAGCGCGATGACCTTTTCGCTAGAATTAGGCAGTGACTTTGCTTTCAGCGCGGCCATCCTCGTGGGTGGCTAGGTTGTCTGTCAACTGATGGATTAGATAACACACCCATAAAGGGGATTCCCATCGGGTTGGAAGCGTGATTCAAAGTCTCCAGCGCAGGAGGCATGAATGGCACGGTTTGACCTGACGGATTTCGAGTGGTCTGTGATAGCGCCGCTGCTGCCGACCAAGGTGCGGGGGGTGAAGCGGGTGGATGACCGGCGGGTGCTGAACGGCATCTTCTGGCGGCTGCGCACGGGAGCGCCCTGGGCCGACATTCCCGAGCGCTACGGCCCCTACACGACCTGCGTCAACCGCTTCAACCGGTGGCGCAAGGCTGGCGTGTGGGACCGCCTCCTGCAGGCTGTTTCCAAGGCTTACGACGGCAAGCTGCAGATGATCGATTCCTCCTCGATCCGGGTGCACCAGCACGCCGCCAACGGTCAAAAAAAGCGGCGCGATCCGGTTGCATGGGTCGCTCGCGCGGCGGGCTGACCATAAGACCACGCCCTGGTCGATGCCGGCGGCCTGCCGATCCTGCTGAAGATCACCGCCGGCCAGGCCCATGACGGGCGCAGTGCGGCCGACATGCTGGGCTCGCTGGGCCGGGGCGACGTGCTGCTGGCCGATCGCGGCTACGATTCCGATGCGCTGCGCGAGGTCCTCGCCGCCCGCGGGGCTCGGGCCAATGTCAGGCTGATGCCCAACCGGATCAACCTGCCGCCGTTCGACAAGCGCCTCTACCGCCAGCGCAACCTGGTCGAGCGCTTCTTCAACAAACTCAAGCATTTCCGCGCCGTCGCCACCCGCTACGACAAGCGCGACGACAACTATCTCGCTTCCATCAAACTCGCCGCCGCCAGAATATGGATGCGCTTTAATGAGTCCGTGACCTAGAGCGGATTCACACGTTCTGACGGCATCGCACGCGATTCCGTCTAATCGTGATCCGCTCTAGACGGGCTGGGATGGCGGCCCTGCGAAGGTTGCATTCTCGACTAGCTGCTACGCTTGCGCCGGTCGCGGTCGATTTCGTCTTTCAGTTTGTAGCCCGATTTGACGCGATCCCAGGTATTGGCCGTAATTCCGTCCTTGCGCAGCTCGGCTTTGCGGACCTTTTCGGACGGCGTCGTCGGCAGTGCGTCGTAGAATTCGATATAGCGCGGCACCACGAAACTGGGCATGCGCGGTTCCGCCCACTGCACAAGCTCCAGCGCGGTCAGCGTCCGGCCGGGCTTCAGAACGACGCAGGCCTTGACCTCGTCCTCGCCCGCCGCCACGTCCGCTGGAACGGCGATCACCGCGACCTCGGCCACCGCCTCGTGCTGCCGAAGCGCGTCCTCGACCTCGAACGAGGAGATGTTCTCGCCGCGCCGGCGCAGCGCATCCTTGATTCTGTCGACGAAATAGTACCAGCCGTCGCTGTCGCGGCGCAGCGCGTCGCCGGTGTGGAACCACAGATTGCGGAAGCTCTCCAGGGTCTTTTCCGGCATGTTGGCGTAGCCGACCGTCATGATCCAGGGCACGCGCGCGCGGACGACCAGTTCGCCGATCTCTCCGACGGGGACGTCTTCGTCGGTCTCCGGATCGACGATCCGGGTTTCGAACCATTGGTCGACCTGCACGCCGCACGCGCCCTTCGGCCGCTTGGCGCCGAGGGGAGTCATGATGGCGGTGCAGGTTTCGGTCTGGCCGAAGGCCTCGACGACCTGCGCGACGCCGAATCGTTCCTTGAACGCATCCAGCATGTCGTGCGGGGTGGGGGCGGCGAAGATGCGACGCAGCTTGTGCGTCTTGTCGCGCGGCGTCGGCGGCTGGGCGAAGATGAACGGCAGGGTGACGCCCAGCGAGTTGGTGACCGTAGCACCCGTGGTATGCAACCGGTCGACCCATTCCGTCGCACTGAAACGTTCATAGAGGACGCAGCGCGCCCCGACGATGAGGCAGGGGTAGAGCGTCATGAACTGGGCGTTGCCATGGAACAGCGGAAACCCCGTCATGTAGGTGTCGTCGGCGGTGAGGCCGACGAGCCGCACGGTCTCCTCGGAGAAGAAATAGAGATGCGCATGCGTCATCTCCACGCCCTTCGACAAACCGGTGGTGCCCGACGTGAACAGTACCGCCGCCAGGTCGCGCGGGCCGATCTCGACGCCAGGATCGGACTCGTTGCCGGAGTACAGCGTTTCGAGCGGCGATATCGCGCAGCCCGCCGGCGCGGGCAGCGCGCCATGCTTGCCGCTCGCCGACCAGACGAACACGTGCTTCAGCCTCGGCATCCGCGGCAGGCTCTCGATCACCCGGTCCAGCATGTCCTCGGCGACCACGATCATGTCCGCCTGGCAGGTGTTCACCTGATGCTCGAGGAAGGTGCCGCGATAGGCCGTGTTGATCGGCACCTGGATGGCCCCGAGCTTGTTGGCGGCGAACCAGAGCAAAACCAGCTCGATCGAATTCGGCATGAACAGGACGATGCGCGTTCCTTTGTCCGCCCCCGCCGCCTTCAGCCCGTGCGCGAGGCTGTTGGCTTTGCGGTTGACCTCGGCAAAAGACAGTGCCGGGTTCTTGTCGGTCCATTGCAGGAACTGCCGGTCGGCGTTGACCCGGGCATGGTGCTCGAGAATCCGGGGCAGCGACCACATCTCTTTTTTGAAAGTGGGTTCGAAGTGAGGATAGGTCAGCATGGACTTGGCATCTCTCCCAAAGCGAAGCCGTGAGGCGGCTTTCCATTGTCTTTCATACGGCCGTTCAGCGCATGGTGCGCAGGGGCTGCAGGGAAACGTCAACAACGATAGCGACTATCAAAATTCCGGTAAACGGCGATTCAGACGGGCGGCGAGCCGCTGCGTTCGAAGGCCGGTGGACGCGAAAGCGCTGTCGCCACGCAGAGGCCGCACCCGGCGCAGGATCAGTTCATCGTCAGCCCGCCGGAGACGCTGATGGCCTGCCCGGTGATGTAGGACGCTTCGTCGGAGGCGAGGAACACCGCCAGCGCCGCCACTTCGCGCGCCGTCCCCGGCCGGCGCAGCGGTATGGCCCGCACCATCGCCGCCTGGATCTTCCGGCCGGCGTCGTCGTAGCCGACGTCGTTGCGCCACAGGTCGGTATCGGTCGGTCCGGGGCAGACGACGTTGGCCAGGACATTGTCGCGCGCGTGTTCACGGGCGATCGATTTGGTGAAGGCGATGACGCCGCCGCGACAGGCCGACGAGATGGCCGCGTTGCGGTTGCCCGCCTTGCCCGAGTCCGATCCTACAGTGATGATGCGACCGCCCTTCTGCCGCACCATTATCGGCAGAACCGCACGCGTCAGGTCTATGACCGATCGCAGCTCGGTGGAAATCATGTACTCGACATCGTCGTCCGGCATGTCGAGGAATGGCGCGAACGGGTGCCAGCCGACGGTGGTGATCAGCGCATCGATGCGACCCAGCCGCCGATGCGCATCGGCCACGCAGGCTTCGATGGCGCCCTCGCGGGAGACGTCGCAGGCGAATGCCGCCGCCTGCCGGCCAAGTTCGCCAACCCGTTCGACCAACTCGGCCGCGGTTTCGGCCCGTCTGTGATAGGTGAGGGCGACATCGGCCCCCTGCTCGGCGAGACCGAGAACGATCTCGCGGCCGATTCCACCGCTTCCTCCCACTACCAGGCAGGCTTTGCCGACCAACGAAAACATCGCGCTTTCCTCCCGTACAGAACAAGGTCACGACAGGTCCGGCGCTTGCGTAAACCGCGATCGGCCGAAATCAATCGCCTTGCTTTGACTTTTTGAATCGGACGGCGCCTGCCGTATGGTTGGGCACGATCATGCCGATTGCGGATTCGCTGTCCAGTTGCAGTCCTGATCATACATTTCGCTCCCGACGGCAGACAACACGGATTTCATATGAGAAAAATCTTTCTCAATGCAGAATTCGATGGCGAAAAACAGTCCGCGGTCCGGGCGGAGGGAGGAGCCGGCGTGTCAGCCGGTACGGCTGCTGTGGTGCGTTTGCGATCCTCGCCGCAGCAGGTCGCCGATCGTCAGGAGATCCTTCGCTATCTGGTCCAGCGTGGCGGGTGAGTGCTGCCCGGCGAACATCGTCACGCTGCATGCGCACGTCACGTCGCCGCCGGGATTGAAGATGGGAGCGGATACGGTCAGAACGCCGCGCGCATAGTTGCCGTTGTCGATGGCGTAGCCACGCTGCTTGACCGCCTTGACCTCCTCCATATAGGTCCGGAAACTTGGCGCCGACTGCCAGCGCAGCTGCTTGAACCTGCCTTTCAGCTCGACTTCCGAAAGGCCGCTATGCGCCGCCATTACGCGGCCGACCGCCGATATCCAGCGCGGCAGCCGCTGCCCCAGCCGCATCTGGATTTCGACGTCGGCCCCGCTGACGGCCGATGCGATGAGTTCCAGCCGCTCGTCTTCGATCTGGCGCCACAGCGTAACCGTGACACTGTACCGGCGGGCAAGGCGCTGCATCGAATGATTGAGGGACTTCAAGATGCCGCCGCGCCCCAGCACGCCCTCGGCAAGCTCGATGATACCGTCGCCGATGACATAAGTCTTGGTGTTGCCGAACGGCACGGCAAACCCCAGCGCGACGAGCGTCCGCAGAATGCTGAGGCAGGTGCTGGGATTGAGTTCGAGCTCCCGCGCAATCTGCGTCAGAGTGGCGGGGTGTCTCGCGTCGCAAAGATACCGCAGGATTCTGAGACTGCTGACGACCGGCTTCACCAGCACTTGCTTCCGCGGCGCTTCCCTGTCGCGCGCCGCATGGTGTCCGCGACGGACTGCCCGTTGACTGGCCATAGGCAAAGATTCCTGGCTGGTTTCGCTGGCGTGGAAATAGCAGCTTTCCTGCAATCAGCGAAGGTCCCGTCGTTTAGCGCCGAATCGCAGGAACAATCTCCGACCCAGTATCGCCGCGATCGACTGGCGGCGACCGGACGGTTCTGCACCGAGAAATTCTAGATCGAGAAAAGATTTCGGACACTCGAATCGCGCTTGTCATGGTGCCGACCGGGTGTAAGATTGAAGAAAATCGGAACCTCCCGGCCTGCTCCATAGACCGGAGAGGTAACGGACGAAGCGATCGCTTCGCCCGAATAAGCGGGAGGATAGGCCGATGATCAGCACCATTCGGAAAATGGCGTTTTGGGCTGCCGTTGCGATCGGCGTCGCGATCGCCCCAGCGCATGCTCAGCAGAAGGAATTCGTCGTCGGCGGCGTGCTGTCGCTGTCCGGTCCTCTGGCGCTGGCCGGCGAAGCCATGAAGAGGGGTGCCGATCTCGCCATCGAGTTGCGCGGCGGGAAAGTACTGGGCGTGCCGATTCAGGTGCGCTGGGAAGACGATGAGGGCAAGCCGCAGGCCGCCCTTCAGAAGGCGACCAGACTCGATGCCGATGGCGCCCAGATGCTGTTCGGCGCCGTGACCTCCGCCACTACGACGTCGATGCTGAAGCTGGCCGAGCGGCGCAAGATTCCGTTGATCGTCACCTTCGCGGCCAGCAACAACATTACCGGTACGGAAGGCAACCAATGGGTCTTCCGGACCTCCAATTCGGCCGACATGGACATGCGCATGATGGTCGAATATGCCGTGGCGAACGACCACAAGCGCGTCTATGTGCTGATGCCGGACATCACCGTCGGCCATGAGATCTACGCCGACTATTCCCGGCTTCTGAAGGACAGGGGCATTGAGACGGTCGGCGTCGATTACGCACCGATCGGGACCAAGGATTTCGCCCTGCTGATCGACAAGATCGCGAAATCGAATGCCGACAGCATCGGCATGGCGCTGATCGGCGCCGATCTCATAACCTTTCTGAAGCAGGCTGGCCAGGTCAAGCTGAACGAGACGAAGCCGATCACCGGCATGATCCTTATGGACGAACTGATCGGCCAGGCGGTCGGCGAGGCCAGCTACGGCGTGGTCTCCACGCTGCGCTACCATTTCAGCCACGATAATCCCGCCAACAACGCATTCGTCGAGGCTTTCCGGAAGAAATACGGTGAATTCCCCAGCGCCATGGCCGGCGAAGCCTTCGACGGCATGTCGTGGTTCCTCGAGGTGGTCGATTCGACCGGGAGCTGGGACCGCGAAGCCTGGGTGAAGGCATTCAAGGGCAACAAGTACGCGAAATCGGTCGAGGGCACCAAGGTCATGCGCGCTTGTGACAATCAGGCCGAGCAGGTCGGGCTGTATGGCCGCGCTGTCAGAGGCACTGCGCCGCTGCCGCCCGTGACGATGGAAATCACCCACAGCTTCGCCGCCGAGAAACTGTTCGAGCCCTGCAAGTAGGCTTCGTATTCGGTCGATGTCCGGTCAGTCCTTGCCTGTGCGGGTGGGGAACCATGGGGGCGATGTTCCCTGCCTTGACTGAGGAGCTGCGTTTCCATGGTTGGGACCTTGCTGATCGGACTGAGCATCGCCATGCTGCTCTTCCTGCTGGCGGCCGGTCTGTCGCTGATCTTCGGCATGCTGGGCGTGGTGAATTTCGCGCACGGCGCGCTCTATATGCTGGGCGCATTCATTGCCTATGAGATCGCGACGCGCACCGGCAATTTCTGGCTGGCCCTGGCGGTGGCGCCGATCATGGTTGCCGTGGTCGGCGTCGTGGTGGAGTTCGGGCTGCTTCGTCCGCTCTATTCGCGCGACCACGTCCAGCAGCTTCTGCTGACCTTCGGACTCATCCTGGTCCTGGATGAGGTGGTGCGCCTGATCTGGGGCGTCGAGTACCGCAGCCTCACGCCGCCCCCCATCTTTGCCGAGCCGACGCGGCTGTTCGGCGAGAACGTCGCCACCTACCGGATCTTCGTCGTCGGGTTGGGCCTGACGATACTGGTCGCTCTCATCGTCGGCATCGAGCGGACCCGGCTGGGCATGGTGCTGCGTGCGGCGATGTCCAACCCGGCGATGACCCGCTGTCTCGGCATCCGGGTCGATCGCATCAGGACGGCGGTGTTCTCGCTCGGCGCCGGGCTGGCGGCCCTGGGCGGCGCGGTGGCCGCGCCGCTGCTGCCGGTGCAGGTCGGGATGGGTTCGTCGATCATCATCGACTGTTTCATCGTGGTGGTTATCGGCGGGCTGGGCAGCGTACGGGGCACCGCGATCGCCGCGCTCCTGATCGGCGTCACTCAGGCGTTCGGACAGTATCTTGCGCCCGGCTGGATCGAAGTGTGGACCATGATGCTCATGGTCGCAGTGCTGATGTTCCGCCCGCAGGGGCTCATGGGCACGAGGACCTCCCGGGTCGCATGACAAGAGCGCTGTATATCCAGATAGCCGCCGCGATCCTGCTCGGCTTCGGTTTCGCCGCGATCGCCTGGCAGGGCGGTTCCGGCACCCAGTACTTCATGACGGTGCTGATGATCTGGTCGATCTTCGCGATCGGCTTCGATCTGGTGTTCGGCGTTCTTGGCCGCCTGTCGTTCGGCCATGCCGCGTTCTTCGGTACCGGGGCCTATACTTTTTCCCTGCTGATGATGAAGGGGGGATGGCTCTTCGCTCCCGCCCTGGCGGCGGCGATCGTGGTCGGCGCCGTGCTGGCGGCCCTGTTCGCCGCGGTGGCCGGGCGGACCCGCGGCGTCTATCTGGGGCTGATCACGCTCGGTCTGGCACAGCTCGTCAGCATCACCTTCGAGTTCAAACTGCGGTCGCTGACCAACGGCACCGACGGGATCTCCGGCGTTCCCCGCCCCGAGCTCGCCGGCATCGACTTCTACGACAACCAGATGTTCTCGCTCCTGATCGCCGTCGTCTTCGTGCTGATCCTGGTGGGTGCGGCGATCCTGCGCAGTTCGCCCTATGGTCGCATCCTCGCAGCCATCCGGCAGAACGAGGTGCGCGCCGGCCAACTCGGCTACGACGTCAAGCGATATGCCATCAGCGCTTTCGCCATCTCCGGTGCGGTTTCCGCCCTGGCCGGGGCGCTGCTGACGTCGCTGATGATGTATGTCGGCCCGGAATTGACGCGCTGGCACACCTCGGGCGACGTCGTGATCATGGCGGCGCTGGGCGGGCGGGGAACGCTGTTCGGACCGATCATCGGCGTACTGGCATTCGAATGGCTCAAGGACATTCTGAGCCCCTACACCGTCCACTGGTACGGCCTGCTGGGCGCCATCTTCATCATAATGACCATTGCGGCTCCGGCCGGCATCATCGGCATTGCAGCCGCGGCGATCGCGCGCCTGCGGCGGAAATTGCGGCCATGAACGAAGCGCCGCTGGAATGCACCAATCTCAGCGTCCGTTTCGGCGAGTTCGTCGCCGTTTCGGACGTTTCCCTGGCGGTTTCGGCAAAGCAGATAACGGCCCTGATCGGACCGAACGGGGCGGGCAAGACCACGCTCCTGAACGCGCTTTCCGGCCAGCAGATCCCGACCGAAGGCAGGGTCCGCCTGTTCCAGCGCGACGTCACCAAGCTGCGGCCCTTCCAGCGCGCCCGGCTGGGGCTGGGGCGGTCTTTCCAGATCATGAGCGTTTTCGGCGACGACACCGTCGAGGAAAACCTGCGCATCGCCGGGCAGCGTCTGCACCTGTCGTTTCCGGTTTTCTGGCGCGCCGCCACCACCTATTCCGCGCTCAATCGCGACGTCGATGCGATGCTCGGCCTGATCGGTCTGGAAGCGCGCCGGCGCGAACCGGCGGGCCGGCTGTCGCATGGCGAGCAACGGGCGCTGGAGATCGGTCTCACTCTGATGGGCAACCCCACCGTTCTGCTGCTGGACGAACCCTTTGCCGGAATCGGTCGCAGCGACATCGATAATTTCATCGGGCTTCTGGAGCGCGTCTGCGCCGACAGGACGGTTGTCCTGGTCGAGCACAACATGGACGCCGTCATGAAACTTTCGCAGCAGATTGTGGTGCTGGTCGGCGGTCGCATCCTGGCGCAGGGCGAACCGGCCGCCATCAGGACCGATCCCCGCGTGCGCAGCGCCTATCTCGGCTGACCGATGCTGACCCTGGAACACGTCGACGTCTTCTACGGCAATGCCCCGGCGCTGCACGATCTCAGCGTCGCGCTGGAGCCGGGCCAGATCGTTGCGCTGGTGGGGCGCAACGGCGCGGGCAAGTCGACGACCCTCAGGACGCTGTGCGGCCTGCTGCCTTGCCGTCGCGGCATTCGCATGATGGATGGCGTCGACGTCACGGGTTTCGGGCCGGAAGACCTCAATCGCGCCGGTGTCGCTTTCGTACCCGAAGACCGGCAGATATTCCCGACCTTGACGGTCGACGAGAACTTGCGGATGGCGCAGGTCGTTCGGCGCAATGGCGATTGGACCATCGCCCGCGTGTTCGAGCTGTTTCCCCGCCTGGCCGAGCGCCGCAACGCTTTGGGCCAGTCGCTGTCGGGCGGCGAGCAGCAGATGCTGTCGATCGCACGAGCACTGCTGTGCTGTCCGACATACTTGCTGCTCGATGAACCGACCGAAGGACTGGCGCCGCTGGTCGTCGCCATGATGGTGGATGCCATTCGCGAGATATCGAACAGCGGCGTCGGCCTGGCGCTGGTCGAACAGAACTTCAAGGTTCCAAGCGCCCTGGCGAACCGCTTCGTGGTGCTGGAAAGCGGCCGAATAGCGTGGGAAGGCAATAAGGAGGAGTTCGACCGCAAGCAGGGCGAGGTCGAAAGCCTGATCACGGCCTAGCGGGACGGCTCGAAAGACCTTGGAGTGCACGGTGGAACGCAATGGATGAGCAATAGTGAATAGAGTCGAAGCCCTGCGTGACGCGGCAGGCCGCAATATGGATCGGAAGGAAGCGATCAAGGCGTTCTCCGCGAAGCCTGCGCCGGTATTCAGAGGTGAATGACATGGCCGATCCATCGCCAACCGTCATCAGCGCGCCAGAACTGATCTCTTCCGGCAACGGGCTGGTCGAGGCCCCGGTGTGGCACCCCGATCTCGGCCTGATCGCCGCCGAGACCGCCAGCGGCGGCGTCTGGACGTTCAGCAAGGGCAAGCCGAAGACGGTGGTGTTGCCGCATCGCCGGGGAATCGGCGGCATGGTCCGTCACGCCGAAGGCGGGCTGGTGGTGAGCGGCAGGAACATCGCCTACAAGAACGTGTCGACTGCGGGCGAAGACGCCAGCCCGACGATCGTGCTGCTGGAGAACGATCCGTCGGCCGGGATAATCGGGTTCAACGACCTCACCACCGACCGAATGGGGCGCATCTATGTCGGTTCGGTCGGCTTCGTCGCCGTGCATACGCCGAAGGACGGCGAGGCGGCCGGTACGCAACCCGGTACCAGTCACGATACCTTGCGGCAAAGCGCCGAGGACAAGCCGGGGTCGCTGCACCTGATCGACGTCGACGGAAGCGCGCGGGTGGTAGCGACCGGTATCGCCTTGACCAACGGGCTTGGCTTCTCGCCTTCGGGCAGGATCCTCTACCATTCCGATTCGGTGCGGCAATGCATCTATATGTACGACGTGCTGCCCAATGGCGATCTTTCGGGCAAGCGCGTTTTCGCCCGGGTCGAGACCGGCATGCCCGATGGCCTGGCGGTGGATGAAGCGGGGTTCGTCTGGGTCGCCCTCGCGCATGGCAATGCCGTCGCCGTGTTCGATCCGCAGGGACGCGAGGCTTTGCGCATTCCGATTCCGGTTCCCATGGTCACGAGCCTGTGTTTTGGCGGCAACGACAGGCGCGATCTCTATGTCTGCACCGGATTCGAGGGCTCGCCTGATCTTGGCGGCTGCCTGTTCCACGCCAGGGTTGACGTCCCTGGCCTCGCATTGGCGCCGGCAAAGGTCAGGCTGGCCAAGTGACCTGGCTTCTCTACGACATGCCGGCGAGGTGTTGTAGAGGCATTTGGCCCTGATCCTTCGCCGACATCGCAGGAGTAGCAAGCAAATGGACTTCGACCATATAATTTACGAGAAGCGCGATCAGATTGCCTACATCACCATCAATCATCCGGAGCGTCACAACTCCTTCGACCATGCCACGATCGGCGAGCTGGGGGTGGCCTTTCGCGATGCCGGCCATGACAGCAAGATAGGCGTGGTCGTCCTTACCGGAGCCGGAGACAAGGCTTTCTGCGCCGGCGGCTATCTGGCGGATCTGGCGGACTTCAGCGTCGAGAAGGGACGCAAGCTGTTCGACGCGTCGGCCGAAACGATGAATCTGATGCGCCAGATCCCGCAGCCCATCATTGCGGCCGTAAACGGATTTGCAGTGGGCGGCGGCAATGAGCTGGTGATCTGCAGCGATCTTGCGATCGCCTCGGACAACGCCCGGTTCGGCCAGACCGGGCCGCGCATCGGCAGTTCGCCGGTGATGGGCGCAACCAATCTGTTCAGCTTGACGGTGGGCGAGAAGAAATCGCGCGAGGTCGTCTATCTCTGCCGTCAGTACACGGCGCAGGAGGCCCTGGACCTGGGCTGGATCAACAAGGTGGTTCCCCAGGCGCAGCTCGGTGCGGAAGTCGATGCCTGGTGCCAGGAACTGCTCGACAAAAGCCCGGCCTACCTTGAGCTCAGCAAGATTACGTCCAACGTCTGGTGGGACATGCTGGCGCCTGCAATGATGCATGCCAAGCAGACCTTGCTGCGGCTGGCGGGAAGCGAGCAGATGACCGAGGGGGCGAGCGCTTTCATGCAGAAGCGCAAACCTGATTTCCGCCGGTTCAGACAATAATGCCGGGCGGCGAGGGAAGCGCTTGGACAACAAGATTTCCTGTCGCAAGAGAGAAGCCCTCGCCGCCGACAACATCTTTCTCGTCCGTAATAATCGTTCGTTTGCAGGCGACCCGCATCCAGTACTTGATCCTGGCGAAGCCCAGGTTCTTTCCCGGCACGATTCTCAAAGCTTTTTTCAACCCGGCGTCGTGGGCTCGCATGGTCACGCGAGTCTATTTGACTTTTCCGTCAATTATTTCATCCTGTCGTGAATTCACGCTTCCGGCGAAATAACCTTGAGCGGGCAGGGACGAACCATGACGAAGATCGACAGGGCGGGCGACGCCACCAGTGCCGCTTCGTTTCTCAGCGACCAGCAGATCATGATCCGCGATCTGGCGCGCAAGGTGGCGACCGAGGTCATCGCGCCGACGGCTGCCGAGCGCGATCGTGCCAGCGCCTGGCCGCGCGCCGAACTGAAAGCCTTGGCCGATCTCGGCTTCATGGGGATGCTGGTGCCGGAGGAATATGGCGGTTCCAATGTCGGGTTTGTCGCCTACTGCCTGGCGCTGGAGGAAATCTCGGCTGCCGATGGCGGCGTGGGGACGATCTGCCACGTCCACAATCTCGGCGGCGCCTATCCGCTGCTGCTCAACGGCAGCGAAGCGCAGAAGCGGCAGCATCTGCCGGCGCTGACGCGGGGCGCCAGCATCGGCGCATTCCTGCTGACCGAACCGCAGGCGGGCTCCGACACGGCCGCGTTTCGCGCCAGTGCGCGCCGCGACGGCGACCACTTCGTCCTGAAAGGCACCAAGCAGTTCATCTCCAACGGCAGCGAGGCCGGCATGGCGCTGGTGCTGGCGGTAACCGATGCCGGTGCCGGCAAGCGCGGCTTCACCGTCTTCATCGTCGATCCCGCGATGCCGGGCTACAAGGTCAACCGGGTCGAGGAAAAGCTCGGCCAGCGCACCGCGCATGTGGCGCAGATCGAACTGGACGATTTGCGCGTCCCCGCCGCCAACGTGCTGGGCGAGGTCGGCGGCGGCTACCGGATTGCGATGGCCGGTCTCTCCGACGGCCGCATCGCCATCGCCGCCCAGGCGGTCGGCATCGCCCGCGCCGCCCTGGAGGCCGCCATCCGCTACGCCCGCGAGCGCGAGGCCTATGGTCGGCCGATTTTCGATCTGCAGGCCATCAGCTTCAGCCTGGCGGAGATGGCCATGCAGGTGGACGTTGCCCGGCAATACTACATTCACGCTGCGCGGCTGCTGGAGGCGGGGCTGCCGTGCATGAAGGAAGCGGCGATGGCCAAGCTGTTCGCCAGCGAGATGGCGGAGAAAGTCTGCTCCGATGCGCTGCAGGTGCATGGCGGCTACGGGTATCTGCGCGACTTTCCGGTCGAGCGCTATTGCCGGGACGTGCGCGTGTGCAAGATCTACGAGGGCACCAGCGACATCCAGAAGCTGATCATCTCGCGCAGCCTGTAAGGAATTGACCGACGGTAAGTAAATTGACTACTTACAGAAAAAATTGACTTGTACCTCTCTACCGGCTACTTACGGGCTGTGGCGATTGCCTTTTCTGGCCTTCCGCCCGCCGGACGGCATATCGACTGAAGGAATTCTCCGAGTGCGGCGGGGTCGTCACTCATCAGCCTGGAAAAACGTGGTCCTCAGCCGGGAGCAGCAGTTCTCGCTGAAACGGGCCGCGCTGTTGCGTGAAGCCGCCCGCGCCTTCAGCGCCCGCGGCTATCACGCCACCTCGCTCGACGACGTCGCCAAGACGCTGGGCGTGACCAAGGCGGCGCTCTACTACTACGTCAAGAACAAGCAGGAAATCCTGTTCGAGTGCCACATGCAGGCGCAGGATCTGGGCGACAGGGCGCTCGATTACAGCGAGCAGAACGGCCGCAACGGGCTGGAGCGCATCACGCTGCTGGGCCGCAAATACATCGAGCTGATCACCAACGAGATGGGATCGGCGGCGGTGCTGAGCGAATTCGATGCCCTCGATCCCAAGCACCGCAATATCATCGCCCGCCGTCGCGACAAGTTCGACCAGCATTTCCGCAAGCTGATCAGGGACGGCATCGCCGATGGCAGCATTCGCGCCGTCGACCCGAAGCTCACCGTGTTTTTCTTCATGGGCGCGGTCAACTGGATGACGCGGTGGTTCAGGCCGGACGACGAACGTTCCGGCGAGGATATCGCCCAGCACTTCACCGATCTTCTCGACAAGGCGATTTCCGCTAGGCAGTCCTAGAGCGATCACGTTCTGACGGAATCGCTCGCGGTTCCGTCAAAATCCGTGAATCCGCTCCACTCTTCAATATTGGAACAAACCCACGCGGCCTGCTCCGGGATCGCGCTTGACCGCACGCAGTTTTGCAACCCAAGCTGATCGCAGACAAGGCACCTGATGGCCATCGGATCGCAACCGGCGGCGTGAAAGGCGGCCGACTTGACTCTAATTGACTATTGAGTAGATCATGCTGCCATGTAGTTAAACATGCGGCAGCAAATGCGCACCCGGACAAGATCGTATTAAGCGACAGTCGCCGGAGATTGAGGGAGGTTACATGGAGCGCGCCGCTTTCCGCGCTGGTATCGAACCTTGAGCGCTGCGATGGAGGCGAGCCAGTCCACCGCCTCGGCCGAGGCGACGCCTATCCTGACCGCAACCGGCATTCGCATGACCTTCGGCGGCGTCGTCGCCCTGGACGACGTCTCGGTGGCGGTGGGCCGCAACGAGCTTCTCGCGATCATCGGCCCCAACGGTGCGGGCAAGACGTCGCTGATGAACTGCCTCAGCGGCTTCTATCGGCCGCAAAAGGGCGAGGTGCGGTTCAACGGCACCTCGATCGCCGGCAAGGGCGTGCATCACATCGCGCGCCTGGGTCTGGCCCGGACGTTCCAGGGCACGCATATCTTTTCCGGCATGACGGTGATCGAGAACATCATGGTGGGCCGCCACATCCACATGAAGAGCTCGGTGCCGGCCGCCTTCCTGTATTTCGGCGCCACGCAGCGCGAGGAAATTCGCCATCGCGAAGTGGTCGAGGAGATCATCGAGCTTCTGGAGATCCAGTCGATCCGGCACAAGCCGGTCGGCAGCCTGGGCTATGGCCTGCGCAAGCGCGTCGATCTGGGCCGCGCCCTGGCGCAGGAGCCGAAGATCCTCCTGATGGACGAGCCGATGGCGGGCATGAACACCGAGGAGAAGGAGGACCTGGCGCGCTTCGTCCTCGACGTGCGCGAGGCGCGCGGCATCCCGGTGGTTCTGGTCGAGCACGACATGGGCGTCGTCATGGATCTGGCCGACCGCATCGTGGTGCTGGATTTCGGCCGCAAGATCGCCGAAGGCACGCCGCGACAGATCCAGAAAGACCCGGTCGTCATGAAGGCGTATCTCGGCGAGGGAGACCGCTGATGCTGCGGATGCGCACCCTGCCGCAGATCCTGCTGGAGCGTGCCGAGGAGATGCCCGGCCGGCTGGTGGAGCGCCACAAGCATCGCGGCATCTGGCGCGAGTACAGCTTCGCCGCCGTCCTCGACAATGTCCGCGCCTTCGCGCTGGGCCTGCACGCGCTGGGCCTGCAGCCGGGCGAGACCGTGGCCATCATCGGCGAGAACGAGCCCGAGCATTTCTGGGCGGAGTTCGCCGCACAGGCGCTGGGCGGCAAGGTGGTGTCGCTCTACCCCGATCTCACGGCCGACGAAATCCAATACCTGCTTGCCGACAGCGAGGCGGTCTACCTGGTTGCGCAGGACCAGGAGCAGGTCGACAAGGCGCTGGCGGTACTGCCGCAGGTGCCCGCACTGCGCCGCATCGTCTACTGGGACGAGACCGGCATGTGGTCTTACGCCCAGCCGGTGCTGACTACGTTCGAAAAGGTCCAAGCCGATGGCCGCCAGCGCCATGCGGCGGAGCCGGAACTTTTCCGCACCCTGGTCGAGGCGGGGAAGCCCGACGATCTGGCGGTGCTGTCCTATACGTCGGGCACCACGGGCCGGCCCAAGGGCGTGATGCTGACGCACCGGTACCTGATCGACAATGCGCACCGGCTGATCGAAGCGACCGGCGCCAAACCGGGCATGGAGTATCTCACCTATATCGCGCCGGCCTGGGCCACCGAGCAGCTCTTCGGCATCACGGTCGGCATGGTGCTGCCGCTGGTGGTGAATTTCCCCGAGGGTCCGGAAGAGGTCCTCAACAACATCCGCGAGCTTGCGGTCGAAATACTGGTGTTCGCGCCCCGGCAATGGGAAAGCCTGGCCGCGACCTTGCAGGCGCGCATGTTCGATGCCGGCCCGGTGCGGCAGAAAATCTACAACTGGGGCGTCGCCATCGGCCACAAGGTCAACGTCGCCAAGCTGGACGGCAAGCCGGTGCCGTTCGGCGCCCGGCTGCTGTTCCCGCTGGCCGAGGCGCTGGTGCTGAAGCGGCTGCGCGACCAGCTCGGCCTGACCCGCGCCAGGATCGCCCTCAGCGGCGGTTCCACCATGGCGCCCGACGTGTTCCGGCTGTTCCATGCCATCGGCGTTCCCTTGCGCAATCTCTACGGCTCGACCGAGACCGGGATCCTGACCATCCACCAGGGCGACCGCTACGACCTGGAGACCGTCGGCCGCTCCGTGCAGGCTCATCCCGAGGCGGGGGCCAAGCTGGAATGGAAGGTCTCGGAGACCGGCGAGCTTCTGGTGCGCGGCGGATCGTTCTTCCGCGGCTACTACCGCAAGCCGGAAAAGACTGCCGAACGCATCGTCGATGGCTGGTACCAGACCGGCGACGCCGTCTCGGTCACCGAAGCGGGCGAGCTGGTGTTCCTGGAGCGGATCGAGGACCTGCGCCGCCTGCGTACCGGCGAGCGCTTCCCGCCGCAGTTCATCGAGACGCGGCTGCGCTTCAGCCCGTTCATCAAGGACATCATGATCCTGGGCGACGAGCAGTGCGACTATATCGGCGCGCTGATAAACATCGACATGGGGGTGGTGTCGCGCTGGGCCGAGGACCGCAACATCGGGTTCTCGACCTTCACCGACCTGTCGCAGAAGCCCGAGGTCGCCGCCCTCGTCCGCGAGGAGATCGCGCGCGTCAACGGCTTCCTGCCCGAGCATGCCCGCGTCCGCCGCTTCGCCAATTTCCCCAAGGAACTGGACCCGGACGAGGGCGAGCTGACGCGCACCCGCAAGCTGCGCCGCGAGTTCCTCGCCGAGCGCTACGGCGCGCTGATCGCCGGCCTCTATGCCGGCGAGAAGACGATCGCGTTCGAGATACCGGTCACCTACCAGGACGGCAGGCAAGGCACGCTTGCCGCCCGCGTGCACGTCCACGACGTCGACGAGAATTCGACATTGCCCAAATCCAACTCCCAGAAAATGCGAGCTGCCGGATGATGATCGATTTCCTGAACTATCTCATAAACGGGGCTTTGATCGGCCTGCTCTACGCGCTGATCGCCATGGGCTTCGTGGTCATCTATCGCGCCTCGAAGGTCTTCAACTTCGCCCAGGGCGAGCTGGTGATCTTCGGCGGTTTCGTCGTGTGGTGGATGGTGCTGTCGATGGGCCTGCCGCTGATCGTCGGGCTGCCGCTCGCCTTCGTGGTCGCCGCCCTCTTCGGCCTGCTGATCGAGCGCATCTTCTTCTCGCGCCTGGTCGGCGAGTCGGTCTTCGCCATGGTGATGGTGACCATCGGCCTGCTCATCCTGATCCGCGGGCTCATCCTGGTGCTGTTCGGGGCGCAGGTGCGGCCGTTTCCCATCATCTTCCCGCTTCAGCCGGTCATTTTCGGCGACATCCTGATCCCCCGCTCGCTGCTGTTCGGGGCGGCGATCACCATCGCGGTCGGCCTCGGCCTGTCGTGGTTCTTCAACCGCACGCGGCCGGGCCTGCGCATGACGGCGGTGGCCGAGGACCATCAGGTCTCGCTGGCCATGGGCATATCGGTCAAACGCTCGATCGCCTTCGCCTGGATCCTCGGCTCCGTGCTCTCCACGCTGGGCGCTATCATCTTCCTCAGCGGCAAGTCGCTGAACTTCCTGGCGTCCGACATCGGCCTTGCGGCGCTACCGGTGGCGCTGCTGGCGGGATTCGAATCGATCGCCGGCGTGCTGCTGGCCGGCCTGATCGTAGGCATCATCCAGGGGCTGGTCACCGCCTATGTCGATCCGCTGGTCGGCGGGGCGGTGGGGGCCGTGTTCCCCTTCATCATCATGCTCATCATTCTCTTCGTCCGCCCGACGGGAATGTTCGGCTGGAAGACCATCGAGAGGGTCTGATCCATGGATCCCGCAGGCGTATTCGCCACCAGCTTCGGCCGCGACCAGGCCCTGATCCGCACGCGCCGGCAGTGGATCGCACTGGCGCTGTTCGCCGCCCTGCTGCTGGCGCTGCCCTATGTCGTGGGGCCGCGGCTGGTCGCCATCTCGACGGCGATGATGATCGCGGCCGTGGTCGTCATCGGCTTGCAGATCAACACCGGCTATGCCGGCCAGGTCAATCTCGGCCAGGCGGCCTTCATGGGCGTCGGCGCCTATGCCGCCGGCGTCTGCGCCACCAAGTTCGGCCTGCCGTTCTGGCTCGCCATCCCGCTGGGAGGCTGCGCCGCGGCCATATTCGGCTTCATTTTCGGCCTCTCGGCGGTGCGCATCAAAGGCTTCTACCTCGCCCTGACCACCATCGCCGCGCAGATGCTGTTCCACTTCATGATCCTGAACCTGCCGCAATCGTGGTTCGGCGCCTCGAACGGGCTGTCGCTGGAGCCGGCGAGCCTTTTCGGCCTGAAGCTCGACACCGACCGCTCGATCTATTTCCTGTGCCTGGTGGTGGCGGCGATCATGACGTTCGGCGCCTACGGCATCGTGCGCAGCCGGCATGGACGGGCGTTCGTCGCGGTGCGCGACGACGACGTGGCCTCCGGCATGATGGGCATCAACGTCGTGCGCACCAAGGCCATCGCCTTCCTGATCGGCGCCTTCTATGCCGGCATCGGCGGCGGGTTGTGGGCCTATTACGTCCGGTTCGTGGCGGTCGACCAGTTCACCCTGTTCCACTCGATCTGGTTCATCGCGATGATCATCGTCGGCGGCATGGGGTCGGTGACCGGCGCCCTGATCGGGGTGTTCATCATCATCTCGGTCCGCGAGGGCTTCGTGACGCTGGGACCGAGCCTGGTGGCGCAGTTTCCGACCCTGGGCGGCGACGTCGTTTTCGCCACGATGAACGTCTTTCTCGGCGGCGTCATCGCCGCCTTCCTGATCTTCGAGCCCCGCGGCCTGATGCACCGCTGGACTATCATGAAGAGATCCTATCGGCTGTGGCCTTTCCCTTACTGAGGAGCGGCTGCAACGCTGGGACGCGCAACGCATCGAACGGGAGGACAGGACGCATGACACTCTTTTCTCGCCTGAAGATCGCCGGAGCGGCCGCCGCTCTGGGCATCTTGTCGATGACGAGCGGGGCGAACGCCCAGACCACCTACAACATCGCGTCGATGGCCGATTTCACCGGCCCGTACGCCGACGTGATGAAGGACCTGATCGGCGTGCGCCGCCCCGCCATCGAATGGTGGAACGCCGAAGTCGGCCAGAAGCTCGGCATCAGGCTGACCAGCAAGGACTACGACCACCGCTACGACGCCGCCCAGGTCGCCAGCCTGTGGCCCGGTATCAAGGCGGAGCTCAATCCGATCGTGGTCATGGGCGTCGGCGGTCCGGACGTCGCCGCGCTGCAGGGCCGGCTGCCGGCCGACAAGATCCCCATGATCATGTCGACGGCGGGCTACGGGTTTGCTTGGAGGCCGGACCCCTGGATCTTCAATCCGCGTCCGACCTACTCGCACGAAGCGGTGGCCTTCTTCAACTGGTACCGCGACCAGCGCGGCGGGTCCGGCCCGCTGAAGGTGGCGATCATTTCCTCGGAAGCCTCGCCGGCCTACGTCGACCAGCACAAGGGCATCGAGAAATACGCCAAGGACAATCCCGACAAGCTCGAAGTCGTCGAAACCGTCTTCACCGAAATCCAGCCCACCGACCTGACGACGCAGATCAATCGCGTGCTGCGCCGGGGCGCCGAAATCGTCTCGATCCAGACCAATACGGCGGTGGTCGTGGCGGCCAAGCGGGCCATGCAGGCGGTCGGCAGGAAGGTGCCGATCCTGATGAGCTCGCATAACGGCATGCTCGATTCGGGTCGCGCGGTCGGCGATATCAAGCAGCTCGAAGGCGATTTCGAGGTCTACGCCATGGCGGTGCCGACCGACGAGAAGACGCCGGCGCGCGCCTTCTTCGACATGCTGACCGACAAGTACGGCATGAAGGCGCAGTGGACCGTCACGGCGGTGCAGGGGCTGGGGCAGACGCTGGTCACCTTGCGCGCCATCGAGGCGGCGGCGGCGAAGGTGGGGGCGGACAAGATCACCGGCGAGGCCATACGCGAGGCCCTGCTGTCCAGCCCGATCAAGAGCGACCAGATCTTCTCGGTGCTGCCCGACCTCAACTTCACCAACGAAGCGCCGTTCCCGGTGTCGGGGCTGACGGCCGGCATCGGCACGATCAAGGACGGCAAGCACACCGCCGCCGCCAGCAACGCGCCGGTTCCCGTGCTCAACAAGTGGTGAGACAGGCGTTCGGCCGGACCTTGAACGGTCCGGCCGATCCATCCGGGAGAGTGCCGTGCTCGAACTGAACAACGTCGAAGTGATCTACAGCGACGTCATCCTGGCGGTGAAAGGCATCTCGCTGAAGGTGCCGGAAGGCCAGTGCGTCACCCTGCTGGGAGGCAACGGCGCCGGCAAGTCGACCACGCTGAAGGCAATCTCCAACGTCGTGAGAACCGAGGACGGCCGCGTCACCTCCGGTTCGATATCGTTCGACGGCAAGCGCATCGACAACCAGGATCCGGTTGCCGTGGTCAAGAGCGGCATCATCCACGTCATGGAGGGCCGCCGCGTGCTGCGCCACCTGACGGTGGAGCAGAACCTGATCGTCGGCGGCCACATGCAGGGCTCGCTTCGGGCAGTGCGCCAGAAGCTCGACATGGTCTACGGCCGTATCGGGCGTCTGGCGGCGCTGAAGGACCGCACGGCGGGATACCTGTCCGGCGGCGAACAGCAGATGCTGGTCATCGGCCGGGCCATGATGGCCGACCCCAAGCTGATCATGATCGACGAGCCTTCGCTGGGCCTGGCGCCGCTGATGGTGGAGGAGGTTTTCACGCTGCTGCGCAGCCTGAAGGCGTCCGGCATGACCCTGCTGATCGTCGAGCAGAACACCCGCGTCGCCCTCGACATCGCCGATTACGGCTACGTCATGGAAAACGGCCGCATCGTGCTGGAAGGCCTGGGCAAGGACCTGCGCACCAACGAGGACGTGCGGGAGTTCTATCTCGGCCTCAACCTCGAAGGCGAACGCAAGAGCTATCGCGACATCAAGCACTACCGCCGGCGCAAGCGCTGGCTGGGGTAGGCGCAGTCGATTTCGCCTTAGCGGCCGAGAAAGCGCGGCTTGCGCTTCTCCTCGAAGGCGGCCAGCCCTTCCTTCATGTCGTGGCTGTGCGCGTGCACTTCGCTGGCAAGGATCTCCAGGCGCAGCGCGGTGGCGACCGGCTGTTCGAGCCCGTCATCGACCAGGGCCTTCATGCGGCGCAGCACCAGCGGGCTTTTATTGGCCAGCTTGGCGACAAGCCGTTCCACCGCGACCGCCAGTTCGCCATCGTCGACGACCTCGTTGACCAGGCCGGGGGCAATCAGGTCCTCGGCCGGGACGAACTCGCCGGTGAACAGAAGGTATTTGGCCCGGGTCGGGCCGATCTTGCGCGGCAGGCGGACCGAGCTGCCGCCACCGGGCAACAGGCCGTAATTGGCATGCGCATCGCCCAGCTTGGCCGATCGCGCCGCCAGCACCAGATCGCAGCACAGCACCAGTTCGAGACCGCCTGCCAGGGCAAGCCCGTTCAGCGCGGCGATGACCGGGCGCGGGCAGGTCTCGATCCGCTGCATCATGTCGAGCACGGTGTTGAGGAAGGGGCCGATGGCCGCTTCCCCGCCGGGCTGTCCGCGCACGAATTTCAGGTCGGCGCCGGCGCAGAAGGCGCGGCCGGCGCCGGTCAGGACCACGGCCTTGAGGTCGTTGTCCGACACCACCCGGTCGAGGGCCGCGTTGACGCCTGCCACCACCGCCGGCGTGATGGCGTTCAGCGCCTCGGGCCTGTTGAGCGTGATCCACATGGCACCGTTGCGGACTTCGGAAAGAACGGCTGAAGACATGGACGGCCTCCCGGACCTGGTGTTTTTAACTCTCCGGTCACTTGCCTGTTCCGGAAGTCATATCCTATAGTCGAGGGCAAATCAGGCAAGCCCGCAGCAGGCGCAGGAGCGTTTTTCGATGGGTCCTTTGCTCGACGGCTTCAGGATCGTTTGCCTGGCCGAACAATATCCCGGCCCTTACGCCACCCTGCTGCTGGCCGATCTCGGCGCCGACGTGATCCTGGTCGAGCGGCCGGGCAGCGGCGATCCCGCCCGCCAGTTCCCCGGCTTTTACGCCGCGCTCAGCCGCAACAAGCGATCGGTCGCCATCGATCTGAAGACGGAGGATGGCAAGCAGCAGTTGCGCGATCTGGTCGCCTCGGCCGACGTTTTGATGGAAGGGTTCCGCCCCGGCACCATGGAACGACTGGGTTTCGGCTATGCGGCGATGGAGGCCCTGAACCCGAAGCTGGTTTACGTCTCGATCTCCGGCTTCGGCCAGTCCGGCCCCTATCGCGACCGGCCCGCCCACGATCTGTCCTATCAGGCGATCGCCGGTTTCCTGTTCCGTCAGGCCGAAACCGGTTCGCTGGAGGCTCCAAGCGAGATCGCCGTCGGCGATCTGTCGTCGGGTATGTTCGCCGCCATCGGTACGCTGGCCGCCCTGCTCGAGCGCACCCGCACCGGACGCGGCAGATATGTCGACGTGTCGATGACCGACGGGCTGCTGTCCTGGATGACGGTTTTTCTCGGACCGGTGCTGAACGGCCAGGCCATAGCCGATATCGGCGCCGAGCCGGCCTACCGGCTTTTCCGCTGCGCCGGAGACAAGATCCTGTCGCTGTCCATCGCGCACGAGGACTGGTTCTGGAAGCCGTTCTGCACGCTCTTGAAGATGGACGATGTCGCCGACCTCCGCCGCGAGCAGCGGGTGGTACGGCAGGATGAACTGTCGTCGCGGATCGCTGCAATCCTGGCCCAGGACACGCGTGAAGCGTGGGGGGCGGCTTTCGACGCCGCCGGCATTCCGTGGGGGCCGGTGAATTCGATCGAGGAAGCCGCCGCCGATCCGCATTTCCGCGAGCGCGGCATGTTCTCCCGCGTCGCCGATGGCGACGGCACCATGCGCTGGCATGTCGCCCAGCCGCTGCTGTTCTCCGGCGAGCGGCCGGGGCCGCGGCGCGGCGTGCCGCAACTGGGCGAGCATACGGGCGAGGTGCTGGCCGAACTGGCGCCAGCCGCCGCACCGGGCGCGGCCAAGCCGCAGCGGGGCTGATGGCCGCTGCCGAACTCTGACAGGAGGACAGCGATGGAAGATGTCTATGTGGTCGGCGTCGGGATGACGCCCTTTGGCCGCATGCCCGATACCGACATCAAGGGCATGTCGCAACAGGCCGTCGATGCCGCACTGGCCGATGCCGGGGTGGAGAAGGGGGCGATCGAAGCCGCCTTCTTCGCCAATGCCTCGCAGGGCCATATGGAACGCCAGCACATGATCCGCGGTGAGATCGTGATGCGTTCGATGGGCGTCGGCGGCATACCCGTGGTCAATGTCGAGAACGCCTGCGCCAGCGGCTCGACCGCCTTCAACCTGGCGGTGACTTTCCTCAAGGCCGGCGAAGGCGACGTCGCTTTGGCGCTGGGTGCGGAGAAGATGTATTCGTCCGACCGCAAGCTGATGTTCGGTTCCTTCGACAGCGCCTGGGACGTCAGCCGCGACGAGGAAATCCGCCAGCGCCTGCTCAAGCTCGGCGAAGGCGTCGAGGTTCCCGAGGGCACCACGTCGGACAAGCCCTATAGCGTCTTCATGGACGTCTATGCCGCCTTCTCGCGCTATCACATGAAGCGCTTCGGCACGACGCAGCGCCAGCTGGCGGCGGTTTCGGCCAAGAACCATCGCCATTCGGTCGCCAACCCGCTGTCGCAGTTCCGCGATGCCTATACTGTGGAGGAGGTGCTGAAGGCGCCGCCGATCACCTATCCGCTGACCTTGCCGATGTGCTCGCCGATATCCGACGGCGCCGCCGCCTGCATCGTCACCACCAAGGCCGGCCTGAAGCGCCTGGGGATCGACCAGGATCGGGCGGTCCGCGTCCTGGCCAGCGTGGTGCAGACCGGCTCCGACCGCGATCCTTCGGAAGTGGAGAAGCACTGCACCGCCCTGGCCGCGCGGCGCGCCTACGACAAGGCCGGCATTGGCCCGGCGGATGTCTCGGTCGCCGAAGTGCACGACGCCACCGCGATGGGCGAGATCATCCAGATCGAGAATCTCGGCTTCTGCGGCTTCGGCGACGGCGGCGGCATTTCGGAGCGCGGCGAAACGGCCCTGGGAGGACGGATCCCCGTCAACCCGTCCGGCGGCTTGGAATCCAAGGGGCATCCGGTGGGCGCCACCGGCATCGGCCAGATCCACGAACTGGTCACGCAGCTTCGCGGCGAGGCCGGCCCCCGCCAGGTCGAGGGCGCCCGCATCGCTTTGGCCGAGAATGGCGGCGGCCTGCACGGCATCGAGGAAGCGGTCGCCTGCGTCACCATCCTGGGCCGCCGCTAGGCGCGGACCGGACAAGGGAAGGGCCAGCCGATGAAGCTGAACGAGAAGGTCGCGATCGTCACTGGCGCCGCCTCCGGGCTGGGGTTCGGAACCTGCATGGCGCTGGCGGAGGCCGGCGCCCGGATCGCCGGCTTCGATCGCGACGAAACCAAACTCGCCGGCTTGCGCGCAGCACTGGGCGAGCGGGTCATCACCCGGACCGTCGATGTAGCGGATGAGGCCAGCGTGCAGGCGGGCATCGATGCTGTCCTGAACGCCTTTGGCGCCGTGCACGTCGCCGTCAATTGCGCCGGCGTCGCCGATTCGGCCAAGACCGTGTCCAAAGGCGAGGCTTTCCCGCTGGCGACCTGGAACAAGGTCATCGGCATCAATCTCACCGGCACCTTCAACGTCATCCGCTTCGCCGCGCTGGCGATGACGGCCAACGAACCGGAAGGTGAGGGCGGGGAACGCGGCGTCATCGTCAACACCGCCTCGGGCGCGGCCTGGCAGGGCCAGATCGGCCAGGCCGCCTACAGTGCCAGCAAGGCCGGCGTGATGGGATTGACCCTGCCAGTGGCGCGCGATCTTGCGGCCTATGGAATACGCGTCGTGTCGATCGCGCCGGGATTGTTCGCCACTTCCATGGTTGAGGGCCTGCCGCCCAAGGTCTCGCAATCGATCGTCGATCGTATGATCCTCTATCCCAACCGCATGGGACGCCCGGACGAATTCGCCGCCCTCGTCAGGCACATCGCGGAAAATTCGTACCTGAACGCGACGACGATCAACCTCGATGCCGGCGCGCGCATGCAGGCCCGCTGAACGAGGGGAGCGAAAAGCTTTCCGTGAAGTTCGTCAGGTCGCGACGTCGCCTTGGATCAGTTACGGCGGCGGCAGGCGCACGCGCGATACCGGGCGGACCAGGCCCGCGATGTCGGTTCGCAGCTTGTAGACACAGGCGCCGACCTCAGGTGGTGCACCGCGCGAACCGCTGACGACATAGAGATCGCGCATGTCGTCGCCGCCGAAGCAGAGGCTGGTCACCATCGGTACCGGAAACGCGATGCGCTCCAGTTCGCGGCCGTCCGGCGCGAAACGGCAGACGTTATGGCCGAAGGCTACCGCCAGCCAGACGCAACCATCCTCGGCCACGGCTAGTCCGTCGGGATGGCCGGACGGCGTTTCGGCGAAGACCGCCGGCGGGCTGAGCGAACCGTCGTCGCCGACATCGTAGATCTTGACGATGTGGCGCGAGGAATCGGAGTGATAGAGGCGGGTTCCATCCGGCGAAAACCCCAGGCCATTGGTGAGCTGGACGTCCCTGGCGACGATGCGCGAACTGCCGTCCAGATCGATCAGATGGAGGAATCCCGCGGGGCCGGTCAGATTTTCTCCGTCCATCGCCCGGAAGCCGAGCGAACCGACATAGATCCGCCCGGCCGCATCGGTGACCAGATCGTTGAAGCCGACCACCCCGTTTGCCGGATCGTTCGGCAGCAGCACGATGGTCCGGTCGGCATCCGGCTGGTCGAGGAACGGCTTGAAGGCGACATTGCGGCCGGAAACGACCAGGCCGCCGTTCTCGTGCAACGCCATGCCGCCGATCCCGCGGCGATTGGCGACCTGCAGCGCCGGCGCGGCTCCCGGACGGAAGGACCAGACACCGCCGACGGTGGCATCGGCCACCAGCAGGCCGCGTTCGGGATGCCATACCGGCCCCTCGAGCAGCCCGTGTCGGGACGATAGGAGTTCGGGAGTGCTGGTGGACATGAATGCTCTCGGGAATGGGATGGGACCGGTCGGAATGCCGCGTTTCAGCGCCCCGTGAAGCGCGGCTCGCGCTTTTCGGCGAACGCCCGCTTGCCTTCCCGTCGATCCTCGCTTTGATCGGCGGCCTCGGTCAAGGCGGCGAAGTGCAGTTTGGTCTCCGCCGGTACCTGATCGTACGCCTGCGCGGCGGTGATATGATTGAGGATGGCCTTCATCGCTCGCTGCGACAGCGGCGCCATACTCGCAGTCTGCTGGCAATAGGCAAGGGCGGCCTCCTCGTCGGACACGATCCGGGTGACGAGCCCGATGCGCAGGGCTTCCTCCGCGGTCAGCGTCCGGGCCGTCAGGACCATTTCCCTCGCCGCGGTATTGCCCATGGCGCGGACGAAACGCGCCAATCCCCTGAAGGGATAGACGACTCCAAGGCGGGCCGGCGGTATCCTGAACGTCGTGCGGGGCGTCGCCAGGCGAAGGTCGGCCGACAGATAAAGCTCGTTGCCGCCGCCAAAGACGAATCCATCCGCGTAGGCGACTGTGACCTTGGCGGCGCTTTCTATCTTGTCGATGCAGGCAACCATGGCGGCTTCGCCGGCTTCCTCCTGATCCGTGCCGATGAAGTTGATGTCGAAACCGGCGCAGAAGACGCCCGGAGCCGCCGAGCGCAAAAGCAGCAGATGCGATTCGCTGGCAATAGCTTCCTCGAGAAGCGCCAGAAGCCTTTTCGCCATCGTCGGCGAGATCGCGTTGCGCTTCTCGTGGCGGTTGAGGACCACGGCGCTGATGCGGCCATCGTCGCGGCTTTCAAGAAAGACGTCGTGTTTCATCGGACCGGACTCTATTCATGTTTTGACGAGGCTGTAGCCGGCAGCCTCGCGGTCCCAGGTTTCTGGGGTGCGGCCACGCTGCTTCAGGACGTTCTTTTGGATCTTCTGGGTGCCCGTCTTGGGCAGGGCATCGACGAATTCGACGAAGCGCGGCATGGCATAGTACGCCAGCTTGCCTTCGCAGAAGGCCAGCAGCTCTTCCGGCGTCATCGTCGCGTTCGGCTGCAGAACGACGGCGATGGCCACGTCTTCGTCGCCCAGTTCGGAAGGAATGCCGAAAGCCGCCGATTCCCGCACCTTGGGATGCTGATCGACGACCGACTCGATCTCCCAGGCGGAGATGTTCTCGCCGCGCCGCCGGATCGCTTCCTTCATGCGGCCGCGGAAATAGAAGAATCCGTCGGCATCCATCTCGGCCAGATCGCCGGAATGGAACCATCCGTCCTTGTAGGCTTCGCTGGTTGCCTCGGGCAGATTGTTGTAGCGCGTGATCTGCCCGGCGGAGTGGCGGAACAGAAGTTGTCCCAGCTTGTCCGGAGGCAAGGGAGCATCGTTGGCGTCGGCGACGCGAAACTCGGCCCCCGCCGCCGGCTTGCCGATGGAGCCGATCCTGCCCTCGAGGTTGATCAGGTTGCCGGGCGCGTCCGACATGCCGTACCATTCGATGACCCGAACGCCGAAGCGCTGCTCGAAGGCGGTCCAGCTCGCCGCCGGGCAGCCGACTGAAAGGGCGATCCGCACCGGGTTGTCGCGATCGTCTGGCCGCGGCGGCTGTTTCATCAGCATCGGGATGATGCCGCCCAGCGTGCTCACCTGTACGGCGTTGTAGCGCCGGCAGTCGTCCCAGAACCGGGAAGCGCTGAACCGCTCGGCGAGAGCGAGCTTCGCCTTAAGCCGGATCGAGCCGAGCATGGAGACGAACAGCGCATTGCCATGGATGAGCGGCAGGCATGCGTACATGGTTTCGCCCGGCGCGACCTGCGACGCCTCGAGAAGCGGGTTGAGAATGTCGGCATAGCCCTCGCTCACGATCCCCTTGGGTGGACCGGTCGTGCCCGAGGTGTAAAGGATGCCGACGGGCGAACTTGCCGCGTCGACCGCGACATCGGGTTCGCCGTCCGGTCCATCGGCCAGAGCCGCGTAGCTGACGTCGATGCCTTCGCTCGCTTCGCCGAACACGACGGTCAGCCGGAGGGCCGGACAGGATTCGCGCACCTCGAAAACCGCCGGCTTCAGCTCCTCGTCGAAGATTATGGCTGTAGCGCCGGAGTCGTTCAGCATGTGCCGCAACGCCGGCCCGCGCTGCCAGCGATTGAGCGGCACCACCTGCGCCCCGATCATCAGCAGGCCGAAGTAGATCCACAGGAACTCGGGCTTGTTTCCGGCCATGAGCGCGACATAGTCGCCTGGCCTGACGCCAAAACGGAGCAGGCCATTCGCGGCCCGCTCCGCCAAGGAGACGACCTGGCGCCAGGTGAAGGTGCTGTCCTTGAAGTAAAGCCAAGTCTCGTCCGGGGCTTCGGCGAAGCGTGCCCGGATCAGGTCTTCAACAGCGGATCGCTTGCGGCGGCCTGTCATCATCCCCCATCCATCGCTGCCAGATCGGTCCTGTCCCCGCCGATGCGGGAAGGGTTCACTCCGTGACGGTCAGCGGTTCGCCGGCGTAGGTGCCGTCGATCAGCGGGCTGACGTGGATCAGACCCCAGAACTGGCTGTAGTCGGCATTGGCCGTCGTATGGTCGTCGGGCGTATAGCGCGGATTGCCGATCGACAGCGCATAGCCGTCCGGTAGCGTGTGATTGCCGATGCTTTCGAGGACCGCCTTCAGCGAATCGCTGGTGGTATCGCCTTTCTCCTTATGGGCCGTCTCGAATGCCCATTTGACGAGAAAAACCGCATCGCGGGCAATGGCGCTGATCGCCAGATTCTGGATCGGTCCAAGCTGCTTCATGTCGTCGATGAATGTCTGCAACTGTGGGCCCGGCGTGCCGTGTCGCGTACCGATGCGATAATTGACGGCATAGAACTGGTCGGCGACGGCCGGCGGCACCTGGTCGGTCAAATCGCCATAGAGTGCGGCCGGTTCGGTCACCAGTTTCGCCTTCCAGCCGAGAGTCTGCATGCCGCTCATTACGACGCGGATATTGTCGCGGGCGGCCGCGTCGAAGGCGATGATATCGGCGCCGGCATCGCGCAGGCTCTGCAGCAGCGGCGTCAGGTCTTTGACGTCGGCGCTGAACTGGCGGTAGGCGGCGACCTGCATCTTGTGCCGGGTCGGCAAGGAGGCATTCAGTGCATCGCCAACCGCCACCTGGGGCGGATTGGTGCTGACAAGGATTCCAACCTTGGTGCCGCCCAGCTTCTTCATTGCGGCGGCCATGGCCGGCGCGCGCATGGTCGCAATGTCCGCGAGCTGGAAGCTGTACGGGAACTTCGTCACGTCGCCGATCTGCGGGCTGGCGCCGTTGCTGATGGTGAAAACCTTGCTTTCCGAAGTATAGGGAAGCGTGGCGAGGACGTGGCCACTGATGATGCCCGGGTAAAGGAAATCCACCTTCTGTTCGATCAGCAATTCCTTCGCGGCCAGCAGCGAGCGTCCCGGATTGCTGGCGTCGTCCCGCACAACGAACTCGATCGGGCGACCGAGGATTCCGCCCATGTCGTTGATCCGCTTGGCAGCGGCTCTCAAGCCCTGTTCCGTGAAGCCGCCATACTGCGAATAGAGGCCGGTCTTGGGCAGCACGACACCGAACCGGAACGGCTTGCCGGACCCTTGGGCCCTCACGATGGAGGGGCCGACAGCGACGCCGCACATGGCGGCGACCAACATGGATCTCCTGCTGAGTTTGAATGACATGGCGTTCTCCCAGAAATGTTCCCGCTTCAGCGGTGTTTTGGCGCGCAAGCAAACGTCGCTGCTCTTTGACGAGCACTATCGAACACACATGAACTTTAAATAAGCATATGCTTAATGATAAAAGCCTGTCAACGCGCGCTCCCAACGAAGCTTTTGGTCTTGCTTATCCACGGTTGTACAAATACTTACTGCGTTGCGGATGGCGGCACGCGGCAGCGAAATAGCGATGAGGGAACAAGATCTATGGCACGCGCGAGGAAGAACAGCGTTCTACTGAATTCGACCCGGCGCGAGAAGGCCACACCTTACGAGGTCATATTCTGGGAGCATTCGACCCCGGGTTCCATGCGGGCGCTGCTGATGGCCGGGCTGAAATGCTTTGCGGAGCAGGGGTTTCACGGCACGACGACGCGTGACATCTCGAAGCTGGCCGGGATGAGTTCGGCCGCCATGTATCTGCACTTCGAGTCGAAGGAGAAATTGCTCTATCACATCGCCGTTGTCATGTCGCGCGCAGGTTATGGCGCGCTGAAGGAAGTGGCGTCGATCCCCGGAACGCCAACCGAACGGCTGCGGCGGATGGCGAAGGCCCATGCGGAATTTCATGCGAAAATGTCAATGGCGGCCCGTGTTACGAACTACGAGATCCGGTCTCTGCACGGGAAACGACAACGGGACGTTCTCGATTTCGTTGACGGTTCGCGAGAGCTTTTCAGGGAATGCCTGCGCGAAGGCATGGAGACCGGCGAGTTCGAAATCACCAATCTGTCGGTAGCCACGGCGGCGATCATGTCGCTGACGATTGTCGTCTGCCAGTGGTTCCAGCCCGATGGCGGACGCACTCCCGAGGAAATTGGAGAGCAATACGGCGAAATGGTCGTAGGGATGGTTCTTGCACGGGCGGGCGGAACGGCGATGCCGCAGGTTCGCGTAGCCGCGAGAACCTGAGTTTCGGCTGTATCGGCGCCAGCTTCTGACTACGTGTTGTTGTCGATACTGTAGGCAGGCGTATTGCCTGAACAGGGACAGCCGCGAGTTGTATTGCATTGCAGCACGGTTGTACCCGTGCGCTCTGGCTGGCGTTTTCCTTGCAGTCCGCCCAATAGTCCGCCCCACCTCTTGCACCTTCTCCGACGCGATGATAGCATCGCCAAAAATAAGCGTTTGCTTAATTAAGTGAATGGGAGGAAGGGGCGGCCGTGGAACTCGAACGGCTCTCGTCCGGACACGAGCTGGTCGAAGCACCGGTTTATCATCCGACGCTCGGACTTCTGGTTTCCGATGTCGCCCGCGGCGGCGTCTGGAGAATTCGCCACGGACACCCGCCGGCGATGGTTGTCGGTCATCGACGGGGAATCGGTGGTCTCGCGCTGCACGAGAGCGGCGGGATCATCGTCAGCGGACGCAATGTGGCGCACCGTCCCTTCGAACTGGATACGGTACAGAACGCCGGCGAAACGAGCGTCGTGATCGAACGCGATCCGGCCAATGGCATCGTTGGCTTCAACGACATGACCACCGATGCCAGTGGCCGTCTGTATGTCGGTTCCGTCAGCTTCGTTGCGTTCGAGGAAGACGTGCGCCAGGCAAAGCCGGGACGCCTTCACATGGTCGACCTCGACGGCAAGGTCCGGATGGTCGCCGATGATGTCCTGCTGACAAACGGGCTTGGCTTTTCACCGGACGGGCGCAGGCTCTATCATTCGGATTCCGGGCGCCAGCTCGTCAGGGTCTACGACGTTGCTGACGACGGTCGTCTAAGTCCGCCGGCCATTCTTGTGCAGACGCCGGACGGCAAACCCGATGGAATGGCCGTCGCCGAAGACGGGACGATCTGGCTTGCGCTGGCATTTGCCAGCGCCGTTCTCGTGCTGGCGCCCGATGGACGGGAGATCAGGCGTATTCCGGTTCCGGATCCGATGGTGACGAGTCTCTGCTTCGGCGGCGCCGATCGTCGGGACCTTTACGTTACCAGCGGTTCCACCGGCGCCAGTGAGATCACCAAAGCCTGTGTCTATGCCGGCAGAGCGGATGTTGCGGGAATGCCGATAGCGCCCGCTCGTATTCCGGTCGGGGGTGGAAAGACCGTTCATTCATGACCGGCGTCCGGCTCCTCGCTTCGCTATCGCGGCCTGGAGATATGGCATCGGCGGGATTGGGAGGTGGCTTATGACGATTACCGCATTGTTGCTCGGTGTCGTGACCGGACTTGCTCTGGCGAGCATCTACGTCCTTATAACGATGAGCTTCACGCTGGTCCTGGCCGTCAGCGGCGTTTTCAATTTCGCCCAGGGATCGATCGTTATGGCGGGATCGATCATGGTGTTCGTCCTCGGAATCCAGCTCGGCTGGCCGCTCCTCATCACCGTCGCCGCCGTCACCATCCTGGGCCTTCTCGCTGGTGTCGTTTCCTACTGGCTGGCCATCTGGCCGGCGATCGGCCGTTCCCATTCCTTCACCCACACAACATTGATGACGACGATCGGCCTTGGACTGGCGGTGAATGCGCTTGCCGCCCTTCTGTTCGGCAGCGATTCCTATCGCGTGCCGTCCTACGTGACGGACAATCCTCTGGTCGTCTCGGGCCTGCCGATCCGTCCGATCTATCTTCTGATGATCGTCGTCGGCATCGTCACCACCATTCTGATCGATCTCGTCGTGCGCCGGACCGCGATCGGCCACGTCTTCCGCGTCACGCTCGAGGACCCGGAGGGCGCGCGGCTGCAGGGCGTCAACATCCGCAGGACCATTATCCTCACTTTCGCCGTCGCCGGGGCGATGTCCGGGTTGGCGGGCCTGCTGATCGCCCCGGTCATTTCCGCTTCGGCCTTCAGC
The DNA here is from genome assembly GCA_037190765.1 of Alphaproteobacteria bacterium. Classification (GTDB taxonomy): domain Bacteria; phylum Pseudomonadota; class Alphaproteobacteria; order Reyranellales; family JAQSWP01; genus JAQSWP01. The sequence continues at coordinate 34,475 of JBBCJW010000025.1, forward strand.
GCGCACGAACTGGCGTTTTTCGGTTTCGCCGGCATGGCGATCGGCGGATTCGGAAACCTGATCGGCGGTCTGGTGGGCGCGCTCATCGTCGGGCTGGTCGCCGGCGTCACCCCCATCGTCACCGACCCCAACCTGACCCTGCCCCTGCTGTGGCTGATCGTGGTCACGACGTTGCTCATCAAGCCATCCGGGATCGGCGGCATCGTCGGATTGTTCGGCGCTTCGCGCGTGCGCGACGTCTGACGGATTGGGGCCGGTAATCGAATGTCGAACGAAACCATGAGACGCGCCGGCGCAGCCGCCATGCATAAGCCGGCCGAGCGGCGGACCCGGGCAATGATTGCCTGGAAGGCAGCGCCGATGATCATCGTGATCGCGCTGATGCTGCTGCCGCTATCGGGCGCCAGTTCCTTCGATCTTGCCCGGTACAGCGTCGCCATCTGCTACATCATGGCCGTCATCGGCCTCAACATCGCCTTCGGCTATGCGGGCCAACTGGTCCTCGGCCATTCGGTCATCATGGCCGCCGCCGCCTATGTCGTGGCGATGCTCAGCGTGCATGCCGGATGGGGAGCAACGCTTGCCGCACCGCTTGCCGTGCTGCTTGGCACGTTGGCGGGGCTGGTCATGATGCTTGCCGGCCTGCGCGTGCGTGGCTGGTACCTCGCCCTGATCACGCTGTTTGCCGTCCTGGTTCTGCCAAAGCTGGTCCATTACTTCGAGGAGTGGACCGGCGGCGAATTCGGCATCACCGGGATCAAGACTTTTGACCCGTTCGGCATCGCATTCGACGGGGTAGCGCTCTACGAGACCGTCATCGTATGCCTGGTTCTGGTCTGGATCGGGACGAGCAACTTCGTCAATTCGAGCTGGGGTTTGCGTATGCGCGCCCTGCGCGATGCGGAGCGGGCGGCGGACGCGGTCGGCATAGATCTCAGCCGCACCAAGCTCGTGGTGTATATCGTCTCGTCCGTACCCGCGGCCGTGGCGGGAATGCTGCTCGCCTATACCGAGCAGTTCGTCAACGGAGATTCCTTTGGCATCGGGCTGGCCCTGATGCTGCTGACCGGCATGGTGCTGGGCGGCCTGGGAAAGAAGTGGGGACCGATCTTCGGCATGGTGCCGCTGGTGGCTTTCAGCTTCTGGGTCGGACCTTTCAGCCAGTACAACCCCCTCATCTTCGGCATCGGCCTGATGGTCTTCGCCGTAATGTTTACCGATGGGTTCGCGCCTGTATTCACCGCGCTGGCGCGCCGGATCGGCCTGGTGGCGCCGGCGGACGGCGCTGAAGCGCATTTCACGGACGATGCCGGCCAGTCGCCAGGAACTGCCGAAGGCGCGGGAGCCCTGTTCACGCCGGCGCCGGCCGGGAATGCGGCTGGGAATGCGGGCGGCGATGCCATGGCGGTACAGGCCGAAGGAATCTCGAAGGCCTTTGGCGGCGTGCAGGCATTGGACAATATCGATTTTCGCCTGAAGCGCGGACAGCTTTGCGGGATCGTGGGGCCGAACGGCTCGGGAAAATCGACTTTCCTCAACGCCATTTCCGGCTTCATAGCGCCCGATGCGGGACGGATTCGCATCGAAGGCCGTGAGCTGGATGGCCTGCGCCCGTTTGAAATCGCGCGTTTGGGGATCGGACGGACCTTCCAGGTGCCGATGCTGGTCGAGGAACTGAGCGTACGGGAGAACGTCGAAATCGGCCTGGTCGGGCCGGAGAAATGCTCCGCGTGGGGCGCGGTCCTGCGACTGCCATCGCTGACGGCAAAGGCGCGCGACCGGCACCGGCGCGCCATGCAGGCCATCGCCGTTGCCGGCCTGCCGAGGGAGATCGCGGAGTCTCCCGTCTCCGATCTGCCGCTGGGACTGAAGCGCGTCGTCGAAATCGCGCGGGCCATCGTGTCCGGACCGTCCCTCCTGCTGCTTGACGAGCCGGCGGCGGGGCTGAGCGACGCCGAGCGGATGGAGCTGGGCAGGCTTCTGGTCCGGCTGAAGCGCACCGGAATGACGGTGGTGGTGATCGAGCACAACATGCAGTTCGTCATGACGTTCTGCGACGAGATCGCAGTGCTGCAGAACGGCCGCGTCACATGCCATGTGGAAATCGGCGACGAACTGCCGGACGCTCTCATCGAGTATCTGAATTTCGGCGTCGAACCGCGGCCCGCGTCTTACTGGATCGGATTGCGCCATGTTGCAGGTTGAGAACCTGGAGTCCTGGTACGGACAGACGCAAGTCCTGTGGCGCGTCGATATCGACGTGCGCGCCGGGGAGATGGTCGGCATTCTCGGCCGCAACGGCGCCGGCAAGACCACGCTGCTGCGCACGATCGCCGGATTGCAGCCGCGCTCGCGCGGCAGCGTGATGCTGGATGGCAGGCCGATACTGGGGACGGACGCCACCGACATCGCGCGGGCCGGCCTCAGTTTCGTCCGCGAGAGCGGGCGGATGGCGTCGTCGCTGACCGTCAATCAGCATCTGATGGTAGGGCAGCGACTGGCGCGATTGCGCGGCCGCCCGGGTCGCAGCCTGGCCGACATCTGGCGGACATTCCCGCTGCTCGAGCCGCTGCAGAACCGGCTGGCGGGCCTGTTGAGCGGCGGCCAGCGTCAGACGCTGGCGCTGGCGATTGCCTACGTTTCCGACCCCAAGGTCGTCCTGATCGACGAGCCTTCGGCCGGTTTGGCACCGAAGGTCGCCTATGAACTGTTCCAGACGCTGAAGGCCCTGACGGCGACGGGAACCACGCTTCTCGTGGTCGAGCAGCAGCCGGCGTGGCTGGTCGGTCTGGCGAACAGGGGATACCTGCTCGATCTCGGCAGGATCGTGAAGGCGGGATCGATTCAAGAGGTCATTACCGAGGCCGCCTGAGGGGCGCAAAGAAAAAGGTGCAGGTTGCACCGAGGAGGAGAGCGTCATGAAAAAATTTGGTCGCAGGACGTTTGGCCGAACCGTGGGCGGAATGGCCCTGACCGTGGCTGGCGGTGTCGGTTGGTCGGCGCCGGCGCGGGCCCAGGATCCGTTCATATTGGGGGCAATCCTGCCGGTCTCGGGCCTGTATGCCCCGCTGGGCGATTTCATCGCTGTCGGATTGCGCCTCGGCGTTGCGACGGTGAACGCCGAGGGCGGCATCCTGGGGCGCAAGGTCGAACTCGTCATTCAGGACGATGCCGGCAATCCCGGTCGCGCCCTGCTTGCGGCACGCGAACTGGTATCGGAGAAGCGCGCCGCCGCGATCTATCCGGGCATCATCAGCGGTACGGCGCTGGCCACGCTGCCGTTCCTGACGAGCCAGAAGGTAATAACGATCTCGAACGGATCGAGCACCAGCATCGGCGATGCCCAGCAGTTTCCCTACAGCTTCCAGCTCTCGGACACGTCGGCCGTCCGCGTCCCGCCCGTGGCGGCGGCGGTCAAGCGGCTCGGCGGCACCAAAGTCGGGATCATCGTATCGACCAATCCTGCGAACGCCGCGCTGGGGGATCAGCTCATGGTCGAGCTGAAGCCCAAGTACGGCCTCGAGCCGGTCGGCATCATCAAGGTCGTGGCCGATATCAAGGATCTGACGCCGATGGTGCAGAACATGCGCGATCGCGGCGCCGACATCCTGGTCTTCGACGGCATCGGCCGGCCGGGGATCACAATGATGATGACGGCGCTGCAGACCTTGAACTGGAACGCCAAAATGGTCACCGAGCCGGCCGTTCTGTCCGGCGATCTTGCCGAGCTGATGCCGGAGGAGATGCGGGCGCAATTCTATTCGGTGAACTATCGGACGGCGACGCGGACGGCGGGAGGCAATCCCAAGGTTCGCGAGTTCACGGCCGAATTGGAGAAGCTTGGCCTGAAGAGCACGAATCTGGGATGGTCGCTGCTGGCGCGCGATTCGGTCCTGCTTCAGAAATGGGCGTTCGAAACCGCGCACAGGAAATCCGGCAAGACCGATCCCGACAGCGTCAAGGCTGCCCTGGAGACGCTGGAGACGACGGAGCTTCCGGCAGATTATCTGGCGATGATCGGCAATCCCAAGTACAGCCCCACCCGCCACACTACGGAAGGCGCGGATTTCTCCGATTTCTGGTCGCTGATCGGCCCCAGCCGGCTGGTCGATGGGACCTATGAAGGGGAGGTCCTCGAGCTGCTCAAGTAGACCGTTCCATGATCACCGATTTCCTGGCCGGCTGGGCCGAGAGAACGCCGGAAAAGGACTTCCTGCTGACGGAGGGCGGAAGATACTCGTTCGCCACGATCCACCGGCTTTCGCGGCGCTTCGCCAGTCTGCTGCGCGCGCGCGGGATCGGCGTCAACGACCATGTGGCGGTTCTGGCCGACAACAGCGCCGCCTATGTCGTCGCCTGGTTCGGGATCAACATGACTGGCGCCGTTGCGGTCACGCTGAACAACCAATTGGTGTCGGACGGGCTGCGCTATTCCCTGAGCCAGTCCGGCGCCAAACTGATCCTGGCGGACCGCGCCTGGATCGATGGCAAGTCGGGCTTTCTCGATGAGGCCCTTTCGCGGATTCCGATCATTGCGATCGAGTCGGAAGCAGCATTTTTCGACCGGCTTGGCGAGTACGAAGAGGGTGCTGTCGAGAAATTGCCCGACGGCCATACTTCAGCGATCATCTATACGTCGGGAACCACCGGACTGCCCAAGGGCGTCATGAACGGCCATGGCGTCTTCGAGGCGGTCGGCCGCGCGACGATCGACATGGTCGCCCTGACGTCCGATGATGTGATCATGGCGTTTCTGCCGATGTTCCACGCCAATACGCAGATGTTCGGCGTGATGCCGGCACTGATATCGGGCTGCACCCTGGCTCTGCGCGACCGCTTCTCCGCTTCCGCATTCTTCGAGGATGCGCGTCGTTTCGGCGCGACGGGCTTTCCGGCGGTGGGTACGGTGATATCGATCCTGCTGTCCCGCTACGCGCGGGGCGAACGCGACCATTCCATGCGCTTCGTAATCGGCGGCGGCATCTCCGGCACCAGCGCCACGGGCAAAATCATGGAGGATTTCCGCAAGCTTTTCGGCATAACCATCTATGAGGGATTCGGATCGTCGGAAACCGGCGGCTGGTTCACCGGCAATACCGTCAAGGATTACCGGATCGGTTCGAACGGCCGGCCGCGCGCCGACATGGAGGTGCAGATCGTCGATGCGGCCGACAATTGCGTTCCCGCCGGCATCGAGGGCGAAATCGTCGTGCGCCCGCGCAGGCCCAATATCATTCTCTTGAATTACTGGGGCAAGCCCGAGGAGATGGTGAAGGCCTGCCGCAATCTCTGGTTCCATACCGGCGACCGGGGCTATTTCGATGCCGACGGATATCTCTATTTCACCGGCCGCTACAAGGAACTGATAAGGCGCAAGGGAGAGATGATCTCGCCGGTCGAGATCGAGTCCAAGCTGCGCGAGCTGCCTGCGGTGGCCGACTGCGCGGCTGTCGGCGTCCCCGATCCAATGGTCGGGGAGGAGATCAAGGTCTGCCTGGTCAGCCGCGGAACGATCTCGCCGGCGGAAGTCCGGGCATATCTGGCCGAGCATTTTCCCAGCTACATGCTGCCTCGCTACGTCGAGTTCCTGAAGGCGATACCAAAGACCGAGACGGAGAAGATCCAGCGATCGCAAATCGCCAATATCGGTCCCGGGGTTCACGATCTGGAAGCCGCGCCGGCAGCACGCTAGCGCCTTCCCGGATCAAGACGGCGCGCGATGGGCGGCAACCGCAGGCAAGGTGTCGAAGGAGGCGTTGACGATGGAACTTGGCGGCAAGGTTGCAGTCATCACCGGTGGAGCAAGCGGCATCGGCCTGGCGACGGCGCGGGCACTGGCTGGTGCCGGGGTCAAGCTGGTGCTGGCCGATATCGAAGCGACTGCACTCGAGAGGGCGGTCGCCGATCTGGCCAATGCCGGCGCCGAGGCGACCGGGGTCGTCACCGACGTCGGCGACCGGGCCTCGGTCGAGGCATTGGCGGACAAGGCGTGGTCCAGCTTCGGGGCCGTCCACATTGTCTTCAACAATGCCGGCGTGGCGGTGTTCGGACCGACACAGGACATGAGCCATTCGGATTGGGAATGGACCATGCGGGTCAATCTATGGGGACCGATTCATGGCGTCGAATGCTTCGTGCCGCGGCTGATCGAACAGAAGCAGGGCGGACATGTGCTCTTCACAGCCTCCTTTGCCGGCCTGGTCGCCAATCGGGAGCTGGGTCCCTACTCGGTGTCGAAGGCGGCCGTCGTATCGCTGGCGGAATGCCTGGCCAAGGACGTCAAACAACACGGTATCGGCGTCTCGGTGCTGTGCCCGATGCGCGTGCAAAGCCGGATCGATGACAGTTTCCGCAACCGCCCTGCCGAGCTGGGCGGTGCGCGGCCCCAGGTCTACGCGGACAAGGAGAAGGGGGCTTTGGAAGGCCGCTTGCTGCATGCCGAGGAGGTCGGCGACCTCGTCGTCGACTCGATCAAACGCAACGATCTTTACATCATCACGCACAAGGAAACGGGTACATTCCTGGCCCGGCGCTGCGAGCGCCTGCAGGAGGCTATGGCCCGTGCCCTGTAGGAAATAGAGTGGAGCGCGGATCAGGAGGATGGCGTGGCGTGGAGTTTCGAGACCAATCCCGATTTTCAGCAGCAGCTCGACTGGATCGACCGGTTCGTCAGGGAGGACGTCGAGCCGCTGGACCAACTGCTGGGTAGTCAGTGGGACATCAGGGCGCCGAACTTCGTTCGCCTGGTCCGCCCGTTGCAGGCCCGGGTGAAGGAGCGTGGGCTGTGGGCCTGCCATCTCGGGCCGGAGCTGGGCGGCAAGGGCTATGGGCAGGTAAAGCTTGCTCTCATGAACGAGCTGTTCGGACGCTCCCGCTTCGGCCCGATCGTTTTCGGCGCCCAGGCTCCGGATACGGGAAACAGCGAAATCCTGGCGCATTACGGCACGCCGGAGCAGAAGAAGCGCTTTCTCCAGCCGCTGCTGGCAAACGAGATCGTGTCCTGCTTCGCCATGACCGAGCCGCAGGGCGGCGCCGACCCGCTGGTGCTGACGACCTCCGCCGTGCGTGATGGCGATGGCTGGGTGATCAATGGCGAGAAATGGTTCGCGTCGAACGCCCGGTTCGCGGATTTCTTCATCGTCATGGCCGTCACCGACCCCGACGCCGCGCCCTACCGGCGCATGTCGATGTTCATCGTGCCGGCGGACACGCCTGGCCTGGAGATCGTCCGCAACCTGACGTTCTACGGCGAGCCGGAAGCGACCCATGCCTATATGCGCTATCGCGACGTGCGGGTTCCGCTCGACCACATGCTGGGCGGACGCGGCGATGCCTTCGTGGTCGCGCAGACCCGTCTCGGCGGCGGCCGGATGCATCACGCGATGCGCACCGTGGCGCAGGCGACGCGCGCCTTCGAGATGATGTGCGAGCGGGTCGTTTCGCGCTTCACCAAGGGCGAGGCGCTGGCGAAGAAGCAGATGGTGCAGGAGAAGATCGCCGACTCCTGGATTCAGCTGCGTCAGTTCCGCCTTCTCGTCCTCGAAACGGCATGGCTGATCGACAAGCACCATGACTACAAGAAGGTTCGCGGGAACATCGCCGCCGTGAAGGCGGAGATGCCGAAAGTGCTCCACGACATTTCCGCCCGTGCTCTGCAGCTTCACGGTTCGCTGGGATTATCGACCGAAATGCCTTTTGCCGAATGGTTGCTGAACTCCTTTCATGTCGGCCTGGCAGATGGCCCGACCGAGGTTCACAAGGTTACGGTTGCCCGCGAAGTGCTGCGGGACTACCAGCCGGCCAACCAGCTTTTTCCCTCGTATCATCTGCCGAACGTGCAGGCCCGGGCATGGGAGAAATACGGCGAACTGATGGAATAGGCAGCGCACAAGCGGATCGGGAAGGGGCGGATGGTCGACCAGGCGATCGTTGAAACCAGGACCGGAAAAGTCCGCGGCCATGCGCAAGGCGGCGTGCACGCCTTTCTCGGCATTCCCTATGCTGCCGCCACGACAGGCGCCGCCCGGTTCCGACCGCCGCAGCCGGTTGCGCCCTGGACGGGCATTCGTGAAGCCCTGGCCTATGGACCGCGAGCGCCCCAGAACGACAGTGCTTTCGGTCTGGCGCCGGAGATCGGCCGCCTGATGACGCCCGCGCGACCGCAGCCCATCGGCGAGGATTGTCTCGTTCTCAATCTGTGGACGGCGGGATTGCGCGATGGCGGCCGACGACCGGTGCTGGTCTGGCTGCATGGCGGCGGATTCATTGCCGGATCGGGCGCCGATCCGTGGACGCATGGTGCCAGACTGGCGTCTCGCCAGGACGTGGTCGTGGTCACGCTGAATCATCGCTTGGGGGCGCTGGGGTACCTGCATCTGGAGGAAGTGGCGGGGGCGGATTTCGCCGGTGCCGGTCTGGCGGGCATGTTCGATATCGTCGCGGCCCTGACCTGGATACGCGACAATATCGCCGGGTTCGGCGGCGATCCGGGCAATATCACCCTGGTCGGCCAGTCGGGAGGCGGTGCGAAAGTCTGCGTGCTGATGGCCATGCCACGGGCGCAGGGGCTTTTCCATAAGGCGATCGTGCAGAGCGGTCCGGCTCTTAGGATGGCGGACCGGAATGACGGAACCGCGACGGCGCTGGCCTTTCTTGCGGAACTTCAGCTTCGTCCCGAACAGGCTGCCCGGCTTCGCGACCTGCCGCTGCCGCAGCTCCTGCTTGCCCAGGAACGGGTTGTCGCGCGTGCCAGCCTGGCAAGCTTTGCCGAACGCCGCCGCACCGGATTCAATCCCGTCTCGGGCCCGGCGGATTTTCCGGCGGGCCCTTTCGATGGCAGTGCGCCGCCGCTGGCCGCCGACATCCCGCTGCTGATCGGCGTCACCAGGCATGAGATGTCGATATTCTATGCGCTGGAGCCGTGGCTGGCCGATCTGGACGACATTGAACTCGGTCGGCGGCTGGTCCCCTATGTCGGTGCCCATACGGATGCTCTGGTTCGAGAGTATCGTCGCCTTTATCCGGCCGCGACCGCAGGCGATCTGTTCATTCAGATCGTCGGCGATCAAGGGATCGTGCTCCCCTCCCTGAGGATTGCCGGCCTCAAGGCGGCGCAGGCGGGCGCGCCGGTGTTCACCTATTTCTTTATGCGTGAATCGCCGGCGCTGAACGGTCGGCTGCGATCATGTCATATCATGGACGTGCCCTATGTCTTCGACACGTTGGCGGATGCGCCGTTCGCTGGTCGTTCGCCGGAGGATGCAAGGCTGGCTGAAACGATGAGCGCGGCCTGGGTGGAATTTGCCCGAAGCGGCAGTCCTGGCGCCCGGAATCTTCCCGAATGGCGGCGCTACTCCGAAGAGGATCGATCTACGATGCTGCTGGATGCGGAAAGCCGCCTCGTAAACGATCCAGTCCTTGACATCAGAAGCGTATGGACACGTGCCTCGACAGTAGGAGATGGGGTTAAAAAGCCAGAATGATCTGAACTTCGAATACCTGACCATCGATTGCATCGACAGCGACAGGCTGTGCGATGCCATCGCCTGCGCAGGCGCTACAGTCGCGATCCCGAATAACCCTTCCCGCGCCTGCAGATGCCCGGGCCAGACAGAATTGCATGGGCTTCGTTTGCGATTGACACAGGTCTAACGTTTGTTAGTTTTTATGGATCCCGAGGCCGCTCGTGCTGGTGGCCGCGGAAGCGCCAATGGTCGGACAGGGGGCAGGCTTGGCGATCGACTACCAACGTCTCAAATCGCGCCAGTTCGCGCCGATCGAGCAGCCGGTCACGGCGCGGGAGGCGATTCTCTACGCGCTGGGCGTGGGCGTCGGCAGCGATCCCGACGATGGGCAGTCTTTGAAATTCGTCTACGAGAACGGTCTGCAGACGTTGCCGACCTATGGCACCGTGCTGGCCTATCCCGGCGTATGGATCGCCGAGAGCGACACCGGCATTGACTGGCGTCAGGCGCTGAATGGCGAATACAGCGTGCAGTTCCATCGCCTGCCGATGATCCGCGGCCTGGCGATCGGTCGTCTGGCGATAGAAGAGATCATCGACAAGGGGCCGGGCAGGGGAGCCCTGATCTACACCCGCCGCGAAGTCAGCGACGGCGACACCGGCGAAACCATATGCGTGGTGCGGCAGACGACATTCTGCCGCGCCGATGGCGGGTTTGGCGGACCTTCGGGGCCGATCAAGCCGGTTCGCGAGGTGCCGACGACCGCTCCCGATCTGATTGTGGCTTCGGACGTGCCGCTTCAGGCGCATCTCATCTATCGCCTTTCCGGCGATCCCAACCCGCTGCACGTCGATCCGGCGGTGGCCAGAAGCGCCGGCTTCGACAGGCCCATCCTGCATGGTGGCGCGACATACGGGTTTGTCGGCTACGCGTTGCTGAAAGCGCTCTGCAAGGGCGAACCCGCCCGGTTGCGGCAGCTCGACGTGCGTTTCTCCGCGCCTGTCTACCCGGGCGAAACCATCGAAACGTCGATCTGGCGCCTCGGCGACGGCCGCGCCGCTTTCCGATCGCAGGTGCGCCAGCGCGGCGCGATCGCGCTCGATAACGGATATGTCGAGTTTCAACCGTAGACATCTGCACGAAGACACAAGTCCAAGGAGGGAACATGCGCAGAATTGCAGTTTGTATCGTCGGTGCCCTGTTGGGCCTGGCTGTCGCCGGGTCTGGTCACGCCCAGCAGTTTCCCAGCAAGCCCATCAACCTGGTCATTCCCTCGACGCCGGGCGGACTGACCGATGCGTTCGGCCGGATCATCGGCGATGCCATGACCAAGGCCTGGGGCCAGCCCGTCATTCTCGAGCATCGCGCCGGGGCCAATGGCATCATCGGCACCAACTACGTCGCCAGGGCGGAGCCCGACGGACACACCCTGCTGCTGGGTTCGGCCGGTCCGCTGGCGACCAACGAGTGGCTCTATTCCTCGGTGCCCTATAGCAGCGAGCGCGATTTCGCCGGCGTCGGCATGGTGGTGACGTTTCCCAACGTTCTGGTCGTCAATCCCTCGCTGCCGGTTCATGACGTCAAGGAACTGATCGCCTACGCCAAAAACAATCCGGGCAAGCTGAACTACGGCTCGGCCGGCATCGGTGCCTCGCATCATCTGTCCGGCGAATTGTTTCGCCTGTTGACTGGGGCGGACATCGTCCACGTGCCCTACAAGGGAACCGCCCCGGCGCTGGCCGACCTGCTGGGCGGTCATGTCCAGATGATGTTCAGCAACGTGCCGGCTGCCGTCGGGCACATCCAGAGCAAGGCGCTGCGTCCGCTGGCGGTGACCAGCGCTGCCCGCAATCCGGCATTGCCCGACGTTCCCACCGTCGCCGAGGCGGGCGTGCCCGGCTACAGCATGACCTCGTGGGTGATCCTGGTGGCGCCGGCCAAGACGCCGCCGGAGATCATCGCCAAGCTCAATGCCGAAGTGGTGAAGGCAATGAACACGCCCGAAGCGCACGACCGTCTGGCGAAGGAGGGGGGTGCGACGAGCAGCGCTTCGCCGAAGGACATGGACGCGTTTCTCAAGGGCGAGAACGACAAGTTCCGCAAGATCGTCAAGGACGCCAACCTGAAGGCGGACTGAGCGAGCCACCGCGACGATGGGCCGCCGCTTAGGCGGCCCATTCCGGCGGCCGCTTTTCGGCAAAGGCCTTCAGTCCTTCTGGCGCTTCGGGCCCGCGCAGCGTCCGCGCCAGCGTCTGGGCCGCGAAATCCAGCGCCTCCGGCAGCGGTTTGCGCGCGATCTCGTTGAACAGCGCCTTGGTCGCAACCAGCGCCATGGGACTGCCACGGTCGATCTGCTTCAGCACGTCTTCGAGTTTCGCTTCCATGTCCGCAGCATCAACGCCAAGGAAATGGCCCAGGCCCAGCCGCAACGCCTCTTCGGCGCCGAAGCGGGCCGCCGTCAGGGCGAGCCGTCGCGCCTGCGGCGCACCGATCCGCATGGCGACGAATGGCGACATCTGCGCCGGTATCAGGCCAAGCGCGACTTCGGTAATGCCGAATATGGCGTTGTCGCGCAGCACGACGACGTCGGCGGCGCAGGCCAGGCCAAGACCGCCCGCCAGCGCGTAGCCTTCGATCGCCGCCACCACGACCGGCGGCGATGCCACGATACTCTCCAGCAGGGCGCCGAATCTGCGGTTGTCGATCGCCAGCGGGTCGGGTTCGCCAGGCTGCACCGGCTTGAGTTCGCCGATACGCTTGAGATCGGCCCCGGCGCAGAAATTGCCGCCGCTGCCGCGCATGACGACGCATTTGATGTCGGCGCGGCCATGCAACGCGGCGAAGACGCTGCCCAGTTCCTCGATCATCGACGGATTGAGGGCGTTGCGCGCCTGCGGGCGATTGAGGATCAAGTAAAGGCGGTTGCCGCGCTGCTGGAGAATGATGGTGTCATATCGTTCGGCGAAGCCGGCCATGCGTCGTCTCCACGGAGGCAAACCTTGTTTCGCAAATAGTCTCTAACTATCATTTGGCAGACAACAGAAAAGCGATGCGGCGTCGCAGCCGGTCTGCCGGATGGACGGAATCCGTCGTTCGCAGCCTGACGCTGGGTGAAACGTCTTGAAGTCGGAGGGGAGATGGGGCCGCTTGACGGGATAAAGATGATCGAGGTGGCCGCCATCGTCATGGCGCCGTTCGCCAGCCAGATGCTGGGCGACATGGGGGCCGAAATCATCAAGGTCGAGCCGCCGGAGGGCGACAGCATCCGCGCCGTCGGCCCCATGCATAGCCACGGCATGGGACCGATGTATTTCAACTCCAACCGCAACAAGCGCAGCATCGTGCTCGACCTGAAGAGGCCGCAGGGCCGGGAAGCGCTACTGCGTCTGGCGCGCGATGCCGATGCGCTGCTCTACAATGTCCGCCCGCAGGCGATGGCACGGCTGGGTCTGGCCTACGAGGATCTGAAACAGGTGAATCCGGGCCTGGTCTATGTCGGCGCCTTCGGATTCGGGCAGTCGGGTCCCTATGCGGCGCGTCCGGCCTTCGACGAGCTGATTCAGGGGCTGGTGGCGATTCCCAGCCTGATGGCCCGTTCCGGCAACGGCACGCCGCGCTACGTGCCGCTGGCCTTCATCGACCGCTATGTCGGCGTCCAGGTGGCTGCCTCGCTGCTCGCCGCCCTGCTGCACCGGCAGCGTACCGGCGAGGGGCAGGCGATCGAGGTGCCGATGCTGGAGGTGGCGGCCCAGCTCGTCCTGGCCGACCATATGGGCGGCGCCACCTACGATCCGCCGCTGGGTCCGGCCGGCTATCCCCGGTCGCTGGCGTCGGAGCGGCGTCCCTTCGCGACGCAGGACGGCTACATATGCGCCATGCTCTACACGGACCGGCACTGGCGCAGCTTTCTCGATCTGGTCGGACGGCCCGAGCTGATGCAGGATTCGAGGTTCGGCACGCTCACCTCGCGCACCGTTCATGCGGGGGAGGTGCATGGAGCGCTGGAAGACATGCTGCGCACGCGCACCACGGCGGAATGGCTCGCCGCGTTCGAGAAGATCGACATTCCCGCCTTCCGGCTCAATACGCTGGAATCCCTGCTTGAAGACCCGCATCTGCAGGCCGTCGACATGTTCTCCTGGCACGAGCATCCTACCGAGGGACGCGTTCGCGCCGTGCGGCCGCCCACGACCTGGTCGCGCACACCGCCGTCGATCCGGCGCCTGCCGCCGCGCATCGGCGAGCACAGCGGCGAAATTCTCGCCGAAGCCGGCTATTCGCCGGAAGAAATCGCCGCACTCGCCGCCAACGGCGCCACCAGACTGGGAGATTGATGTCATGGACAGCAAGGATCTCGCGGGCAAGATCGCACTTGTCACCGGCGGAACGAGCGGCGTCGGCTACCGCATCGCCGAACGGCTGGCGCAGCATGGCGCCGTCGTCACCATTACCGGCCGCTCGGCGGAGCGCGGCGAAGCGGCATTGGCCGAACTGAAAAAGATCTGTCCGCAGGCCGGATTCGTCGCCGGCAACTGCCGCGAATACGATGTTTGCAAACAGGCGGTCGAAGCAGCGGCGCAGAACAGCGGCAAACTCGATCTTCTGGTCAGCGCCGGCGCCGAAGGACCGTTCGGTCCCACGCCGTTCCACGCCTTCACGCCCGAGCAGATCGTCGCCAGCTATCAGGACCGGTTCCTGCCGCGGGTCTTTCCCATTCACGCCGCGCTACCGGCGCTGAAGGCGAGCGGCGAGGCGGCGGTGCTGCTGGTAACCACCGATGCCGGCCGCCATGCCACGCCGGGAGAATCCATCATCGGCGCGGTCGGCGCCTCGATGATCATGCTGACCAAGGTGCTGGCGCGCGAGTTCGCCGAGTGGAAGATCCGCGTCAATGGCATTGCCCTGACCCTGACCTCGGACACGCCGTCCTGGGACCGGATATTCGCCAAGCAGAGTTTCGAGAACAACCTGTTCTCCAAGGCGCTGTCGCGTTTTCCCGCCGGCCGGGCGCCGACCGCGCTCGAGACCGCGCAGGTCGCGCATTTCCTGCTCTCGCCGCTCTCGTCGCAGGTGACGGGCCAGACCCTCAGCGTCAATGGCGGCCTGTCGTTTGCGGGCTGGTAGCCGTTCCGAGCGATAGCTTTTTGCTATCGCGCGCTTGTCCATCCGGCATTAGACGGCAATCCCGCTTTCTTCCCTAATCGGAGCAAGCGCCGGCCCAAAGTGTTTCAACGGCTTTGGTTCTCGAAGCTGCGATCTTCACCAGGGGCCGGCGAGACAATCCCTGGGAGGAAAAACATGAAGCGATTTGCCTGGATTGGGTGCCTGCTCGCAGCCCTGCTGGCGGCATCGGGTGCCGGCGCGCAAGGCTTTCCCACCGAACCGATCCGCATCGTCGTGGCGACGACCCCGGGCGGCCTGATGGACCCGTTCGGCCGGACTGTTGGCGACTGGCTGCAGAAAAAATGGGGGCAGCCGGTTCTGCTGGAGCACAAGCCCGGTGCGGGCGGCCAACTCAGCGGCGAATACGTGGCAACCGCCAGGCCGGACGGACATACTTTGTGGCTGACCTTCAATGGTCCGCTGATTGCCTTGCCGGCCTTCGGGAAGACCAGATACGACGTCGAGCGGGATTTCGTGCCGGTGGCGCTCCTCGCCAGAACCCCGTATGTCGTTGTGGTTCCCGCTTCCTTGCCCGTCCGCTCGCTCAAGGAACTGGTCGCGCTGTCAAAGAGCACCAAGGAAGGGTTGAACTACGGCACCGCGGGCGTTGGCACCGGCGCCCATATCGCCTCGGAAATGCTTCGTTCGCTTTCGGACGCGAACATGGTCCATGTGCCGTACAGGGGAGCGACGGCCGCCGTTACGGATCTGGTCGCCGGTCGCATCCAGATGATGATCACCAATATTCCGCCGGTTCTGCCCCACATTCAGGCAGGCACCTTGCGCGCGCTGGCCGTCACCGTCCCGCAGAGGGTCGAACTGCTGCCCGACGCGCCGACCGGGGCGGAAGCAGGCTTCCCGGACCTCCTCGCCACCGGCTTCATTGCCATCATGGCGCCCGGCGGTACGCCAAAAGAGATCGTCCAGCGTCTCAACGACGAGATCAACAGCGCGATGGAATCGGCGGAAGGCGGGAGGGCTGCCGCGGCAGCGGGCGGCCAGATTGCCCCGGGCTCGACCGACGAGTTTTCCGCCTTCCTGCAGGCCGATACGCGGGTTTGGACCAAGCTGATCAAGGAGAACAACATCGTCGCGGGCGACTGACCGGGGACGGTGAACGACAGCAGAAAGGGAGGGAACACATGCCCAAAGACAGCGATCTCGCGCTCGGCGCCGGCGAACGCAAGCTGTTTGAGGAAATGCTCGCCGAACGCGCCATCCGCAACACGCTGATGCGCTACTTCCGCGGCGTCGATCGCAAGGATTTCGACATGATCGCCTCCGCCTACCACCCGGACGCCTACGACGACCATGGCCGCTACAAGGGCGACATTCCCGGTCTTATCGAGTGGATCAGGCAGCGCCACGAGATCATGGACCAGGCGATGCACTTCGCCGGCAACATGCTCATCGAGGTCGACGGCAAGACCGCCGTCGCCGAGACCTATTCGCTCTGCTTCCAGCATCTGAGAGTCGAGGGCATGGCCTGGTCCAACCGCGAGCCGGTGTATCGGAAGGTGACGGTTTGCTTCCGCTACGTCGACCGCTTCGAAGAGCGCAATGGCGAATGGAAGATTGCCCATCGCATCTGCGTCTACGACTGGGCCAAGGAAACGCTGGAGCAGTTGCCGTCCGACGAGACGCGCGTGATGGCAAAGCGCAGCCGCGAAGATGCGGTATATCGGATCAAGAACGTCCGGGCGCCGGATATGAAGTAGGCATCTCGCGGCCGTCGCAGTATCGGGCCGGATCTGCTTCAAGACGAAGATCCAGAAAGATAGAGGCATCACGCGCGCATGCTTGCGCACCTGGCGCCATGAAATCTCGAGCGGGCCGAGACAGGAAACCGAAGCCAAGCTGCTCTTCGTCGGTTAGTGATTGGAAAAATAGCCGCGACATCGTCAAGTGCATGACGCATGGCGGCAATTTCGTCCGCCGTGAGTTCCGACCTCAGGTCGATCCCCGTGTCCTCGTGCCGAATCTCCAAGAGGAGATCGGCATGCATGGGTTTTTCCGCTTGCCAGACTGTCCCGTTCGTCCGGTTTTCGCGCCTCCCGCCGCAAAGGGTTGATGACAAGTCAAACATTTGTTAGATTTCTTGTCGGATGCAGCGACTTCAGAATAAGTAATTGATATCAGGGAGGTTTTTATGAAGCTGCTTGGTTTTGGAACCGCCTTGGCGGCGCTTTCGGTTGCTCTGCTTGGACAGCCTGCGAACGCTCAGAACTATCCGAACCGACCCATCACGATCGTGGTTCCGTCCGCGCCTGGGGGATTGTCGGACGGTTTCGTGCGGCTGGTCGGTGACAGCATACAGCGCAGTTGGGGCCAGCCGGTTGTCATGGAGCACCGTCCCGGCGCCGGTGGCATCGTGGGGACCCAACACGTCGTCGGCGCTAATCCCGATGGCTATACGCTGCTGATGGGCAATATCGGTCCACTGGCGATCAATCCAGGGCTCTACAAGGAGCTGCCCTACGACGTGAACAGGCAACTGGCGCCTGTGGCGCTGGTGTCGGTCTATCCCAACGTGCTGGTTGTCCATCCCAGCCTTCCGATCAACAGCATCGGCGACATGATCCGCTACGCCAAGGAGAAACCCGGCACTCTGAACTATGCGTCGGCTGGCGTCGGCCAGTCCCAGCACCTGTCGGGCGAAATGTTCCGCGTCATGGCCGATGTCGATATCGTGCACGTGATGTACCGGGGCACCGGTCCGGCGCTGGCCGATCTGGTCGGCGGGCATATCGAGATGATGTTCTCGAACGTTCCTGCCGCGGTTCCGTATATCCAGTCGGGCAGGCTGCGGGCCGTCGGAGTGACCGGGCTTTCCCGCAGCAAGGCGCTTCCCGACGTGCCGACCATCGATGAATCGGGTGTCCCGGGCTACAATGTGATTTCGTGGCTGGCGCTGGTGGCGCCGGCGGGAACGCCGCCGGAGATCGTCGAACGCCTCAATGCCGAAGTGATCAAGGCGCTTGCCTCGCCGGAAGGGCAGAAGCATCTGGAGATGGTCGGCGCCGATGCCGGGACCGGTTCGCCTGCCGAATTCGGCAAGTTCCTTCTCGACGAGCAGAAAAAGTGGAGTGATCTGATCAAGAAGGCGAACATCCAGCAGCCCTGATCCGCGATATAGCGGGATCGGTGCAGCATGACCAGAACCATTGGCTTCATCGGGCTTGGCAACATGGGGCATCCCATGGCCATGCGCCTGGTAGGGGCGGGCTTCCGGGTCGTCGCCTGCGACCAGTCCGAAGCCAATCTCGAGCGAGCCGTGCAGGGCGGCGCAAGCCCTGCACGCTCCATCGCCGCAGCGGCGGGGGAAGCCGACCGTATCATCTGCATGGTGGGCACGACCGCGCAGACCGAAGAGGTGCTGTTCGGCAGCGATGGCGTTGCGGCGGCGGCGCGCCGGGGCAGCGTGGTGCTGTGCATGAACACCATCGAACCCTCGGCGGCACGTCGTTTCTTCGTCAGGCTGGCTGATCGCGGCATCGCGATGCTCGATGCGCCGGTCAGCGGCGGCACACCACGGGCCGCGGCGGGTACGCTGGTCGTGATGGCCGGCGGCGATGCCGGGATTTTCGAGGGCTGCCGCGACATTTTTGCGGCGATCGGCAACGAATGGCGTCTGGTCGGTCCGGCCGGCTCCGGCATGGCGATGAAGCTGGTCAACAACATGCTGGCGCAGATCAACATCGTTGCCGTCTGCGAGGCATTCGTTCTGGCGGAACGGGCGGGACTTGATCTCGAGCTGATGTGCGAGATCGTGCGCGCCGGTACCGGGGACAGCGCGGCGTTCCGGGGGCGCGACCGCCGGTTGCTGGCGCGCGATTTCGTGCCGGGCGGTTCGGTCGACATCTGCCTCAAGGATCAGGAGCTGCAGACGGCGTTCGCGCATGAGCTGGGCATGCCGCTGATGGTCGCCAGCCTGACCAAGCAGATCTATCAGGCGGCGCACGCCGCCGGATACGGCAGCGAGGATGCCGGGGCGGTGATCAAGGTGTTCGAAGCGATGGCGGGTAAAGGAGTGCGGGGACCCGGCGTGACCGGGTGATGGCGAGGGGAATTTGCGATGAGCATGGAAGAGACGGACAAGCCCGTCGATCGGACGGCAGTGGATGAGCGGAAACATTCGATTCTGGCGCCGCGCGACCAGCGCGGCTTCGCGACGGGCGTCCTGCTGATGGCGCTGGGTATCGCGATGCTGGTCCTGGTCTGGTCCTATCCGGTCGGCACGGCGACCCGCATGGCGGCGGGATACTGGCCGCGCATCGTGGCCTATCTGTTGATCGGCGTCGGGTTTCTCAACGTCATCGTGGCCTATTTCGCGCACCGGCGCACCGAGGTGTCGCTGCCGCCGATGCGGCAGATGCTGCTGGTGCCGATCGGGATTCTGCTGTTCGGATTTACCGTCGAACGACTGGGATTCATCATCGCCAGCGCCCTGTTGATCGGGGTAGCGGCGCTGGCAAGTCGGGAAAGCCGGCTGGTCGAGACCATCGTGCTGGCCGTCGGCTTGATAACGTTCTGCAGCGTGCTGTTCGTGACCCTGCTCGGGCTGTCGATCAGACTCGTGCCGCCCGGAGTTTTCTGATGGTTGACGTATTCGACAAGCTGATGCTGGGTCTCGGCGTCGCGCTGACGCCGATGAATGCCCTGTTCGTGTTCGTCGGGGCGCTGCTTGGAACGTTGATCGGCGTGCTGCCGGGTATCGGCCCCGTCGCGACCCTGGCCATGCTCATTCCGATCACCTATTACCTCGAGCCGACCACCGCGATCATCATGCTGGCCGGCATCTATTACGGCGCCCAGTATGGCGGCTCGACCACCGCGATCCTGGTCAACATGCCGGGCGAGAGCTCCTCGGTCGTGACCTGTCTCGACGGTCACCAGATGGCGCGGCAGGGACGCGCCGGTTCCGCGCTCGCCATTGCGGCCATCGGCTCGCTGTTCGCCGGCGTCGTCGCCACCTTCCTCATCGCCTTCGCCGGCCCCACCCTTGCCGATGTCGCGCTGAGTTTCGGGCCGGCGGAATACTTCTCCCTGATGGTGTTCGGCCTGGTGGCTGCGATCATTCTGGCGCACGGTTCGATCCTGCGCGCTTTCGGCATGATGGTGCTGGGGCTGGCGCTGGGGATCGTCGGCACCGACGTCAATACCGGCGCGCAGCGGCTGGCGTTCGGGATCCCGTCGCTGGTCGATGGTATCGACTTCGTGTCGTTCGCCATCGGCCTGTTCGCGATTCCCGAGATCATGCGCAATCTGGAGAATCCCGAGGGCCGTTCGGTGCTGGCGCAGAAGATCAGCAGGTTGTGGCCGACCCGGCAGGAGTTCCGTCAGGCGACGCCGGCGATCATGCGCGGCACCGTGGTGGGATCGATCCTCGGCGTTCTGCCCGGTGGCGGTGCGCTGCTCAGTTCGTTCGCCGCCTACATGACGGAAAAGCGCGTCGCCAAGGACCCTTCCCGGTTCGGCAAGGGGGCGATCGAAGGCGTGGCCGGGCCCGAATCGGCCAACAATGCCGGCGCGCAAACCTCGTTCATACCGCTGCTCACCATGGGCATTCCCAGCAACGTGGTGATGGCGCTGCTGGCCGGCGCGCTCACCATCCAGGGCATTCAGCCCGGCCCCGAGATCATCACCAAGCAGCCGGCGCTGTTCTGGGGGCTGATCGCCAGCATGCTGGTCGGCAACGTGATGCTGCTGGTGATCAACCTGCCGATGATCGGCGTCTGGGTGAAGCTGCTGAAGATCCCCTATCGGCTGCTCTATCCCAGCATCCTGCTGTTCTGCTGCGTCGGCGTCTACACGGTGAACAACAATACGTTCGACCTGGTGCAGCTCGTCGCCTTCTCCCTCCTCGGCATGATCCTGTGGCGGCTGGACTGCGAGCCGGCGCCGATGGTTCTCGCCTTCCTGCTGGGGCCGCTGATGGAGGAGAATCTGCGCCGCGCCCTGCTGCTGTCGCGCGGCGACCCCTCCACCTTCATCGACCGGCCGATCAGCCTCGGCCTGCTGCTGTGCGCCGCCGGGCTGCTTGTGCTGGTGCTGCTGCCGTTCGTGCGGCGAAAGCGGGAGGTCGCGTTTGCCGAGTAGGTGGCGCCATGTCCACATAAACCCCGCAGGGATAAAATGAGGCCTTGTCGGGTGGCTGAACGACGGAGCCATTGAGATGCTGAATTCGGAACAAGGCCGCAGGCGCCTGGAAACGGTCTCGGCTGACGCCGGTGTCGGCGATCCGGAGTATCCCGCCAAGCTCATGGCGGACGAACGGACCAAGGTGATCAAGGCGGTCAACATCGAACGCGAACAGTAAGAGGCCCTGAATGACGCTGGCGGTTGGTTTCATCGGTCTGGGCGAACAGGGGACGCCGATGGCCGAGCGTATCGCCGCCGGCGGATTTGCCTTGTCGGTCTGGGCCCGACGGGAGGCTGCGACCGTCGGGCTGCGGGAAAAGGGAGCGCGGGTCTGCGAAACCCCCGCGGCTCTGGCCAAAGACGTCGATCTGCTCTGCATCTGCGTCACCGGCGATGAAGACGTCCTGGAGGTCCTGTTGGCCTCAGGCGCCCTGGCCGCCATGAAAGCGGGCAGCCTGGTCGCGATCCATTCCACCATCCGGCCGCAGGTCTGCCTCGATATTGGCGCCGAGGCGGCTGCGCGCGGGATCGAGATCGTCGACGCGCCGGTTTCCGGGTCCGCGCCGCGGGCGCTGGCGGGCCGGCTGTTGTTGATGGCCGGCGGCTCGGAGGCGGCGATGGTGCGCGTGCGGCCGGTCTTTGCCACCTATGCCGATCCGATCTTCCACCTCGGCAGGCTGGGCAGCGGCATGCGGGCCAAGCTGATCAACAATTTCCTGGCCGCCGCCCATATCGGCCTCGCCAGAAGCGCCGTCGATATGGGCGTTGCGGTCGGCATCGACGGCGAAGTCATGCGCCAGGTGCTGATGGCCGGCTCGGCCGGCAGCTATGCGCTGCAGAACATGCCGCGGCTGCAGCCGCCGCGGGGCGAGCATGTCGGGCGCCTGCTGGCGAAGGATTGCGCCCTGGCGCGCGAGCTCTTCGCCCTCGAGAACCTGACCGAACCCACGCTCGACGAGGCCGCCTGGGCCGGCGTCGCCGCCCTGCTGGAACGGCGACACTAAAAAGACATCCTGGCAAACCCGGTAGAGCCCCCGGCGGGCAGCATTTAGAGCGGATCACGATCAGGCGGACGCGGATCCGCTTGCGCCTGATCGTGTGTTTGCTCTGGAGGATATCCTCGTCGCCGGTGACGCGGATGCGGGCAGATCGATGCCCTTCGTCTTGGGGGCGGGCGTTTCGTAGGCCCGCGCCCCTTTTTCCAGCAGCTTGGCAGCGACGCTGCCTCTTACTGCTCGAGCTTGATGTTGGCCGCCTTGATGACTTTGGCCCACTTGGCCCGTTCATCGGCCATGAACTTGGCGAGGTACTCCGGATCGCCGACGCCGGCGTCAGCCGAGATCGTTTCCAGATGCCTGCGGCCTTCCTCCGAATTCAGCGCCTTGATGGCTTCGTCGTTCAGCCGCTTGACGATCTCCGGCGGCGTCTTGGCGGGAGCGACCAGCGCCAGCCAGGAAATGACGTTGTACTCGGGCAGGCCCGATTCGATCATGGTCGGCACGTCGGGGAACGCCGCACTGCGCTTCGGCCCCGTCACCGCCAGGGCGCGCAGCGCACCGGTCCTGATGTGCTGGATGACCAGCGGGATATTGCTGAACATCATGTCGACATGGCCGCCGACCAGGTCGGTGACCGCCGGCGCGCCGCCCTTGTAGGGCACGTGCACCATGTCGACGCCGGCCTGCGACTTGAACATCTCGCCCGACAGGTGATGCGACTGGCCGACGCCGGCGGAGGAGAAGGTCAGGGTTCCCGGCTTGGCCTTCGCCAGCTCGATCAGTTCCTTGACGGTGCGGACCGGCAACGAGGGGTGGACCACCAGGATGTTCTGGTAGGTGGCGACCAGCGCCACCGGCGCAAGGTCCTTCTCCGCATCGTAGGGAATCGACGAATAGAGCGACTGGTTCAGCGACAGCGGGCCGATATTGCCCATCAGCAGTGTATAGCCGTCGGCCGGCGCGGTGGCGACGTGCTGGGTGGCGATGATGCCGCCGGCGCCACCGCGATGCTCCATCACCACCGGCTGACCCCAGTTCTTCTGGTAGTTGTCGCCGATGATGCGCACGAACCCGTCGGTCATCCCGCCGGCTACCGCCGGCACCACGACCTTGATCGGCTTGCTGGGATAGTCCTGCGCCTGCGCAACGCACGCCACGAGCAGTGCCGCCATGCCGGCAGAAATCGATCTCCACATTTTCATGATTCCTCCTGTTCTCTCCAGTCGATTTGTTGTTTGGATATGACCTTGCGATGCCGATTTCAGGCGTCGGCGTATTGGAACATTCCGGTGCGGCAGTAGTAGTGCAGGCCGCCGTCCTGGATGACGAAAGCCCGCATCGCCCGCGGCGATTGCGCGGCGGCGTGATGCGAATGGACGGCGCCGGGCGGGGTGATGAAAGCGGCGAGCGGCTCCCACGGCACCTTCTCGCCGTCGACCATGGAGTGCACGCCCTCGCTCTCGATGCCCAGCGTGATGGCGATGGCGTTGTGGCGATGCGGCCGCTGGTCGCCGCCGGGCTCGAGCGAGTTCATGCCGACATTCATTGCCGGCAGCATGGTGCGCATATAGGCCATCGGCTCGGTATAGAAGATCACCGCCTTGCCGGCGCCCTGGTGCTGCTCGTTCTTCTCGTAGATGCTGGCCAGATACGCGTCGATGTCGGCAGCCGGGAAATGGGCCGCCAGCACCGGTGCCTTGTCTGGGGTCGGCGGATTGAGCCGCAGATAGGCCAGCGCCGGCTCGTCGGTCGCCTGATAGAGCAGGGCATCGCCATCCCCCAGCGCGCTGTGGCGGGTGGGGCCGCTGCCGGGAAAGCAGAAAACGTCGCCCTTCGACCACGAAATCCTGGTTCCGTCCGGTCCGGTGCTGCTGCCCTTGCCGCGGATGACGTAGTAGACCTCGCCCGTCGCCTGCAGCGTATGGCGAACCTGCTCGCCGGCACGGATCACCACGTAGCGGCACAGCAGCAGCGGCGTGGTGGCGGGATAGGCAGTGCCGAGAACCTGCGACAGGTCGAGATCAATCAGTCCGCTCGGTGTTGCCGCCGACACGGCCTTGTCACGCTCGGCGACGAAGACATGCGGGGGAACCGGGCCGACCTGCCGATACACCGCTGCGTTGGGCACGTCGAGAATGCCAGACGTTTCCGCTTTGGGCGCGGTCCTGGCGGTTTGCGTAGCAGTCATGAACCAAACCTCCTTTTTCGATCCGCAATCTTCGCTGCCGTCTCCGGCCGACCCCGATCGGTCTTGGTCCGGCGGACGTCGGTGACGGACGTTTTCCCTATGCTGCTCTTGGCTGGCTGCCGCAGATCTGCACGCGCGTTCCCGAACGGCGGTGGGGGAAATAGTCGAAGATTGCCTTGTGCTGGACGCTGCGATTGTCCCAGAAGAGCACCGAATTGGGACGCCAGCGAAAGCGATATTGGAATTCCGGCGTTTCCACATGGCGATATATGAACTGCAACACCGCAGCGCTCTCGCTGGCGCTGAGTTGGGTGATATGGGTCGTGTACATGGAGTTCACATACAGATATTTCCGTCCGTTCTCGGGATGGACGCAGACGACCGGATGTTCGTTCTTCGCGTACTCTCTCTCTTCGAACTTCGTGCGCACGCCATTGGGGTTGTTCCACTGCCTCTTGCGGAAATACTGGCCGCCGTCGTGCACCGCCGTCAGGGTCTCGAGAAACGATTTCATCGCCGTGGACAAAGCGTCGTACGCGGCGAACATGCTGGTGAACAGCGTGTCCCCGCCCACCGCGGGGACCTCCTGCAGCATGAGGATGCTCCCCAGCGGCGGCTCCAGGTCGCATGACGCGTCCGTGTGCCAGATATCGCCGGCGGCGCTGTTGGAATTCTCGTCGGCGTAGATCGGTATTACTTCGGGACGCCGCGACGCCTGGTCGGCGATCGGATGCTTGTACAGCTTGCCGAAATTCTTCGCGAACTCGATCTGGTCATCCACGGACAGGACCTGGTCGCGAAAACCGACCACGCCATTGTCGACCAGGGCGGAGCGAATCTCGCTGACCACTTCTTCGGACATCGAAGCCGCCAAGTTCACCCCAGAGATTTCGGCGCCAACCTTGGGCGATCCCTTCTCGATCTGGATATGGCGGAATTCCATCGCCCCTTCCTCCTCAGACGTTGTCGGATTTTTGTTTCATCTAGCGCACAAATGTGCGAAGAATGAAAATATGATTGATTCGAACCAGAGACGAGTCAAGGGCGAGACGCGCCCTGAGCCCGTGATTCGCGCCCTTTTGCGGGGGCTGGACATCATCGAAGCCATGAGCGGCCAATATGAGGGGATGAGCCTGTCGCAGGTGGCGGAGGCCGTCGGACTGGATCGCGCCACGGCCAGGCGCTTTCTGCTTACCTTGCTCAACAAGGGCTATCTGAGACAGGACGGCCGCAAGTTCTTTCTCGCGCCCAGGATTCTGAACCTGGGATATGCCTATCTGGCGTCCAGTCCGCTGCGCGAGATTGCGTTCCCCTATCTCAAACAGGTGGCGGAAACGACGCAACAGGGATGCTCGCTGGGCATTCTGGACGGCGACGAGGCGCTTTACCTGGGAAGCGTACAGAGCGCGTCGCGGATCGTGGCCCGTCAGATCGGCGCCGGGGTCAGGCTTCCTACCTATTGCACGTCCATCGGCCGCATTCTTTTGGGAAGCCTGACGGCGGAGGAACTGAAAGCCCATTCCACGCGCGTCCCGATCGTCCGGCATACGGTCCATACCAAGACGCACTGGCGGGATGTTTTCGCGGCCGTCGAACAGGGGCGTGCCCAGGGCTGGATATTCGTCGACCAGGAGGTCGAGGACGGTCTGCGCTCGATCGCCGTCCCGATCCGCGACCGGGACTCGAAGATCATTGCCGGCATGAACGTCAGCGCGCTGGCCAGCCGTCTCGACGCGAAGGCCGATATAGCCAGATCCTTGAAGATTCTGCAGCGTGCCGCGGCGGGCATCGAACAGGCATTGCGCTTGCGCTGACCGGGTCCGATCCGCCATGCCGTGGCGGCGAGTTCCCCGAACGGAATCACGGATGGCCGTGCGGCACCCTGATGGCGTGCCCGGGATGCGGTGCCGCGATCGGCGCTCCCGAAGCATCGTTCCGTTCACTCTTTCATTGTGGTGTCCGCCAGCGTAATCCCGGCCTCCAGGAGGGCGGCAATCTCGTCTTTCGAATAGCCCGCCTCGCCCAGGATCTCGACGCTGTGCTCGCCCAGCCGCGGCGGCAGGCGCCGCACGCTCAACGGCGTCTGCGACCATTTGCTGGGCGGCCGGGTCATGCGCACCCGGCCTTCGCTGGGATGATCGACCCAGTGGAAAAAACCGATCGCCTTCAGATGCGGGTCTTCGGGCAGCGATTCCAGCGTATGCAGCGGCGTCGCCGGGATATCGGCCGTCTCGAACGCCTGCAGCCAGGCGGCGGTCGACCGCTGGCGCAGCTCGTCTTCGAGCATGGCGTGGATCTCGCGCGCATGCTCGGTCCGGACGGTGATGGAGGCGAAGCGCGGATCCTGCATCATCTGCGGCTTGCCGATCAGGTCGAAGAAGCTGCGCCAGTGCCGGTCGGTGTAGATCATGGCGCAGACATAGCCGTCGCTGGTCTCGAACGGATGGCGTTCGGGCGCCAGGGAGCGCGGATAGCCGGGAGGGCCCAATGGCGGATCGAAAGTGTGGCCGCCGGAATGGTCGGCGGCCACGAACTGCACCAGCGTTTCGAACATCGGCACTTCGATCGCCTGACCCTTGCCGGTGCGCAGCTTGTGGACCAGGCCGCCCAGGATGGCGTTGGCCACCGTGGCGCCGACATAGCGGTCGACGAACGCGATCGGCACGTAGCGCGGCACGCCGTCGCCGACGCGGGCGACCAGGCTGGGGACCGAGGAAATGCCCTGGATCAGGTCGTCGAAGGCCGGCCGCGCCGCATACGGTCCGTCCTGGCCGAAACCGAAGGCGCCGACATAGACCAGCCCCGGATTGACGGCCTGCAGGTCCGACCACGCCAGGCCCAGCCGCTGCATGGCCTGCGGCCGCACGTTGTAGAGCAGCGCGTCGGCATCCCGCGCCAGGCGCAGCAGCGCTTCGCGCCCCTTGGGATGCTTGAGATCGAGCACGATGCTGCGCTTGTTGCGGTTGGAGTGGAAATAGAGAGGCCCCATGCCGGGCGAGCGCATCGGGCCGACGCCGCGCATGTTGTCGCCCGACGGCGGTTCGACCTTGATCACCTCCGCTCCCATGTCGCCCAGCAACTGGCCGGCGAAGGGACCCATGAGGATCGACGACACGTCGATCACCTTGACGCCATCAAGTGCGCCCATTGGCAACTCTCCATTTCCTCCCGGGGTCCGCTTTGACGCGGTTCACCACTTCTGCCACTTGCGGAACTGCGGCTTGCGCTTCTCCATGAACGCCTTGACGCCTTCGCGCGATTCGTCGGTGTCGTAGAACAGGCTGAGCGCCTGCAGGCCCAGGCTGCCGATGCCGCGAATGTGCTCGGTCGAGGCGTTGAACGAGCGCTTGGCGACGGCCAGCGCGGTCGGGCTCTTCTCCAGGATCTCGTTGCACCAGCGCTCGACTTCCGCGTCGAGCTCCTCGTGCGGCACCACCTTGTTGATCAGCCCCATCTGGAAAGCTTCCTGGGCGGTGTAGCGGCGGCACAGATACCAGATCTCGCGCGCCCGCTTTTCGCCGACGAGATTGGCGAGATAGGCGGTGCCCCAGCCGGGATCGACCGAACCGACCCTGGGGCCGGCCTGGCCGAAGCTGGCCTTCTCCGAGGCGATCGTCAGGTCGCACAGCGTGACGATGACGTTGCCGCCGCCGATGGCGTAGCCCTGCACGCGGGCGATGACGGGTTTGGGCGCATCCCGGATCGAGGTATGCAGCTCCTCGATCGGCTGGCCGATCGTGCCGCGGCCGTCATACTGGCCTGTGTGTGTGCTCTGGTCGCCGCCGGTGCAGAAGGCGCGATCGCCGGCGCCGGCAAGCACGATGACGCCGATGCTTTTGTCCCAGGATGCCTTGGTGATGGCGTGGATCAGCTCTTCGACGGTCTGCCCGCGGAAGGCGTTCAGAACCTGCGGCCGGTTGATCGTGATGCGCGCCACGCCGTCGGCGGTTTCGTAGACGATGTCTTCGTACTTCATGATCGTCTTATCCATGCATGGTCAGGCCGCCGGAGACGCTGATCGTCTGGCCGGTGATGAAATTGGCGTCTTCGCTCGCCAGGAAGGCGACGATCCCGGGATAGTCGTCGGGTTCGCCCAGCCGGCGCAGGGGGATCGAGCGCTTCAGGCCTTCGCGGATCTTCGGGCCGAGGCCCTCCGTGCCGATGAACGATTCGAAAAGCGGCGTGTCGGTGGGGCCCGGGCAGACGGTGTTCAGCCTGATATTGCTGCGGGCCAGCTCGCGCGCCATGGTCTTGGTGAAGGCGATGACCCCGCCCTTGCACGCCGAGTACACCGCTTCGCCGGACGAGCCGACGCGGCCGGCGTCGGAGGCGATATTGACCACCTTGCCGTAGTTGCGCTTCAGCATGATGGGCAGAACCGCATAATGCATGTTCAGCGCGCCGTAGAGGTTGATGTCGACCACCTTCTTCCAGAAGGCGAAGTCGGAATCGAGGAAGGGCAGGGCCTTGTCCCATCCGACGTTGTTGATGAGGATGTCGACGCCGCCAAACCGCTCTTCGACCGCCTTCACGCCCTGGGCCACCGCGTCGTAGTCGGTTATGTCGCATTTCACGGCCAGACCGGCCCCCGGGGACATCTTGGCGACGGTTTCCTGCGCTCCCGCCTCGTTGATGTCGAACACGCCGACATTGCAGCCTTCGTCCGCCAGGCGCAGCGAAATCGCCCGGCCAATGCCGCTGCCGCCGCCGGTCACGATTGCGGTTTTCCCCGTTAAGCCCCTCATACAAAACTCCTTTTTGTGGTAGGAACATCTACCCGGAACAGTTGATCGACACGCATTGGGAGCGCCTCTACCAAATGATAGTTAGAAACCAAACATTAGTTAGAAAACGCAGGTCGCGCAAGACTGCCGCGGCGGCCATGCCGGCCAATCCGCCGAGCGTAAGAACGCGTTCGAGAGCGGAAATATCGAGGGAGCAGGTGCTTCTGGGAGCCGCGAAGCTGATGCGCAAGCAAGGGTACGACGCTACCACCTTGCGGCAGATTGCAGCCGCGGTCGGCATCAAGGCGGGTAGCATCTACTACCACTTTCGCTCGAAAGAGGAGATTCTCGACGCCGTGCTCGACCTGGGGATCACGACGGTCCATGACGCGGTCCGCCGCGAGGTCATGGCCCTGGGGCCCAACGCGTCGGCGCGGGCGCGCATCGAGGTTGCGATCCGCACCCATCTTCAGGCGTTGTTCGAGCATGGCGACTACGCCTCGGTAAATATGCGCATCTACGGCCTTCTGCCCGAGGATGTGCGGTTGCGGAACATGCGGCGTCGCGAAGCCTACGCCGACTATTGGGACGAACTGTTCAGGGCCGCCGAAGAGCAGAACCTGATACGGCATAAATTCAGTCCCAGGGTCATTCGCCTGATCCTGATCGGTGCGCTGAATTGGACGGTCGAGTGGTTCGATCCCCGCAAGGGTCCGGTCGAAAACATTGCCGAGACTTTCAGTTCGATGATCTTCGATGGGCTGATGCCGGCGAACGTGGAACGGAAATCGAAGAAATAGCGGCTGGTTCAGCGCGGCATCGCCAGCCGCGAGCCGCCGTCGACGAACATGATCTCGCCGGTGACGCTGCGCGCGTGCTCCACCAGCCAGGTGATCGGATCGGCGATGTCGTCGGGGGTGCTGACGCGCGCCAGCGGCGAGTTGGCCTTGTAGCGCTCGGCCACCGCCTGTGCCCCGTCCTGGCCGTATCCCCTGCGCACCCACGGCGTGTCGACATAGCCGGGCATTACCGCGTTCACCCTGATCTCCGGCCCCAGGACACGGGCCAGGGAGAGGGTGACGCTGTTCAGGGCGGCCTTGGAGGCGGCATAGGCGATGGATGAGCCCGTTCCGAGAAACGAAGCGATCGACGAAACGTTGACGATGGCGCCGTTGCCGCTGGCGCGCAGCGCGGGGGCGCAGGCTTTCGACATCTGGAAGGCGGCGACCACGTTGGTGCGGTAGATGCGCAGGAAATCCTCGCCGTCCAATCCGTCGAGATCGGCGTGCTTCACCGCTTTGGTCGTGCCGGCATTGTTCACCAGCGCATCGATCCGGCCCCATTTCTCCAGCGTCCGGTTCACCAGCGCCAGGCAATCCTCGTTGTTCGACACGTCCGCCTGCATCGCTGCGGCGACGCCTCCGGCCCTGCGGCAGGCCTCGGCGGTCTCCTCTGCGCCGGCGGCGCTGCTCGCGAAGTTCACCGCTATGTGCCAACCGCTGCGGGCAAGGCGCAGCGCGGTCGCCGCGCCAATGCCCGAGGATGCGCCGGTGATGACGGCGACCCGCCCGTTCACTTCCTGTGTGCTCACTGTGTTTTCCTTCCCGATCCGCCGCGGCGTTTCCCTTCAGTCCCCGCACGGGCTTCGCCGAGGACTTCCTCCGTATGCTGGCCCAGCGCGGGCGGTTCGCGTGGAACCGTGTGGTCGCGCTGCGGCAATCCCGGAAAACGCAGATAGGAGAAGCCGCCGGCATCGGCGAACAGGTTGCGTGCCGCAAGCTGCGGATGGCGGCGGATGTCGCCCAGTTCCGATACCAGCGAGGCGGGAATGTCGTGCCCGGCGAAATCCTGGAGCAGGCTCTCCAGGCTGCGCGCGGCAATGGCTGCCGACAGGCGCTCCTGCAGCAACTCCGTGTGCTTCAGCCGGTCGGTAAAGCGTCGATAGGGCCCGTCGGCCAGCTCCGGCATGTCGAGCGCGCGCACCAGCGCCTGCCAGAAATGGTCCTCGACCGCACCCAGCGCAATCTGCTTGCCGTCGGCGGTGGTGTAAACGCCATTGCCCGGCCGGTTCAGTATGTCGCCCCGCGACAGCGCGCCGGCATGCTGCAGCGTGCCGTAGCGGGCGGCCACCATCGGCAGCAGACAATCGGCGATGGCGATGTCGATGAACTGGCCCTTGCCGGTCGCATCGCGGCTGCGCAGCGCGGCCAGCACCGAAATGACGGCGGCCATGCTGGCGCTGACATCGGCTATGGGGAAGGCAACGGCATAGGAGGGAGGGCCGTCCGGTGCGCCGCACAGCGACAGCGCGCCCGAAGCGGCCATGTAGTTGATGTCATGCCCCGGCACGTCGCGATAGGGGCCGCTCTGGCCGTAACCGGACAGCGAAACGTAGACCAGCCCGCCATTCCTCCGCGTCAGCGCTTCGTATCCGATGCCCAGCTTGTCGGCGACGCCGGGCCTGAACCCCTCGATCAGCACGTCCGCCGTTGCGACCAGGTCCAGCAGCGCGGCCAGGCCCGCTTCGGTCTTCAGATCGAGGCAAACGCTTTTCTTGTCGCGATTGGCGATCCTGAAAATGCCGGGAAAGGTGGTGCGCACGATGTCTCCGGTCGGCCGCTCCACCTTGATGACCTCCGCCCCCAGATCCGACAGGATCAGGGCGGCGTAGGGGCCGGGGAGCTGCTCTCCCAGGTCGAGCACGCGAATGCCCTGCAGCGGCTTCGGCGCAGCGCCGGCGGTATGGCTATCCGTCATTGCTCAGTCCGCCGGTACGAAATTCGGCTTGCGCCGCTCGACGAAAGCGGAAAGCCCCTCGGAGACCGCCTTGCCTTGCAGCAGATCGACAGCCAGATCGGTTTCCATGCCCAGACCCTGATCAAGGGACATTTCGCAGCCATTGCGCGCCAGCTTCTTCATTGCCGCAAGACCTTCGGGGCTGTAGCCGGCCAGCATGGTGCAGTATTGCATGGCTTCGGACATCAGGGCCGCATCGTCGACCAGATAGTTCACCAGCCCCCATTGATAGGCGGTTTCTCCGTCAAGCCAGCGGCCGGACAGGAAGAGGTCGAGCGCGCGGCGCAGGCCGATGATTTTGGGCAGGCGCTGGCTGCCGCCCCAGCCGGGCAGCAGGCCGAAGCGGGCATGCTGGTCGCCGATGCGTGCTGAACGGGCGCAGAAAACCACGTCGCAGGCCAGCATCATCTCCAGGCCGCCCGCCAGGCAAAGTCCCTGTACGGCCGCGACAACGGGCAGACGGCTGGTTTCGAAGCGCCGCTGCAGCGATATCCCGTTCTCCAGGAAGTGGCGCAGAATAGCTGGATCGTTGCGTTTGTGTTCGACATCGGCGAGATCGGCGCCGGCGCTGAAACTGCTTCCCCTGGCGCACAGCAATACGACACCGATGGTTGAAGAGGCTTCGAACCGGTCCAGTCCTTCGTGCAAGCGATCGATCACATCGCCGGAGAGGCAGTTATGCTTGTCCGGCCGGTTGAGTTCGAGAATGCCGATGCGGCCTTCGACCTTTGTCAGGACAGGCGATTGCTGCGCGCTCACCACGATGCCTCGTTCGTTTGCCCGAAGGACCATGCCAACTTCGCGAAAACGATAACGATGCGCGGTTTACAAAACAAGCGAACATTAGTTAGAATTTGTTCATAGCGCCTATCCAAAGGAAAAAGCATGGAATTTCTCGATCCGTCTTTCGAGCGCCCGGTGTTTTCGGCGGCATCGAAGCAATTGCGCGCCGAGGTGAGGAAGTTCCTGCAGGAAGAACGCGAAGCGGGGAACTTCACGCCGATCTGCAATGCCTGGGTCGAGGGATTCTCCAGCGAGTTCAGCCAGAAGCTGGGCGCGCGCGGGTGGATCGGCCATCACTGGCCGAAACGTTATGGCGGGAACGAAGGCACCGCTTACGACACCTTCATCATCAATGAGGAACTGCTGGCCGCCGGCGCGCCGGTCAACGCGCACTGGACCGCCGCCCGCCAGTCCGGCCCGGTGATCATGCGCTATGCCAGCGAGGACATCCGGCTGAAATTCCTGCCGGAAATCGCGGCCGGCCGGCTCTATTTCGCGATCGGGCTGAGCGAGCCCGATTCGGGTTCGGATCTGGCCTCCGTGCGCACCAGGGCCCGGCAGGACGGGAAATACTGGCGCATCACCGGACGCAAGATCTGGACGACATCGGCCCATCGTTGCCAGTGGATGATCGTGCTGTGCCGCACCTCGCCGCTGGAAGAGGGCGGCCGCCACCACGGTCTCACCCAGTTCATCGTCGATCTCAAGAGCGAGGGCGTCAGCATCCGCCCCATCCTGGCGCTGGACGGCAGCCATCATTTCAACGAGGTGCTGTTCGAGGACGTCGAGGTTCCCGAGGAGCTGATGCTGGGCAACCCGGGCGACGCCTGGCGACAGGTTTCCAGCGAACTGGCCTATGAACGCAGCGGTCCGGAACGGTTCCTGAGTTCGCTGCCGTTTCTGGACGAGTTCCTGCGCACGGTCGGCCAAAGCGGCGATCGCCACACCAACCTGAACCTGGGCCGGATGATCGCCCGGCTGGTGGTGCTGCGCGGCATGAGCCTGGGCATTGCCGGCTCGCTGAACAAGGGCAATGCGCCCGATACGGAAGCCGCGCTGGTGAAGGGGCTGGGCAGCGCCTTCGAGCGCGAGACGATCGAGGCGGTGCGCGGCCTGGCCGGCGAGCTGATCGACCGTCCGGAGAATGCCGCCCTGCGCGCGCGCTTCCGCGAGGCGCTGTTCTCGGCGCCGACCTACACGATCCGGGGCGGCACCAACGAGATTCTCCGCAACATCGTCGCCAAGAGGCTGAAGCTGTCATGAGTGAACTTGCGCAGATGCTGTACGACACTGCAGGCCGGCTGTTCGCCGATGCCAGTACGGCAGACCTGATCAACGCGGCGGAGAACGGGGAGTGGCCCGAAGCGCTCTGGGCCAAGCTGGAGGAGCTGGGGCTATTGGATGTCCTCGAGGAGGAAGCCGCCGATGGCGGCGGCGGATCGTGGGCGGACGTCGCCGCGCTGCTGCGACGGGTCGGCGAATACAGCGTTCCGCTGCCGGTCGCCGAGACGATCCTGGCCCGCTGGCTGGCGAAGCAGGCCGGCCTGTCGCTGCCGGCGGGGCCGGCCAGTTTGGCCCTGATCGAGCATCCGGCGGCGCTGCACGCCGAGGGCGCCGGCTGGAGGCTGGACGCCCCGCTGGCCGGGGTCGCCTGGGGGCGTATTGCCAAATCGGTGGTGGTGGCCTTCGAGATCGATGGCGTGCTGCGCGCCGGCCTGCTGCCCGTCGCCAGCGCAAGCGAAGGCCGGTCGGTCGCCGGCGAGCCGCGCGACACGCTGGTCCCGGCCGCAACCGCTTTCCAGGCCGGCACTCTGACCGGCATATCCCTGGACGAGGTGCGGTCGGTCGGGGCGCTGACGCGGGTGGCGATGATGACCGGCGCCCTGCAGCGCGCCATGGCGCTGTCGATCCGCTACGCCAACGAGCGTTCGCAGTTCGGCCGCTCGCTGTTCGCGTTCCAGGCGATCCAGCATCATCTGGCGCAGATCGCCGAGGAGACCTGCGCCGCGGCCGTGGCGCTCGAGCTGGCTGCGGGCAATTACAGCGACAGCCGCGCCACGATGAATATCGCGGCGGCAAAGGTCCGGGTGGGCGAGGCGGCCGGCAAGGTCGCCGCCCTGGCGCATCAGATCCATGGCGCCATGGGCGTGACCTACGAGCATACGTTGCACCACAGCACGCGGCGGCTTTGGGCCTGGCGGGACGAGTATGGCCGGGAGGACGACTGGGCGTTGCGGCTCTGGCACGCCGCCGCGCCGGAACTCGGCGCCGGCGTCTGGCCGCTTGTCGTCAGCGCCACCAGCCGCGAAGCTGCCGGCTAGATCGACAACGAGGCATGCCCGGCATCGGGTTTCGGGAGAGAACGACAGCATGAGCGATTACAAGACGATACTGTTCGACGTGGCGCCGGATACCGGCGTCGCCTGCCTGACGCTGAACCGGCCGGACAGATTCAACGCCTTCAACAAGGAAATGGTCGGCGAATGGCGCGACGTGTTGGGCCGGGTCGAGCGCGACGTTTCCATTCGCGCCCTGGTCCTCACCGGCAAGGGCAAGGCGTTCTGCGCCGGTGGCGATATCGACGAGCTGGAATCGTTCCTGACCATGAGCGCGCTGGAGCGCAAGCAGTTCCTCTGGGACAATGTGCACCAGATTCCGCTGGCGCTCGAGCGCATCGATTGCCCGGTCATCGCCGCACTGAACGGCACGGCGCGCGGCGCGGGGCTGGACATGGCGCTGATGTGCGATCTGCGGGTGATGGACAGGTCGGTGGTGCTGGCGGAAAGCTATATTGCGATGGGCCTGATGCCCGGCGACGGCGGCAGCTACTTCCTGCCGCGTCTGGTTGGTGTGCCGCGCGCGCTGGAACTGCTGTGGACCGGAGCAGACATCACGGCCGAAACCGCCGAGCGCATCGGTCTGGTCAACCAGGTGACGGCGGACGGCACTTGCGTCGAGGAGGCGATCAAGCTGGCGACGCGCATCGCCCGCCAGCCGACCCATGCCATACGGTTCACCAAGCGTGCGGTCTATCAGGGACAGACCGGCGATCTGCGCGGCCATCTCGACATGGTATCCTCGCATATGTCGGTGCTGGAGGACATGCCGGACTTCCGGGCCCGCGTCGAGGCGTTCAAGAAGAGGCGACAGAAGGCTTAGATGCTGGTGGAACGACATGCAGCTTGAGCTTGGAGGAAAGTGCGGCATCGTCACGGGAGCCAGTCGCGGCATCGGGCGCGCCATCGCGCTCGCCCTGGCACGCGAAGGCATGCGGCTGGCACTGGTGGCGCGCGCCAGCGACGTACTCGACGATGCCGTCCGGCAGACTGGTTCTGCCGACGCTTTTGCGATCGGCTGCGATCTGCGTCAGGCTGCGGCGCCTGCCGCCGCCGTAGAAGCCACGCTCGCCCGTTTCGGCGCCATCGACGTGCTGGTCAATTGCGCCGGGGCAACCAAGCGCGGCGACTTCCTAGCGCTGACCGACGAGGAGTGGAGCGACGGCTTCGCGCTCAAGTTCCATGCCGCCATGCGCATGAGCCGGGCCGCCTGGCCAGCGCTCTGCGCTAGCCGGGGAACCATCGTCAACATCATTGGCGTCGGCGGTCGCGTGGCCTCGGCCGAGTTCAGCATTGGCGGCGCCGTCAACTCGGCCCTGATCAACCTGACCAAAAGCCTGGCCGACCGCGGCGTTCGCGACGGCGTGCGGGTCAATGCGGTCAATCCGGGCGGCATTGCGACCGATCGCTGGCGCAACCGGGTCAATGTGGCTGCCGAGAGAAACCGAACCACCCCTGCCCAGGCGGAGGAACTGCTGGTGCAGGAGATGGGCGTCGCCTCGATCGGCACGCCGGAGAATATCGCCGATGTCGTGGCCTTCATGGCCAGTCCGCGCGCCGCCTACATGCAGGGCGCCGTGGTCGATGTCGATGGAGGCATGGTTCGCGCCCTTTAGACAGCGCATGAGTCTTGCGGTCCTCGGTTCCGGGAGGTGATGAAATGATCGCGTCGGATGGCCGGGAAGGGAAAAAGACCGTCGATATGGCGGTGCTCAAGCATCTGCCGTTCTTTCTCGCCATCGCGCAAACCCAGAATTTCCGGCTGGCCGCCCGCCAACTGAACATCGCCCAGCCTGCCCTGTCGCGACGCATGTCCGATCTGGAGAAGACGCTCGGCGTGACCTTGTTCGAGCGCCGCTCCAAGGGCGTGCTGCTGTCCGAGGTCGGGCGGATCTTCTACACCGACCTGCTGCAGGTGTCGGGTCAGCTCAAGCAGGCGCAGCGGCGCGTGAAGCGGGCGATGCAGGGCCAGGTCGGAACGTTGCGCATGGGGTTCACCTCGCTGGTCGCCCGGCACGCGATCCTGGCGGAAGCCTGCAGCCAGTTCCGCCGCGACCGGCCCGAGGTCGATCTGGTTCTCTCCTGCATGATGTCGCTCGACCAGTTGCGCGCGATCAGGGCCGATCAGCTCGATGCCGGCCTCGTCTACCATCCGCACGTCACCCGCGACTCCGGTCTGGAGAGCCGCGAGGTGCTGGTCGAGAACATCGTACTGGCCGTCTCCAGCCGCTCGCCGCTGGCCCGGCGCAAGACCATCACGCTGTGCGACCTGCGAGACGAGGACGTCGTCTCCATCGCCCGCGGTCGCGGGCTGGCCTATTACGATCTGGTGTACCGCGCCTGCCTGGATGGCGGCCTGCAGCCGCGCATCGTGCAGGAGGTCGACGATCGCGAATCGCTGCTCAGCCTGGTGTCGCTGGGGGCAGGGATCGCCTTCGTGCACGACGCCGTCGCCCTGCAGAAGCGGCCGCGTGTGGTTTTCCGGCCGATCGCCGATCTGCACGTGCCGATGCGATTGCTGATGGTCTGGCCGCAGCAGCGCCATTCCAGTCTGATCGAGGACTTCGCCGCCTGCCTGTGCCGCGATGTCGTGGTCAGGCGTCCGGAGTGATAGCGAAACGGCATCGATCCGTTATCTAACCGGTATTGGAATCGACGAACGGGCCCCGTCTAGGCTTCGCATCAGCAACCGAGCGAGCCTGTAGAGCCGATGTCGTATATTCCAAGAAAGCTGCCGCAGCGCATTGCCGTGAACGGCATCCACGTCGAGATGTTTGCCGCCGGTACGGGGCGGCCGCTGCTTTTCCTGCACGGCAGCGAAGGCCTCGACAGCGAGGCGCCGTTCCTGTCGGAACTGGCCAGGCATTTCTCGGTCGTGGCGCCGTCGCATCCCGGTTTCGGCCATTCCGAGCTGCCGGCGCATTTCAGTTCGGTCGACGACCTGTCCTATTTCTATCTCGATCTGCTCGAAAGCCTGGATCTTGCCGACGTGCTGCTGGTCGGCGTGTCGCTGGGCGGCTGGATCGCGGCCGAGATCGCGGTGAAGACGCCGGCGCGCGTCGGCGCGCTGGTCGTCGCCGGCGCCATGGGGGTGAAGCTGGGGAAGCGGGAGGAGCGCGACATCGTCGACATCTTCTCGCTGCCCGGTTCCACGGTGCGCGAGCTGACCTACAGCGACGCCCGCTTCGCCGTCCAGGCCGATCCGCCCGACGAGGCTCTGGCCTATCTGCTGGCGCGGAACATGGAGGCAGCGGCGCTCTACGGCTGGCTGCCCTACATGCACAACCCCAAGCTCAAGCACCGCCTGCACCGCATTGCCGTGTCGACGCTGGTGCTGTGGGGAGAGAACGATCGCATCGTCAGCCCGCAATTCGGCCGCGAGTACTGCGCCCGCATTCCCACCGGCCGGTTCGAGCTGATCGAGCGGGCGGGACACTATCCGCATATCGAGCGGCCGGGCGAGTTCGCTTCCCGCATCCTGCGGTTTGTCGGGACGGGCGGCTGAAGTGGCGAGGTTGGGGAAATCGGAAAGGAAAGCGATGCGCGTATTCTATTTCACCGAACAGCCCTATCCGGAGGCGTGGCTGAAGGACGCCAAGTCGCTGCGTATCTCGCTGCCCAACGAGCTGTGCGATCCGGCCGTGGCCGCCGATCGCTACCACGACTATCTCGATCAATGGATGCTGGCCGACCGGCTCGGCCTCGACATCATGGTCAACGAGCATCACAGCACGGCGACCTGCGTGTCGCCGTCGGTCAACCTGACGCTGGGCATTCTGGCGCGCATCACCAAGCGGGCGCGCCTGCTGTCGCTGGGCGTGCCGCTGCCCAACCGTCCCGATCCGCTGCGCGTGGCCGAGGAGATGTCGGTCATCGACGTGTTGTCCCGCGGCCGGCTGGAGATGGGGTTCGTCAAGAGCGTCGCCTACGAGGTGCCGGTCGCCCTGACCAATCCGGTGCGGATGATGGACCGGCTGTGGGAGGCGCATGATCTGATCCTGAAGGCGATGACGACGCGCAACGGACCCTTCTCCTGGGAGGGCGAGCATTTCCACTACCGCAACGTCAATATCTGGCCGCGTCCGTTCCAGACGCCGCACCCGCCGGTGTGGATCACGGCTTCCAGCACCCCCAGCGTGCGGGCCATCGCCCAGCGCGGCTACGTCGTCGCCACCTTCATGAGCGGCTACGGCGCCAAGGCGTTGTTCGATACCTATCGCGAGGTGCGCGCCGAGATGGGGCAGCCACCGCCGGCGGCCGATCGCTTCGGCTATTGCGCCCTGGTCGCGATTGCCGACAGCGAGGCCGAAGCCATGCGGCGGGCCGACCTGATTTCGGAATACGTGCGCACCACCGCCATCGTCAGCGAGCAGTTCAAGTATCCGCCCGGCTATGCCGGGGTCGAGGCCGATGCCAAGCGCCTGCAGCTTGGCGCCGCGGTCGATTTCCGCACCATCGCCGGGGTAGGCGGCAGGCGGGTGACCTTCGCCAACGCTTCCTCTGCCGACTTGGTTGCCTCGGGCTGCATGTTCGCCGGCACGCCGGCGCAGGTGGTGCGCCAGATCCTCGATTTCTCCGATGCGCTGGGCGGCATCGGAAACTTCCTGCTCATGGGCCATGGCGGATTGCTGAGCCAGGCCGATGCGCTGGACAACATCCGCCTGCTGGGCGAACGCGTATTGCCGGCCTTGCGCGCGGGATCCGCCAACGGGCTCGCGCCGGAAGCGGCATCGAAGGAGAAACGCAGCGCCCTTTCAGCCTGACGGCACGGTCGAACGGATAAAAACCACAAGGGAGGCGATAATGAGAACAGCAGCATGGATCTGCACCGCATTGATCGCGGCGGCGGCGCTGGCCGGTCCGGCCGCGGCGCAAAACTACCCCAACCAGCCGGTCCGCATGGTCATCGCGACCACGCCGGGCGGGATGATCGATCCCTTCGTGCGCCTGATCGGCGATCAGTTCCAGAAGGAGCTTGGCCAGCCCGTCGTCATGGAATTCAAGCCCGGCGCCGGCGGCCTGCTGGGCGGGCAGTACGTCGCCAAGGCCAAGCCCGACGGCTATACGCTGTGGCTGAGCAGCGTCGGTCCGCTGGCCCTCAATCCCGCACTGGGCAACGCGCCCTACGACGTGCAGCGCGACTTCACGCCCATCGCCATGATGTTCACCACGCCCAACGTGCTGGTGGTGCCGGCGGCGTTGCCGGTGAAATCGATCCCCGATCTGGTGAAGCTGTCGAAGGACCGGCCGGAAGGGCTCAGCTATGCCTCCGGTGGCGTCGGCGCCTCGCACCATCTGGCCGGCGAGCTGTTCCGTTCGGTGACCGGCGGCAATTTCACCCATATCCCGTACCGGGGACAAACCGGCGTGACCACCGATCTCGTCGCCGGCCGTGTGCAGTTCTATTTTTCCAATGTCTCGCCGGTCGTGCCCCTGATCGAGGCCGGCCAGCTCCGCGCCCTGGCGGTCACCTCGCCCAAGCGGCTGTCTCTTCTGCCCGACACCCCGACCAGCGACGAGGCGGGTCTGTCGAACTTCTATACCGGCGGCTTCCTCGCCGTGGTCGGTCCGGCCGGCATGCCGGCGGACATGGTCGTCAAGCTCAACGGCGTCATCAACCGGGCGATGCAGACGCCGGAGGGGCGGAAGCTGACGCTCGATAACGCCGGCGAGCCGCTGGAAGGGCCGCCCGAGACCTTGGCCAAGTTCCTGGTCGAGGAACAGGCGAAATGGACCAAGGTGGTCAAGGACAACAACATCAAGGTCGACTGAGCCGGCATCGCCTGGCGCGTCTGACGGGAGGAGTAGGGTATGGATGCCGAAGCGCGTTGGGACCCGGAAATGCTGGCGGTGCAGAAAGCCTACGAACAGGAGGCCGCCAAGCATCCGCCGGTGACGTTGACGCCACCGCTCGACTCGCACCGCAAGGTGCATCAGACGCTCAACAACACGCTCGGCGTCGGCGAGCCGAAAATGGCCGACAGCGCCGAGCGGTGGATCTGGACGCGCGGTCGGCGCGTGTTCTGTCGCGTGCATCGGCCGCGCACCGATCGGCCGCTGCCGGCCGTCGTCTACATGCATGGCGGCGGCTGGGTATGGGCCTCGGTCGACACCCATGACCGCTTGACGCGCGAATATGCGGCCGGCGGCGAGGTGGCCATGGTGGTGATCGACTATGCGCTGGCGCCGGAGACGAAATTTCCGGGCGCGATCGAGGAGTGCGTGGCGATGGTGCGCCATATCGCCGAGCATGGCAGCGACTGGGGCCTCGACCCGCATCGCATCGGCGTCGCCGGCGATTCCTCGGGCGGCAATCTAGCACTAGCCACCGCCCTCTATCTGCGCGACCACGGCGGGCCGGCGCTCAAGGGACTGATGACCGCCTACCCGGTGTGTGACAACGACTTCACCCGGTCCAGCTACAGGGATTACGGCAACGGCTTCAAGCTGACCGTCGAGGGCATGAAGGCGTACTGGAACGCCTACCTGCCGCACGACGCGGATCGCACCCATCCGCTGGCCGCACCGCTGCGCGCCAACCTCGCCGGATTGCCGCCGACTCTGATCCAGCTTGCCGAACTCGATCCGCTGCGCTCGGAAGGCGAGGAACTGGCGCGCCGGCTGACCGGCGCCGGCGTGGCCTGCGACCTGCAGGTCTATCCCGGCATGATCCATGGTTTCGTGCGCGCTACGAATGGCGTCGCCCGCGCCCGCGAAGCCATGCAGCATGCCGGCGCCTGGCTGCGTCGAACCATGGCCTGACGGAGTGGGTTCAGCGCAGTTTGGAGTAGCGGGTGGGTTTCCAGATGTAGTTTTCGAAACTGGCCACCAGATTGCCCTCGCGCTGCGCCTCGGCGAGGCTGGAAATCCATTCGGGATCTTCCTGAAAGGCGGTGAAGCGGGTCTCGCGTTCGGCCAGCGACTCCCATTCGAGCAGATAGGTCAGGTCCTGGTTGCTGGGGCCGATCAAGGTGGTCCAGAAGCCGACCTGCCGGATGCCGTGCTTGTCCCACAGGCGCAGGGTGACGGTCTCGAACAGCCGGCTCAGCGCCGGCAGGCGGCCGGGTATGCAGTGATAGATCCTGATTTCATGCAGCATTAGCGCCCTCCCGGCTTGAATAGAATTCTACCGAATGTTAGTTTGAATACTCGGCGATGCAAGCGGAGAACGGACGGGTGCCGGGAGTGGATGACGCAGGACGTCTTGCGGGCAAGGTGGCCCTGATCACCGGCGCCGGAGCGGGGATCGGTCGTGCCGCGGCGCTGCTGTTCGCCCGCCATGGCGCTTTGGTCGGCGTGCTCGATCTGTCGGCGGCTGCTGCCGAACAGACTGTCGGGCAGATCGCCGCCGCGGGCGGAACGGCTCTCGCCGTCGCCTGCGACGTGACCGGCGAAACCAGCGTGCAAGAGGCGGTCGAGGCCGTTGTCGGACGCTTCGGTCGTCTGGACGTGCTCTACAACAATGCCGGCGGTTCGGGCGTGCACGATGGAACGGTGGCCGACGCGCCGAGCGAAGAGTTCTGGAACGCCATGCGCCTGAACGTATTCGGCACCTGGCTTTGCAGCCGCTACGCCTTGCCCCACATCATAGCTGCCGGCGGCGGAGCGATTATCAACACCTCCTCGATCGTGGCCATCAAGGGCATTGCCGGCAAGCATGCCTATGCGGCGGCCAAGGGGGCGATCGTTTCCCTGACCCGCACCATGGCGGTCGAGTATGCGCCGCAGAAAGTACGGGTGAATGCCATCGCCCCTTCGGTGACGATGACCGATCGGGTCAAGGGCTTCCTGCAGGCGTCCAATCGCAGTTCCGGTCTGGCGGCGATGCACATGCTGGGCCTGGGCGAACCGGAGGATATCGCCGCCGGCGCGCTTTACCTGGCC
This sequence comes from Alphaproteobacteria bacterium, assembly GCA_037190765.1. GTDB lineage: Bacteria > Pseudomonadota > Alphaproteobacteria > Reyranellales > JAQSWP01 > JAQSWP01. Next base: position 76,952 of record JBBCJW010000025.1, read on the forward strand.
AGCGACGAATCGCGGCTGGTGACCGGCCAGGTGCTCAGCATCGACAGCGGCGTCAGCATTCGGTAGAGCAAATCACGTTCTGACGGAATCGCGGGCGATCCCGTCAGAACGTGTGAATTTGCTCTAAACATTGAGGCTAGCGCGACGGAGGCGTAGCGTGGAACCGACGGCAATCCTGGCGGATCGACTGGTGAGGGCCCGGCGCAGCAATCTGGCGCTGCCGGCCTTTCCGGGCAGCATTCCACCAACGGCGGAAGCCGCCTATGCGGTGCAGCGGCGGGCGATCCGGCTTTGGGGCGGGCGACCGGCGGGGTGGAAGATCGGAGCGGTGAGGCCGGAATGGCAGTCGGCGTTCGGGAGCACGCGATTTGTCGGCCCAATATTCTCCGACTCGATCCGCTACGCTTCCGAAAACGAATGCGTGGACATTCCGATCGTGCTGGGCGGCTTCGGGGTCGTCGAGGCCGAACTCATTGTGGAGCTTGCGGTCGATCTCCCGCCGCGCACCGGCGGTTACAGCATGGAGGAACTGGACAGCGCCATCGGTCGGCTCCATGTGGGAGCTGAGATCGCAGGCAGTTCCGTTCCCGATATTGTGGCGCTCGGGCCTTGTGCGATCGTTGCCGATTTTGGCGTGAATCGCGGGTCGATCGTCGGTCCCGAGATACGAAACTGGCGGACGCACCCTCTTTCATCCCTGCAGGTCAGCGCCTATTGGCAGGGCCAGAAGGGCAATTGCGCATACGGCAGTGCGGGGGCGTTGGAGGGAGGATTGGTCGGCGCGCTTTCGGCTTGTGTCGATTCTCTGGCAGGCAGTGGCATATTGTTGAAAAAGGGAGATCTGATCTCAACCGGCGCTCTCTGCGGCCTGCGACCGCTACAAGCGGGAAAGTGTGCGATTCTGACCTTTGAAAATATCGGACAGATCGAAGTTCGCTTCCATGGCCAGTACCGGTAGTCCAGAACGGAAATCATTTGGAAGAGGTTTATTTTAGCGCTGGCTTCCCGGTAACGTTCGGGTCCGTTCGCTACCCGGCAATAGCCCATGGACGGTTGCAGCGGTGGTGTTGCTGAAGACGGAACGAATACCCGACCGATCTGCCGAGATTCGTCGAGTGATGGCGCTGGGTTCGATTGTCGTGACCTGACCGGGTCGGATTTTGCATTGCAGTTCCCGCTCGCAACCGGCCTTTGGGTCAGGGGAGGCGGCTCGGCGTCATTCTCGCATTGTGCCCCAACAACATCCGTCCCGTGCTGACGGAACAACCCATGCAAAAACGCGTTGCAGTCATTAGGCATGGGTATGCGCGATACTTCAGGACACCACCCCGGCAGGCTGATCCACCGATCGGCCTGCCTTACGACGCCCGTTAGCGCCCAGACCGGATGCGCTGCGATTGGTGCGGGAGCGGGGTGTCCAGTCTGTCCGCCAGAATCCGAACAGCCGTTCATGGATCGCCGCGAGGCCACCCAGTAATGGCGGAACAAGCCGGAGGACCGACCGTGCCTGCCCGCGGCGGGCCGGAACCCGGAAAACAGGCGGCTCGCGGCCGGCCGGTTTATATCGTCGATGGCGCGCGGACCCCGTTCCTGCGGGCGCGCGGCAAGCCCGGCCCCTTCACGCCGGTCGATCTTGCCGTGCAATGCGGCAGGCCGTTGTTGGCGCGCGAGCCCTTCGCGCCGGATGTTTTCGATACGGTGATCCTCGGCTGCGTCAATGTGATCGCCGACGAAATGAACCCGGCCCGCGTCGCCGCCCTGCGCCTGGGCATGGGCGAGGCGATGACCGCCTTCACGGTGCAGATCAATTGCGGCTCCGGGATGCAATCGATCGATATCGCCTTCCGCACCATCGAAGCCGGCAAGGCGGACCTCGTCCTCGCCGGCGGCGCAGAGGCGCTCAGCCATGCGCCGCTGGTGCTGCGGCGCGATGCGACGGAATGGTTTGCCGATGTCGCCGGCGGCAAGAGCCTGCGCCGGCGTCTGGCGGCCCTGGGAAGAGTGCGGCCGCGCTTTTTCAAGCCCGTGATAGGGCTGGAGCGCGGGCTTACCGATCCCGTCACTGAAATGAACATGGGCCAGACGGCTGAGCTGTTGGCACACCTGTTCGGCATCTCGCGCCAAGTCGCGGACATTTATGCCCTTGAAAGCCATCGGCGGCTCGCCCGGGCGCAGGCGGAAGACGGGTTCGCCGGCGAGGTGATCCCGGCGGTCGAGCCGGACGGCACGGTCTACGATGCCGATGACGGGGTGCGCCCCGATACGTCGATGGAAAAGCTGGCGAAACTGAAGCCTGCCTTCGAGCGGCCCTACGGCAAGGTGACGCCCGGCAATTCCTCCCAGATCACCGATGGAGCGTCCTGGATCGTCCTGGCTTCCGAGGCGGCGGTCGAACGAAACGGTCTGACGCCGCTTGCCCGCATCGTGGACAGCGAATGGGCCGCCCTCGATCCCTCCATCATGGGGCTGGGGCCGGTGCTTTCGGTCACCGCGCTCATGAAGCGGCATGGTCTGTCGCGCCGGGATATCGACCTTTGGGAGATCAACGAGGCCTTTGCCGCCCAGGTCCTGGCCTGTCTTGCGGCATGGGAGGAGGAGGGTTTCTGCCGCGACGTGCTGGGTCTCGACGAGGCTTTCGGGCGCATCGAGCATGAACGCCTCAACGTCGACGGCGGCGCGATCGGCCTGGGCCATCCCGTCGGGGCGAGCGGCAATCGCATCGTGCTGCATCTGGCCAACGCCATGCGCCGCCGCGGCGAGCGGCGCGGCGTGGCTACCGAATGCATCGGCGGCGGGCAGGGCGGCGCCATGCTGCTGGAGGCGGTATGACGGATCTTCGCGACAGCGGCGTGCGCCAGGCGCTGCAGGACCGGGAGATGCAGTGCGGACCGGCAACGCCGCCGGCGCAAATGCAGCACTGGCGTCTGTCGGTGGACGATGGCATCGCCTGGCTTGTGCTTGATCGCGCCGGCGAGAGCGCCAACACCCTGTCCAAGGAAGTGCTGAAGGAATTCGAGGCGGCGCTCGAGAAGGGTGTAGAGGGCCGCCCGCGCGCGCTGGTGATTCGCTCCGCCAAAAAGAGCGGCTTTGCGGCGGGCGCCGACATCCGCGACTTCCGGGGCGTAACCGATCGCGCGGCGATCGAGCAACGTCTGCATGAGGCGCATCGAATCATCGACCGTCTCGAACGGCTGGCGATTCCGACCATCGCCGTGATCCACGGGCATTGTCTCGGCGGCGGCCTGGAACTGGCGCTCGCCTGCGATTATCGCATTGCCGTGCCCGGCGCCAAGCTGGGCTTTCCCGAGGTTCTGCTGGGCCTGCATCCGGGCCTTGGCGGGACCTTTCGTCTTCCCGCGCTGATCGATCCAATCCAGGCCATGACCATGATGCTGACCGGCAGGTCGGTGCATGCCCAGAAGGCCAGGCGCCTTGGCCTGGTCGACGCCGTCCTCGAAGAACGCCACGTTGCCGCCGCCGTCGAAGCGGCCGCCGCGGGACAACTCGGACGCGCCCGCCGGAGCTGGAAGGTGAAAGCCCTCAACCTGCCGCCCATCCGCAAGCTGGCGGCGCAGCGCATGTGGACGGCAGCCGAAAAACGCGCACCATCGAAGCACTATCCCGCACCTCACCGTTTGATCGCGCTCTGGGAACGACACGGCGCCGACCGGCGGACGATGCAGGCGGCCGAAGTGAGAAGCTTCGCCGAACTGCTGGCCGGGGAGACGGCGCAGAACCTGATCCGCGTCTTCTTCCTGCGCGAGGGGCTGCGGGCGCTGGGCAAGGGCGACAGCGGCGTCGGCCATGTGCATGTGATCGGGGCCGGCGCCATGGGCGCGGAGATCGCGGCCTGGTGCGCGGCGCAAGGCTTGCGGGTCTCGCTGGCCGATCTCGACCGCAAGGCGTTGGGAAAGGCTGTCGGCATCGCCCGGAAATTCCATGAGCGCAAGCTGCATTCCAGGATCGAGCGGCGCGACGCGCTTGATCGCCTGATGCCCGATTTCGCCGGCGATGCCGTCGCAAAGGCCGACCTGGTGATCGAGGCGATCGCCGAGAAACCGGAGGCCAAGCGCAGGATCTTCGCCGACATCGCGCCGCGGATGAAACCGGATGCCATCCTGGCGACCAATACGTCCAGCCTTTCTCTGGAGGCGCTGCGGCAGGGACTGCCGCATCCGGAGCGGTTCGTGGGCATCCACTTCTTCAATCCCGTGACCAGGATGGAACTGGTCGAGGTCGTGGCGCACGACCAGGCGGAGGCGGAAACCCTGCGCCGCGCCCGAAACTTCTGCGGCGACATTGGCCGCCTTCCCGCGCCAGTCAGGGATTCCCCGGGGTTTCTGGTCAACCGGGCGTTGACGCCCTATCTGGTCGAGGCATTCCTGCTGCTCGGCGAGGGGGTGAAGAAGGAAACCGTCGACCGCGCCGCGGAGGATTTCGGCATGCCGATGGGGCCGATCGAACTGGCGGATCGGGTCGGCCTCGATATCGGGCTCGAGGTGGCGAACAGCCTTCGCCAGGCTTTCCCGGACGAAGTGCCGGAGATGCCCGCCTGGCTGAAGCAAAAGGTCGAAAAGGGCGAGCTGGGCCGCAAGACCGGCAAGGGGCTCTACGATTACGACGACAAGGGCGAGCCGAGGAAATCCGCCGCCGCGGAACCGCCGCCGGGAATGGCGGACAGGCTGGTCCTGCCGATGCTGAACACCTGCGTTCGCCTGCTGCGTGAAGGGGTGACCGAAGACGCCGACACGGTGGATGCGGCCATGATCTTCGCCACCGGCTTCGCGCCGTTCCGCGGCGGGCCGCTTCACTATGCCCGCAGTCGCGGCGTCGACGATGTGATCGCCGCCCTGACGCGCCTGAGCGAGCAACACGGACCGCGTTTCGCACCCGATGAGGGGTGGGAAAAGCTGCGCGCGGCAAGCTAGGCATGGGCCGGCCGCAGCTCCACGACGACGCTGATGTGGTCGCCGGGCGCATTGTCGAGGCGCTCGACGGCAAGCTGGTGCTCGGCCTGCCTCTCGGCCTCGGCAAGGCCAATCGCATCGCAAATGCGCTCTACCGCCGGGCGGCGGCGGACAGCGCGATTTCGCTCCAGATCTTCACCGCCCTGACCTTGGAGCCGCCCGCCGCCGGCTCGGAGCTGGAAAGACGCTTCGTCGAACCCTTCGCCGAGCGTCTCTACGGCCGCTACGAACGGCTCGCCTATGTCGAGGCGCTGCGGAAGAACGAGCTTCCTCCCAACATACGGGTCAGCGAATTCTTCCTGCTCGCGGGCCAATGGCTCGGTGTGCCCGCCATGCAGCAGCACTACATCTCGATGAATTACACCCATGTCGCGGGCATGCTGATCGACAAGGGGGTCAACGTCATAGCGCAGCTGGTGGCGAAACGGGAGCAGGAGGACGAGACGGCCTACAGTCTTTCCTGCAACACCGACATTACGCTCGACATCCTGCCTGTGCTGAGAGCGCGCGGCACGCCGTTCGTCCTTGCCGCGGAGGTCAGCCGCGAGCTGCCCTTCATGGGCGGCGCTGCCGCGCTGCCGGCTTCGGCGTTCGATCACGTCCTCGAAACCGATGGCGCCGATCCCGGACTCTTCGTCGTGCCGAAGCAGCCGGTCTCGGAGGCCGACCATGCGATCGGCATCCATGCGGCGTCGCTGGTGAAAGATGGCGGCACGATCCAGATCGGGATCGGATCGCTCGGCGACGCGCTGGCAGCGGCGCTGATCATGCGTCACCGCGCCCCCGATCTTTTCGACCGCACGCTTCGCGGGCTGTGCGGCGGCCAGCTCCCGGAAGGCCGGGAGACCCAACCTTTTCGCCATGGGCTTTACGCAGCGAGCGAGATGTTCGTTGATGGTTTCATGGAACTGTACCGCGCCGGCATCCTGAAGCGGCGGGCCGCCGACGGCGCGCTGCTGCACGCGGGCTTCTTCCTCGGTTCGGACGCCTTCTACCGGTTCCTGCGGGATTTGCCGGACGAGGGGCGCGAGCTCTTCCAGATGCGCGGCATCTCATACATCAACGAGCTGTTCGGCGACGAGGACGCCAAGCGGCGCGATCGCGTCGATGCCCGCTTCGTCAACAGCGCGATGATGGCGACGCTTCTGGGCGAGGTCGTCTCGGACGGGCTGGACGGGGGAAAGGTGGTTTCCGGCGTCGGCGGCCAGTACAATTTCGTCGCCCAGGCGTTCGCTCTCGATGGCGCGCGCTCGATCATCACGCTCAATGCGACCCGCGTGTCCAAGGGACGCCGGCAGTCGCGAATCCTGTGGCGCTACGGCCATGCGACCATACCCCGGCATTTGCGCGACATCGTCATCACCGAGTACGGCATTGCCGATCTGCGCGGCGGCAGCGACAGGGACTGCATTGCCGCCATGCTGGCGGTGGCCGACGACGAGTTTCAAGAAAGCCTGCTCAAGCAGGCGCGCGACGCGGGAAAGATAGAAGCGGGATATCGCCTGCCGCGGCGACCTGATGGGAATACTTCCAAGACCGTCTCGGCCGCCTTGCGCGAGGCGCGCGCCCTGGGCGAATGCGGGCCTTTTCCTTTTGGCGCCGATTTCAACGAGGTGGAGCGGCAATTGTTGCCCGCGCTTTCGCTGCTGAAGGAGCGGACTGCAACGCCGACGGGCAAGCTTGGCGCTGTGACTTCGGCGCTGATCTCGGCACTGTTTGCCGGTGCCGGACGCAAGGATCACGCAGCCGCGCTCGCCCGCATGAAGCTCGATCGCGCAACGGATAGCCGCGAACGGCTCTACAGGCTCCTGCTTCTGTGGGCGCTGGAGCGGGTTTGACCGACGCTCGTCGGCGGCGATTGCATTGCGGATCGACAACGGTCGGCGAAGCAAACAGGCTAGGGTCGCCTGTTTCCGTCCGCCGGCGGGTTTCCCGGGAACTCCACGAACTGCGATGCGTTGGCGGACGATTGAGGCGGAACCGCGGTTTTTTGGATTGATCGATGCCCCGAAAAATCAATATTGAACCATATCGTGGGCCTGCAGGGGGTTGGGGTTCGGTCCGGTCGCTGGTCCGGCACGCGCGCAAGAGCGGCGTACCGATTGGAAAAACGCCGGCGCTGATCCGGCAGAACAAGCCCGAGGGGTTCGCCTGCGTGAGCTGCGCCTGGGCCAAGCCGGCCGATTCGCATCCGGCGGAATTCTGCGAGAACGGCGCCAAGGCCACGTTCTGGGAACTGACCGATCATCGCGCATCGCCCGAGTTCTTCGCCCGCCATGCCATGGCCGAACTCAGGCAGTGGGCGGACTACGATCTCGAAGCGGTGGGACGGCTGACCAACCCGATGCGGTTCAATCATTCGACCGACCGATACGAGGCGGTCGAATGGGACCAGGCGTTCGCCGAGATCGGGGCTGAGCTTGCCGGCCTGCGCGACGATCCGGAACAGGTCGTGTTCTACGCCTCGGGCCGGGCCTCGCTGGAAGCCTCCTACATGTACCAGCTCCTGGCCCGGCTGTACGGCAACAACAACCTGCCGGACAGTTCCAACATGTGCCACGAATCGACGTCGGTGGCGCTGCCGGAGAGCATCGGTTCGCCCGTCGGCACCGTCCGCCTCGACGATTTCGAGCAGGCGGACGCCCTGTTCTTCTTCGGCCAGAACGTCGGCACCAACAGTCCGCGCATGCTGCACCAGCTTGAGAGGGCCAGCGAACGCGGCGCGGCCATCGTCTCGTTCAATCCGTTGCGCGAGCGCGGCCTGGAACGCTTCATAAATCCGCAGCGCCCGATGCGGATGATCGCGCAGCAGGAGACGCCGATCAGCGGCCTGTACTACCAGGTCAAGGCCGGCGGCGACATCGCCGCGCTGGCCGGCCTGTGCAAGGCCCTGTTCGCCATGCACGAGATTGCGGCGGGGGACGGCGGAAGCTGCCTCGATACGGCGTTCCTGCGCGACCATACCCATGGCTTCGACGAGTTTGCAGCCTATATCCGCGGCGTCGAGTGGGCCGACATAGAGCGCGAATCCGGCCTGACCCGCGACCAGCTCGAGCAGGCGGCATCGGTGTATGCCGGCGCCCGGTCCGTCATCGCCATCTACGGCATGGGGCTGACGCAGCACCGGCGCGGCGTCGATTCCATCCAGATGCTCGTCAATCTTCTTCTCATGCGCGGCAACATCGGCCGGCCGGGAGCCGGAATATGCCCGGTTCGCGGCCATTCCAACGTCCAGGGCCAGCGCACCGTCGGCATTTCTGAGAAGCCCGAGCATGTGCCGCTGGACCGGCTGGCGTCGCTCTATTCGTTCGAGCCGCCGCGCCGCAAGGGGCTGACGACGGTCGATGCGTGCCAGGCGATCATCGACGGCAGGGTGCGTGGCTTTGTTGGCCTTGGCGGCAACTTCCTGCGCGCCGTGCCGGAGCGCGACATGATGGAGGCCGCCTGGCCGCGGATGCGGCTGACGGTCCACGTCTCGACCAAGCTCAATCGCAGCCATATCTTCCATGGCGAGGTGTCCTACCTGCTGCCCTGCCTGGGGCGCATCGAGCGGGACGAGCAGAAATCGGGGCTGCAGACCGTCACGATAGAGGACAGCACCTCCTGCATCCACGCCTCGCGCGGTGTGACGGCGCCGGCCGTCGCCGCCCTGAAGTCGGAACCGGCCATCATCGCGGCGATCGCCAAGGCAGCGCTGCCGTTCAATCCCAAAGTGCCGTGGGACGAGTGGGTGGACAATTACGATGCCGTGCGGGTGGCGATCGAACGCACTTACCCCGACATATTCGGCGACTTCAATAACAGGCTGCACCAGCCCGGCGGCTTCGCCAAGCCGGTGGCCGCCCGCGAGCGCCGCTGGGAGACCGAGACCGGCCGGGCGAACTTCAAGATCCCCGGCGGGCTTTGCGCCAGCTTCCATGACGGGACGGACGATGGCGTCCTGCGGCTCATCACCTTGCGCAGCAACGATCAGTTCAACACCACGGTTTATGGCTACAAGGACCGGTTCCGCGGCATCGAAGGCACGCGCATGGTGGTGCTGATGAACCAGCAGGACATGGGTCGCCTGGGCATCGGCAAGGACGAGGTCGTGGGGCTGGAGGCGGCGGCCAGTGACGGCGTCGTGCGCCGCATGGACGGCTTCAGGGTGGTGCCCTATCAAATCCCGCCAGGCTGCTGCGCCGCCTACTATCCCGAATGCAATGCGCTCATTCCGCTGTGGCAGCATGCGGAACGAAGCAAGGTGCCGGCCGCCAAGTCGGTGCCCATCCGGGTGGTGAAAGCGGCGAGCGCCGGGCCGGCCCGGTCGGAAGAGACGCCGACCGGTTCTCCAACCCAATGACTTCGACGAAGGTGTGGCCATCGACTTCCAGCCTTATTGCGGTCCTCCTCGCGCTCCTGACGAATTGTGGTCGGCCTGGAATTTCGACCCGTTCGTGCTGGGCGCGCTCGTCGTTCTGGGGGCGCTGGGCTACGCCGGGTCGCGCACGGCGACCGAGCGGCTGTGCCGGCTGGGCGCATGCCTGGCGCTTGCCATAGCGTTCGTCTCCCCGCTATGCGCGCTGGCCACCTCGCTGTTCTCCGCCCGTGTCCTGCACCATGTCCTGATCATTGCGATCGCGGCGCCCCTGCTGGCGGTGGGCGGACGGCCTGACGGATCGCTACTTCCCCGGCTGCCGCTGTTCGTGCCGTTCGCGGTGCATGGCGCGCTGGTCTGGCTCTGGCATGCGCCGGGGCCGTATACCTGGGCGCTGTCCGGCGACGTTTCGTACTGGGCCATGGAATTGTCGCTTCTGGGCAGCGGCTATTGGATGTGGCGGGAAGTGCTCGGCGCCCGGCATCATGCCGCGGCGGGACTGGCGACGCTGGTTGGGACTTTCCTGCACATGGGGCTGCTGGGAGCGCTGTTCACCTTCTCCCGCGAACCGCTGTTCGCGGTCCATTTCGGCACCACGCATGCCTACGGCCTGTCGCCGCTGCAGGATCAGCAACTGGCCGGGCTGCTGATGTGGGTGCCGGCGGCAGGCCCCTATGTGATCGGCGCGCTGCACAAGGCGATGGCCCTGCTGCAAAGGGTCTCCGGCCCGGGGAATGCATCGTGATCGCTTTCCTGAAGGTGGTCCACATCGCCGCTGTCTGCCTGTGGGCCGGCGGCATCCTGGGCCTGCCGCTGCTGGGACTGCAGCGGGCGCGCGCGGCGGGACCGGGAGGGCCGGTCCAGTTGGAGGCGATGATGCGCTTCGCCTACACGGTCGTGGTGTCGCCGGCGGCTTTCGGCGCGATCGCCAGCGGCATCGCGCTGGTGTTCCTGCGCGACGTCTTCATGCCCTGGTTCTCCCTCAAGCTGGCGCTGGTGGGGGCGCTGGTGCTGGTCCACACCATGGTCGGGCTGGCGATCATCCGCATTCCCCGGCGCGGGCGCCATTATCCGCCGTTGCGCATGACGATCTTCCTGGCGCTGGGCCTGCTGCTGATCGGCGGCATCCTCTATCTCGTGCTGTCGAAGCCGCATCTGCAGCCGCTGCTGCTGCCGGACATGCTGGGCGAACCCGGCGGGCTGCGCCGCGCCGTCGAGCGGTTAATCCTTCGATGACACCATGAGGCCGACGCCGTGATGGAAAATCAGCTTTCCACCATGCCATCCGGCCAGGCCGGTCAGCGCCGTGGCCAGCACCGACAGCAGCAATCCATGCGGCAGGACGGCGTCATCCTCGGCCAGGCGCAGGCCCCAGTTGGCGCCCAGCACCGAGAGCAGCGCCATGGCGGCGACGCCATGGGCCCAGCTCGCCACCCGGCTGCGGATGCCGCGCACCAGGAGCAGCTCGGCCGTGCCGAACAGGCCGGCGACCACCCCGGTGCCGAACGCGAATCCGGCTGCCCACAGTCCCGCCCGGATCCAGAACGGATCGGCCGACCACCAGTAGAACACGTCGCATCCCAGGGTCGCTATGGCGAGCGCGATGGGGAAGTGCACGCTCATGGCGTGCAGGGGATGGCCCGCCACGGCGACGGCGGAGCTGACATCCATCGCCTCGACCGCTTCTGCGGTCGGGGGATGCGATTTTTCCTGCCGATCCGTCATCGGGTCTCCTTCGCAGCCCGAACGGCCCGCTCCGCGCAATGGTTCCGGGTCGGCGCGGTATTGCCGCTCGCCGGCCTGGCCGCCGCCTGTTCCGGCAACCTGTCGGCGCTCGACCCCGCCGGCCCCGCCGCCGAAGCGATCGCCCTGCTGTGGTGGGTGATGCTGATCGCCAGCGTCGTATTGCTGGCGCTGGTCATGACCCTGTTTCTGCTCACCCTGCTGCGGCCCGGCTTCGGCAGCAGCGTTCCGGCGCGGCGGTGGATCGTCCTGGGCGGGCTGGTGCTGCCGCTGCCGCTGCTGACCGTTCTCGTCCTCTACTCTTTCGTCCAGGGCGAGGCGTTGCTGGGCAACGCAGGAGAAACCACGCCGATGCGCATCGACGCGCTGGGACGGCAATGGATCTGGGAGTTCTCCTATGTCGATCTTCCCGAGGTCGCGCCGAGTGCGGGCGTGCTGCATATCCCCGCCGGCCGGCCGGTGGACATCCATGTCACCAGCGCCGACGTCGTCCACGGCTTCTGGATCCCCCGCCTGGGCGGCAAGATCGACGCCATCCCCGGCCACACCACCACGATCCGGCTGTTCGCCAACCACAAGGGCGTGTTCGGCGGCGTCTGCGCCGAATATTGCGGGCGCGGGCACGCCGCCATGACCTTCGTCGTGCACGCGCATGACCCGGACGACTACATCGCCGTCATGCGGATGGCGCCGGAACGGCGCGATGGCGGGGAAACGCCATGACCGGGCCGGCCGAGCATCCGTCGCGGGCCCTGGCGCTTCACAAGGCGTTGCGCGCCATCTGGAGCGCGCCGCCGGGCCTGGGCGCCTTTTCGGCCGTCAACCACACCGCCCTCGGCCGCCGCTTCGTGATTGCGGCCATGGTGTTCTTCGCCATCGGCGGTCTGCTGGCGATGCTGATCCGCACCCAGCTTGCCAGTGCGGCCAGCCCGTTCATGGATGCCGACCAGTACGCGCAGATCTTCACCATGCACGGCACCATCATGATGTTCCTGTTCGCCATCCCGATGCTGGAGGGCATGGCGATCTACGTGCTGCCCAAGATGCTCGGCGCCCGGGACATGGCGTTCCCGCGTCTCACCGCATACGGGTTCTGGTGCTACGTCTTCGGCGGCACCATGCTGATTGTCGCCATGCTGGCCGGGCTGGCGCCCGATGCCGGCTGGTTCATGTACACGCCGCTGTCGTCCAGCGCGCATTCGCCGGGCATCAACGCCGATGTCTGGCTGCTGGGCGTCACCCTGGTCGAGATTTCGGCGATGACGGCTGCGATCGAGATTCTCGTCACCGTGCTCAAGGTGCGGGCGCCAGGCATGTCCCTCGACCGCATGCCGATCCTGGCGTGGTACATGCTGGTGGTAGGCGCGATGATGCTGGTCGGCTTCCCGCCGCTGATCCTGGGATCGATCCTGCTCGAGGTCGAGCGCGCCTTCGGCCTGCCTTTCTTCGATCCGGCGCGCGGCGGCGATCCGCTGCTGTGGCAGCATCTGTTCTGGCTGTTCGGCCATCCCGAGGTCTACATCATCTTCCTGCCGGCCGCCGGCGTCATCTCGACCATCGTGCCGGTATTCGCCGGCCGGCCGCTGGTCGGCTACCGGGCCGTGGTGGCGGCGGTGATCGCGCTCGCCTTCCTGTCCTTCGGGCTCTGGGTGCACCACATGTACACGGTGGGCATTCCCCACCTGTCGCTGGGCTTCTTCTCGGCCGCCAGCGCGCTGGTCGCCGTGCCCACGGCGATCCAGATCTTCGCCTGGCTAGCCACGCTGTCGCATGGCAGGCCGCGCCTGTCGATCCCGATGCTCTATGTCTTCGGCTTCTTCTTCATCTTCGTGCTGGGCGGACTGACCGGGGTCATGCTCGCCATGGTGCCGTTCGATCTGCAGGCCCACGATACGCATTTCGTGGTCGCGCATCTGCACTACGTGCTGATCGGCGGCTTCGTCTTTCCGATGATCGCCGCCGCCTATTACTGGTTCCCGCACGCCACCGGCCGCCTGCCGGTCCGGGGGCTTTCGGCGGCCGCCTTCTGGCTCACCTTCGCCGGCTTCAACCTCGCCTTCCTGCCGATGCATCTCACCGGGCTGCTGGGCATGCCGCGGCGGGTCTACGCCTATCCGCCGGAAGCGGGCTGGGAAACGCTCAATCTGGTGTCGTCGGTCGGGGCCTTCGTCATGGCGATCGGGCTGGGGCTGGTGGCGATCGATTTCATGATCCTGCGCCGGTTCGGCCGCGCCTATCGCCGCGATCCCTGGCGGGCGCCGACCCTGGAATGGGCGATGCCGACGCCGGCTCAGAGCTACAATTTCGCCTCGCTGCCGCATGTCGACCGCCGTGCCGACGATGTCGATGCGTCAGCCATCGGCAACCACCTCGCCGCCGGCCGGGGCTATCTGGGCTTCGTCCGCAACGGCTGGATGGAAACGCTCGGCGTCGAGACGCTGAGCGGACGGATCGAACAGATCATCGTGCTGCCGCGACAGACCTACCTGCCATTGCTCACGGCGATGGCGACCACGGCCTTCTTCGTCGCCATGCTCGCCAAGGCATACTGGGCGCTGCCGCTGGCGGTGGTCGCCGTCGTGGTCCTGTTCCTGCTATGGACCAGGGAGAGCGGCTTCCGGCGGGACATGGGGCCCCTTGCCGTCGGCCATGGCGAGGCCGCGCCGGTCCACATCGAATCTGCCGCGCCGCCCTCCCTGAGGGCGATGAAGTTCACCCTGATCGCCAATGCCACTTTCTTCGGATCGCTGCTGTTCGGCGGCTTGTTCCTCTGGGTCTCGGCGCCGAACTGGCCGCCGCCGACGGTGCCGCAGCTCTCTTTCGTTTTCCTGACCGCGCCGGTAGCCGTTCTGGCGCTGGCGTGGATCGCCGGGCATCGCTCGGTCGGCGTCGCCGGGTCGGGCGGGATGTTGTGGCCGGTGCTGTGCGCGGGCGCGCACGGCGCGGCGGCCATACTCTTCATGTTCGCCGCGCTGTCTCTGGGCGCCGACCGCACCTCGCATGCCCTGTCGGCGGTCGTGTTCGTCGTGCTGGTTTACGCGGCGGTGCAAAGCGTGATCGGCGTCCTCTTCGGCCTCTATGCGGTATACCGGATCGCTGGGGGGTTCGTTTCGGCGACCAGAAATCTCGACCTGAGGATCGGCGCGCCGTGGCACGCCTACACCGCTGGGGCCGGGGTTGCGGCGCTGGTCTATGTGATGCTGCTGATCGAGCTTGCCGGGGGATCGCCGTGATCGGGCGGGACCGGGACCGTTACGTCCTGCTGATCGCGGCCGGATTCACGATCTGGCTGACGGGGCTGGCCGTGCTCTACGGCGTCAACGCGATCGGCTGCAAGCTCGACTGGCAGGCGGTGACGATCCTGCAGACCGTTTCGCTGCAGCGGACGGTCGTCGTCGCGATATTCGCCGCCCATGTGGCGGCTCTGGTCCTCTTTTTCATTCTCGTGCGGAAAAACTGGGGGCGCGCCGGCGCGGCCGGGCTGGACCGCCCGGAGCGTTTCGTGAAACGGATTACGGAGATCGGCCTCCTTGCCGCGCTGGCCTCGACCGTGTTCGCCTTTTTCGGCGTTTTCTGGCTCACGCAATGCGCCGCGACATAGCTGTTCAATGGCTGGCGAAAATGGCGATCGGCAGGACGCCGAACCGGAGCAGCGCCCGGTCGGCGGCGCGATAGGGCGGCGGGAGGTCGAATTCCAGGCCGGAGAAGTCGAACCAGTCGCCGGCCTCGGCGCCTTGCGGCGACGTGCAGACGGCAACCGTCAGAACGCGGTCGGCCCGCCGCCAGGCAAACGCGACGATCCGGTCGGCATCCGGTCCGCTGGCGGGGAGGGGGACGTACTCGCCGCTCTCAAACAGCGTCCGCTCCTCGTGGCGCAACCGGAGCAGGAATTGCGTCAGCTTCAGTTTGATCGCGCCGCTGCGCCAGTCGCCGCATAGGACGGTCCAGTCGTCCGGAAGGCCCAGGCAGGCATCCCGCCAGGCATAGTCGACCGGCCGGCGATTGTCGGGATCGACGAAGGACAGGTCCCAGCCCTCGCTGCCCTGATAGAAATCGGGCACTCCGGGGAGCGTTGTTTTCAGGGCGATTTGCGCCAGGCTGCAGGCCGCGCCCAGGCGCGCGGCGCGCTCGGCGATCAGCGCGAAGTCGCGGCGGAACCATGCGCCGTCCTCGAGCAGCAGTAGACGGTCGATGAAGCCGGTCAGCGCCTCTTCATAGACCAGATCCGGCGCGGTCCAGCGCGACCGTTCCTTGCCTTCGCGCAGCGCCTTGATGGCGAATTCCCTCACCCGTGCGGCGAAACCTTCGGACAACCCGTCGAACGGCCAGGTGCCCAGCAGCGACTGATAGAGCATGTAGAGATGCGTCGGGCTGAGCGCCGGATCGGTAGGAAAGCGCGAACAGGCGGCGCGCCAGTCCTCGCCCATGAGGCTCAGGGCCGCGATGCGCAGGCGCGCATCCTCGCCGCGCTTGGTATCGTGCGTGGCGGTCGCGGTCAGGCCATGCGGCTGGCGCGCCTGGCGTCGGCGCATCGCCGCGTGGAACGCGGAAGCCGGCAAGGGCGGCAGCTCGGGGCCGCCGCCGACCTCGTTCAGCGCCAGCAGGCGGACATTGCGGTAGAACAGCGTGTCCTCGACCGACTTCGCCATCACCGGGCCGGAGAATTGCTGCAGGCGGGCCGTGAACTCCGATGGCGTCGTCAGCGCCTGGCGCAGGAAGATGGAGGCGGCATCGTGGCCGGCCGCGGCCTCGATCACCCGCTGGTCGGCGGCGGTGGCGCCATGCCCATCGACATAGGTGCGATAGACCGGCAGGCGCACCAGATACTCGATCAGCGCCGCCCGCAACTCGGTGGGCGGAAAGCTGCCGTCCATCGCCTGCAGCATGGCAGCTAGGTGGTCGAGCCCGCCGGGGAACAGCTCCTGCAGAACCTGACGTTTGGCGGTCTGGCGCAGCCGGGCATCGTCGCAGCCATTACAGGTGTCGCGCCACAATCGATCCAGAATCTCAAGCCCGTTCGGGTCGAGGAACAGGCGGGTTAGCAGGTTCAGCGCCTCATAGCCCGTGGTGCCCTGCACGCCGGGAAAGGCCGGCAATTCCTCCTCTGCCTCGAGTATTTTTTCCACGATGAGATAGGGTTCGCGCAGGCCGTTCTCCTGCAGCAGGTGGCGAAGGCGGGCGCAATAGGCCGCCGGATCGCGCAGGCCGTCGACGTGATCCAGCCGCAGCCCGTCGATGCGTCCCGCCCGCGCCAGGCGCGCCACCAGCCGGTGCATGTCATCGAACGCGTTGTCGGCGTTCATGCCGACCAGATCGTTGATGTCGAAGAAGCGGCGGTAGTTGATCTCCTGCCCCGCCTGTTGCCAGGGAATGAGCCGGTAGTGCTGCTGCGTCAGGACGTCAGCCGCAGGCCCGGGTCGCGTGTCCTCGGCCAAAGGCAGTGTCACCCCCGAACACACCAGATACCCGTCCCCGATCACGATCCCGGCCAATGCCTCCTCGACGGGATGGTCCAGCAGTGGCAGGGTAACGGCGGGATGGCGGAACCCCTCGAAGTGGCGCCAGTCGATGTCGAAATAGGTGGCGTAGCGCGAGTGCCGGCCGTGGCGCAGCACGTCGAACCACCATGGATTCTCGGTCGATGCCGCCATGTGGTTGGGTACGAAATCGACGATGATGCCAAGCCCGTTGGCGCGGGCGGCATCGCTCAGCCGGACAAACCCGTCCTCGCCGCCCAGTTCCGGATTGATGACGTTGTAGTCGATGACATCGTAGCCGTGCGTGCTGCCGGCGCGCGCGGCGGTGATGGGCGAAAGATAGAGGTGGCTGATTCCCAGCCGCCGCAGATAGGGCAGGATGGCCGCGGCGGCGGCGAAGTCGAACTCCTGGCGCAGCTGCAGCCGGTAGGTGGCCAGCGGCGCGCCGCTCATTGCCGGTCCAGCCGCCAGATGACCTGCCAGGGCAGGAAACCGTCGCCCTCGAGCCGACCCCAGAGCAGCGATCCGGCGCCGTCGTGAAAGTTTCCGCGCATCGCTTTGCCGGACAGGTTGGCGCGCAACGAAAGCCGCGCCCGGTCCGCGACATGCCAGTCGATGCCAAGCAAGGGCAGTGGCAAGGCGAGGGTCGTGGCGTTGATAGCCAGACCCGGCGCCAGCAAAGGCATCACGTGTTCCCGCCGCAGGCGCAGCAGCGTGCGCACCAGTTCCAGGCGGCGTTGGGCGGCGGCTTCCGACAGCCGCGACCAGTCGAGCCTTGCGTTCTCCAAAGTCGCCGGCGCCAGTGCGCTGGGCGGCTCATCGCCCTTGTTGCGGCGGTACTGCGCGGCGAATTCGGCGCGCCGGCCGTCCTCGACCGCCCGGGCGAGATCGCCGGTGAAATCGCAGAAAAACGGGAAGCCCTGATCGCAGCCCCATTCCTCGCCCATGAACAGCAGTGGAATGAAAGGGGCCAGCAGGGTGACGGCCAGCGCCGCCTCGATGCCGGCTATGGGCGCCAGCGTCTCCAGCCGGTCGCCATGGGGACGGTTGCCGATCTGGTCGTGGTTCTGCAGGAAGTTCACGAAAGCGGTCGGCGGCAGGTCCCGGCTCGGTTGGCCGCGACGGGCGCCGTGGCGATGCGGCGAGGCTTCGCCCTGATAGACGAAGCCCTCGCCCAGTGCCCGGCGCAGCCGCGGCAGCGGCTCGGCGTAGTCCTGGTAATAGCCGTCGGTTTCACCGGTCAGCAGCACGTGCCAGGCGTGATGGTAGTCGTCGTTCCACTGTGCCCGGTATGACCCCTGGGGCTGCAGGAGGGTGGCGGCGTTGTCGTCGTTCTCCAGCACCAGGTGGATGTGCCGGTCTTCGCGCCGCGCCAGATCGGCCGCGGCGGCCGCGATCTCTTCGAGGATCGACGGTTCGGCCCGGGCACGGATAGCGTGCACCGCATCCAGCCGCAGCCCGTCGAAGCGATAGGTCTGCAGCCAGTGCAGCGCGTTCTGCACGGCGAAGTCGCGCACCGGACCCTGGCGATAATCGATGCCGGCGCCCCAGGGCGTGGGGAATTCGCTACTGAAGAACTGCGGCGCGTAAAGGCCGAGATAATTTCCATCCGGCCCGAAGTGGTTGTAGACCACGTCGAGCAGCACCATCAGCCCGCGCCGGTGCGCGGCATCGACCAGCGCCTTCAGGTCCTCGGGCCGGCCATAGGCGCTGTCGGGCGCGAACGGCAGCACGCCGTCGTAACCCCAGTTGCGGCGGCCGGGAAAATCGGCCAGTGGCATCAGTTCGATGGCGGTGATGCCGGTGTCGACCAGATGGTCGAGATGGGCAATGGCGCCGCGATAGGTTCCCTCCGCACTGAAAGCCCCGACATGCAGCTCGCAGATCACCGCTTCATGCCAGGGCCGGCCGCGCCAGTCTTGCGCCTGCCAGGCATGGCGATGGTCGATCAGCTCGGAAGGGCCGTGCACATCCTGCGGCTGGAAATGCGAAGCGGGATCGGGCACCAGAGTTCCGCCGTCGATGCGGAAGCGGTACCGGGCGCCGAAAGCGGCGTCAGTGTCGAGGCTGAACCAGCCTTCGCTGCCGGTCGACATCGGCAGGGCCTGCGCATCGAGTATCAAGTCGACAGTGCCGGCGGCTGGGGCCCAGAGATGGAAGCGCGTACCGCCTTCGGGCAGCGGCAGCGGCCCGAATTGCGATCTCATGCGGTGCCGCCAAACGCCACCACCGAGAATGGCGGCAGGACGAACCTTGCGTCGCTCTCATAGACCCGCCCTGTGGTCACGGTCGACTCGAAGGTGGCGAATTCCAGGTGCCAGGACGGGTGCTGGTCGTGCCAGCGCGGCAGGGTCATCTCGATCGGCTCCTCGCCCGCGTTCAGCGCCAGCAGGATCGGCGGGTGTCCCGCTTCGAGCGGCGCCACGGTCCAGGCGAGGAAGCGCGCCGCCTCGAAATGCCAGTCGCCGTCGTGCATTTCCGATCCGTCCGGGCGCCACCACTGGATGGCGTGCGGTTCGCCCGGTGGCGCCTTGTCGAGCCAGCGTTGCGCGGCCAGTTGCGGATAGGCCTGGCGCAGGCGAGCGAGCTCGCCGATGGCGGCGGTCAGGTCGTCCGGCCCGCCCAGGCCGCTCCAGTCGATCCAGCCGATCTCGTTGTCCTGGCAATAGGCGTTGTTGTTGCCGTCCTGGCTGTTGCCGACCTCGTCGCCCGCCAGCATCAGCGGCACGCCCTGCGCCAGCATCAGGCACGACAGCAAGCAGCGCCGCATGTCGCGGCGGCGCTCGATGATGCGTGGACTGTGGGTCGGGCCTTCGACGCCGCAATTGAAGCTGTCGTTGTGATCGGAGCCGTCGCGATTGTCCTCGCCGTTGGCCTCGTTGTGCTTGTTCTCGTAGCTCACCAGATCGGCCATGGTGAAGCCGTCATGCACGGTGATGTGGTTGAGGCTGGCGCGCGGACCACGGCCATGGTGGGCGAAGATTTCGGCCGAGCCCGCCATCTTGCCGGCCAGCGTGCCGATCAGCCCCTCATCGCCGCGCCAGAACCGGCGCAAGGTCTGGCGGAACGTGTCGTTCCATTCCGACCAGCCCTTGGGGAAATTGCCGACCTGGTAGCCGTCCAGGCCCAGGTCCCAGGGTTCGGCGATCAGCTTCACATGCGAGAGGGTGGGGTCCTGGTGGATGGCGGCGAAGAAGCCGGCCTGCCGGTCGAAGCCGTGCGGGCCGCGGCCCAAGGTCGTCGCCAGGTCGAACCGGAAACCGTCGATGTGGCATTGTTCGACCCAGTAGCGCAGCGAATCCATCACCATCTGCAGCACGTGCGGATGGGTCAGGTTCAATGAATTGCCGCAGCCGGTGAAGTCCTCGTAGTAGCGCTGGTCGTCGGCGCGCAGCCAGTAATAGGAGGCGTTGTCGATGCCACGGAACGAGAGGGTGGGGCCCAGATGGTTGCCCTCGGCAGTGTGGTTGTAGACCACGTCGAGGATGACCTCGATGCCGGCGTCGTGCAGCCGCGCCACGGTGGATTTCAGCGGCGCCAGCGCGTCGGGACCGCCATAGCGGCGGTCGGGGGCGAAGAAGCCGATGGAATTGTAGCCCCAGTAGTTGCGCAGCCCCTTCTGCACCAGATAGCGGTCGTCGACGAAGGCATGGATCGGCAGCAGTTCGATCGCCGACACGCCCAGCTTCTTCAGATGGGCGATCACCGCCGGCGCCGCCAGCGCGCGGAACAGGCCGCGCCATTGCGGCGGCACGTCGTCGCGCCGCTGGGTGAAGCCCTTGACATGCGCCTCGCAGATGAAGGTGTCGGCCCAGGGAATGCGGGGCGGGCGGTCGTTGCCCCAGGTGAAGGCGTCGTCCACCACCACGCCCTTCAGGGCGCCGCGGCCGTTGTCGCGCCGGTCGAACGACAGGTCGGCCCGCGCTGAGCCGACGCGATAGCCGAAATGCGCATCGCTCCACATCAGCGAGCCGGCGATCGCCTTGGCATAGGGATCGAGCAGCAGCTTGTGGTGGTTGAAGCGATGGCCCTGCATTGGCTGATAGGGGCCATAGACGCGATAGCCGTAGAGCTGGCCCGGCGAAATGTCGGGAAAATAGCCGTGGAACACGTCGTCGGTGCGTTCGGGCAGGACGATGCGCTCGCGTTCGCGCTGGGTGCGAGTATCGAACAGGCAGAGCTCGACCTTCTCGGCGTGGGCGGAGAACAGCGCGAAGTTCACGCCGCGTCCGTCCCAGGTGGCGCCGAGCCGATCCGGAAGACCCGGTTCGATGCGCTGGTTCATGTCATGGGCACCAGAAACAGCCCGGCCAGCGGCGGCAGATCGACTTCCAGCACATGCTTTCCGTCCCGCTCGCTGGTTGCCATGCCGCCGCCATTGCCGACGTCGCTGCCGCCATAGAAGCGGGAATCGGTGTTCAGCGCCTCGCGCCAGCGGCCGCCGCGCGGCACCTCGACGCGATAAGCGCGGCGGACCTGCGGCGTCATGTTGAACGCCACCAGGCACAGTTCGTCAGCCTCGCCGCGGCGCAGCCAGACGAAGACGCTGCGCTCGGCATCGTCGCCCACCAGCCACTGGAATCCCGCGGCATCGCAATCCTTGCTATGCAGGGCCGGCAGCTCGCGATAGAGCCGGTTGAGGTCGCGGATCAGGACCTTGATCCCTTTCTTGAGAGGATCGCCGAGCCCGTACCAGTCGAGATCGGCGTCGTGGTTCCATTCCGCCTGCTGCGCCAGTTCGTTGCCCATGAACAGCAGCTTCTTGCCGGGATGGCCGAACATCAGCGCGTAATAGAGGCGCAGATTGGCGAAGCGCTGCCACTCGTCGCCCGGCATGCGGCCCAGGATCGACGCCTTGCCGTGCACCACCTCGTCATGCGACAGCGGCAGCACGAAATTCTCCGAGAAAGCGTAGTGCAGGCCGAAGCGGATCTCGTCGTGATGGTAGCGGCGATGGACCGGCTCGCGTTTCATGTATTGCAGCGTGTCATGCATCCAGCCCATGTTCCACTTGTAGCCGAAGCCCAGGCCGCCATATTCGACCGGCCGCGACACGCCGGGCCAGGCCGTCGATTCCTCGGCGATGGTGGTGGCGCGCGGGAAACGGCCGAACACCTCGCGATTGGTGCGCTGCAGGAGATCGATCGCCTCCAGGTTCTCGCGGCCGCCATGGCGATTGGGCACCCAGCCGCCCTCGGGACGCGAGTAGTCGAGATAGAGCATGGAAGCCACGGCATCGACGCGCAGTCCGTCGACGCCATAGACGTCGAGCCAGAAGAGGGCATTGGCGATCAGGAAATTGGCGACCTCGGTGCGGCCGTAATTGTAGATCAGCGTGCCCCAGTCCAGGTGCCGGCCCTGGCGCGGGTCCTCGTGCTCGTAGACCGCATGGCCGCTGAACCGCGCCAGGCCGTGCGGATCGTCGGGAAAGTGGCCCGGCACCCAGTCGAGAATGACGCCCACCCCAGCGCGGTGGCAGGCATCGACCAGGTGCAGGAAATCCTGCGGCGGGCCGAAGCGCGACGTGGGAGCGAACAACCCGGTCGGCTGGTAGCCCCAGGAACCGTCGAACGGGTGTTCCATCACCGGCAGGAACTCGACATGGGTGAAGCCCATGTCGGAAACATAGGCGGGCAGTTCGGCGGCCAGTTCGCGATAGGTCAGCCAGCGATTGTCTTCCTCGCCGCGCCGTCGCCAGGAGCCGAGATGGACCTCGTAGATCGAGATCGGCCGGTCGCGGTCGTTGATGCCCGCCGGGGCCGGCGTTATCGGCGGCAGCGAGGCGAGGTCGAACACCACCGAGGCCGTGTCCGGCCGCAGGCGGGCGGCAAAGGCCAGCGGATCCGCCTTCAGCGGCTGCACGATGCCATCATGGCCGCGCAGCTCGTATTTGTAGTTGTCGCCGGTTTTGACGCCGGGAATGAAAATCTCCCAGAAGCCCGAGCCGCGCACCCGCATCTGGTGCCGGCGGCCATCCCAGAAATTGAAGTCGCCGACGACGGAGACGCGCTGGGCATTGGGCGCATAGAGGATGAAGGAGACGCCATCGACGCCGTCGAGACGGCGCGGATGGGCGCCGAGCTTGCGGTAAAGCTCCAGGTGCCGTCCCTCCGCCAGCAGGTGCAGGTCGTAGTCCGAGAGCAGCGGGGGAAAGCGATAGGGGTCGTCGAACTCGGCGACGCCGCCGGCATATTCGGCGCGCAGGCGATAGGAGCCGTTGCTGGACGGGATGGCGCCGGCGAAAAGACCGCTCTCGTCCAGGCGGGGCAACTCGACCGCCAGGTCCCGCTGCAGCACCGAGACCTTGCGCGCTTCGGGCAGGAAGGCGCGCACCACCGGTTTGCCATTCTCGCGATGCATGCCGAGATAGGCGAAGGGATCGCTGGCGCGGCCTTCCACGACCGCCCGCGCCAGAGGCGGAAGGACGCTCATGCCGGCAACGCCTCGTCGTCGAACAGCAGTTTCCAGAAGCCGATCAGCGGGATGTGCAGCCAGCTCGGCCGGTTCGCCACTTCATAGCCGATCTCGTAGAGAACCTTGTCGGCCTGCAGGGCGGCGAGCCAGGAATCCAGGACCGCGCGCGGCGGCGCGATGGCCAGATCCTTGATGCCGGCATGGTAGGCATCGATGAAAGCAGCGCCGGCGGATTGCCGCCACTCCTCGCCCATGACGATGCTGGACGCCACCGCATCGGGCAGGGTCAGGGACAGGCGCTCGATGGCGGCCAGCCCCGCATAGTCGAGCGAGCGCAGCATGCCCGCCAGGTCGCGCAGGGCGATGCCCGGCCGGCGTCGCTCTTCCATGCTGCGCCGCGGTTCGCCCTCGAAATCGAGGATATGGACGTCGCCGCGCACGATCATGATCTGCCCGAGATGGAAGTCGCCATGCAGGCGCGTCAGGAAAGGCAGCGGCTCCTGCGGTAGTTGCCGCTTCAATCGGGTCAGAACCTCCTTGCGCCGCGTCAGCAAGGCGGCGAGCGGCGCCCGCGCCTTCTCCGGCGCATTGGCCTGCAGGCGCTCGAGTTCGCCCAGCAGGGTTTCGGCCTTGCCGAGCAGCGCCTTGTTTTCCGCGGTCAGGTCGGCTTTGGTCATCGGCTGCGGCTCGAAGGCGGGATCGCCATCGGCGGTTGCCAGGGCGGCGTGCAACTGCGCCAGCCTGGTGCCGGTTTCCTGCATGCGCGCCAGGTAGACCGCATGCGCGTCCTTGGCAAGCGGCGTGTCGCCGGGCAGCAGGCGCTGCTCCTCGAAGAAGCGGTCGAGATAGGCGGCGGTCTGCGCCCAGCCGTCGCCCTGATTGCGCACGAAACGGTGCAGCACGGCGATGGCATGTTTCTCGCGGTCGATCTCGAGTTCGACTGCGCCCAGGAACTCGGGCGTATTGGCGTAGCGCTGCCGCGCCAGGTGCCGGCCGATCTCGATCTCCGGGTTGAGGCCGGGCGTCAACTGGCGATAGATTTTCAGCACGAAGCGGTCGTCGACAATGATCGAGGAGTTGGTCTGTTCGACGCCGACGCCGCGCGCCGCCTCGATGGGTGGCAGCGCCTCGGCGGCGAAGGCCTCGGAGGCAGTGCAGATCAGCTTCGTTCCTTCCGCGCCGCCGGCATGGGACGCGTGAAGATGGCTCAGGATCGGCCGCACGAACTCGAGATGGCTGACGGCCTGCAGCAGCGCGCCCTCGCGCGGCCCGCGCCGGATCGCCGCCACGACGTCGGCCAGGACGGCGCCCTCGGGCCGGCCCCAGGACGTGATCACCGGCAGCAAATAGCGTCCCGCCTGGCGCGAGGATTTGCTGTCGACGACCAGCAGCGCGGTCTCCGGCTCGGTCTCGCTCAGCACCACGGCGCTTTTCAGCGTCACGGTGAGGGATCGCGCCGATTTGTCGGCGAACCAGCGCTGCGCCCGCAGGAAGCCGGGCAGCGCCTCGCCCTCCAGGGTGCGCCGGGTCAGGGCGTTGGTCAGCGAGTTGAACTTGGAGGGCCATACCAGGGTCGGGTAGTCCGGCCGCAGCGGCAGTGGCTTGTAGGACAGCGGCTGCTCGGTGCAGAGCTGGAACCAGAAGAAACCGTAGGGCGCCAGGGTGACGTGGAACGGCGCCGCGCCGATGGGGGCGAACCAGGTGCGCCCCAGCATTTCCAGCGGAATGCGGCCGGTGAAGGCGGAGAGGTCGATCTCGGCCGATTGCGCGGCGTGGGAAAGGTTGGCCACGCACAGGATCGTCTCCTCGCCGTCCTGCCGCAGATAGGCCAGAACGGCGCGATTGTCCGGCCGCAGGAAAGTGAGAGTGCCGCGCCCGAAGCACCGGCTCGACTTGCGCACGTTGATCAGCCGTTTGTTCCAGTTCAGGAACGAGGCGATGGAGCGCGACTGCGCCTCGACGTTCACCACCTGGTAGCCGTAGAGCGGGTCCATGATCGCCGGCAGGTAGAGCTGCGCGGGATTGCCTTGCGAGAAGCCGCCGTTGCGGTCCGGCGTCCATTGCATGGGCGTGCGCACGCTGTCGCGGTCGCCCAGGTAGATGTTGTCGCCCATGCCGATCTCGTCGCCGTAGTAGATGATCGGCGTGCCGGGAAACGACATCAGCAGCGACTTCATTAGCTCGACCTTGCGCCGGTCGCCCTCCATCAGCGGCGTCAGGCGGCGGCGGATGCCGACATTGATGCGCGCCCGCGGATCGACGGCGTAGGTCGACCACAGGTAATCGCGCTCCGAATCCGTCACCATCTCCAGGGTCAGCTCGTCGTGGTTGCGCAGGAACAGCGCCCACTGGCAGTTGGCCGGAGCGTCCGGGGTCTGGCGCATGATGTCGGTGATCGGATGCCGGTCTTCCTGCGCGATCGCCATGTAGATGCGCGGCATCAGCGGGAAGTGGTAGCACATGTGGCATTCGTCGCCGTCGCCGAAATAGGCGGAGACGTCCTCCGGCCACTGGTTGGCCTCGGCCAGGAACAGCTTGCCCGGCGCATAGGCGTCGAGTTCCTGGCGCAGCCGCTTCAGCAGCGCGTGCGTTTCGGGCAGGTTCTCGTTGTTGGTGCCCTCGCGTTCGATCAGGTAGGGGATGGCGTCGAGACGGAACCCGTCGACCCCCTGGTCGATCCAGAACTTCATGACGTCGACGATGGCCTCGAAGACGCGCGGATTGTCGAAGTTCAGGTCCGGCTGGTGCGAGAAGAAGCGGTGCCAGTAATAGGCCTTGGCCTCCGGGTCCCAGCTCCAGTTCGATTTCTCGGTGTCGGTGAAGATGATGCGGGTGCCCTGGTAGCTCTGGTCGGAATCGCTCCAGACATACCAGTCGCGCCACGGCGAGCCCGGCTTGGCCTTGCGGGCGCGCTGGAACCAGGGATGCTGGTCGGAGGTGTGGTTGACCACCAGCTCGGTGATGACGCGCAGGTTGCGCTTCTTGGCCGCCGCCATGAAGCGGCGGAAATCGGCCATGTTGCCGTAGGCGGGGTTGATCGCCTTGTAGTCGGCGATGTCGTAGCCGTCGTCGCGCAGCGGACTCTTGTAGAACGGCAACAGCCATAGCGCCGTCACCCCCAGGTCCTGCAGGTAGTCGAGCTTGCCCGTCAGCCCCGCGAAGTCGCCGATGCCGTCGTTGTTGCTGTCGGCGAAGGCCTTGACGTGGAGCTGGTAGATGATGGCGTCCTTGTACCAGTCGGCCGCTTCGGCGGCCGCCGCCGGCGGCTTGAGGACGACGCCGGCCACCCCGGCCTCGGTCAGGGCGTCCATCACAGGCACCGTAGGACGATCAGCGGATCGTTCTGCGGGTCGAGGCGCAGGCGCACGCCGCCCCACTGCACCGGGCGGCGTTCGCCGGTGGCCAGATCCTCGACCGCGGCGACCGGCCGGCGCCGGTCGGGCGGACCGATCTCGCTGTCGCCGAAATGCAGCCAGAACTCGCGCGCCTCGCCGCTGCCGACGGCGATCGCCAGCGCCAGGGTTTCCTCGCCGTCGGCGGAGAATTTCAGGAAACCCAGCGTGTCGTCGTGATCGACCTGCAGGAAGCGCAGATTGGCGGTCTGCTGCAGCGCCGGATGCGCCCGCCGCAGGCGGTTGAGATGGGCGATGTAGTCCTTGATATTGCCCGGCTTGTTCCAGTCGCGCACCTTGAATTCGTATTTCTCCGAATTCAGGTATTCCTCCTTGCCCGGCAGCGGCTCGTACTCGACCAGCTCGAAGCCGTTATAGATGCCGTAATTGGCCGACAGCATTGACGCCAGCGCCGCGCGCGCCTTGAACAGCCAGACATCGCCCTTCTGCAGCTGCACCGGGAGGATATCGGGCGTGGTGACGAAGAAATTCGGGTTGAAGAACTCGCGCGTGGGATACGCCGTCAGCTCGGACAGATACTCCTGCAGCTCGTACCGGCTCGTGCGCCAGGTGAAGTAGGTGTAGGACTGGGTGAAGCCGAGCTTGGCCAGCGCCAGCATCACCTTGGGCCGCGTGAAGGCCTCGGACAGGAACAGCACGTCGGGATCGGCCTGCTTCACCTCCGCGATCAGCCACTCCCAGAACGGGAACGGCTTGGTGTGCGGATTGTCGACGCGGAAGATTTTGACCCCTTCCTTCACCCAGAACAGCACGACATCGCGCAGCGCCGCCCACAGCCCCTGCCAGTCGCTGCCGTGGAAATCGACGTTGACGATGTCCTCGTATTTCTTGGGCGGGTTCTCGGCGTAGCGGATCGAGCCGTCCGGCCGGTACTTGAACCATTCCGGGTGCGCCTTGAGCCAGGGATGGTCGGGCGCGCACTGGATGGCGAAATCCAGCGCCACTTCCATGTCGTGCTGCCGGCAGGCCCTGACGAAGCGGCGGAAGGCCTCGATGCCGCCCAGCTCGGGATGCACCGCATCGTGGCCGCCCTCGGCCGAACCGATGGCGTAGAACGAGCCGGGATCGTCCGGCTGCGCCTGCAGCGAATTGTTGCGCCCCTTGCGGTTGACGCGCCCGATGGGATGGATGGGGGTGAGGTACACCACGTCGAAGCCCAGGCCGGCGATCTCGGGCAGGCGGGCAATGCAGTCGTCGAAGGTGGCGCTGCGGCCCGGTATCGTACCCTGGCTGCGCGGCACCATCTCGTACCAGGCGCCGACGCGGGCGCGGACGCGATCCACCGTGACGGGATATTCGCGGCTGACGAAACTGTCCGGCCGCGGCACCGCCTCGGCGGCGCGCGCGGCGATGGCATCCGACAGCGGATCGTCCTTCGCCCCGATCCTGATCCGGCCCTCCCGCAGCAGCAGGCGGCCTTCCTCCAGGTCCTGCGTGACATCCTGCCCGGCGGCCTGCCGCACTTTCAGGTCCCGCGCCCAGGTGGCGTAGCGGTCGGTCCAGGCCTCGATCGCAAAGCTGTAGCGGCCGGGCCGGTCAGGCGTGAACGAGGCGGTCCAGCGATCATTGCCGTGCAGGACCAAAGGCACGGTAATCCAATGCCCGGCATCCTCCCGGCGCCACTTCAACCGGGCGCCTAGCACCTCGTGCCCGTCGCGGAATATGTCGGCCCAGACATCGATGGCCTGGCCGACCACCCGTTTGACCGGGTACCGGCCGCCATCCACGCTCGGATAGACGTTCTCCACGCAAATCCGCGGGCACGCCGCAATTTTCTGCAATGGAGGCGTCGTATCCACCCGCTCGGCCTTCGCTCATGTGAAGCTTTGGAGGGCAACGAGACCGGGCAGGGCAGGTTCCTTGTGGCCGGTCGAAGCACGGGAACCATGCAAAACAGCGGGGGTTGGGTTGCTCGAAGCCAATGCAAAAGGGCATAGCGTGGACCACGACCTGCGGCGGCAAGCGCGCTCGGCCGGCATCGAGCCGGACTTCATCGATGGCGAAGGGATCGAGCGACATGCCGCCGAACCGGCGCTGCGGGCCCTGCTGGAGCTGCTGGCCGGCCCGGATGCGGAACGCAGGCTGCTGGTGGTGCGCCACGGCGATGCGATCGAGCTGGGCGCCGGCAACGAGGGGGTGCGGCTGGCGACGCTGAGCAAGCAAGGCCATGTCATCGCCCGCAGCCGGGAGCCCCAGCTTACGTTGCCCGACGACCTGCCGCCCGGCAGCTACCGGCTCGAACTGGCGCTGGAAGACGGCGGCTGCACGATTTTTGAGCTGCTGCATACGCCGTCCCGCGCCTACCAGCCCGCCTTCGCGCTGGAGGGACGGCGAAGCTGGGTTCTGGGCGTGCAGCTCTACAGCCTGTGCAATGCGCGCAATTTCGGCCATGGCGACTTCACCGACCTCCGCCTCCTGCTCGAACTGGTGGCCGATGCCGGCGGCGGCGGTGTCGGCGTCAATCCGCTGCATGCGCTGGCAGAGGACGATTCGGGCGAGATCAGCCCTTACGCACCCAGCAGCCGTGTATTCCTGAACTGGCTCTATATCGATGTCGGCGCGCTGCCGGGCATCGAAGCCGGCGACCTCGAGCGGATCAGTCCGCGTGGTCGTACCGACACCGGGCTGATCGACTATGCCGGCGTCGCCGCGGCAAAGGAGCAGGTTCTGCGCCTGGCCTGGCGCCGCTTTGCAGCGCGCGGCAGCGCTGCGGAACGCGACGAGTTCGCGGCGTTCCGGCAGGAGATGGAACCCGACCTGCGCCGCTACGCCACGTTCTGCCTGCTGCGTCGGCGGGAGGGCGGCTCATGGCGCTATTGGCGCCGGCCCTGGGCGCGGCCGCAGCCGCAGGACATTGCCGGGCTGGCGCAGCAGGAGGCGGACGAGATCGGCTTCCACGAGTTCGTGCAGTTCCACGCCCATCGCCAGTTGGCGCGCTGCGCGGCGGTGGCGCGGCGGCGGCGCATGGATGTCGGCCTGTATCTCGACGTCGCTGTCGGCGTGCACCCGGACGGCTTCGACGTCTGGAACGATCCGGGTGCTTTCCTGCAGGGCGCGTCGATCGGCGCGCCGCCCGATCCGCTGAACCGGGCGGGGCAGAACTGGGGTCTGACCGGTTTCCATCCCGCCGGGCTGCGCCAGCGCGGCTACCAGCCGTTCCGCCGCATGCTGGGCGCGGCCATGCGCCATGCCGGCGCCATTCGGCTCGACCACGTGCTGGGCCTGAACCGGTCCTATGTCATTCCGCCCGGTCTCGACCCCACCCAGGGCGCCTATGTGCGCTTTCCGCTGGACGAGCTGCTGGCAGTCATTGCGATGGAGAGCCAGTTCCACCGCTGCCTGGTCATCGGCGAGGATCTGGGAACGGTGCCGCCGGGGCTGCGCGACAAGCTGCAGCAGGCGGGCATCTGGACCTATCGCGTGCTGATGTTCGAGCGCGACGGCGACGGATTCCATCCGGCCGAATCCTATCCGGAAACGGCGCTGGCCACCTTCTCGACCCACGACCTGCCGACATTCGCCGGATGGCGGGCGGGAAAGGACATCGAACTGATGGAATCGCTGGGCCTGCCGGCGCCGGAGAGCCCGGCGCAGCGTCAGGCGGCGATCGAACGGCTGCGGCAGGCGGTCTGCGCGTCAGGCGGCGCGGATGGCGCGCTGAGCTATCGCGAAATCGTCGCCTTCCTGTTTCGCACCCGCGCGCGACTGCTCGCGCTGGGTCTTGAGGACATTCTTGGCGTGGAACGGCAGGTCAACGTTCCGGGAACCCACCTCGAATATCCCAACTGGCGCCACCGCATCCGGTTCGATCCGTCCGAGATCGGAAAGCTGTTGCGTCAAACCCTGCCGCAAGGCGCGAGCCAGGATTGATGCGCCTGTGTCCTTGTCCGCGGGCGAAAGAGCGGATTGCGCCCCTTCCTAGTACGACTTGGGCAATCCCAGGGCCTTCTCAGCGATGAAGCAGAGGATGAGCTGTTCGGAGACCGGGGCGATGCGCGCGATCATCACCTCGCGCAGATAGCGCTCGACGTGGAACTCCTTGGCGTAGCCGTAGCCGCCATGCGTCAGCACCGCCTGCAGGCAGGCATTGTAGCCGGCCTGCGCCCCCAGGTACTTGCCGGCATTGGCCTCCGCCCCGCACTCGCGGCCGTTGTCGTACAGCCACGCCGCCTTGAACACCATCAGGTTGGCCGCCTCCAACTCCATCCAGTTCTGCGCCAGCGGGTGCTGGATCGCCTGGTTCTGCCCGATCGGCCGGCCGAACACCACCCGCTCCTTGGCGTATTGCGCCGCCCGCGCCAGCGCCAGCTTGCCAATGCCGATCGCCTCGGCCGCGATCAGCACCCGCTCCGGGTTCAGCCCGTGCAGCAGGTACTGGAAGCCCTTGCCCTCTTCCCCGATGCGGTCCTCCAGCGGCACTTTCAGCCCGTCGATGAACACCTCGTTGGAGTCCACCGACTTGCGCCCCATCTTCTCGATCTCCCGCACCTCGATGAACTTGCGGTCGAAATCGGTGTAGAACAGCGACAGCCCGTCGGTCGGCCGTTTGCACTGCTCGACCGGCGTGGTGCGGGCGATCAGCAGCATCTTGTCCGCCACCTGGCCGGTGGTGGTCCACACCTTATGCCCATGCACCACATAGCCGTTGCCCGCGCGCTCGGCGCGGGTGGTCAGGGCGGTGGTGTTGAGCCCGGCATTGGGCTCGGTGACGGCGAAGCAGCCCTTGACCTTGCCCTGGATGATGGGCGGCAGCATGCGCTCTTTCTGCTCCTGGGTGCCGAACACCACGATCGGGTTGGGGCCGAAGATGTTGAGGTGGATGGCCGAGGCCGCCTGCATCGCGCCGCCCGACTGGGCCACCGTCTGCATCAGCAGCGCCGCTTCGGTGATGCCAAGACCCGCGCCGCCGAACTCCTCCGGCATGGCGATGCCCAGCCAGCCCGCTTCCGCCATGGCGCCGTAGAACTCCTGCGGGAAGCCGCCGTACTTGTCCTTCTTCAGCCAGTAGGCGTCGTCGAACTGGCTGCACAGCCGCGCAACGTTCTC
>JBBCJW010000026.1:0-3831 GCA_037190765.1 Alphaproteobacteria bacterium
TGCCATGATCCGCCTCCCTTGGTCGTTTTTCATTTATGGATTGCACATGCCGGGCGATGACCGGCCAGTAGAGATCGCCGTCGCCCGCCGCGATCGCCGCCTGCAGATAGGCTTCGGCCGTCTCCGCCCCGGGCAGGCGCAGGCCGCTCTGGCGCGCCAGATCGAGCGCGTAGGAGAGGTCCTTCAGCGCATAGCGGGCGGAGAAGGCGCGCTGGGGAAAAACCCCCGGCAGCACCGCCTTCATGCCATGGCTGCGCAGGGCGAAACTGTCGGCCGAGCCCTTGGCCAGGGTCTCGAACATGGTCGCGCCATCGACGCCGCCAGCCTGCGCCAGCGCCAGCGCCTCGCCCAGCGCGGCGACGGTCTGGAACAGCACCATGTTGTTCAGGATCTTGGCCATCTGGCCAGCACCAACGCCGCCGCAATGGCTGATGTCGGAAGCGCAATGCGCCAGCAGCGGCGCGAGGCGGGCGAACACCGCATCGCCGGCGCCGACCATGATGGAGAGCGTGCCCCGTTCCGCCGCCTCGCGCGTGCGCGCCACCGGCGCGTCGGCGAAGTCGACGCCGCGTTCGGCCAACGAGGCCGCCAGAGTTCGCGTCAGGCCGACCGGCGAGGTGCCGAGATCGACCACGGTCTGGCCCGTCCGCAGCAGCGGCAGCAGAACGCCGCACACGCCCTCGACCTCCTTGCCGCTGGGCAGGGAGAGGAAGACGATGTCGGCGCGCGCGGCGATGCCGGCCGGATCGGACCGCATCACGCCCTGGGCCGCCAGCCGCTCGAGCGGCGCTGCGTTGAGGTCGCTGGCCAGCATCGCCAGGCCGCTGCCGACCGCCATGTTGCGGCACATGGGTTCGCCCATGACGCCCAGCCCGATGAAACCGAGGGTGCCGATCTCAGCCATCCAACCCCC
This sequence comes from Alphaproteobacteria bacterium, assembly GCA_037190765.1. Taxonomy (GTDB): domain Bacteria; phylum Pseudomonadota; class Alphaproteobacteria; order Reyranellales; family JAQSWP01; genus JAQSWP01. Next base: position 914 of record JBBCJW010000026.1, read on the forward strand.
AGTACAGGCTCTTGGCCTGCTGGTAGAGGCGCAGGCCGGACAGCCCCTTCTCGCGCCCGATGCCGCTCTGCCGGAAGCCGCCGAACGGGGCGGCGATGGAAAGCTGCTTGTAGGTGTTGATCCAGATCGTGCCGGCCTCGACGGCGCGCGCGATGCGCCAGGCGCGCCGGTAATCGGCGGTCCAGATGCCGCAGGCCAGACCGTAGACGGTATCGTTGACCTGCTCGACGAGATCGTCCTCGCCGTCGAACGGCAGCACCACCAGCACCGGGCCGAAAATCTCCTCGCGGCAAACCGTGGCGGCGCTGGAGAGACCGTCGATCACTGTCGGCAGGTAGAACGCGCCGTTCTCCAGCGCCGCGTCCGAAGGACGCGCCCCGCCAGTCAGCACGCGGCCGCCCTCGGCGCGGGCGCCCTCGACATAGCGTTCCACCCGATCGCGCTGGGCGAAGCTGGCCAGCGGACCGAGCTGCGATCCGGCCGCATCCGGCAGACCCGGCTTCAGCGCCTGGCTGGCGGCAACGATGCGCTCGACGAACGCCGCGTAGACGCCCCGTTCGACGAACAGGCGCGAGCCGGCGACGCAGGATTGCCCGGTGGCCTCGAAAATGCCGCCGATGACACCGGCGACCGCGGCATCGAGATCGGCATCGGCGAAGACGATGTTGGGCGACTTGCCGCCCAGCTCCAGCGCCACCGGCACCAGCCGCTGCGCGGCGATGCCGGCGATGGCGCGGCCGGTACCGGTGCCGCCGGTGAAGGAGATCATGCGTACGCCGTCATGGCCGACCAGTGCCGCGCCGGTCTCGGCGCCGCTGCCGGGCAGCACCTGCAGCAGGCCCGGCGGCAATCCCGCCTCCAGCGCCAGCCGCGCCAGCATCAGCCCGACCCCGGGCGTGATCTCCGACGGCTTCAGCAGCACGGCATTGCCGGCGGCGAGGGCGGGCGCGATCTTCTGTGCCTCCATGGTCAGCGGCGAGTTCCACGGCGTGATGGCCGCCACGACGCCATAAGGCTCGTAGAGCGTGTGGCCGAAATAGGGACCGCGCGGCGGCGGCGCTTCGCCTTCCATGGTCTCGCAGACGGCGGCGTAATAGCGGAACGTGGCGGCGGCACTGGCGGCCTGGGTGCGGCATTCGCCCAGCAGCTTGCCGTTCTCGACCATCTGCCGGCGCGCCAGCGCCTCGGCATTGGCGGCGATGGTGTCGGCGATGCGCGACAGCAGCCGCGCCCGCTCATGCGGCCTGAGATCGCGCCAGGCCGGATCGCGTACCGCCTTCGCCGCCATCATGGCGGCGCGATCGACGTCGGCCGCACTGGCGCCGTTGATCTCGTAATTGAGCGAGCCGTCGGCCGGGTTGACGCTGCGCAGCATCGCGCCGCTACCGCTCATCACCCGGTCGCCGATCAGCAGCCCGTCCATGGCGCTACCCCCCTCGCCTGGCGCGCGGCCGAGGCGCCGGCGATGCGGCCGAACACCATGCCGGAGAGCAGGCCGGTGCCGCCGGGATAGTTGAAATAGAACAGCCCGCCGACCAGCTCGCCGGCGGCATAGAGGCCGGGAATGGGGTTGCCATCGGTATCGACCACTTGCCCGTCATCGGTGATGCGCAGGCCGCCGAAGGTGAAGGTGATGCCGCAGGTGACGGCGAAGGCCAGGTAGGGCGGCGCATCAAGCGTATTGGCCCAGTTCGACTTGGGCACCGCCAGGCCCCTGGTGGCGCGCCCGTCCTTGACGGTGGGATTGAACGGCGTCGCCTGGTCGACGGCGGCATTGTAGGCGTTGATCTCGGCCAGGGCCGCCTGCGGATCGACGTCGTCGAGCCGGCGCACCAGCTCTTCCAGCGTGTCGGCCTGCACCCTGGTGACCTGGCGAATGCGGTACTCGTCGCGCAGCAGGTGCACGACCTTCTGGTCGAACACCTGCCAGGCGAACTGGCCTGGCTGTTCGAGGATCACCCGCCCGTACTTGGCGTAGGTGTAGTTGCGGAAATCTGCGCCCTCGTCGACGAAGCGCCGTCCCCGGGCGTTCAGCATGATGCCGAAGGGATAGGAATGCTTCTGGAAGCCGTCGCCGACGGCCAGGTCGCCGAATTCCGGCGCGTTGCGGTCCCAGCCCACGGCGTGGCAGCCCGACCAGTTGCCGTAGGGCTGGGCGCCGATGTCGAGCGCCATGCGGATGCCATCGCCGGTGTTGAAGCGGCTGCCCCGCACCTTGGCCAGGTCCCAGCCCGGCCCGAGATAGCGGGTGCGCCATTCGCTGTTGGCCTCGAAACCGCCGGACGCCAGCACCACGGCGCGGGCCCTGATCTCCTCGGCCCGGCCGTTGCGGCGCAGGCGCACGCCCTGCACGCCCGTCTCGTCGGCCAGCAATTCCGTCACCCGGGCGCCGTAGACGATCTCGATGCCCTGTTTGCCGGCGATCGCATGCTCGGCCTCGACCAGCCCCGGCCCGCCGCCCCAGGCCTCGATGGTCAGCCCGCCCCAGAACCTGAACCTGCCATCGACCTTGAAGGCCTGGCGGGCATACATGGGCACGAAGCGCACGCCCTTGCCCTGCAGCCAGCGCACCGTCGCATGGCTGCGGCGGACCAGGGTCTCGACCAGGTCGGGATTGGCGCGATGCTGCGTCACCCGTGCCATGTCGTCGAAGAACTGGTCCTCGCCGTAGGTGCCGAAATCGGTGCTGCGCTTCTCCTCGTCCGACAGGTCGGGCAGCAGCGCGTAGAGGTCCTCGACCGTGTTGTAGGCGACGCGAACGGCGCCGGCGGTGAAGGCGGAATTGCCGCCGCGTTCGGCAAGCGGGGCGCGCTCCAGCACCAGCACCTGGGCGCCCGCCTCGCGGGCGGCAAGGGCGGCGCACAGCGCTGCATTGCCGGCCCCCACCACCAGCACATCAACCGATCTCGCCGCCATTT
>JBBCJW010000027.1:0-27243 GCA_037190765.1 Alphaproteobacteria bacterium
CGGTTTTTGCGGTGTCTAGCGCACCGGCGGCGAGTACATGATGCCGCCGGCGTTCCACAGGGCGTTGAGCCCGCGGTCGAGTTTCAGCGCCGAGCCCTTGCCGACGTTGCGCTCGTACATCTCGCCGTAGTTGCCCACTGCCTTGATGGCGTTGTAGGCCCACTCCTCGGAGACGCCCATGTTCTTGCCCAGGCCCGGCGTGACGCCCAGCAGGCGCTTGATGCCCGGGTTGTCGCTCTTCTTCATCTCGTCGATGTTGGCGGCGGTGATGCCGTATTCCTCGGCCTCGACCAGCGCGTTGAAGGTCCAGCGCACCAGGTCGGCCCACTGGTCGTCGCCCTGCTGCACGGCCGGCCCCAGCGGCTCCTTGGAGATGATCTCCGGCAGCAGCACGTAGTCGTTCGGGTTGGAGGCCTTGCTGGCGCGCGTCGCGGCCAGGCCCGAGGCGTCCGTCGTGTAGGCGTCGCAGCGGCCGGAGAAGAAGGCCTGCTCGATTTCCTCCAGCTTCTCGATCACCACCGGGCGGAACTGCACCCGGTTGGCGCGGCCCCAGTCGGCCAGGTTCAGCTCGGTGGTGGTGCCCGGCTGCACGCAGACCGTGGCGCCGTTCAGCTCCTTGGCGCTTTTCACGCCCAGCTTGGTGGCGACCATGAAGCCCTGGCCGTCGTAGTAGGTGACGCCGGTGAAGTTCAGGCCCAGCGCCGTGTCGCGCTGCTGCGTCCAGGTCGTGTTGCGCGAGAGAATGTCGACTTCGCCCGATTGCAGCGCGGTGAAGCGCTGCTGCGCCGACAGCGGCACGAACTTCACCTTGTTGGCGTCGCCGAACAGCGAGGCGGCCACCGCCTTGCACACGTCGACGTCGATCCCCGTCCACTTGCCCTGGCTGTCGGCGATCGAGAAGCCGGCCAGGCCCGTGCTGACGCCGCAAAGGACTTCGCCGCGCGCCTTGATGGCGTCGAACTTCGGCCCGGCCATGGCGTGGCCGGCCACGACGGCGGTGAAAGTGGCCGCCGCAGCGGCAATGATCGTCCTGCTCAGCATTATGAAGCACCCCATCCTGTAGTTGCATCGGACCGTCTGTCGCGATCCGCTCGTGGGGGTTTACAATAATGCGACACGCGGCAAGTGCAACCCCGTCCCGCGACGGCTGCAATCAAAAGGGCCCCGCAGGGCCCTTTCTCGCGTCATTTGCACATCTAATGGTGTCCGGGCGGTCTCAGTTGCGCGATTCCGAGGCAATCTCGACGAAACCGGACTGCAGCTTGGCGCGCTCGAAGGCCACCAGGTCGGAGCCCAGCAGCCGCTTGCCGCCCTCGGCGATCAGCGGTTCGGGGTCCACGCGGCGCTCGCCCATGAACACCTCGAAATACAGATGCGGGCCGGTCGACAGGCCGGTGCGGCCGACATGGGCGATGACCTCGCCGGCCCTTACCCTGGTGCCCGGCTTCATGCCCTTGCCGAAGCGGCTCATGTGGCCGTAGGTGGTGGCGATGCCCTCGCCGTGGTCGATGCGCATGAAGAGGCCGTAATTGCCGTTGCGGCGGGCGTCGGTGATGACGCCGTCGGCGGCGGCGTAGATCGGCGTGCCGGTCGGGGCGGGCAGGTCGATGCCCCAGTGGAACTTGGGCACCCGCAGCACCGGATGCTTGCGCATGCCGAAGGGCGAGTTGATCTCGATGCCCGGCATGGGCGAGCGCAGCACCAGCCCGGTCAGTCGCTCGCCCTGCTCGGTGAACAGGCCCGGCGGCGCCGACGCCGGCACGAAACGCCAGACGCGATGCTCGCGGCCCTCGACATGGAAGGCGGCCAAAGTGATGCCGGCGGTGGCGTCCAGTGCCGGGTTGTACACCACCTCGAACAGCGCCCCGTCGAGATTGGCGTATTGCAGCGCCGGGTGACGGCGCGCCGCCTCATGCGCCTCGCGCGCCACCTGCTGCGGCAGGCCGGCCGCGCGCATCGCCTGCAGCGCATCGCCGTCGCCGTTGACCACGCCGATGGCGCGGGCCAGCCCCGGCGTCAGCGCCCGCGGCGCGAAGGCTGGTGCGGTCTTCTTCGCCGGCTGCGCCATCACCGAGGGGGCCGCGCCGCCGGAGGAGCCGACGGTCAGTTCTTCTTTCGGCGGCGTGGCGAAGGCCTGGCGCAACTGCGCCTCGGCGATGTCGACCGGCGACTGCGGCGGCAGCGCGACGACCGGCGCGGGCGCGGCCGCCTGCTGCGGCGCTGCCGGCTGTGCCGCCGGTTGCGGCGCAGGCTGCGGTGCGGGCTGCGCGACGGTCTGCGGCGCGGGCTTCTCCGCCGGCGGCGCGACGGGCTTTGCAACCGGCTGCGTTGCGGCGGCCTGGGTGGCGGCGGGCTCGGCCGGTGTCGGCGCCGGCTGCGTTGCGGCGCCGGCGGTCGTGGCGGCGGGCAGGCCCAGCGTGGCGCGGGTCAGGGTGATGGTGCTGCCGGTGGCGGGATCGACGCTGACGCGGTCGAGGCTGCGCGCGCCGTAATGGCCGGTGAAGTAGAGCTGCAGGATGGCGCCGGCCTTGCGCTGGCGCTCGCTCAGCGCCTTGCGCACGCCGTTCTCGACCGCGGCCGCTTCGGCGTCGCTGACGCCCTGGCGGCGCAACAGGCCGGCGAGCTGGCTGGCGTCGGTGAACATGGCGGTGAACTGCTCCGGCGGTCCATAGACGGCCGGGCTGGCGGAAGAGATGAGGGCGGACTGCTGGGCGGTTGCGGGGAACGCCAGCAGCAGCGAGGCGGTGATGACGGGCGCGGAAAGCAGCTTTCCGGCGAACGATGCAAGCGCGCGGCGCGCTATGGAATTCGGCATCACTGCCTATTTCCCCCTTCGCGTTGGCCGTGGAATGGTCGTCGACCGAAACCCGCATGGCTCCGCCCGGACCGAACAACGCGCGGTTATTGCAAAGGCATCAGACGTGGGAAAGATTTTTTTCCGCTTGACCTGTGACATTTTTAACGCCAGCGCGCGAAGCGTCATGCGGTAGTTCCGCTTCAGGAAAACCGCACAGCCCATGGAGAAGCTTCGCAGATTCGCACCTTGCAACGGACAGGGCCCCAATCCGGGGGTTGCCGCGCAAGCGCGAAAAAAATTCTCCGGTTGCATCGCCCCGGAAAGGGTCGCGGCGTTTTGGCGCGCCGCCTGCCTTCATCCGTTCTGTTTTCGTCCCGCAAAGCGCAGCGCGTTGGGCGGCGGCGCGCTCAGGCTGGCGCGCAATTGCGGGTAGCGCGCCAGCAGGCCGGCGGCTTCCGCCATCTCCTCCACGTCGTTGAACGCGGGAATGCCCGCGCCCTCCAGGGCGGCGAACCAGTCGTTCTTGCCCGGCAGGGTACCCATCATGGCGTGCATCACCGCGAAGGGCGCCGCGCGCGCCGCCTCGCGCAGCGCGGCGACCACCGGTGCGGCATCGACCATGAAGGGCACGACATGGATCATCAGCACCTGGTCGTAGGCAGTGCGTGCGTGTTCGGCCACGGCGGCGAAGGTTGAGGCGAAGCGGTCCTCGCGCGCATCGGCGAGAAGATCGAGCGGGTTGGCGACCGAGGCTTCCGCCGGCAGTGCTGCGCGCAGCGCCTGCTGCAGCGGCGCGGGCAGGGGCGCGAGATCGAGTCCCTCCAGCACCGCCTGGTCGGTGGCCAGCACGCCCGGCCCGCCGGAATTGGACAGCACCAGCGTGCGTTTGCCCAGCCCGTGCGGGAAGCGGCCGAACGCCTTGGCCGCGATCAGCAGCCGGCGCAGCGAGGTCACGCGCAGCAGACCGCAGGCGGCGCAGAACTCGTCGATGGCGGCATCGTCGTTGATCGTCGCCCCGGTATGGGCGCGCGCCGCCGCCCCGCCAATGGCGGTGCGGCCGCCGAACAGGGCGATCACCGGCTTGCTCGCCGCGGCGGCGCGCGCGATGGCGCGGAAGCGGTCCGGATCGGCGATGGATTCGACATAGAGCAGGATGGCGCCGATCGACTCGTCGCCCGCCAGATGCTCCAGGTAATCCTCGATGCCCAGATGCAGGGCGTTGCCGACCGACACCACCGAGGCCAATGGCAGGCTGCGTTCGTTGGCCTTGGCGATGACCTCTTCCGCCAGCGCGCCCGACTGCGAGATCAGCGCGATGCCGTTGCGGCCACCCGATCCGATGCCCGATGTGATCCCTGGTGGCACGTCGCGCAGGAAGGTGGCGGCGAAGCGCCATTGCGGATCGAGATGAATGAGGCCGGCGCAGTTGGGGCCGGCGATCAGCAGGTCGTGTTCGCGGGCGATGGCGCGCAGTTCGGCGTCGCGCGCCAGGCCGGCCGCGCCCGCCTCGGCGAAGCCGCCGGGCAGGATCAGGATGTTGCGATGGCCGCTGGCCGCCGCGTCGCGCAGCGTGTCGGGAATCGCTTCGGCGCGGATGACGATCACCACCAGTTCGCAGGGCGGCGTTATCTGCGACAGCGACGTTGCGGCCTGGTAGCCGAAGATCTCGCCGCCCTTGGGATTGACCGGCACGACGCGGCCCCGGTAGCCGGCGATCCGCAGCATCTGCATGACGGCGCCGCCGGAGGAGGTGGCGCGCTCGCCCGCGCCCACCACCGCGACCGAGCGCGGCGCGAAGAAGGCGGTGAGCCGGGTGCGGTCCATGCGCGTGCTCCGAACGGAAAGCGTCAGAAGAGATGGAGACTCTGCCCGCCGATGCCCAGCGGCCAGCGCCCGGCCTCGAACAGGCGGAACTTGATCGAGAAAGGATGCTCGCCCTCGCCGTCATGCGCCAGTGCCGCCAGGGCGGCCTGATAGGCCGACTGCGCGCCGGCACCGGCGGCGACCCGGGACAGCGCCTGGTCGGCGATGCCTGAGCGCGCGGCGGCGATGGCGGCGGCGCCATGGGTGACGGCGGCGGCCAGCTCCATCACCCGGCTCAGCCCGGCCATCAATTCGGTCTCGGGGATTTTCCGCGCCGCGCCGTCGAGCAGGCGGCGACGCTCCTCCTCCTCGCGGTCCCACCAGGAGCGCGACCAGTCGGGCGAGCGGGCGATGGCGGCGGCCTCCTGCCAGTCGGCGACACTCGCCACGCCGGTCTCGGCGAAGCCCAGCCCGGCGAGATAGGCGCGCGCGTCCCAGCGTTCGGCGCCGGTCAGTTCCTCGCCGACGGCGGCGAACCACGACGCCAGCCGGATGCGCGTGCGCAAGGGATCGAGCGGCGCCAGCCCCCCGCTCTCCTTCCGCTGCGCCGGATCGCTCACCGCGCGCCCTATGCGGCGGCGGGCAGGGGCGGCAGTTTCAGCTTCAGCTTGTCCTCGACCAGCTCGCGGGCGCGTTCGAGGAAATCCTCGCGCATCTCGTCGTTGGTGCGCTGCTTGATGCCCCATTTGCGGAAGATCTCGTTGTTGCGCGAGTTGGAGGCGCCGAAGAAGGCCGGCAGCATCGGGTAGTAGCGGTCGATGGCGTCCTGCACCTTCTGTCGCCCGTCCTCGGTTGCCACCAGCTCGGTGCAGAAATCCTCGCCGAACTGGGCGTGGAAACGCTCCTCCGGCATGGTCATGCGGGCGAGATTGCGCAGCGGGTGGAAGGTGCAATGCAACAGGTCTTCCACCTGCAGGATCTCCGCCAGGTCGGCCAGGAGCTTGATGACGCAGAACTCCTCCCAGGTCTGCAGCGGGAACTCGAAGATGGAGAGCGGCCGCTTCTCGCTGGGCGTCATCTTCTCGGCCGGAATGCCCATCTCCTCGCCCAGCTCGCGGAAGCGCACGTGGTGGCCGTATTCCTCCATCGCCACGCGGCAGGTCAGCCACTTGGCGTAGGGTGTCGGCGCCAGCGCGATGGCCGGCTCGTCGAACACCTGCGCGCCGTACAGCTCGTTGACGGCGTGGCTGATCACCAGCTTGCCGATGGCGTTGCGGAACTCCTCCGGCGCGTCCTTCAGCTCCGAAGTGTGTTTGACGACGATCGGCTGGCTCATGATCCGCCTCCTTCAGACGACGGGTTCGGTGTTGAAGGCTTCCAGGTCGGTGGTCAGGTCGATGAAGCCGGGCGCCAGCTCGCGCCCGATCGCCGCCGCCAGCGCGTCCACCGGCCAGTCGGCCTGCTCGCTGACGATGCGCGCGGCCGGCCGCGGCTGGTTGAACAGGAACACCTCGCGCCCGCGCACGCCGAACACCTGTCCCGTGATCTTGGCGCAGTCCGGTCCGGCCAGGGCGGCCACCAGCCGCGCCACATGGACGGCGTCGATCTTCAGCGCCCGCTCCTTGTAGCGGCGCTGCGCCTCGTTGGCGGGCTGGATGATGTCGGTGACGCGCGTTCTGGCGAACGGCGCGACGGCGTTGCAGGTAATGCCCGCGCGCACCAGGTCCATCGCCGTCACCCGCGTCAGCCCGACCAGCCCGGCCTTGGCGCTGGCGTAGGCCGCCTGGCCCAGATTGCCGTAGAGCCCCGCGCTGGAGACGATGTTGACGATGCGGCCCCAGTCGTAGGAACCGCCGCCGCCGCGGCCCGACTTGCCCTGCTCGCGCATGACGGCGGAAGCGGCTTGCGTCAGGTAGAAGGGGGCGGAGAGGTTGGTGCGGATCACCGCCTCCCAGTTCAGCGGCTCGGCCTTGAAGACGAAGGCGTCGCGCAATATGGCGGCGTTGTTGACCACGATGTCGAGGCCGCCGAATTCCCTGACCGCCCGCTGCACCATGGCCTGCGCCGCGCCCGGCGAGGCGACACTGTCGTCGAAGGCGATGGCGTTGCTGCCCAGCGCCTGCGCCGCCTGGCGCGCGATGGTGGGATCGCTGCCGCTGCCGTCGATTCCCGTGCCGTTGTCGGCCACCACCACCGCCGCACCCAGATCGTGCAGCATCTGCGCGATGGCGCGGCCGATGCCGCGGCCCGCCCCGGTGACGATGGCGACGCGGCCGGCCAGGCTGGCGCCAGGGGACGCGCTGGCAGGGGACGCGCCGGCAGGAGGCTCGGCGGCGGGCGATCCGGTCATGTCTTCTGCCCCTGGGCGTTCAGCGCCGCCATCTCGGCTTCGGTGTAGAAAGCGTCGGCGTGGATGTCGAACTGGTTCATGCCGCGGCTCCTCAGCATCTTCGTGGCGGCCTCGACCATCACCGGCGGGCCGCACAGATAGGCCTTGCAGCCGTCGAGGTCGTCGTAGTCGGACGCCACCGCCTCATGCACGAAGCCGGTGCGGCGGGCCGTTTCGCCTTCGGGCTGGCTCAGCACCGTCTGGAACGAGAAGTTGGGATGCTTGGCCGCCAGCGCGGTGAAGTGATCCTCCATGTAGAGGTCGCGCTCGTCGCGCACGCCGAAATAGAGATGGATGCCCTGCTTCATGCCCTTCTTCAGCGCGGTCTCGACGATCGACTTGATCGGCGCCAGGCCCGAGCCGCCGGCGACGGCGATGATCGGCCCGCGATGGCTCTCGCGCAGATGCGAGGCGCCGGCCGGACCCTCGACCCGCACCTGGTCGCCGGCCTTCACGTGGTCGAAGACGTAGGCGCTGGTGGCGCCGTTGGGCATGCGCCGGACGTGGAACTCGATGGTCCTGTCGTCGGGCGTGTTGGCCATGGAATAGTCGCGCGGCTTCTGGCCGGCGAAGGTGACGGAGGCGAACTGGCCGGCCGAGAACAGGAACGGCCCGCCCTTGTCGATGGTCAGCCGGATGCGCTTGATGTCGTGCGTCGCCTGCTCGATTTCGGCGACGGTGCAGGTCAGGATGCGGCGGGGATGGACCACGATGTCCTCCGCCTCCAGCCACTGCACCTCGCAATCGCTCAGCGGCACGGCGCGGCAGGCCAGGATCTGTCCTTGCGCCCGCTCCTCGTCGGTCAGGGCGAAGTCGGAATAGGGGGTCAGCTCGACCTCGCCGGCGATCAGGAACGACTTGCACGCCCCGCAATTGCCCGACTGGCAGCCATAGGGGAAGGGCACCCCGGCATCGATGGCGGCCTCCAGAATCGTGGCGCCGCTTTCCACGGTCACCGGCTCATCCCACTGGCGAATTTTTACGCTGAAACTCATGGCGTTCCCGAACCCGTTGGCTGCTGTGTGTTAGGCTTTGCCCGACGGTTACCTTGGCCGGGCGTGCATGTTATCTAGCCCAGGCAGGCGGTCGGGGACGATTGTTTTGCAACCAAACTATTCGTATAAATAACAATCATGTCGGCCCCACGCAAGCCAATGACTTCCCCCGCTTCCCTCCGCGCGCCGCCGCGCGTCCGCAAGCCCACTGTCCGGCCGCAGCGTCCGCCGGCCGATTACGACCTGCTGCCCGAACTGGTCGGCTACGGGCTGCGCCGCGCCCAGCTCGCCGTGTTCCAGCATTTCGCCCGCTCGATGAGCGAGGCGCTGGGCGGCGACCGGGTCAGCCCCGGCGAGTTCGGCGTGCTGGTGCTGATCGAGGCCAACGCCGGCATCAACCAGACCGCGCTGGCCGAAGCCGTCGGCGCCGACCGCTCGACCATGGTGCCGATCCTCGACCGGCTGGAGAAACGTGGCCTGATCGAGCGCCGCGCCGTGCCGGGCGACCGGCGCGCCTATGCGCTGGCGCTGGGCGAGGTCGGGCGCCGGCGCATGGAGGAATTCCGCGCCACGGTACGCGAGCATGAGCGGCGCATCGCCACCAGCATGAGCGCGGCCGAACGCGCAACCCTGCTCGACCTGCTCGACCGATTGCGCAGGGCGGCCGAGACGGCATAATGCCGCCGCAATGAACGGGGATTCACGCGCCGGCGCCACGTCGCTTCTTTCGTCGCCGCCGCGCGGCGCGATCTTCGCCATCCTCGCCTTCTGCTTCCTGCTGTGCCAGTTCCTGCGCTCGGCCTTCGCCGTGGTGGCGCCGGAGATGGTGCAGGAGGTGCCGCTGAGCCCGCGCGAGCTGGGCATCATCACCTCGACCTTCTTCTTCGCCGTGGCGGTCACCCAGATCCCCTCCGGCATGATGTTCGACCGTTTCGGCGTGCGGCTGACGGCGGGCATCGCGCTGGTGCTGGCGGTGATCGGCGGCTTCGTCTTCTCCTACGGCGACAGCTTCTGGGAATTCGTCGTCGGCCAGGCGCTGCTGGGCGCGGGCACCTCGCCGGTGTTCATGGGCTCGATCGTGGTGATCGGCCGCTGGTGGGAGCCGGCCCGCTTCGCCGCCATGTCGGCGACCATGATGTCGATCGGCTATCTCGGCAATCTCTCCGCCACCACGCCCTTGGCCTATGCCGCCGCCCTGATCGGCTGGCGCCACAGCCTGGCCGTCGTCACCGCCGGGCTGGCGCTGTCGGCGGTGGCGATCCTGCTGTTCGTGCGCGACGCGCCGGCCGGCCATGCCTGGTGGCGGCCGCGCCAGCCGGAGAGCCTGCGCCAGGTGTTCGGCGGCGTGCGCGAGGTGCTGCGCCATCCCATCATTCCCGGCCTGTTCGGCGCCGCCTTCATCGGCTACTCGACCTCCTACGCCGTGCGCGGGCTGTGGGTCGGGCCCTACATGCTGGAGGTGCACGGGCTGGACGCCATCACCCGCGGCAACATCCTGTTCCTGTTCGCAGCCCTGGGCACCGCCGGCATCTTCATCTCCGGCCAGCTCGCCGGCCGGCTGGGCACGCCGCGGCCGGTCATCATCTGGTTCGCCGCCATCACCGCCCTGACCATGGCGTTCATGGCCGCCTGGCCCGGCCCGTCGGTGGCGCTGTTCGTGGTGGTGGTGTCGATCTTCGCGCTGCTGTCGAATTTCTATCCGGCGGTGCTGGCGCACGGCCAGGCGACGTTTCCCGACCGCCTGCGCGGGCGGGCGCTGACGACGGTGAACTTCGCCGTCTTCGTCGGCGTCGGCGTGACGCAGGTGGTGACCGGATTTCTCATCGACGCCTTCCCGGCCGACGCGCAGGGCGCGCATCCGGAGGCGGCCTACCGGCTGATGTATGGCTGGCTGGCGGCGGTAGGCGCCATCGGCACCGTCATCTATGCCGTGTGGGCGAAGTTCAGGAAGCCCGAGGCGACAGTTCCAGGGGAGTAGGGGAAAGACGATGCAGCAGCAGCAACAGTCACCGGCCGAGATCATCGCGCGCATGCGCCGCAACCTGCCGCCCTGCGTGCAGACTTTGGGCGGCGAGGTGCTGGAGATCGACACCGAGCGCGCCTGGGTCAAGATGCGCTGGCTGGCGAAGCCGGAGTTCTGCCATTCCGGCAACGTGGTGCAGGGCGGCTTCCTGACCGGCATGGTCGATTCCTGCATGGCGCAGGCGGCCATGCTGCGCGGCGGCTTTCAGTTCGCCGTGCCGACCCTGGAGATCAAGGTCAGCTTCTTCTCGCCCGGCCGGCCCGGCGTCATCATCAGCGAGGGCTGGGTCGAACGCTGGGGCCGCTCCACCGCCTTCCTCGAAGGCCGGCTCTATCGCGAGGACGGCGAGGCGGTGGTCAAGGCGACCGCCACCATCCGGCTGCTGCCGCGCGCCATGGCGACGCAGTAGAGGAAGCGACCGCGGCAGGGCAGGAGCGGGGGCAGGGCGCTGCCCTACAGGCCCCAGCCGCCATCGACCACGATCACCTGGCCGTTGATGTAGCCGGCCGCCGGCGAGGCCAGGAACGAGACCACCGCCGCGATCTCCTCGGCGGTGCCGAAGCGGCGCAGCGGCACCGCCTTGCGGAACGCCTCGGCGACGTCGGGCGCATAGTCGCGCGCCAGCATGCGCTGGCCCAGGCCGGCATCGATCATGCCCGGCGCCACACAGTTGGCGCGGATGCCGAAGCGGCCTTCCTCGCGCGCCACCGCCACCACAAGCTGCTCGATCGCCGCCTTGGGCACGGCGGAGAGCGAATCGCGCGGCGGGTAGCGCCGCGTCGCCGCCGTTGTCAGCGCCACCAGCGAGCCGCTGCGCTGGGCGCGCAGCACCTTCAGGCTGGCCTGCACGACGTTGAAGAAGCCGTTGAGGTCGGCGTCGATCGCGTCCCGCCACTGTTCGGCCGGCATGTCGCCGACATAGGGCTGGGCGATGTCCGGCCCGGCGGCGTACACCACCGTCGCGATGGCGCCGAACGCGTGCTGCGCCCGCTCGACGAAACCCGCCACCTGCTCGGCCTGCGCCAGATCGACCGGCTCGTGCAGGCTGGCGACCGGCAGCGCCTGGGCCAGCACCTGCGCCTTCTCGCGCGCGGCGCGGAAGGTGAAGGCCACCTTCCTGCCCTGGCGCGCGAAGTCGTGGCAGATCGCCTGGCCCAGCCCGCCGGTGCCGCCGAACACGACGACGCCGGCGTCCTTGCTGGCGTTCATCGCCGGTCCTAGAGGCCGCTGTCGGGGTTGAAGCGCGGCTCGCGCTTCTCCAGCCAGGCGGCCACCCCTTCCTTGGCGTCGTCGCTGACCATGCCGAGCTGCTCCAGCGCCATCGAGGCGTCGAAGATCGGCCAGGCCTGGCGCATCCAGTTGTTGAGCGAGTACTTGGTCCAGCGGATCGCCGAGGGCGCGCCGTTGGCCAGCTTCACCGCCACCTCCAGCGCCTTGTCCATCAGCTTGTCGTCGTCGACGCACATGGTGATCAGCCCGATGCGCTCGGCTTCCTCGGCCGAGATCGCGTCGCAGGTCATCAGGTAGTACTTGGCCTTGGCCATGCCGCACAGGATCGGCCAGATGATCGCCGCATGGTCGCCCGCCGCCACGCCCAGCCTGGTGTGGCCGTCGACGATCTTGGCGCTGCGGGCGGCGATGGTGATGTCGCTCATCATCGCCGCCGCCAGGCCGCCGCCGGCCACCGCGCCGTTGATGGCGGCGATCACCGGCTTGGAGCAGTCCATCATGTTGCGCACCAGCCGCACGCCGTCCTTCCACATGGTGGCGCGGAAATCGGGATCGCCGATCACCTTCTCGACCAGGCCAAAATCGCCGCCGGCCGAGAAGACGCGGCCCTCGCCGGTCAGGATCACGGCGCTGACGGCGCGGTCGTCGTCGATGCGGGCGAAGATATCGACCAGCCCGTGATGCAGGTCGAAATCCATCGAGTTCATCTTGCCGCGCGACATGGTCACGCGCAGCACGCGCTCGGCCGGCCAGTCGAGCTTCAGGCTGGGGTAGTCGGGGTACTTCATCGCCATACTGCTGTTCTCCTCACATGAAACCTGCCGCCGCGCCGTCCGCCGGCGCGTCATCCGCCGTTGCTCAGCCCGTCTTGCCGACCCAGTAGGGATCGCGCAGGGCGCGCTTGAGCACCTTGTCGTGGGTGGCGCGCGGGAACTCCTCGCGGAACTCGATGCCGCTGACGCGCTGGTACTTGCCGAGTTTCTCGTTGCCCCATTGCATCAGTTCCTCGGCCGAAATCGTCGAGCCGCGGCTGCGGATGACGAACAGCAGCGGCGTCTCGCCCCATTTCTCGTCCGGGATGCCGATCGCGGCCGCCTCCGCCACCTCGGGATGGCGCATGAACACTTCCTCGATGTCGGAGGCGAAGACGTTGATGCCGCCCGACTTGATCATGTCCTTGATGCGGCCGGTGATGTAGAGGTAGCCGTCCGCGTCGAAGCGGCCCATGTCGCCGGAGCGGATGAAGGTCTGCCCCTGGGGCCCGCGCCAGATGATCTCCTCGGTGCGGGCGCGGTCCTTGTAGTAGCCCTTCATCAGGGCCGGGCTGTAGCCGACGATCTCGCCCATCTCGCCGGCCGGCACTTCCTTGCCGCTCTCGTCGATGATGCGCAGGTCGCAGGCGTGGAAGGGAATGCCGACCGAGCCGCGCTTGCCGGTCTCATGGTCGCGGGGGATCGCCAGCACCAGGAAGCCTTCGGTCATGCCGTAGCATTCGTAGAGCCCGGCCGAAGGGAAGCCCTCGACGATCTGGTCGAACACTTTGGAGGGCAGCACCTGGCCGCCGGTCAGCAGCACGCGCAGGGAGGAGGTGTCGTAGTTGCCGACCTCGCCGGTCTCGAAGATGGCGATGTACTGGGTCGGCACCATGAAGACGTGGGTGCAGCGCTCCTTCTGCACCGTCTCCAGGAAGCCGACGCCGGAGAACTTGGGCATCAGCACCACCGTGCCGCCCCAGTACACCGTCGGCAGCATGGTGATCCAGGTGCCGTTGGTGTAGAGCGGCGTGGTGCAGATCGTGCGCGCGAAGCGGTCGACCTTCAGGCCCGGCCCGAAGCCGCACGGATAGGCCAACCGCGCGAAATGGCTGTGCTCGATGCCCTTGGGCGTGCCGGTGGTGCCCGAACTGTAGATGATGTTCATCGAATCGTCGGGCAGCAGCCTGACGTGCGGCGTCGTGTCGTCGGCGGCGTCGATGAAGGCTTCCGCCGGTTTCCAGGGCGCGTTGCCGTGGCCGCTGGCGTAGAAATTGTCCGCCGGCACCGATTTGAGCTGGTCGCGGATGGCGTCGATCTGTCCCACCGTGCCGGCATCGGCGAACAGGAAGCGCGGCGCGGCGTTGTTGATCATCACCGGCAGCGCCTCGTTGGCCATCATGACGTTGAGCGGCGCGATGACGCCGCCGGCCTTGATGGCGCCCCACAGCAGCTCGAACATGCGCACCGAGCTGGTCATCAGCAGGCAGACGCGGTCGCCTTTCTGCAGCCCGCCCGCCAGCAGGGCGTTGGCGACCATGTTGGTGCGGCGGTGGAACTCGGCCCAGCTCAGCCGGTCGTCGCCGCAGACGACGGCGTCCTTCTTGGCGAAGTAGCGGGCGTTCTGGGCGATGACGTCGGGATAGAAGATTCCGGGCTGGTCGAGGACGGCGGTCATGTGGGTCTCGCTTGCTGCAATTGTGGTTGCATCGTCCTTTCCCCCTGGCCCCCGCTCATATCGCCCGCTCCCTGCCGGCCCAGTAGGGCCCGCGCAGGTCGGCTTTCTTCACCTTGTCGTAGTTGGCGCGCGGGAAATCCTCGCGGAACTCCACGCGCGCGACGCGCTGGAACTTGCTGAGGCGCTCGTTGCCCCAGTCGCGCAACTCCTCTTCCGTAAGGCGCGCGCCTTGCTGCAGGATGGCGAAGAGCAGCGGCGTCTCGCCCCATTTCTCGTGCGGGATGCCGATCGCCGCCACTTCGCGCACCTGCGGATGCGCCATGAAGGCGGCCTCGATGTCCGAGGCATAGACGTTGATGCCGCCCGACTTGATCATGTCCTTGATGCGGCCCAGCACGCGCACGAAGCCGTCCTCGTCGATGCGCCCGACATCGCCGCTGCGCAGATAGGTGCGCCCGCGCGGGCCGATCCAGATCATCTCCTCGGTGCGGGCCCGGTCCCGGTAGTAGCCTTTCATCAGGCCGCCGCTGTAGCCGACGATCTCGCCGTCCTGCCCGGGCGGCACTTCGCGCCCGCGCTCGTCGATGATGCAGATGTCGTCGAGGAAGAACGGCTTGCCGACCAGCCCGATCTCGCCGCGGCGCAAGTCTTCCGGCCAGGCCAGCGTGCCGAAGCCTTCGCTCATGCCATAGGCTTCGTAGACGCCGCACTCGGGCAGCGCCGCCACCAGCTCGCGATAGGTCTTGGGCGGCAGCGCCTGCCCGGCCGAGACCAGCACGCGCAGCGAGCCCATGTCGCGCCTGGCGCCGGCCAGCGCCTCGAGCACGCCGATCGACTGCGTCGGCACCAGGAAAGTATGGGTGGCGCGCGTCCGCTCGACCGCCGTCACGAAAGCCTCGCCGCTGAATTTCGGCATCAGCACGATCGTGCCGCCGCGATAGAGGCAGGGCAGCATGGTCATCCAGGTGCCGTTGGCGTAGAGCGGCGTGGCGGCGACGGCGATCGAATTGCGGTCGAAGTTCAGCCACGAGCCCAGTCCGAAGGCGTAGGCGAAGCGCGCGAAATGGCTGTGCTCGACGCCCTTGGGCACGCCCGTGGTGCCGGAGGTGTAGATGATGTTGATCGAATCATCCGGCTTGAGGCGCACGTCCGGCGCTTGATCGGAAGCGGCTTCGATAAAGGCCTCGGTCGATCGCCAGGATGCGCCGTCGCCGCCCGCCGCGAACAGCCCGTCGGCGTCGATATGGGAAAGCTGCGCGCGGGCCGGCGCGATGTCGCCGATGGTCTCGGCATCGGCGAACAGCAGCCGCGCCTCGCAATTGTTGATCATCAGCACCAGCGTGTCGCGCGCCATCATCAGGTTCAGCGGCACGACGACGCCGCCGGCCTTGATGGCGCCCCACAGCAATTCGAACATCGCGATCGAGTTCTGCATCAGCAGGCAGACCTTGTCGCCGGTCCTGAGCCCGCGATGGCGCAGCGCGTTGGCCACCTGGTTGGTGCGGCGGTCGAACTCGGCCCAGCTCAGCCGCCGGTCGCCGCAAATGACGGCCGGATGGCGCGGCGAGAACTTCGCATGATGCGCGATGGCGTCGCTGCACAGGCAGTCGTGCTGGAACGACAGACTCATTGAACCCTCTCGGGTCTCCGGGCGAACGGCCGCTCTCTCGGCACGGAGTGCGGCCGTCCGTTCCTTCCCGCTAGTTCTTCTTCAGGATCTCGCGGATCTTCGCCACCACGGCCGGCCCGTCGACGCCGACCCGGGCGGCGCGCTCGTACCAGCCGGCATAGACGGCCTTCAGGGTCTCTTCGGTGAAGGCCTTTTCCTGCTCCTCGAGCGGCACCTCGAGGAAGGTGATGCCCTTGCCAACCAGGATGTCGCGCTTCTTGGCCGAGTTGGCGCGATAGTTGGCGAAGCGGTCCTCCTGGAACGCCTTCATGCCGGTGGTGATCTGGCCCTTGACGTCGTCGGGCAGCCTGGCCCATGCGGCGTTGTTGAACACCACCGACCAGCCGAGATTGACCGAGAAGTTCCACACCTGCATGTACTTGGCCGCGTCCTGCACGTTGAGGCTGACGGCGCTGCCCCATTCGGTGGAGAGCGCGTCGATGACGCCGCGCTGCAGCGCGCCGGTCATTTCCGCCGCCGAGATCTGCGTCGGATGCGCGCCGACCAGCGTCAGCATCTGCGCCGCTTCGGCGTTGTGGGTGCGGATCTTCAGTCCCTTGAAGTCGGCGAGGCTGGTCAGCGGCTTGTTGGAGAAATGCGGGTTCTCGTACCACAGACCCTCCGCCACGGCGTGGCCGTTGTAGCGCGTCCGCCACGCTTCGGCGATCAGGTCACCCATGTAGGCGTCCAGGACCAGCTTGTAATCCTCCATGCGGGTCAGCAGGCCGGGCAGGTGGCCGATGCCGAAGCGCGCCTCCTCGCCGGTCAGGTAGGCGTGTATGCCGCCGATCATGTCGATGCGGCCGTCGCGCAGGGCGTTGGCGAGCTGGGTCGGGGGAATGAGCGAGTCGAAAATTTCCACCTTGACCCGGCCGTTGGTGGCTTTCGCAATGACGTCCGGGACCTCGGCCATCGCCTCGCCGTAGCCGGACTGGCCGACGCCGCCCAGTATCGCCATGCGCAAGGTGATCTGCTGCGCCTGCGCCGCTGTGGCGCCGATCGCCGCCAGGGCCATCGTCAGCGCCAGACATAGAAGCGTTCTCATGCTGCGGTCCTCCGATCGTTGGGCTGGTTTCCTCGCGCGCGCATCCGGTGCATCGCCGGACGCTCTCTTTTGGCTCACCGTCCGTTTACACGATGTCTTACTCGATGTATAGAATCTTTACTGTTAATAAGGAAAGTCAGCGCGCTGCGTCGCCTCGCAAGCGGCTGCTTTAATAAGACGCGCGACGTTGCGAACCGGATCGTGCGGACGGGGGAGACGAAGAGGAACATGGAGTCAGCCACCGCCGCGCCGCCGCCAGCGGCTGCCGCTTCGCCGCTGGACTGGGCGTTCGTGCGCGTGCCGCTGCTGCTGGGCGCGATAGGCGGGCTGGGCATCGTCGCCATCCTGGCGCTGATGTCCTACGAGATCGTGGCGCGCTATCTCTTCAACGCGCCGACCGACTGGTCGGTGGAGATTTCCACCTACATCCTGGTCGGCGCCGCCTATGCCGGCGCCGGGCTGGCGCATCACCACGGCGCCAACATCCGCGTCGAGCTGCTGCTGGCGTGGCTGCGGCCGCCGCTGCGGCGGGCGCTGGAGCAGGTCGCCGCCTGGTGCGGCCTGGCGTTCGTGCTGGTCGCCGCCTGGCAGGTGGCGATCTTCACCCATTCCAACTGGATCAACGGCACCGCCTCCTACATCCTGCAGGTGCCGCAGTGGATTCCCAATTTCCCGATCTTCGTCGGCCTGGTCGGGCTGGCCCTGGCGCTGCTGGGCGAAATCCGCCGCCTGCGCCCGCCGGTCGCCGCCTGGCGCGACTGGACCGCGCCGGCGGCGGTGCTGGCGGCCGCCGTGGTGCTGTTCCTGTTCGGCCCCACGGCGAAGCCGGTCGGCGCCACCCTGTTCGACTGGGGCACCGTTTGCATCCTGCTGGCCAGCGCCGTCGCCGCCCTGGCCTGGAGCGGCTGGCGCGTGACCCTGGCCGCCATCGCCGTCGTCGGCGGCATCGGCCTGCTGATCTGGCTCGGCCGCTCGCTGCCGCTTGAACTGATGGTGGCGCTGCTGTTCGCGCTGGTGCTGTTCGTCTTCTTCATCGGCGTGCGCATCGCGCTGGGGCTGGGCCTGCTGGGGCTGGTCTGCCTCTACGCCCTGCTGCCGTTCCCGCTGCCCGCCACCGTCGCCGAGCGGGCGCTGACCTCGGTCGAATCCTTCTCGCTGACCGCGCTGCCGATGTTCGTGCTGATGGGCGGGCTGCTGGTGCGCTCGGGCATCGCCGCCGAGATGTTCGTCGCCCTGCTGCGCCTGATCGGCCGCGTGCCCGGCGGCATCGCCCATGCCAGCGTCGGCGCCTGCACTTTGTTCGCCGCCGTTTCCGGCTCCTCGGTCGCCACCGCCGCCACCATCGGCGGCATCGCCTGCCCGGAAATGACCCGCCACGGCTATTCGCCGCGCCTGGCCTATGGCTCGGTCGCCGCCGGCGGCACGCTGGGCATCCTGATCCCGCCTTCGGTGCCGCTGATCATCTACGGCACGCTGGCCGGCGTGTCGGTGTCGCAGCTCTTCATCGCCGGCGTCATCCCCGGCCTGCTGATGGCGGCCGCCTTCATGGCCACCGTTTTCCTGTGGGCGGTGGTCAGCCCGCAATCCGCGCCGCGCGCCGCCTCCTTCACCGCCGGCGAGAAGCTGCGGGCGCTGCGCGGCATCGTGCCGTTCCTGGCCATGATGGTGCTGATCCTGGGCTCGATGTATCTGGGGATCGTCACGCCGACCGAGGCCGGCGCCGTCGGCGCCATCATGGCGTTCGTCGTCTGCCTGGGGCGCGGCCGGCTTTCCTGGCGCGGCTTCTGGGACAGCATCCTGGAGACGCTGACCGTCACCGCCTTCATCCTGCTGATCATGTTCGGCGCCAGCCTGCTGACCTACGTGTTCGACTACCTGCGGCTGGCACAGTCGCTGGTCGGCGCCGTCAAGGCGCTCGACATGTCGGCGGCGATGGTGCTGCTGCTGGTGGCGCTGATCTACATCGTACTGGGCATGTTCCTCGATTCGATCTCGCTCATCACCATGACCCTGCCCGTGGTGTTCCCGATGATGGTCGCCAGCGGCTTCGATCCGGTGTGGCTGGGCATCCTGCTGGTGGTGCTGGTCGAGATCGGCCTCATCACCCCGCCGGTCGGCATGAACCTGTTCGTGCTGCAGGGGGTCGGCAAGATCTCGATGAAGGAGATCGTCTACGGCACCATTCCCTTCTTCTTCGTCATGCTGCTGGCCATCCCGCTGTTCTACGCCTGGCCCGAGATCGTGCTGTGGCTGCCGGCGAACATGAAATGAGCGGCGGCGGCCAGGCCCAGGCGTATGCGCTTCCCCCCGGGCGCGATCCGCTCTAGTCTAGTGTCGTAATACAACTGGAGAGGGAATCCGGCTTGTCCCGTACACGTTTAAGTCCCCGCAAACTGGAAAACGACGGGGTGGTCTGGCGCAATTCCTCGGACCAGGAGGAGCAGAACAGCCGCAAGCGGCGGCTGATCCTGAAGACGGCTGCCAGGATCTTCGCCCGCGACGGCTACCAGAAGACGACGATCGACGCCATCGCCGCCGCCCTGCGCGTTACCAAGCCGACGATCTACTACTATTTCGACAACAAGGAAGACCTCTACTTCCAGATCACCACCCTGGCGCTGAACGACCTGGCGGTGACGCTGAGCGAGAACGAGGGCGCTTCCGGCCGCGACAAGCTGCGCCAGTTCTGCCTGCTCTACGGCGAATTCATGCTGACCGATGTCGGCGTGTGCATCACCGCCATCAGCGACAAGGATCTCGGCCCGGCCTTCCGCCGCCGCTGGCGCGCCCAGAAGACCCAGTTCGAAGCCAGGCTGCGCGGCATCCTGGAACAAGGCCGGCGCGACGGCAGCATCGTCATCGACGATCCGATGATCTTCTCCGCCGCGCTGTTCGGCGCCCTGAACTGGGCCTCGCAATGGTTCAATCCCAAGGGACGGCTGTCGGCGAAGGAGGTGGCCGACGCCCTCTTCACCATCTTCGACCGCGCCGCCCGGCCCGAAACCGTTCGGCCCGAGACTGCCCGGTCCAAGATCGCCCGGCCCTGATCGCCTGGTCCTGATCCCCGGACCTTGTCCGCTTCAGCGCGCCGGCTTGCGGCGGCCGCGGGCGGCGTCGCTGAGGTAGGGGCCGATGCCGTTCTCGATGAACAGCAGCACCGAGCGCAGCACCTTGGGCGGGATCGGGCCGCCGGTCCAGTAGGGCCAGCGGATGGTCGCCAGGGCGGCGATGCCGAACAGGCAGTAGGAGATCGCCTCGACGTCCAGCTCCTGTTTGCCCTTGCCGTTGAGCGAGGCGGAGATGCGCTTGGCCCAGTTGTTGCAGATCTTCGTGTAGTGCTCGCGCCACAGCGCGGGATCGACGAACTCGGCCTCGCTGATCAGCCGGTGGATGTTGGGCCGCTCGCGCACCAGCTCGAAGAAGGCCTGGAAGCCGCGCGCCTCGGCGTCGATGAAATTGTCGGCGGTGGCGGCGGCGGCCTGCGAGCGCGAGCGGATCAGATGGTTCAGCGAGCGCAGGATCTCGACGAAGATCGCGTGCTTGCTCTCGAAATGGGTGTAGAACGTGCCGTGCGCCACCCCGGCGCGGCGCACGATCTCGACGATCGCGGCGTCGTGGTAGCCGTATTCGCCGAACACCTCCTCGGCCGCCTTCAGCAGCATCTCGCGCGAACGCTGGCCGCGCTCGGTGACCGGCTGGGAATACTTGGGACGGGTGGGGGCGGCTTTGCGGGTTGCGGCTTTGGCCTTGCGGGGTTTCGCCATCGGAACGACAGACACTTTGCGTGATTGCACCGGTACAAATCTTAGTCGGTTCCTGGCGTCGCTGCCAGCGCGATGCGCCCTCTGCCGGCCCCCCGCGTGCATGGCGCCGGGCTTTGTCGCGTCATTCGATCAGGCCGGGCAGGAACAGGCTGATCTGCGGGAAGGCGACCAGCACGCCGACCAGCACGAAGTCGATGATGACGAAGCCGATAATGCCGCGGAAAATGGTGGTCAGCGGCACCAGGTTGCCGATCGTGGCCTTGACCACGAAGATGTTCAGCCCCAAGGGCGGCGTCAGCATGCCGATCTCCAGCATCAGCACCACCAGCACGCCCATCCACACCAGATCGAGCCCGGCCGCCTTCCACATCGGCAGCATGATCGGCAGGGTGATCAGCATGATGCCCAGCGGGTCGAGGAAGCAGCCCAGCACGAAATAGACCACGATCATGAACAGGATGATCTGGTACGGCCCCAGGTTCTGGTCCTGCACCAGCCCGCCCATGAACTGCGGCAGGCCGGCGATGGCCAGGAAGCGGGTCAGCAGCACCGCGCCGATGGCGATGACGAAGATCGAAGCGGTCGAGTGCAGCGCGTCGACCATGACCTCGCGCAGCATGGTGCGGTTGAAGCCGCCGGTGACGATCACCACCAGCAGGGCGGTGGTGGCGCCGAAGGCGGCCGCCTCGGTCGCCGTCGCCACGCCGCTGTAGATGCTGCCGATCACCGACAGCACCAATAGCGGGATCGGCCAGATGGTGCGCAGCGCCGCCACCTTCTCCCACAGGCTGGCGCGGATGGCGATGGACGGCGCCAGTTCCGGCTTCGCCTTGCAGATGCCGACGATGTAGGCGGCGAACAGGGCCGCGTTCAGCAGCCCGGGCAGCACGCCGGCCATCAGCAGCTTGCCGATCGAGGTCTCGGTGTACCAGCCGAAGATCACGAACAGGATCGAGGGCGGGATCAGCGCCCCCAGCGTGCCGGCGGCGGCGACGGTGCCGGTGGCCAGGGCGGGGCTGTAGCCCAGCTTCAGCATCTCGGGGATGGCGACCCGGCCCATGGCGGCGGCGGTGGCCAGCGAGGAGCCGGAGGCGGCGGCGAACATGGCGCAGGCGAAGTTGGTCGCCACCGCCAGCCCGCCCGGCAGCCTGCCGACCCACAGCCGCGCCACCGCGAACAGGGCCGCCGTCAGCCCGCCGCGCGAGGCGATGGCGCCCATCAGCAGGAACATGGGGATGGCGGTCAGGCTCCAGTTGGCCGAGAACTCGAACGGGGTCGAACCCAGGGTGCGCAGCGCCACGTTGAAGTCGCGCATCAGCCACAGCCCGACGAAGGCGGTGACGCCCAGCGCCACCGCGATCGGCACGCGCGCCGCCATCAGCACGATCATGCCGCCCATGCAGAGCATCGCCAGGTCGATGGAGTCCATGATCGTCCTTCAGATCGCCGTTTCGCCCGACCGCAGCGGGCTGCGGCGCCCGAACCGCTGGCCGGTTTTCAGCAGCCGCCAGTCGTCGACGGCGTTCAGCAGCACGGCGAGGGCGGTCAGGGCGCAGGCCAGCACCACCACCCAGCGCATCGGCCACACCGGCAGCTCGAAATAGGTGGCGTCCTGGATTTCGCCGATGCGCGTCTTGGCCACCGCCTGCAGGCCGCTCATCACCGCCATGGCGCCGAAATAGGCGCAGCTCAGCAGCGCCAGCCAGCTCTCCAGCCGCAGCAGCCCCTTCGGCGACAGGCCCTGGGTGAAGACCTCGACCACGATCATGGTGCGCGACACCACCACATGCGCCAGCGGCAGGAAGGTGCAGGCCACCATGTAGATGTAGGTGACGATCTCCAGCGCGCCGGGCAGCGGCGCGTTGAACAGCAGCTTCATCAGCACGTCGGCGGTGATGTGCAGCATCATGGCGAAGATGGCGGCGCCGCCGACGAGCAGCATGCCGTCGGCGGCCAGGTCGAGCAGGCGCAGCAGGCGCGACATCGGTCCTACCAGGTGGTCTTGGCGTAGATCTCCCGCTCCAGCACTTCGACCAGCTTGGCCTTGTCGCCCTTGATCTCGTCCTGGTTCAGCTTCTCCCACTTCTCCATCAGGCCGAGATAGGTGTCGATGAGCTGGTCGGCGTTCTTCAGGCCGCTCTTCCTTGCCTGTTCGCGCACGCGGTTGAGTTCGACGGTGCGGTAGTCGGCCAGTGCCTTGGCGATGCTCTCGTCCGGCACCAGGAAATTGACCCCCTTGGAGGTCCGCGCCTCCTCGCGCACCGACTTGGCGTCGTCCAGGTAGGCGAACAGCACGTCGCCCACCAACATCGGCATGTTGCGCTTGACGATGGCGCGCTGGTCGGCCGGCATCGAGCGCCACAGGTCGGCGTTGATGGCGAAGGCGAGGCCGCCGTGATAGGTGCCGATGTCGATGTTCAGCACGTTCTTGGCCGGCTCCCACAGCGAGAGGGTGCGCATCCAGGCGTCGACCGCGTCGGCGCAGTCGATCTGGCCGCGCTGGAACGCCTCGTAGCCTTCCTCGTGCGGCAGGTTGACCGGCACCATGCCGAAGGATTCGTACATCAGCGCGTAGGGGCCGACGGCGCTGACCCGCTTGCCCTTCAGCGCCTCGAGCGAGCGCAGCGGCTGCTTGCAGATCAGGATGTGCGGCGTGGTCGAGTAGTAGGCCATCGACAGGATGCCCTCGCGCTTCTGCTCCTCCTGGCATTCGGGGCAGCGCAGCATGTTGAACTCGTTGGTCGCCGGCCCCATCACCAGCGGATCCTTGCCCAAGAGCGCCAGCTGGGTGATCAGGCTGCTGTAGGGCAATTGCCGGGAGACCAGGATGTCGGTGATCTTGCCGGCGCTGACCAGCCGGTCGCGGATCGAATCGACGGCGCCGGTGGCCTTGGCGGCGACGCCGCCGCTCAGGATTTCCAGCGTGATCTTGCCGCCGCTCTCGCTCGCCAGCCTGGTGGCCAGCGGCTGGATGCCGGCGACGTTGATGGAATGGTTGGCCGGCAGGTAGGTGCCGTAGGACAGCTTGGTCTGGGCGGCTGCGCCCGTCGTCATGCTCAGCAGGGACGCCGCGGCGATGGCGGCGGCCAGTTTGATCCTCGACATGGTTTCCTCCGTGTGTGGGGGTCGTCCTTCTTGCTTTTGTCTTCTTGCTTCCCTTCCTGCCCGCGCCTCGTCCCGCCTATTCGGGCGGCAGGCCGGCCAGGAACTCGTCCAGCGCGTCGTTGAAGATCTTCGGCTCGTCGAGATTGGGGTAGTGGCCCGAGCGCGGCACCACCACCAGCCTGGCGCCGGGGATCTTCTTGGCCATGTACTGGCAGCCGGCCATCAGCGCATCGTCGTGCTCGCCGATCACCACCAGGGTCGGCACCTTGATGCCGGGCAGCGATTCGATGATGCGCGAATCCTTCTGCCGGAACATGCCGCGGGCGGCATGGATCAGGCCGGTGGTGGTGCGGTGGCGGCCGACGCTCTTGGCGTCGATCTCCGCCAGGGCCGCCAGCCCCTTGGCCTCCAGGTTGCGCGCCGTCTCCTCGGCCAGGTCGTTCCATTTCTGCCGCGCCGCGTCGGTCTTGAAGCCGGGGCCGGTGTCGCACAGCACCAGCGCCCGCACCCGCTCGGGATGGGCGTGGTGGAACGCCAGCGACAGGTAGCCGCCCAGCGACAGCCCGCCGATCACCGCCTTCTTCACGCCGCAGGTGTCGAGGATGCGGCCCATGTCGGCCACGCACTTGGCCTCGGAATATTCCGCCGCATCGTCGGGGCTGTCGCTCTGGCCGTGGCCGCGGATGTCCCAGGTGATGAAGCGGTACTTGTCGCCCAGCCCCTCCGCCTGCGGATCCCACATCTGCTGCATGACGCCGTAGCCGTGGGTCAGCAGTACCGGCGCGCCCCGGCCGCGGTCCTGGTAGGAAATCTTCACGCCATTCGCCTCGACGGTGCTCATCGTCCTGATCCTCCGCTACTCGATTTCTTCCTCAGCGGCCGGCGAACCGGCCGGCGCGCTTCTCGCGGAAGGCCTGCACCGCCTCCTTGTGGTCGGCGCTCTGCTGCAGGATCGCCACATGCGAGGAGGCCGCGTCCATCGCGCCGGCCAGGTCGCTGTGCAGGCCCTGATAGGCCAGCCGCTTGGTCATGCGCACCGCCAGCGGCGGGCGGCTGGCGATACGCCGCGCCAGCCCGTAGGTGGTTTCCGCCAGCGTCTCGTGCGGCACGGTGCGGTTGACGATGCCGACGCGGGCGGCCTCGGCGGCGTCGATGAAATCGCCGGTCAGCAGCAGTTCCAGCGCCTTGGGCATGCCGGTCAGGCGCGGCAGGAACCAGGCGCCGCCGTCGCCGGGCACCAGCCCCAGCCGCACATAGGCCTCCGAGAAGCGGGCCTTTTCCGAGGCGATGCGCATGTCGCACATCAGCGCCACGTCCATGCCGCCGCCGATGGCGTCGCCGTTGACCATGGCGATCACCGGCTTGTCGATGCGCGCGACCAGGCGCGGGATGCCCTGCATGCTGTCCCACAGGTGCTGCTTGGTGTCGACCGCCGTCACCTCGCCGCCCATGGTGGCGACGTCGCCGCCGGTGCAGAAGGCGTCGCCGGCGCCGGTCAGCACGATGACGCGCGCCTCGCCGTCGGCGGCGGCGCGGCGGAAGGCGGCCTGGCAGTCGTCCAGCATCTGGGCGGTGAAGGCGTTCTTGCGCGCCGGGTTGTTCATGGTGATGGTCGCCACGCCGTCGGCGACCGCGTACAGGATCTTTTCGCTCATGCCGGTGGGAACCCCGCTGGTTGCGCTGCCGCCCTTGACAGTTGTTGTCGACGCTTGATTCACTTGTCGTTGACAGTTGACTCAATTGTCATGTTGGTGCGGAGCGTAGCCGCCGGCTGTGGTAGAGTCAACGCCGGGAGCGGCCCATGAAGGCCGCCGCATGCAGGGAGCGGGCGATGGACGGCTGGGCAGAGGAGACGATTCCGCAACTGGTCGAGCGGCTGGCGCGCGAACGGCCGCAGACGGTGGCGACCTGCTTCCGCGACCGCGAGACCGATTTCGCCACGTTGGCGGCGCAAGCCGACGCGGTGTCGGGCTGGTGCGTCGAGGCGGGCTTGCGCGCCGGCGACCGCGTGGCGCTGCTGCTGCCGCCCTCCGATGCGTGGCTGGCGATCTTCTACGGCGTGATCGGCGCCGGCTGCATCGCCGTGCCGCTCAACCTCGCCTTCAAGCCCGACGAGCTGCGCTTCGTGCTGGCGCAGTCGCAGGCGCGCTGCCTGATCGCCGCCGAAAGCCATCGTGGCGTCGACTTCGCCGCGCGGGTGGAGGAGGTGGCGCCGGCATTGCCGGCGCTGCAGCACGCCATGCTGCTGGACGGTCCGGCCGCGGGCCGCGGCCAGTGGCGCGATGCGCGCGGGATGCTGGCGCATCGTGCCTCGCCGGCGACGCTGCGGGAGGTGCGGCGGCGGCGCGACGCCATGGGCGCGGGCGACACCTGCGCCATCGTCTACACCTCCGGCAGCACCAGCTTCCCCAAGCCGGCGCAGCTGCATCATCGCGGCCTGCTGGGCGGCGCCTGGTGGTACGGCGAGAGCATGGGCATCGCCGCCGCCGACCGCATGCTGAGCTTCGCGCCCACCTTCCACGTCAGCGGCCTGAGTGCGGGCGCGCTGCTGGCGCATGTGCGCGGCCTGACCCTGTGGCTGCTCGACGGCTTCGAGGCCGGCGCCATGCTCGACCTGATCGAACGGCACCGCATCACCCTGTTCGGCGGCTTCGACACCATGTTCGCCAGCATGCTGCAGCATCCCCAATTCGCGCCGCAGCGCGTGGCTTCCATTCGCGCCCTGGTCATGGCGACCGGGCCGGCCATGTACGAGCGGGTGAAGGCGGGCTTCCCCGGCCTGCAGGTGATGGCGCGCTGCTACGCCATGACCGAGACCTGCGGCCCGACGGCGCTGACCCGTCCCGACATGCGCAGCCTCGATGCGCTGAAGCGCAGCAACGGCGTGCCCGTCCCCGGCATGCGCATCAGGATCGCCGATCCCGCCACCGGGCGCGACCGGGCGACGGGCGAGACCGGCGAGATCCGGCTGCAAGGCCCGGCGGTGTTCAACGGCTATCTTGACATGCCGGCCGAGACGCAAGCCGCCTTCGACGCCGAAGGCTGGCTGAAGACCGGCGACCTGGGCCATTTCGACGGCGCGGGGCTGCTCTACCTCACCGGCCGGCTGAAGCGGATGATCAAGACCGGCGGCGAGAACGTGTCGGAGCGCGAGGTCGAGCTGTTCATCGAGGACCGCGTCGCCGGCGTCGCGCTGGCGCAGGTGGTGGGCATTCCCGATCCGGCCTGGGGCGAGGCGGTGATCGCCTTCGTCGAGCCGCTGCCGGGCGTCGTCCTGGACGAGGCGGCGGTGATCGCCGCCTGCAAGTCCGGCCTGGCCAATTTCAAGGTGCCCAAGCGGGTGCTGTTCCTGCAGGAGCGCGACTGGCCGCGCAACGACATCGGCAAGATCGCCAAGGACGCCCTGACGGCGCTGGCCGTCGCCCGCACCACCGCAGCCCCCACCGCCTGACGCCTCCGGCGATTGCCTCACCCCGCGCGCGACAAGGGAGACCCCGGTTGATTCCCTCGCCCCGTGCAACGGGGAGAGGGAGGGGCCCATCGCGTCAGCGATGGGA
This sequence comes from Alphaproteobacteria bacterium, assembly GCA_037190765.1. Lineage (GTDB taxonomy): Bacteria > Pseudomonadota > Alphaproteobacteria > Reyranellales > JAQSWP01 > JAQSWP01. Next base: position 26,808 of record JBBCJW010000027.1, read on the forward strand.
GGGTGAGGGGCTGGGTTCGACCCGGTTAGACTCCTGACAGAACTGTCCAGATGGATCGCGACGACTGGTGGCAAAAGCAGGAGCGGCGCTGTCGCGCCTGCCCCTCACCCCGACCCTCTCCCCGCAAGCGGGGCGAGGGAGAATGAGGCGCGGCATGTTCGAGAGCCGCCTTTGCTTCCCTCGCCCCGTGCAACGGGGAGAGGGAGGGGCCCATCGCGTCAGCGATGGGAGGGTGAGGGGCTTGGTCCGACCCGGTTAGACTCCTGACGGAACCCCAGATGGATCGCTGACAGCACATGGCAAGAGCAAGAGCGGCGCTGTCGCGCCTGTCCCTCAGCCCCGATCAAGTCGGGCCAGGCTCCCGACCCTCTCCCCGCAAGCGGGGCAAGGGAGAAGGAGGCGCCGTGCCGCTTCTTCGCCTGGCGCGGCAGCGGAA
>JBBCJW010000028.1:0-26698 GCA_037190765.1 Alphaproteobacteria bacterium
CCATCCAATCGTGTGAATCCGCTCTATTCCTTAGTGTTTAGAGTAAATTCACACGTTCTAACGCGGCGGTCGGGACAGGGAAGGATGTTCGATGCCGGCAACAACCGAGCGACCGCGCCGCACCGGAGGACAGCGCCACCGCTACCCCGAACGCGTTCCGCTTCAGCGGCAGCGCAATTCGTGGCGGCGCAGATAGGCGTCCCAGCCGTCGCGGCGGATCTGGTCGGCGTGGCGGTCCTGGGTTTCCAGCAGCGCCTGATCGCCGCGCTCGCGCGAAATGCCCAGCGCCTGCTGGCGCTCCTGCACCACGTCGTACCAGTGCCGCCGCAGCAGCAGGGCGCGATAGCGGTCGTCGCTGTTCCGGCTCTGCGCGAAGTGATGCAGGTTGGCGCGGAAGGCGTAGCAGTCCTGCGCCGCCGCCAGCCGCTCCTGCGCCGACTGCAATTGCGCCAACTGCACGGACGCCGACTGGGATTGCGCCGACTGCAAGGGCGCCGATAGTGTCTGCGCCAGCGCCACGCGCGCCATCCCGCCATCCGGCAAGACGCCGCCCGCCAGCATCGCCGCCGCCAGCACGCCTCTCTTCACCGCCATCCGCTGTCCGTTCATGCGCGGACAATGCCTGCCCGCCCGCCGCGGCACAATGGCGGCGTCAGTATTTCAGCTTCGGATACCAGTCCGGATCGCGGCCTTCCGGCGTGGTGTCGAGCAGGGTCCACAGCGGATCGGGATCGGGCGCGCCGCGCGGGTCCTGGCCGGGATCGGCCATGTCCATCGCCATCTCCTCGGCCCAGAAATGGCGGATCGTGCCGCCCCGCCCATCGTCACCCCGCCCATTGCCCCTGCGCCGGGTGAACACGTTGTAGCCCGGCATGTCGTCGTCGAACTGGCTGACATAGTCGCGCGTGTAGTCGCCGGCGATGTCGGAATAGACCGGCAGCTGCGTCCAGCCGCGCGCCGCCTTGGCCACGCGCAGCCGCCCGATCGGCGAGCGCGCCACGAAGGCGATGCCGACCCGCTGGCGCAGATCGGCGATCTTGTGCTCCAGCCCGCCCATGAAGGAGGTGCACATCGGGCACGGCTCCTCGCGCTGCGGCCCGAACATGTAGGAATAGACGATCAGCGTGTCCCTATCGCCGAACAGTTCTTCCAGCGTCGTCTCGCGCCCGTCCTCGGCCACGAAGCGGTAGTCGCGGCTGACCGCGCCGCCCGGCGGCAGGCGCCGGCGCTGCGCCGCCACCGCCTCGATCCGCCGCCGCAAGTCGATCTCCTGCTCCAGCAGCGCATTGCGCGCCGCCCGGTATTCCGCGCTCTCGTTGGGAAAGCGCCGCCTGTTCTTCGCCGCCAGTTCGGCGGCCGGCGCCAGTCGCTCGGCCATGGCAAGCCTCCTTCGCGTCCATCCCCGCCCCCGCCCCGCCCCCGTTGGCACGGGAACAACGGCCGACGCGCGGGTTCTATCCGGCCAACGGCCAGGCGAGCAGCCAGGCGGGACGGCACGACGGCGGCTCCATTTCTTGATGTTCAGGGCAAATTCACCCGTTCCGACGCAATCGCGCGCGCTTCCGTCGGAACGTGATCCGCTCCGGCCACACCGACGGCAGCGCCCTATCCCGCCGCCCGCCTCACCAGCGCCACCTCGACGCCATAACCGACCGCCGCCAGGGCCTGGTCGATGGTGTCGAGACTGGTGCCGTGACGCACGTTCAGCAGCCGGTCGATCTGCGGCCGGTGCAGGCGGAGCCGCCCGGCCAGTTCGTTCTTGCTGATCTTCTGCCGCCGCATCGCCTGGTAGAGCAGCACTTTCAGCACGGTCTGGGTCGGCAGGGTCACGCCCTGCCGCACGGCGGCCCGCCCGCCCGTGCCGCGCGAGGGGTACGGCACGTCCTCGCGGTCGGCCATGCGCGCGGCAATCGCCTCCTCGATCGCATCGCCCGCCCGCGCCAGCGCCTGCGTCCTGTCGTCGCCAAACGTCGTCAGTTCGGGAAAATCCGGCGACGTCGCCAGGAAACTGCCGTTGTCGTCGCGCTTCAGCCTGATCGGATAGCGCCACATGTTTTCCGCTCCCGGCCTTACAGCAGGCCCAGGTCCTTCTTGATCTTGCGCACCAGAGCAAATCGCTCTCTGCGGGATCGCAACGATCCCGCAGAGAGCGTGAATTTGCTCTGCCATATGGAAATCAGAGCGGATTCACGCGCCCGGACCGAAGCGCTGCGCTTCGTCCGCGCGCGATCCGCTCTGCCCGGTACCCAACTCCCGGTTCTTGCCATGCATGGGAAGCTGCGACTTGCGCCCCTGGCGATAGACCGTCAGATGCCCGCTGCCGCCCTTGTGGGCAACGAAGCTGCAGCCCCGCGCCTTCAGCCAGCGCCTGAACTCGGCGGCATTCATGCATATAGCATCATTTTTGTTGCATGCAACCTTTCTGTTTCAGAGACGAAGCGACCAGCCGCCGCGCCCGACACGCTGACGATCCTAAAGGTTGTTTTATTGATCTTTAATACAACTTATACGACAGGCGGACCCTGATCCGGCGGCGCCCTATCCGGCGGCGCTCTGTTCCATCGCCCGCGCGGCAACCGCAGAAGCGGCCCGCTACGGCGCCTCGCGGCACTTGCCGGCCCAGGCCTGCTCGTAGCCGGCCCAGCCGGCGCGGGCGATCTGCGCCTTGTGCTCGGCCTCCATCCTGTCCTCGACCGCCAGGGTCTCGCGCACCTCCATGTCGAGTTCGGTCTCGATGTCCAGCGCCACGTCGTCCCAGTCGCCCCAGTCGAGTTCGGCTTCCTCCGCCTTGCCGGCGTTGCCCTGCTGCGTGAAGCGCTCCATGCGGTTGTAATGGAAGATCGCGCAATGCCGCGCCGCCCGCCACTGCGCCAGCTTCTGCTCGCGCTGCGCTTGCGTCAGCCTGGGCTTGCGGTTCTGCGCCAGCAGCGTCTCGCCATCCGACGCCTGCACCGCCGTCGTCCCCATCTTCACTGGCGACATCTCCCCTGCGGCCATCCTGGCGTCAGCCAACGCGCCGCCGCCCGCCAGTATCATCGCCATCGCAATCGCCACCACCCAACGTCCCATTCCTGTCCTCCCCGCCACCGGCCCGCGTTCGCGCGCCGCCGCCCCGGAGCTAATCAGGTTCCCGCGGAAGCGCAAGCGATGGCGTTTGGCTCTACCGGCACTGCGCCGGCAGTTCCGCCAGCAGCCGGTTGTAGCTCTCCATCTCGAAGGTCAGGGTGATGTCGGTGCCGGTGCGGGTCGGCGCGCGCAGCACGAACTGGCGGCTGCCGGCCATCAGGCGCACCAGGTCGATCGCCTTCCAGCGCGTGTTCATGCCGCGCGCGCTGGGCATCAGCCCGCCCATCATGTCGACCGCCAGGCTGGTCAGCCCGGCGCCGAGGCTGCTCTGGTCGATGGCGAAGGCGGAGTTCCAGTCGCGCGACGGCAGGAAGCCCAGCACCTGCGGCGTGCCCTGGTCGGCCCGCACCGTCACCCGCACCATGTCGGCCGCGCCGTCGGGAAACGCATCCTCCAGCGCGATGCCGAAATCGACCCCCAGCCCGACCCCGCGCGTGCCGCAGGAAATGGTGAAGGACGGCGCCCGGTTCATCACGCCGTTGATCTTCTGCGGCACGCCGGTCAGCCGCACGATCTGCGCGTCGGTGACGGCATCGCGCACCACCGTCTTCTTCCAACTCGGCGGCGGCCCCTTCGGCCCGCCAATGCCGCCGCCCAGCGCCAGCCAGCCGATCAGCAGCACCGCCAGCGCGCCCGCCCCCAGCAGCACCGGCCGCGGCAGACGCGCGATGGCGGCAAACCGCGCCGACTGGCCCGAGCCAGTCGCCGTCGCCGTTGCCGCGCCCGGCGCCGCACCACCGGCCGCGACCGGACCGCCCGCCGCGCCGGCCGGCGGCAGGACCAGCCGCACCCGCCCCAGCTTCAGCACGATGACGGCCCACAGCAGCGCGGCGGCGATCAGCACCGCCTGCGTCAGCAGCGCGAACATGACCGCGCCGCCATTGGCCAGATGCTTGCCGTCGATCCAGCCGCCGCCGGTGTCCGGCGTCAGATGCGCCTTGATCGCCAGGAACAGGGTCAGCGCCAGCAGCACCCCGCCCAGCCCGAACAGCAGCCACCAGAGCCGCACCAGCCAGGCGCGCCCGGCCCCGCCCGTGCCGCCCGGCGGCCGGCCCGCCGCATCGTCCAGCAGGCCGCGCACCAGCCGCGGCGGCCGGTAGAGGAAACCCGGCACGGCGAACCAGGCGCGTCCGACATGGTCGGCCGCCACCGGCGTCGTCCCCTCGCGCCTCAGTGTTGCCGCCGCCCGCCGCATCGTCCGCAGCGACAGATGCGCCCCCAGCGCGAACAGCGCCAGCATCGCCATCAGCGGCAGCGCCGGCTGCAGCCAGATCAGGCTCTCCACCATCGCCGTCATCGGCGCCTTGGCCGCCTGCCGGTTGGCGACGTCGAGATTGATCAGCGCCACCAGCCGCGCCATCTGCCAGCCCGCCGCCAGCGCGAAGCCCAGCACCGCCGCCAGGCAGGCCCACACCCCGGCATCGCCGGCCTGCAGGCCCGGTAGTGCTGTGCCCGCCGGCGGCAGCACCGGCGGCACGACCGCCAGCGCCGATGACGGCGACGATGACGGCGACGGGTGCGCCGACGCGGGAGCCAACACCGGCCGCGACGACTCCGGCGATGGTGGATCAAGTGGAGGCGGATCAAGGGAGGGCGGATCGAGCGGCGGCGGCGTCACCTCCGCCAGCACGGCGGCGAAGGCCTCGACCTCGTGCAGCTTGCGCCAGCCGTCGAGGGCGGCGTTCCAGATCCGCGTCTCGCCGTCGATGCGGCCCTGGCGCAGCAGCGCCACCATGTCGTCGAAGGAAAGCGGGCCGACCCTGTGGTCGCCCGCGGCGTGAAACCAGACCATCGCTCCCCACAGCGTATCGGCGTGATGACAGCCTGCTGCGGCGGCGAACAGGATCGCCGCCGTTGCGAGTCCGGCGACGAGTTCCTAGAATGCTAGCACCCAGCCTGAAAGCCCGGCAACAGACTCCCAGCGCCCGACCGCGCCGTTCCGCCACGTCGCCCGTTCCGTCGCGTCATCGACGCCGCGCGCCAGCGCCCGTCGTTGTCGCGGCGTGCCACCGTGTCGCCGCGTTGCATCGTCGTCGCTGTCGTCGCGCCCCGCCACCCGCATCCCGTCCGGGAGAAACCATGTCCGCCTCCTCCGTATTCACGCTGGCCGCCACGCTGTGCTGCATCGCCACCGCCGGCCTGGCCGCCCCGCCATCCGCCCCGCCGGCAACCACATCCCCCACGATCACATCCCCGACCATCACCCTGGCGCAGGCCGGCGACGGCGAAGGGCTGGTGGTGTGCGGCGGCCACAAGACGGCGCCGGGCGAGAAGAAGAAGGGCGTGATGGCGACCTACGACAAGCGCACCAACACCATCGCCAAGGCGCTGCAGGCGGCGGGCTACCAGCAGGTGCAGGCGCCGATGGGGCACTGGAGCGACGCTTTCGCCGTGCTGAAGATCTATCCCGACAAATACGCCGCCTTCTACGACCGCAACGTCACCCGCCACGGCCCCGACCTGGCGTTCGGCGATCTCGGCCAGCGCAACAAGATGGGTGAGGTGGCGAAGTTCTGCACCCTGGTCCAGCCGCTGAAGGTGTGCGAGGACTTCACCGCCTGCTGACGCGCCGCCGTTCCGCCGCATGCCGCAGGGCCGCGGCGCGCGCCGGGGAGGCGATGACGGCGACCCCACGTCAGCGACGCCATCGCCGCGGATCGTCCCGCAAGCGATACGCCGCGTTCCCAACGTCAATCGATAGAGCGGACCGCCCGCCTGGACGCAAGCGCGCTTCCATCCCGGTCGCGATCCGCTCTCGACCGACAGCGGCGCGCGGCGCGTCTGCAATCGCCGCGCGGTGCGGCGCATCATCGCGCATCGACATGTGATGCGCACATGTCCCACACGCGCAATGCGCGCGGCGGCGCCGGGCCGCCCATCGCGGATGTGATCGCTAGAGCAAATCACGTTCTGTCGGAATCGCTTGCGATTCCGACAGAACGTGTGAATTTGCTCCAAACATTAACGAATAGAGCGGATTCACACGGTTAGACGGAAGCGGATGCGCTTCCGTCTAACCGTGATCCGCTCTAGCGCCGATCGCGCGGCGGTATCGGCGCCGATGTCGCGTGGACGATTGCAACCCATGCCGTCAGCCATGATGGGAGCGGGCGACGGGACTCGCAGCCATGTCGAATAAGTGCGTGCGCTGGCGGCGGCGGGGGGAGTAGGATTGCGCCATATTTTCCGAAGCCGATGACGCTTCATCAAACCATATCGAACAGGCACGCGCCCCCGCGGCGCGATGCGCGCGATCGCATTTGTTTGGAAGCGGATGACGCTTCATCAACGGATCCGGGAGGGGGAGTATGCCGGGGCCGTCGATGCCGCAAACGGCGCTGCTGCTGCAGCCCAATTCCATGGTGGCCGAGGCGCTGACCGCGCGGCTGCACCAGCACCTGGGCGGCGTGCCGGTGACCAGCGTGGCGAGCGCTGCCGAGCTGACGCGCCAGGCCGCGCCCCGGCACGACACGCTGGCGGTGGTGGCGCTGGGCGCGCCCGGCGTCGAGACGGTGGCCGGGCTGCTGAGCCTGCACCGCGCCCGGCCGCAGGCGCTGCTGATCGCCACCGACTGTCCCGACGACGACGCCACCGCCGCCATTGCCGCGCTGGAGGGCGGCGTCGCCGCCTGGCTGCCGCGCAGCGCCGGCGGCGCGGTGTTCGACTGCGCGCTGGCGCTGGCGCTGGCCGGCGAGCGCTTCTTTCCCGCCATCCTGTTCGCCCGCGCCCTCGACCAGGCGTCGCCGGCCGAGGCGATGGCGCGCGCCGCCGCCTACGCGCTGGAGACGCGGCTGACCGAGCGTCAGCGCGTGGTGCTGAAGCTGCTGCTGCGCGGCCGCTCCAACCTGCAGATCGCCCGCGAGCTGGGCATCGCGCCGATCACGGTGAAAGTGCACCTGCAGGCGATCTTCGCCCGGCTCGGCGTCTCCAACCGCACCCAGGCCGCCGTCCTCGCCTCCCGCGCCCGCTGGTTCGAGAACAAGTAAGCGGCAGGACAAAAGCGCCGGGATCGTTGTTCCCGCCGGCCCGTTTCGGCGTTAGGCTTTCCCGGCGGACCGCAACCGCCTGCCGCAATCGCGGATGGCGCGGTGTCGTCCCTCGCGCCGCCCATCCGGTTGCGCGCTCCGATGGCGCCTGCCACCGCGATGGCGCCCGCCACCATGGTGATACTGCTGCGGCGAATCTGCCGTAGCGACACTGCTTCTCGGGCTTGTACGCCCCAACCATATCGACGGCGATGCCGCGCCCGCCCCGCCGCCCGCGCATCAGGAGACGCCCATGCCCGCCCGTCCCGCTTCATCCCGCACCGCTCCGGCGCAGCCCGGCGCCTCCCGTCCGAGCGCCGCCGGCATGCCCGCCTTCCGCCAGCCCGGCCAGACCTTCGCTCCCGACGCCTTCAGCTTCGTCATCGCCACGCCGCCGGGCTGCGCCGGCCCGCATGTGGTGGCGCTGCTGGCCAACGGGCGCGAGACGGTGGCGGTGGTCCTGGCCGCATCGCTGGCCGGCGAGCTGTCGCGCGCGCTGCTGCGCGAGCGGCCGGCGGTGCAGGAGCAGCCGCATTTCGCCCGCGGCGCGATGCCGGCCGTCACCGACCGGTTCCACGCCGCCGGCTTCGCGCTGGCCGCCGCCGCCGATGCCTCCAACAACGGCCGCACCGGCGCCAGCGAGGCGGGCGTGCATCTGCTGCTGCAGGACGGCAGCGGCTGCATCGAGTTCGCCCTGGCGCGCGACTTCGCCGACGAATTCGCGCTCGGCCTGGCGCTGGTGGCCGACGACATCGCCGCCGATGCCGCCTTCGACAGCGCCGCCTTCGACAGCGCCCCCTTCGACAACGTTATCGTCGCCCACCCTTTCGCCGGCCTGGAAACGACCGCAGCGGATGGCGGCGAAAGCGGCGAGCAGCGCCGTGACGGAAGCAGCGATACGCACAGAGGCGATGACGGGCCGCAAGGCGGACGCATGCACAGCTGAAGCAAGTCAAGTTTCGATGGCCGCGCGCGCGTCGCCGTCGAAACTTGTCCAATTGCTCTACCCGCCCTTGCGCCGGCCGCCACCACGACCTATGTTGGGTGATCGGTTTTGGCCGGACGACTTGGCCGTTTGCCCCCGCTATCGGGCGGCGTACAGATTCTCTTCCAGAATTCGGTTCATCGCTGCGTGCGCGCGCCCCTCGGGCGTCAGCGCTGCGGCCGCATTTGCACTTACGTCCCGAAAGGACCGCGACATGACCAAAGGCACCGTGAAGTTCTACAACGTCTCCAAGGGTTTCGGTTTCATCCAGCCCGACGACAACGGCAAGGACGTGTTCGTCCACGCCTCCGCCCTGGAGCGCGCCGGCATGGCCAATCTCAGCGAAGGCCAGAAGGTGGAATACGACACCCAGATCGACCAGCGCAGCGGCAAGACCGCCGTGCGCTCCCTGCAGGCGCTCTAAACAAAGCAAACCGGGGTCCGACGGCGTCGCTGGCGATACCGTCGAACCCTGTGAGCTTGCTCTGCACGTAAAAATAGAGCGGGTCCGACGGCGGCGTCCGCGCTGCCATCGGCCCGCGCCGATCCGCTTCCCGTCTGCGGGAACGGTTTCGCCCGCCGCGCCGCTTGCCGGCCGCAGGAGGTTCCGATGAAGCAACGCACGCCCACCGTCGAGGAAGCGCGCCAGGAGCGCGAGGCGCTGCTGCGCCGGCTCGCCGACCTGCCGCTGGCCGGCATCGGCCGCCACGCCGCCAGCAGAGTGCGCAAACCGCCGACGCCGGACGCCGCGCCGCTCCCGCCGGCCAAGCCGTAACGACGGACACGCGCCGCCGCGCCCGCATTCGCCGCGGCGTCGCTACCTCCGCCGTCACGCTCCGTCGTCACGCTCCCTCGTCACGACGCCGCCGTCGCCGACAGGCGGATCACGACCAGACGGACGCGCACGCTTCCCGCGGATCGAATGAATCCGCTTTACCTGGGTACAGAGCAAATTCACATGATTTGCTCCGGCAATCCCGAACCGCGTCGCCAACCGGCGGAGCCCGGTTCCAATCTTCGTTCCAATCCCCTTCGATACCCCTTGATCCTCCCGCGATGCCGCCGGCAGGGTTGCGCTGCTTCTGAGGCGGCCGACGGCGTTGCCAATCGAGGCCGTCCGGAGCCATCATGACGCGGGAGCCGCCATCCGCGACCCGCCCCACCTGACCGGCCATGGCCCGGACCAGCGCCTGCCGCACCGGTGTCGCCGGAACCTCGCCCGCTGGATTGCGGTTATCCCCGATTGCCGTCTCTTCGATCGCCGTTTCCTCGATTGCCGTTGCCGCAGTGTCGTGCTCTCGATTGCCGTCCCCTTGACCATGACCATGACCGACGACGCGACCTATGTGCCGACCTCGCAGATCTTCGCCCGTCTGCTGGACGAGGCGCCGGCCAGCCATGTCACGCTGGAATTCCTGCTGCAGACCTTGGGCGAGCGCTCCTTCGGCGTGCTGCTGCTGCTGCTGGGACTGCTGGGCGTGATCCCCGGCGTGGCGACGGTGGCGGCGATCCTGCTGCTGGTGCCGGCGGCGCAGATGATCATGGGCCGCTCGCTGCCGACCCTGCCGCGCTTCCTGCTCGACCGCCGCATCCCGACGGCGCGGCTGGCCTGGCTGCTGGCGCGCGCCATCCCGGTGCTGCGCTGGTTCGAGCGCTTCACCTATCCGCGCTGGCAGACCCCGTTCCGCGCCACCCGCCGCGTCGTCGGCGTGGCGGTGCTGCTGCTGGCGCTGACGCTGCTCTCGCCCATCCCGCTGCTGAACCTGGTGCCCGACGCGGTGATCATCCTGATCGCCTTCGCCTGGCTGGAGAAGGACGGCGTGCTGCTGGCCGCCGCCCTGTTCCTGACCTTGGCGTCGCTGGCCATCACCACCGCCCTGGTCTGGGCCACCATCGTCGTGCCGGGCCAGCTTTAGGGCGGATCATGGTTTGCCCTGAACGGAGCGGATGGCGGTGCGATGGCATCGCCGTTCGCTCACATCACCGCCCGCTCATCCCGCCGCCATCCGCGCCCGCTGGCGCCAGGCGGCGGGCGGGGCGCCGTGGGCGCGGGCGAAGGCGCGGCTGAAGGCGGCCTCGGTGCCGTAGCCGGCCTCGTGCGCGATGGCGGCGATCGGCCGGTCGCTGCCCTCCAGCGCCATGCCGGCCAGGCACAGCCGCCAGGCGCGCACGTAGCGCATCGGCGAGGTGCGCAGCAGCGCCTCGAAGCGCTCCATCAAGGTCGAGCGCGACAGCCCGCAGCCGCGCGCCAGCGCCGCCACGTCCCAGTCGCGATAGGGCGCCTCGTGCACCAGCGACAGGCAGCGGCCCAGGGCGGGATCGCCCAGCGCCTTCAGCCAGCCGGTCGAATCCGGGCGCAGCCGCAGGATCTGCTGGCGCAGCAGCTCGATGAACACCAGCTCGGTCAGCCGCTCCAGCACCGAGCGGCCGCCGCTGCGCGGCCGCTCGACCTCGGCCGCCATCTGCGCGATGGCCGCCCGCAGCCAGGCGCCGGACGCGCCCTGCCCTCGCGCCAGCATCAGGGACGGCAGCGCCTGGCGCAGCGGCGCGAACGCCATCGCCTCGCACTGCACGTAGCCGCACAGCAATTGCACCTGCCTGGCGCGGCCGCCGCCGAAGCGCAGCACCGGCACCTCGCGCCACGGCGGCGGCGGCAGCGCCTCCAGCACCAGCACCTGCCTGCCGTCGTCGCCGGCGCCGAGCTGGTGGCTGTCGCCATGCGGCAGCGCCACCACGTCGCCTGCCGCCAGCGCCGCGCGCCGCTCGCCGGCCCGCACCCAGCACTGGCCGGCGACCGCGATATGGAAGGGGATGATGCCGCGCCCGCCGCCGGCCTCGGCCATGGCCGCACTGTCCTCGGTCTGCCAGGCGCCGGCCGACATGAAGCAGAACTGCACCGAGCCCGACAGGCGCACCACGCGCAGCACCTGCGACAGCACATCCTCGACCGGCGCCGGCCCGACGCAGGCATCGGCCGCAGATGCAGCGATGGATAGCGCTACGAGGGACGGCGCGGCGAGGGGCGATGGCGCGGCGGCACGCGACTTCCCCGTGCTCGACTTCCCCGTGCTCGACTTGCCCGCGCTTGACTTGGCGTCTGACTTTTCCGCGCCCGCCTTGCCCGCCCCCGACCGGCCAACGCGCACGCGCGCATCGGCGCCGGGCTGGCCGTTGCCGCCCGGATTTCCAGTCAAGCCTTTCGGAACCGCAGCCAAAGACTTCGCCCGCGCCTGCCCCTAGAAGGACGCCGCCTTACCGCAACCAATGGAGGATACCACAATGCAGAGCGGCACCGACAAACTTGTCATTCTTCTCACCCGCGGGATCGACTCCGAGCTTTCCTCGGTGGCCTTCACCATCGCCAATGGCGGGCTGACCGCCGGGCTGAAGGTCTCGATCTTCCTCACCAGCACCGCCATCGACCTGGTGCGGCGCAACGGCCAGCGCCTGACGCATGTGCCGCCGCTCGATCCGCTCTACGCGCTGATCGAGGATTTCCTGAAGCGCGGCGGCGTGCTGTGGGCCTGCCCGCCTTGCGTCAAGTCGCGCGGCTACGAGCAGCACGCCCTGCTGGACGGCGTCGTCATCGCCGGCTCCAGCGTGCTGCACGCCGCCATCAAGGACGGCGCCGCAACGCTCTCGTTCTAATGCGCTCTCGTTCTGACGCGCTCTCGTTCTGACGCGCTCCCGTTCTGACGCGCTCCGGGGCCGATCCGCTCTCTTCTCTCGGGAAGGGGGCGGATCGGCGCGGCGGGGGCGTCAGACGGCCGCCGCCACCCGCATCGCCTCGCCCTCGAAGGTGAACGCAAGCGTCGCCCCCTTGCGCACATTGGCCACCGCCGCCGGGCGGAAGCAGGCCAGGCAAGTGCCGCCGTCATGGCGCACGCTGGGATAGACGATGCCCAGCGAGCCCCGATCGAGCAGGCGCTGCGCCAGTCCCTGCGAGGCGACGTAGCTCATGGGATCGAGGCAGGCGGCGAAATCGGCGGCGGCGCGCAGGTCGTGGAACTCGCCGCCGAGATCGGCCAGGTAGTCGTCGTAGGTGACGGCAACCGGCTTGGTCCACACCACTTCCGCCAGCTCGACCCGCTTGTGGAAGCCGACTTCGGCGATCGCGGTGTCGAGCGCCATGGCGGCGTACCACGCGCCGCGCTCGGGGCCGTTGAAGCGGCCGCCCAGCGGATGGGGATGGCAGAAGGCGGCGTTGACGATGCGATGGAACGGCACGCCGAACACCAGCTCGCCCAGCCCGATGCCCGCCAGAAGCTCGTTCTCCGCCAGCAGCCGCTCGTTGGTGGCGTTGTCGAGATCGAAAATGTCCCGCAGATGCGCATCGTCGCCGGCGATCCGGGCCAGCACGCTCTCGTCCGGCCGGCTGTATTTCGACGGGATCAGCCGGTGCATGTCGGGCTGGCGGAGGGTGGCGAGCGGCGGGACGGCAAGTGGCCCGGTAGGCGGCAAGGCAGGCGGCAAGGCGGGCGGCGTCAATGCCCGCCCCGCCGCGCATCGAGCAGCCGCCGCACCGTCAGCATCGCGGCGATGCCGCCCTGCTTCATATAGGCCAGGGGTGCGGCGCCGCCGAACAGGCGGTTGCGGTTGGGCAGGCCGACCCAGGCATCGGCCAGGTCTTCGGGATAAAGGATGTTCAGGCTCTTGAAGATGCCGACCAGCAGCGAGGCGCGCGTCAGCCGGTCGGCGTCCAGCACCCGGTCCGGGTTCTTCTTCATGTCGTAGAACACCCCGTTCGACACCCCGCCCAGCAACTCGCGCGCATCGGCGTCCCTGACCGCCCATTTCTCCATGATGGCGAAGAAGGCCAGCAGTGCGGACCGGCTCAGCCGCTGCCGCTCCGCCGCATCGTCCAGCCGCACCAGCGGCGAAGGCTCGTAGGCGGTCCTGGGATAGGAAATCAGGGCGCTCATTCCATTTCTCCGTATCAGGATATAAATAACTCCTGATCCGGAGAATTCAAGCCCTATCGAAACCAGGCCACCAAAACCCCAAGCGGATAATGGAATCAACAGCTTGGGTACAGCTTGACCCCGACGCCCCGACCACACAAGGCAACGGCCGGGCGCCCGCCGCCCGGCCGTCCTCACCTTATATAAAGTCACCCGGCCATCGCCGGTTCTCGCCCGCCAGCCTCAGTTCAGCGCACCATGCGTCCGCTCCGCCTTGTCCGGGGTGCGCACCGCCGGCCGCCGCGGCGCGCCGGGGCCGGCGACCTCGCCCTTGGCCTCGGCCATCAGCTCGTCCTTGCGCCGCATCAGCCTGGCGCCCAGCTCCTTGAGGTCGATGTCGGTCTGGCGCACCTTCTTGAACATCTCGCTCTGCTCTTCCTTGACGTGGTGCTTGACGTATTCGGCCAGCACCTTCACGTGCGCGTCGAAGATCTCGTCGGCCGGGCTGCCGCCCTCGATCTTGGTGATCAGCTCCTTCAGCGAATCGTGCTCGACCTCGGCCTCGTTCATCAGCGCATCGTCGTCGATTTCCGGCCGCACCGTGGGATAGAAGATCTCCTCCTCGATCCTGGCGTGCACCGTCAGCGCCGTGCAGATCTCGACGGCCAGTGCCGCCTTCTGCTTGTCCGTCATCTTCTCCTTGCGCGCCTCGTAGCGCTTGAACATCGCATCGACTTCCTCGTGGTCGGCGCGCAGCAGCGCCAGGGCCGAGCGCACCGCCGGCTTGGCCTGCCGTTTGGCCGCGACCCGCGTGCGCTTCGACACCCGGGTACGCGCCGCCGGGGTGGCGCCTGCCTTCTTGGCCCGCAGCGCCGCCCGCGTCTGGGTGCGCGCCTTCGAGCGCGCCCGCCGCGCCGTGGCGCGTTTGGCCGCCGTTTGCGCCGCCGTCTGGGACGTCGACCGTTTCTTCCTTGCCGCCATTGCTCTCTCCCTTTGTACAGTTGGCATCCGGCCAACGGGGCGCGTGCAAGTCCGGTTCCTCATAACGCCCGTTTTCCAGTCGCTTGCGCGGCGATGTCGCGGCAAGTCCACAACCATCGCTGGCAGAGCATCGCGCGGCAGGGCAGAGCAGAACGGAACCGCACCGCGCGCCGCAGCGTTGGCGTCAGGAGCCCCGCGACCCTTCGTTCCGGAGAAGCAAGACGCATGCGCCCCGTCTGGATCTGGATGCTGCCGCTGGCCGTGACCCTCGTGCTGGTGCTGGCCGGCTTCACCACCCCTGCCGCAGCCCGCAGCGGGCAGGCCGGCGCGCCACCGCCGATCATCGCGCAGCAGAGCCAGACGCCGCCGGCCGCAGCCACCACACAGGCCGCACCGGAGCAGGCCTTCGTGGTCCATGCCGCATCCCTGCATCTGTTCGCCATCGAGGCCGGCCGGCTGGCTCGGCAACGCGCGCACAACGAGACGCTGCGCGCCTTCGCCGCGCTGATGATCGCCGAGCATGAAGACCTGGCCGCCCGCCTGCGCCAGACGGCGGCGGCGCTGCAGATCGAGGCGCCGGTGGCGCCCGATGCGCGCCAGCGCGCGCGGCTGGAGGCGCTGCAGCAGACGCCGCCGGGCGACGGCTTCGACCGCGCCTATGCCGCCGCCCAGGGCGATGCGCTGGCCGACGCGCTGAAGCTGAAGCAGGATTTCGCCGCCGGCGACGGCCACGCCGCCTTGCGCGAACTGGCCGAAGCCGCCTTACCCTTGATCGAGCGCCAGCGCGACCGGCTGCAGGCGCTGCAGCAATAGTCGCGCTTCAGGACACGTGGCGGCTACGCGCTAGAGCAAATGACGTTCTGTCGGAATCGCGCGCGCTTCCGTCCAACCGTGATCCGCTCTAGGCGGCGCTGCGTCCAATCGGCGCGCCCGAGGCGGGATAGACGCGCGCCTGCGCCGGTTCGCGCCGCGCCCGCCGGCACAGGCGGGCGACGCCAGCCGCCAGCAGGGCCGAATTGGCGCGGATGTCGTCGACGGTTTCGCTGGGCCCGCTGGGATAATCGAGAATGACCGACCAGTGCTGCATGGAGTGCCTCCGCTTTCCAGAGTGAAGCGTTCGGGGTGAAATCGCGGCCATGCGCCTTCGCACCGGCAGCGCGCTCAAAACTGCGCGGCCGCAAGGCTGGTGCCGGCGGCATTGGCGGCGTGCAGTTCTGCACATTGGGTCCGCCACGCTCATGCGCAACCCCGTCCATGTTGTCGCCGCATTTGTATCGCCACGCGCCGCCGGGCCGCCGTCGCGCCATGGCTTCGCACTGCATCATCCATTGCAGCGCCGATGCAGTGCGGCAAAACCCGCCCTTGAACATTGTGCGCGTCAAGGCTACTACAGCGGTCGCCTGTTGCAGGTTTCATCTGCTGGTTGGGGAGGACGCCATGTCACGCGACGCCCTCTTCCAATTGGGGATGGGCCCAGTCGAACTGGATGCCACCCAAACGGAAGAACCCTTTGCCGCCCGCGCTCCCATCGGAGCCGCGACGGCTTTCGCCGTGCCGGCCGCGCGCCGGCACAGACGCAAGCTGCGGGGCAACAGCGCCAAAGCACTGATCGCCCGCGCCGGTGCCGCAGCGCCGCGGCCGCACTTCTAGCGCCGCCCCGCGCCCGCACGCGCCGGACGCCTTCCTCCGCCGCCGTTTTTTCCCGCCTGCGCCGCGCCCGCCGCGTGCGGGCGCCGCCGCCGTTTCGCGAAAGACAGGTTGCCGTGACGCTGCAGACCCCGTTCTACCTCATCGACAAAACCGCCTTGCTGCGCAACCTGCGCCTGATCGAGCGCGTGCGCCGGCGGTCGGGCGCGCGCGTGCTGCTGGCGCTGAAATGCTTCGCCGCCTGGTCGGTGTTCGACCTGATGCACCCCCACATGGACGGCACCACCTCCTCCTCGCTCTACGAGGTGCGGCTGGGGCGCGAGAAATTCGGCGGCGAGACGCACGCCTATTCCGTCGCCTTCGCCGACCACGAGATCGACGAGGTCATCGCCAACGCCGACAAGATCGTCTTCAACTCCGTGTCGCAGTTCGAGCGCTTCGCCGCCCGCGCCGCCGGCATCGGCCGCGGCCTGCGGATCAATCCCGGCTTCAGCAGCTCCGGCTTCGACCTGGCCGATCCGGCGCGGCCCTTCAGCCGGCTGGGCGAGGCCGATCCCGCCCGCCTCGCCGCCATCGCCGACCGGCTCGACGGGCTGATGATCCACAACAACTGCGAGAACGCCGATTTCGGCCGCTTCGCCTCCCAGCTCGACCTCATCGAGCAGAAGTTCGGCCCGGTGCTGGCGAAGATGGACTGGATCAGCCTGGGCGGCGGCATCCATTTCACCGCCCCGTACTATCCGCTCGACGCCTTCTGCGAGCGGCTGCGGGCTTTCGCCGACCGCTTCGGCGTGCAGGTCTATCTCGAACCCGGCGAGGCGGCGATCACCGGCACCACGACGCTGGAGGTGACGGTGCTCGACACGCTGTTCAACGGCCGGCCCATCGCCATCGTCGACAGCTCGATCGAGGCGCACATGCTCGACCTGCTGGTCTACCGCCAGAGCGCCCGGATTGCGCCGGCGACCATCGTGCCCGTCGCCATCGCGCCCACCGGCCGCGCTCCCGACGGCATGGCATCGACCGGCATCGCCTACCAGGGCGGCGGCTTCGATTACCTGGTGTGCGGCAAGTCGTGCCTGGCCGGCGACGTGTTCGGCGAGTTCCGCGCCCCGCTGGCGCTTGAACCCGGCGACCGGCTCTCGATCCAGGACGCCGCCGGCTACACCATGGTCAAGAAGAACTGGTTCAACGGCGTGGCCATGCCCGCGATCGTCCTGCGCGAGCTGGATGGCCGCCTCACCCCGGTCCGCGAATTCTCCTTCGCGGACTACGTCGCGAGCCTGTCGTGAGGCTCCCCTCGCATGACCGGCCCCCAATGATCGGCCGCGCCCGACCGGAAAGGAGACCCCACCCGCAATGAAGCCCAACGTCCTGATCATCGGCGCCGGCGGCGTCGGCCATGTCGTCGCCCATAAATGCGCCCAGCACAACGACGTGCTGGGCGACATCCACATCGCCTCGCGCACCCTGGCGCGCTGCGACGCGATCGCCGCCTCGGTGCGGCAGAAGCGCAACTTGAAAACGCCCGGCCGGCTGCTGACGCACCGGCTCGACGCCATGGATACGGTCCGCACCGCCGAGCTGATCCGCGCCACCGGCTGCCGCATCGTCATCAATGTCGGCACCACCTTCCTCAACATGTCGGTGCTGTCGGCCTGCCTCGCCACCGGTGCCGCCTATATCGACACCGCCATCCACGAGGAACCGCTGAAGATCTGCGAGGCGCCGCCGTGGTACGCCAACCACGAATGGAAGCGGCGGGACGAATGCGAGCGCGCCGGCGTCACCGCCATTCTCGGCGCCGGCTTCGATCCGGGCGTGGTCAATGCCTGGGCGCGGCTGGCGGCGGACGAGTATTTCGACCGCATCGACTCGATCGACATCATCGACGTCAATGCCGGCGAGCACGGCCGCTACTTCGCCACCAATTTCGATCCCGAGATCAATTTCCGCGAGTTCACCGGCCAGGTGTGGTCGTGGCAGGACGGGCGCTGGATCGCCAACCGCATGTTCGAGGTGCGGCGCGACTGGGACCTGCCGCTGGTCGGCAGCCGCCCCACCTACCTGACCGGCCATGACGAGATCCACTCCTTGTCGCAGAACCTCGACGTGCCCACCATCCGCTTCTGGATGGGCTTCGGCCAGCGCTACATCGACGTGTTCACGGTGCTGAAGACTCTCGGCCTGCTGTCGGAACGGCCGGTGCGCACCGCCGAGGGGCTGGAGGTGGTGCCGCTGAAGGTGGTGAAGGCGGTGCTGCCCGATCCCGCCGCGCTGGCGCCCGACTATCGCGGCCGCACGGTGATCGGCGACATGATCCGCGGCGTCAAGGACGGGCGCAAGCGCGAGATCTTCCTCTACAACACCGCCGACCACGCGGAAGCCTATGCCGAGATCGGCAGCCAGGCCATCTCCTACACCGCCGGCGTGCCCGCCGCCGCCGCCGCGGTCATGATCGCGCAGGGCGACTGGGAAGTCGGCCGCATGGTCAATGTCGAGGAGCTGGAGCCGCGCGGCTTCCTGGGCCTGCTCGACCGCATGGGCCTGCCGACGCGGCTGCAGGAGAACGGCCGCGACCGCCGCCTGGACTTCGACCAGCCGCGCCGCCGCCGCACCGGCGAGGCCGGCCTGGCGGTCTCGGCCGAATAGCGCGGCGCAGGACTGGACGCCAACGCGCCGGCTTCCCGCCGGAGCAAGTCATGTGCGATCGCAATCGGCCGCGCTGGCGTCAAAGCATCTCTGGCGCTGGAGCCAATCACGTTCTGACGGAATCGCGCGCGATTCCGTCAGAACGTGTGAATTTGCTCCAAACATTAAGAACAGAGCCGATTCACACGATTGGCGCGCGATACGGCCCATTCGCAAAACGCACTTGCGCCCGCGCCGGCCAGCGGTCATTGCTGCACGCATAGTTTCCTCGTCCGCCAACGCCATGACATCCCGCCCCGCTTCCCAGCCCAGCCGCGCCGACACGAACTCGATCGCGCCGACCGATACCGCGCCCGACAGCGCCCCATCGGACAGCACAACCCCCGACTGGTTCCGCCGCGCCATCGCCCATGAACCGGCCAGCGACACCGTCACGGTGGACGGCGCGCGCATCCATTATCTGCGCTGGAGCGCGCCGCAGGACGCGCCCGACACGGACCACGACGCCACGCCGGTGCTGCTGGTGCCCGGCAACGGCGCGCATGCGCGCTGGTGGAGCTTCATCGCCCCGTTCCTGGCGGCGCGCGGCCGCGCCGTCGCCGCACTCGACCTGGGCGGCATGGGCGACAGCGACGACTCGCCGGCGCCCGGCCTCGACCCTTTCGCGCGCCAGGTGGCTTCGGTGGCCGAACGCATCGGCGGCGGCGGCAAGGTGGCGCTGGTCGGTCACAGTTTCGGCGGGCTGGTGTCGTCGGCGACGGCGATCGCCCGTCCCGAGCTGGTGGCGCGGCTGGTCGCCATCGATTCGTCCTACCACGTCGGCAACCGCAAATCGCATCCCCCGCCGCGCCAGGCCAACGCCGTCCATGCCGACGAGGCGAGCATCCTGTCGCGCTTCCGCCTGGTGCCGGCGCAGCCGGTCGAGCCGGCCTGCGTGCTCGACTTCATCGCCCGCCACTCGATCATGCCCGCCCCCGGCGGCGGCTGGACCTGGAAGTTCCGCACCGATCCCTGGACCATGCCCGGCCTGGACAAGTCGGTGTGGCGCCAGACCGGCGAGCGACTGCAGCGCTTCACCGGCCCCAAGGCCTATCTGCGCGGCGGCCTCAGCCCGGTCCCCCTGGCCGAAATCGCCGCCGCCTGGCGCGACTTCGCCGGTCCCGCCGCCCCCTTCATCGTCATCCCCCAGGCCCGCCACCACGCCATCCTCGACCAGCCGCTGGCCATCGTCGCCGCCCTGGAAACGCTGTTCGCGACAACGCAGGCTTGAGCCGCATTTCCACGCCGGCGGATGCGATTGGGACAATCGCCCTGCGCCATGCACCGCCAGCGCCGCATCGGCCACGAGCCATGCAATATCGGGGGTAGCCCGTGATTGACGGGCGCGCGCGTCGCGGAGAGTCTTAATGGCAACAACGGCTGGCGCGCCACGCCGCACGCCAGCGCAGGCGCGCCCTGCCACCGGCCGCCAGAAGCCGCATCCCAAGGCCGCACCCATCGTACCGGAGTAACGCCCCCATGCCCGCTCGCCCCGATTCCGACCATCCCGCTTCTGGTCACTCCGATTCTGGCCGCCCCGATCTCGTCATCCGCAACGCCACCATCGCCGACGGCACCGGCGCACCGCTCTACGAGGCCGACGTGGCGGTCACGGGCGGCCGCATCGCCGCCATCGGCGGCAAGCTGGCGCCGTCGGGCCGCGAGGAGATCGACGCGCGCGGCCAGCTGCTGACGCCGGGCTTCGTCGACATCCACACCCATTACGACGGCCAGTCGGTGTGGGACCGGCAGCTGGCGCCGTCGAGCTGGCATGGCGTCACCACGGTGGTGATGGGCAATTGCGGCGTCGGCTTCGCCCCGGTGCGGACCGACGACCGCGAGCGGCTGATCGAGCTGATGGAGGGCGTCGAGGACATTCCCGGCGTGGCCATGCACGAGGGGCTGGACTGGAACTGGGAATCCTTCGCCGACTACATGGACGTGCTGGCTTCCGGCCGGCGCGACATGGATGTCTGCGCCCAGCTGCCGCATGCCGCCCTGCGGCTCTACGTCATGGGCGAGCGGGCGACCAGGCTGGAGCCGGCCACCGAGCACGACGTCGCCCAGATGCAGCGGCTGACCGAGGACGCCATGCGCGCCGGCGCCATCGGCTTCACCACCTCGCGCACCATCAACCACCGCACCAGTGCCGGTGACGCCACCTTCTCGCTGCGCGCCACCGAGGCGGAGCTGGCCGGCATCGCACGCGGCATCCGCGCCGCCGGCTCCGGCGTCATCGAGTTCATCTCCGACTGGGACACGCCCAGCCTGGAGGCCGAGTTCGCCATGGTCAAACGCCTGGTGCGCCAGGCCGGCTGCCGGTTCTCCTTCTCGCTGGCCGAGCGCCATTCCACGCCCGAAGTGTGGCGCACCCTGCTGCGCCTGACCGACCAGGCCGTCGCCGAGGGCCTGCAGATGAAAGGCCAGGTGGCGCCGCGCGCCGTCGGCGTGCTGATGGGGTTGCAGGGCAGCCGCAATCCCTTCTCGCACCACCCCTCCTACCAGGCCATCGCCCATCGCAGCCTGGCGGAGCGGGTGGCGATCATGCGCGATCCCGCCTTCCGGGCGCGGCTGCTGGGCGAGAACAAGATCGACAACGGCGATCCCATCGCGCGGCGGCTGGAATCCTTCGACATGGCCTTCCCGCTGGGCAATCCGCTGAACTACGCGCCGCGGCGCGAGGATTCGCTTGCCTCCCAGGCCGCGCGCGAGAACCGCCCGGTGCTGGAAGTGGCCTATGACCGGCTGCTGGAGGACGATGGCCGCTCCTTCCTGTTCACCGCCATCGCCAATTACGGCACCCACACGCTGGAGCCCTGCCGCGAGATGCTGGAGAGCGACAACACGCTGGTCGGGCTGGGCGACGGCGGCGCGCATGTCTCCTTCATCGCCGACGCCTCCAACACCACCTTCCTGCTCAGCTACTGGGGCCGCGACCGCGGTGCCGACCGCTTCGACCTGCCCTGGCTGGTCAAGCGCCACACCCACGACAACGCCCGCGCCATGGGCCTGACCGACCGCGGCACCATCGCGCCGGGCATGAAGGCGGACCTCAACGTCATCGACTTCGACCGGCTGGCGGTCGAGCGGCCCTACATGGTTTCCGACCTGCCGGCCGGCGGCAACCGGCTGCTGCAGAAGGCGCAGGGCTATGTCGCCACCATCGTGGCCGGCGAGATCACCTATCGCGACGGCGAGCCCACCGGCGCCCTGCCCGGCCGGCTGGTGCGCACCGGCCAGCAGGCGGCGTAAGCGGCGCAGCATGACTGGCCGGCACGCAAGCCCAACGCCAGACGCGCGAGCGACAAGCGGCAAAATGATTCCAATCCGGCATCACGCCATTCGCAGAACGCACTTGCGCCCATGCCGCTCGCCGGTTTCTGCTGAGAAGTTCCGATCACCACTCCCGTCCGCCCGCCCGGCACGACGACAACCCGGCCGCACACCCGCACCATGACGATCGCCCCCGCCCACTCCGCCGCCGCTGCCACCGACCCGCCCGACTGGTTCCTGCGTGCTGTCGCCGAGCAACCGCAGAGCGCGACCCTCGACGTCGACGGCCACGCCATCCACTACCTGCGCTGGGGCGGTGACAGCGGCGACGGCAACAGTTGCGAACACGGCAACGCGCCGGTGCTGCTGGTGCACGGCAACGGCGGGCATGCGCGCTGGTGGAGTTTCGTCGCCCCGTTCGTGGCGGCGCGCGGCCGGCAAGTGGTCGCCATCGACCTGGGCGGCATGGGCGACAGTGCGGACCCGCCGCAGCCGGGCCTCGACGTCTTCGCCCGCCAGGTCGCCGCCCTGGCCCAAAGCCTGGCGGACCATCTCGGCGGCGGGAGCAAGGTGGCGCTGGTCGGCCACAGCTTCGGCGGGCTGGTGTCGGCGGCGGCGACGGCGCTGCGGCCCGACCTGTTCGCGCGGCTGGTGGTGATCGATTCGCCCTTCCATATCGGCCGCCGCCCCGAGTGGCGGCGCACGGCGCGCAACCACGGCGCCGTCTATCGCAGCGAGGCGGAGATCCTGTCGCGCTTCCGCCTGCTGCCGGCGCAGGTAGTCGAGCCGGCGGCAGCGCTCGACTTCATCGCCCGCCACTCGATCGCGCCCGTACCCGGCGGCGGCTGGACCTGGAAGTTCCGCATCGACCCCTGGGAATCGCCGGCCATGCCCAACACGCTGTGGACCACGGTGGGCGAGCGCATCCGCCACTTCCCCGGCCCGCGCGCCTATCTGCGCGGCGAACTGAGCACGCTATGCCCGCCCGAAGTCGAAGCCACCTGGCGCGACTTCGCCGGCCCCGACGCGCCGCTGATCACCATCCCCCACGCCCACCACCACGCCATCCTCGACCAGCCCCTGGCCGTGGTCGCCGCCCTGGAAACGCTGTTCGCGACGACGTAGGGCGGGTGGGCAAATTTCGTCGCGGTGGAGACGCTCGGACACCGCCCGCCGCATCGAGCATGCGACCGAAAATCGCAATGTCGCCGGTCTGATTCCGGGTTGGCGTTGTCGCGCCGCGTGCCGTCGCGCTCAGGCAGTCGCCCCTTCCTTTCCCATTGCCTGCCCTATGGCACCGCGACTTCACGTTGCAGTCGCAACCGATGCGCGATCGTCCCGATACCATTCCGCTATCGTTGCTTGACTCTTTCGGCATTGGACGAGACAGCCGGCTTCTTTTCTCATGCTGCGAACGAAGTTGCCGCGACGCTTGCGACGGCTTTGCAGAACGGGGAGGCAGGGGTTCGCGACTGGCGGTCGTACAGGCAGGCTCTTGTGGCCGCCCTGCGATGGGCGCGAGGGAACGGCGGTTGCGGAAGCCTGGTCTCTGGCACCGCCGGCGGATTGCTTCAAGGAAAAACCGCGCCTCCCGGTTCGCCGGCTCCAACGACATCGTCGCCCGCGTCGAACGGGCAAACCGGGAGGAAAAAATGAAACGAACCATTGCGGTCCTTGTCTGCCTGCTCGCCTGGCTGCAGGCGACGCCTTCGGCCTTCGCCCAATCGATGACGGGAAGCCCGGTGCGGCTGATCGTCCCCTTTCCGCCCGGCAGCACCACCGACGTGGTGGCGCGCGCCCTGGCCAAGGAAATGGCCGTCGATCTGGGGCAACCGGTCGTCGTGGACAACAAGCCCGGCGCCGCCGGCGCCATCGCCTCGCGCGAGATTGCCGCGGCCAAGCCGGACGGCCTGACCATCGGCTGGGGCAGCGCGGGAACGATTCTGACCAACACCCTGGTCATGAAGAATCCCGGCTTCGATCCGCTGCAGGATTTCGTGCCGATCGGCATGGTCGGCGAGGTGCCGTTCGCCTGGTTCGCCAATGCGCAGACACCGATCAGGTCCCTGCAGGATCTGGTGGCGCAGGCGCAGGCCAGGCCGGGCCAGCTCAACTATGGATCCGATGGCATCGGCAGTACGACGCATCTTGCGGCCGAACTGTTCAAGGTCGTCGCCGGCGTCGACATCGAGCACGTGCCCTACAGGGGCGCGCCGGCCTACGAGGCGGATCTGACGACCGGCCGGCTGGAGACCTCCCTGGCCGGCGTGGGATACGCCAGCAAATGGGTCGGCACCGGCAATATCCGCATTCTGGCCGTGACCTCGGCGAGGCGGCTGGCGGCGCTGCCGGACGTGCCCACGGTGGCCGAGTCGGGCTACCCCGATTTCTCGGCCGCGAGCTGGTTCGCCCTGGTCGCGCCCCGCAATACGGACCCGGTCATAGTCGCCCGCTACCATCAGGCGTTGCAGCGGGCGCTGCAGACGGCGGCGCTCAAGGCCTTCGCGTCGATCGGATTCGATACGATCGAAGGTCCGCCCGAGGCAGTCACCACGCAGATCGAGAAGGAAAAGCCGGTATGGCAGGCGCTGGTGAACAGGATCGGCCTGATCCCCGCCGACTGACCCTCCTCGCTCTTCGAACCGGGCTCTTCGAACCGGCGCCCTGCGGCCGCCCCATTCCTGAAAGTTCGCAAAATGGACATGCCCGATCCCGCCGCCAACCGGACTCTGCTGGCCAAGGCCTACGACGTGCTGCCCGGCGCGTCGCTGGGCACGTTCTTTCTGCCGGCGGCGCAGGAGTTCGTCGTCGCCAGCGGCCACGGCGCTTTCGTTACCGACGTTGAAGGCCGCCGCTTCCTCGATTTCATCATGGGCTCGGGGCCGATGATCCTGGGCCACGCCCATCCGGCCGTCGTCGAAGCGCTGGTCGCCCAGGCCCGAAAGGGCAACTCGTATTACGCGCTCAACGAGGCGTCGATCGCGCTGGCGGACCGGATGGTGAAGGCGATCCCCTGCGCGCAGGCGGTGAAGTTCTGCAGCACGGGATCGGAGGCAACGTTCTACGCACTGCGACTGGCGCGCGCCTTCACCGGCCGGAACAGGATCGTGAAGTTCGAAGGCGGCTACCATGGGCATCACGACTACACGATGGTGAGCACCTGGCCGACGCGGGATCTGCCGTACCCCGAAGGCGAACCCGACACGGCGGGAATTCCGCAGGCGGTGCGGGATACGGTGCTGGTGGTCCCCTTCAACGACCTGGCGACGGCGACGGCGGTGATCGAGGCCGGGGCGGACGACATCGCCGCCGTGATCGTCGAACCGGAGGCCCGACTCATCAAGCCCGAACCCGGATTTCTGGAAGGATTGCGGGCGTTGACGGAACGGCTGGGCATCGTTCTGGTGTTCGACGAGATGGTGACCGGATTCCGGGTGGCCTATGGCGGGGCGCAGGCGCTCTACGGCGTGACGCCCGATCTCGCCACCTACGGCAAGATCATCGGCGGCGGGCTGCCGTTGGCGGCCATTGCCGGGCGGCGCGACATACTGGAACTGTCCGATCCGCGGCGGCCGAGGACGCCGCAATCGACCTATATCAGCGGCACCCTGGCCGGACTGCCGCTGGCGGCCGCGGCCGGCGTGGCAGTCCTGGACCAGTTGGCCGGACCCGGCGCCTATGAACGGCTGAATGCACTGGGCGAGCGCTTCCGCACCGGCCTGGAAAGGGCGGCCGCGCGGCACGGCGTCGCGGCGCAGGTTCTGGGAACCGGACCGATGGCCAACATCTATTTCACCGCCACGCCCGTCCGCGACCATCGCACGATGCGCACCGACGACGAGGCGCTCAAACGCCGGCTGCGTTCCTTCCTGCTGGATCGCGGGATCATGACCCATCTTGGCGCCAAGATGTACGTATCGCTGGCCCACGACGAGGCCGACATCGACCGCACGGCGCAGGCAGTCGACGATTTTCTGGCGGCCGCCGCCAAACCCTGAGCCGGCGTCATTCGTCGGAGATGGAAGTCGGCCGAGGTCAAGCAACGCCACGCCGCACCGGCTGCGCGCCCTCCCGAACGGCAAGCCGGCAGGATGGACGGGGCCGGCTCCAGTACTCAGCCGTTGCGGCATCCGACCCATGCAAGCCGGGTCGATGACATCGTCGCACCGCCATCGGACCGGCGGATTTTTTGCGCTCGAGGACTCAGGCCGCTTCGGTCAGCCGCGGCTTGATCCTGGCGATCTTCTTTCCCGCCGCGCGCTGCGCCAGCGAAAGATCGTAGGCGGTCTGCAGGTTGAGCCAGAATTCCGCCGTGGTGCCGAAATGGCGCGCCAGTCGCAGCGCGGTGTCGGCACTGACCGCGCGCTGCTGGTTGACGATGGCGCTGACGCGGTTGGGCGGCACGTCGATCGCCTGGGCCAGCGCGCGCGCCGAAATTCCCATCGGCTTCAGAAACTCCTCGCTCAGCACCTCGCCGGGGTGCGTCCTGATACGCATGCCGCTTTCCCTTCCGGTATCGTTTCCGTTCCGCATCGCTCTGCTCATTGACGTTCAGGACAAATTCGCACCTTCCGCCGGAAGCGCAAGCGATCCCATCAGGGCGCGATCCGACCTGACGACAATCGACAATCTCGATACCCTCCGACCTCTGGGTCCAGCAGCAGCAATGCCCACCGCAAGGCCTTGACTTCCCCCTATATAGTACGCATTATACGTATAATGCGTACTTGAGGACACAATGACCCGAACCACCGCCCTGGAATTCCAGCGCAAATTCGGCGAGTTCCAGCATCAGGCCCGGCGGGAGCCGGTCGAGATCACCCGGCATGGCCGGCGCGAACTGGTGCTGATGTCGGCCGACTACTATGACTGGCTGGTCGCGGCCGCGCGCAGGATCCATTCCACCGCCGAGGCGTCGCCGGTGGTGGCCGACGCGGTACGGCGGGCGGAAATGGACCCCGAGCACGCCCCGCTCGATGCGCTGCTGAAGTAGACCGGTGCCGTGCCGCTGCCGGAGCCGAAACCGGGCCTAGAGCGGATCACGGTTAGACGAAAGCGCATGCGCTTTC
>JBBCJW010000029.1:0-17680 GCA_037190765.1 Alphaproteobacteria bacterium
CCTGCCGATCTACCTGATCTGGCCGCCGCAGCGCTTCGAGCCGCCCCGGCTACGCGCTTTCATCGACTACATGGTCGAGCAGTTCACGCCCGGTCCGCCCTGGACGCGGCGGTAGAGCGGATCACGATTGGATGAAAGCGCGTGCGCTTCCATCCAATCGTGTGAATCCGCTCTATTCCTTAATGTTTAGAGCAATCAGTCGCCGAAGCGGCTGGCCAGCTTGGCCCGCAGCTCCTGCTGCCGCAGCCGGCCCAGCGGGAAGCGCCACAGCACGAAGGCCGCCGACAGGTGCAGCACGGCCGGCCCCAGCGCGAAGATCAGCAGCAGGCCCTGGAGGGCTTCGGGAGAGTTCGGCTCGCCCGGCCGGAATCCCATGAACGGCAGGATGCCGTAGGGAATTCCGACCGCTAGCGCCAGGCCGATCTTCTCGGTCATGGTCAGCAGCGAGAAATAGACGCCCGACTGCATGCGCCCGCTTTCGAGGCGGTCGGCGTCGGTGATGTCGGCCATCATCGCCTTGAGCAGGAAACGGGCCGAGGCATAGGTGACGCCGTTCAGCACCGTGACGATCAGCATGAAGACCATGTTGCCCGCCGGCACGACCAGGAACAGCAGCGCCGTCAGCCCGGCATAGACCGAGGCGCCGGCCAGCGCGCGATGCTTCTCCATCCGCTTCGCCGCCCAGGCCCAGAGCGGCACGGCAAGACAGCCGGTGAAGAAGTAGAACAGCAGCAGCAGGCTGGCGCCGGCGCCCAGACCCAGCGCATCGACGGCGACGAAGAGATAGAGCGAGCCGGCGATGCCGCTGGCCAGGCCGATCACCAGGTCGCAGGCCAGGATCAGCAGCAGCGGCTTGGACCGCCACATGCCCTTCAGCGCCTTGATCCAGTCCCCTGAGGTGTCCTCGCGCACCGCCGGCTCCGGCACTTTCCACAGCGCGAAGCCGAAGCAGATCGGCAGCAGGATGATGATGAACAGGGCGATGCCCTGCATCTTGGCGCGGTTGTCGCCGCCGCCGATCTGCTCGATGGCGGCGGGGATCACCAGCACCGTGATCAGGCCGATCATCAGGAAGCCCATGTACCAGGCCTGCACCCGCGTGCGCTCGTCGTAATCGGTCGACAGCTCCGCGCTCCAGGAGATCACCGAGATGGTGGCCAGGGTCCAGCCGATATACATCACCGCCAGCCACAGCGAGAGATAGAGGACGCCCGCCCCGTCCGGCGGATTGAACAGCAGCCACACGCTGGGGATCAGGATCGGCACCGACAGCAGCATCCAGAACTTGCGCCGCCCGATCGGCGGGCGGGTGCGGTCGGCGATGACGCCGAAGATCACGTCGGTCAGCACGTCCCAGAAACGGCCCAGCATGAAGATCAGGCCGACCATGGCCAGCGGGATGCCGATGGTGTTGGCGAAGAACGGCGGCAGGTAGACCACGATCGGCAGGCCCAGCCCGGCGATCGGCAGGGCGGGTGCTGCAATCCCGGCAAGCGTCAGTCGCGGCAGTCTCATTCGCGCACTCCCCCTCGCTGCGCAACGTCTTCGTTGGATTGTCGCATGGAATCAGCGCCTTGTCCGCGCCGGATGGGACCGGCTTGACTCAAGAAATGAAATCAGGTTCACTTCATTAAGAAATGAACAGGAGTTCATAACTTGGCCTACCGCCGCACCCAGCAGGTCGAGGAAAGGCTAGCCGACAAGCGCGAGCGCATCGTCAAGGCGGTGCGGCGGGTGGTCGGCGAGGTCGGTTTCCGCGACGCGCAGATCGCCATGGTGGCCGCCGCCGCCGGCGTCGCCACCGGCACGGTCTATCGCTACTTCCCCTCCAAGGCCGAATTGTTCGCCGAGGCGCTGGCGGTCAATTCGCAGTTCGAGCTCGACATCATCGCCCAGATTGCCGATGCCGGCGGCTCGCCGGTGGCACGCATGGAAGACGCGGTGCGCGCCTTCGCCGGCCGCGCCCTGAAAGCGCGGCGCCTGGCCTACGCCATGATCGCCGAGCCGGTCGATGCCGAAGTCGACGTCACGCGTCTGGAATACCGCCGCGCCTTCGGCGGCCTGTTCCGCCGGCTGATCGACGAAGGCGTCGCCCACCGCGAACTGCCGGCCCAGGATTCGGAAGCGACCTCGGCCTGTTTTTTCGGCGCGCTGATCGAAGGGCTGATCGGGCCACTGGCGCCGGATGCGGCGCGACCGACGCAGGAGAGCCGGCTGATCGACACCATCGTCGTCTTCTGCCTGCGCGCCATCGGCACGCCTTTGGCCTTGCCGGCCAGCAACGTCAGCAAACTTCCCGTGAGCCGAAAATGAGCATGCCCGCCGCAACCCCCACCGACCTGCCGATGACCCCGACCCTCGCCGGCCTGTTCCAGCGCCTGCTGGACGAATTCGAGGGGCGCGAGAGCATCGAGTGGGATGCGGGCGAAACCGCTCTCGATGCCGCCGTCTACACCGACCCGGAAATCCATCGGCAGGAGATCGAGCGCATCTTCCGCAAGGTGCCGATCTGCCTGGGCCACGAGGACCAGTTGCGCGAACCGGGCAGCATGATCGCGCGCGATCTCCTCGGCCTGCCGCTGCTGCTGACCCGCGACCGGCAGGGCCGGGTCAACGTGCTGCTGAACGTCTGCCGCCATCGCGGCGCGCGGCTGGTGGCGGGAGAGAACGAGGTCTGCCGCAAGGGCGCGCTCTCCTGCCCCTATCACGCCTGGACCTACGACCTGAACGGCACCTTGCGCGCGGTGCCGGGAGCGGAGGCGTTTCCCGGCCTCGACAGAAACGAGCGCAGCCTGCGTCGCCTGCCCAGCGAGGTGCGGCACGGGCTGGTCTGGGCGATGATGGATCCGAAGGCGGAGCATATCGACGTCGCCGGCTTCCTGGGCGGCATCGACGAGGACATGTCGGCGATGGACCTCGCTCCGCATCGCTTCTATCGCCAGGAGGTGCGCCGCCGCAAGACCAACTGGAAGCTGGTGATGGACGCTTTCCAGGAAATCTATCACATCAAGCGCCTGCACGCGCGCACCATCGGCCCGTTCTTTCTCGACACCAAATCGGCCGGCGAGAGCGCCGGCCGCCATGTGCGTTTCATGGTGGCGCGGGACGGCATGGAGAAAGTGAAGGGCAAGCCGCCGGGGCAGTGGGACCTGCGCCGCGACGTCACCTTCTCGCACGTGATCTTTCCCAACAACGTGGTGATCTACCACCCCGACTACACCAGCCTGCTCAACGTCTTTCCCGCCGGCGTGGACGAGACGCTCTTCGTTCACACCATGTTCACGCCGCACGCGCCGCGCAACGAGAAGGAGAACGCCCATTGGCAGCGCTCCTTCGCGATGATCGACGGCGGCGTGTTCAGCGAGGAAGACCTGTTCATTTCCGAGCAGATCCAGCTCGGCCTGAATTCCGGCGCCAACGACACTTTCCTGCTGGGCCGCTTCGAGCACCAGCTACGCGGGTTCCACGACAACATCGCCCGCATGCTGCGCGACTGAAGCGCACACGATCAGGGGAAAGCGTTTGCGGCTTCCCCCTGATGGCGGTCCGCTCTACCGCTTCTCCATCAGCACGCTCTGCACGGCGCGGCCGAAATAGCCCTGCGTGTCGCCCAGGCGGCCGCAGGCGATGCCCGCACCGTCCGGCCCCAGCCAGGTCTCGGCATCCAGCAGCACCCACTCGCCGACCGGATCGCGCGCCAGCGAGACGGTGAGGTCGGCGTTGAGGAAGGTCCACGACTTGAACGGCAGCAGGGTCGAGGCGCCGTTGCAGAAATCGCCGGCCACCACCGCGCGCATGGCAGACGAGATCGGCTGACCCTCGACGATCGGCCGGTCGGCGCGGAACCAGCAGGCGGCCGGCCCGGTGGTTTCGAAACTGCCCTTGACCACGGCGGTGCTGAGCCCGCTCAGGAACGGGTTCTCCTTGCCGACGGTGGCGCGCGGGGCGCCATCCTGCGGCAGCGGCAGGTCGAGGCCGGGCTGGGGAATGTCGGCATCGTAGCCGAGATCGGCGCGCCGCAGCTTCAGCACCATGCCGCGCGCCACCTCCGTACCGCCAGCCAGCAGCGAGACGGCGCAAAGCTGCAGCTTGCGGCCCTCGCGCACCACGCGCGCCTGCACGCTGAGCGGCGCCACCGGCACCGGCTTCATCAGTTCGGAGGTGATGCGCGCCACGCGCATCGGCACCGCGGTCGGCAGCCGTTCGGCGGCATATAGCATCAGCGAGGAGGGCGCCGCGCCGTGCTGCATGGTCGGATCCCACGGACCCGCCGCATAGGAACTGGTCTCGACCCGATCGCCGTCGACTCTGAACACCGCGTCCATGACCACTCCTTTCCCCGAGCCAGCGTCCCTTACCAGAGCAGCCGGCAAGAATCCCGAATTTCTTACCTGGCGCGTAATCGACCGCAAGCCCGGCCTTGCGCCAGCATCGCCGCAGCAAATCAGCCGCAATCCAACCGAAGGAGGATCGATCATGTCCACCACTCTGCTGCGCCGCGCCCTGCTGCTCGACGCTTACGCCTCTGGCGCCATGGGCGCGGTCATGGCGCTGGCGTCCGGCCTGGTCGCCCGGTTGCTGAACCTGCCGCCGTCCCTGGTGCTCGCCATCGGCATCTTCCTGATCGGCTTCGCCGCCTTCCTGCTGCTGCTGGCGCGCCAGGCGCGACCCTCGCCGGCGCTGGTCTGGCTGGTGATCGTCGGCAATGCCGGCTGGGTGATCGCCAGCATCGCGCTGCTGTTCACCGACCTGATCGCGCCCAACACGCTGGGCATCGTCGTCATCGTGGCGCAGGCCCTGGCGGTGGCGGTGTTCACCGAACTGGAGCTGATCGGCCAGCGCCGCATCGCCGCCGTCGCCGCCTGACCCTGCCCCGGCCGGGCGGGCGCCTGCGTCCCGCCCGGTCGCGCCGCGCCATGCCTTCGCCATATCGCCCGGCTATAGTCGCGGCCGGCTTCGAGCGGAGCGTCCATGTCGCGCCACCAATCCTCTCCCGGTCCGATCGGGCGCCGCCGTCTGCTGCAGGCAGGCGCCGGCGCCCTAACGCTGGCGGCCATGGGCGGCGCAACCGCCCGGGCGCAAGCCGGCGCGCCGCTGACCCGCGCCATTCCCTCCAGCGGCGAGGCGGTGCCGCTGGTCGGGCTCGGTACCTGGATCACCTTCAATGTCGGCCGCGATGCGCAAGCGCGCGATGCCTGCGCGGCGGTGATGCAGGCCTTCTTCGACGCCGGCGGACGCATGATCGACTCCTCGCCCATGTACGCCTCCTCGCAGGACACGATCGGCTACGGGCTGGCGAAGCTGGGACAGCGCGAGACGGTGTTCTCGGCCGAGAAGGTGTGGATTTCCGCCGCCGCCCGCGGGCCGGCGCAGATGGACGAGTCGCGCCGCAAATGGGGCGTGGAGAAATTCGACCTGATGCAGGTGCACAATCTGCTGTCGTGGGAAGAGCACCTGCCCCGCCTGCAGGCGATGAAGAACGACGGCCGGCTGCGCTATGTCGGCATCACCACCTCGGAAGGCCGCCGCCATGGCGAGTTCGAGCGCGTCATGGCCGGACAGGCGCTGGATTTCGTGCAGGTCACCTACAACATCCTCGACCGCGAGGTGGAAAACCGCATCCTGCCGCTGGCCCAGGAACGCAACATCGCCGTGCTGGCCAACCGGCCGTTCCGCGAAGGCGCGCTGACGCGGGCGCTGGCAGGAAAGCCGCTGCCGGGATGGGCGGCGGAGATTGAGGCGGCGAGCTGGGCGCAGTTCATCCTGAAATTCATCGTCTCGCACCCGGCCATCACCTGCGCCATTCCCGCGACGCGGCGGGTCGATCATGTGCGCGAGAACATGGCGGCGGCAAGGGGACCGCTGCCTGACGCCGCCATGCGCCAACGCATGATCGACTATGTCGAAGCGCTGTGATGGGCGAGTGGGCGAGCTACGCGCTGTCCGATTTCCTGCTGTTCTCGCCGCAGACCTATTTCCGCCAGTTCGCGCTGATCAACGCGGCGACGTTTCCCCTGCCCGCGCTGTTCGCCGTTCTGGCGCTGGCGGTAGCCGTGCTGGCCGGCGGCGGCAGGCGCTGGCACGGGCGCATCGCCGCCATCGGGCTCGCCATCCTGTGGGCGAGTTCCGCCTGGCTGTTCCATGAGCGCAGCTACACGGCGATCAACTGGGCCGCCGAATGGTTCGCCCTCGGCTTTGCCGTGCAGGCCATGGCGCTGGTCTGGCTGGGCATCGCGGGCAACGCGCTGTCGCCGCCGTCGCTATCGGGCACCGCCGCCCTTGCCGTCAGGATCGTCGCGGTGCTGGTCGTGTTGCTCTATCCGCTGCAGGCGACGCTGTTCGGCCGGGACTGGCGGGAAGCGGAAACAGTCGGCATTTCGCCGGATGCCACCGCCCTCTTCACGCTTTTCGTGCTGGTCCTCTGTGCCGGCGCCCGGGGCAATCTGCTGCTGGTCGTCCCGTTCGTCTGGAGCGTCGTTGCGCTGCTGACCTTGTGGACCATGGACGCCGCCGAGTTCTGGTCCGTCGCCGCGCTCACGCTGGCCGCCATTGTCGCGCTCAGCGCCGCCCGCCGTCATCGGATACGCCGAGGCGGCCCAGCGCCGGCAGATTGACCGCCGGCCGGCGCAGCTCGATGCCGGCCACCGCGCCCAGAAGATTGAGTTCGATGCCCTCGTACCAGCCCAGCGTCACCCCACCATAGCCGCCGACCGTGAAACGCAGCCCGGTGCCCGACGGCGTCGGCGCCAGCCAGCGTCCGTCGACCGGGAAATCCTTGCCGATCGCCGTGGTCGGCAAGGTGGCGCGCAACTCGGAGGCGGCGGCCAGCACGGTGGCGACGAAGGTGTTGGAGTTCGGTCCCGGCCAGGCGCGATAGTCGCCGCGCGCCCGGAACGCATAGGAGTCGATAGCAGCGCGCAGTTTGGGGATCGCCTGCCGCGCCATGTCGCCATCGACCGCCAGCACCAGCTCCGGTTGGCGGCCGAACCACAGCCCGTCCGGCGCGTAGCCATCGACCCGCACCGGCTCGCCCCAGCCGGTATAGTCGAAACGCTCATAGGCTTGCGCGCCTTCTTCTTTCAGCACGATCCAGCAATGGGTGGCGAAGATGCCGCGCCAGCGCACGGTGCGGGCGGCGAACACCCGCACCATGGCCTGCGGAGCGGCCTGCGCCGGCGGCAGCAGCCCGGTGCTGGCGCGGCTGGCCGAACGCCAGTCGGCTCCGCCGTCGCCGCCGAAATGGATGGCGGCGGCCAGCCCGATCGGCGCCACGAACAGGAACAGGAAGGCCAGGACGCAGAAGCGCAGGATGCGGATCATCGGCATGGTCCGTCGATAGACCGGAACAATGGCGGCCGGACGGCAGACATCCGGCGGCCGCAGGGCCGCTCGCAACTCTCTGATCGATGGTCGGGAGAATTGGAGCGGGCGAAGGGATTCGAACCCTCGACCCCAACCTTGGCAAGGTTGTGCTCTACCCCTGAGCTACGCCCGCAAAAGCCCGCGCATCATAGTCAGGCCGATTGCCTTTGCAAGCCTTGATCGGGCTTGGAAAACCGCCGGTAAAACCGGCTTGATCGAGAAAATGTTATATTATAACGTTCTATATGATGGCCGCTGGCCGTTCCCCTTTTCCCTGTCGTTGCAAGGAACCGACCATGACCCGAACCGTCCGGTTTTCCACCCTGCTGATCGGTCTGGCGCTCGGCCTTGCCGGGGGGCTGCTGGCCGGGGCATTGCCGGCGCGGGCGCAGGACACGCTGAAGCTGGTGGCCAGCTTCTCCATCCTGGTCGACATGGCGCGCGAGGTCGGCGGCGAACGCGTGCAGGTGCAGGCGCTGGTCGGCCCGGACGGCGATGCCCATGTCTTCCAGCCGACGCCGGCCGATGCCCGCGCCGTGTCGGAAGCGGCCGTGCTGCTGGTCAACGGGCTGGGCTTCGAGGGCTGGCTCGACCGGCTGCAGCGTTCGGCCGGTTTCAAGGGCCGGCTGGTGGTCGCCTCTGCCGGCGTCACGCCGATGACGATGGAGGACCATGATCACGGCCATGGCCACGGGCACAGCCATGGCCACAGCCACGGCAAGAAGAAAGCAGCGCAGCCGGTCAGCGATCCGCACGCCTGGCAGGATCTGGCCAACGGTCAGATCTATGTCGACAACATCGCCCGTGGCTTGGCCGCCGCCGATCCGGCGGGCGCGACCTATTACGCGCAGCGGGCGGAAGCCTACAAGCAGCGCCTGAGCCAGCTCGATGCGCGGCTGCGGGCCGAGTTCGGCGCCATTCCGCAAGCCAAGCGGCGGGCGATCACCTCGCACGATGCCTTCGGCTATCTCGGCCGCGCCTACGGCATCGAGTTCATCCCCGCCGTCGGCGTCTCGACCGGCAGCGAGCCGTCGGCGCGCCAGATTGCGGCCCTGATCGCGCAGATCAGGAAGGAGAAGGTCAAGGCGCTGTTCGTCGAGAACATGAGCAACCCGCGGCTGATCGAGCAGATCGGCCGCGATGCCGGCGCCACACCGGGCGGCACGCTCTATTCCGACGCGCTGTCGCCGCCGGACGGACCGGCCGACACCTATATGAAGATGTTCGAGCACAACGCGGCAACGCTGCAGGCCGGCCTGGCGCGCAACTGAAGCCGATGGCGTTTTTTGAGTTCGCAGCGGGCCGCGTCGATAGAGCAAATTGACATGATCGGGGGAAGCGCCCGCGCTTTCACCCGATCATGATCCGCTCTAGTCTTGCGCCCGTCATGGACAGCGTCGCCCTTCCCACCAGCCCGCAGCAGCTTCTCGACTACATGGCCGGCCTGGGCATCGCCTGCCGCACCGTCGAGCATCCGCCGCTGTTCACCGTCGAGGATTCCAAGGCGCTGCGCGGCGACCTGCCCGGGCTGCACATCAAGAACCTGTTCGTGCGCGACCGGCGCGAGACCATGTTCCTGGTGGTGGCGCAGGAGGACCGGCGGGTCGACCTGAAGGCGCTGGCCGAGCGGCTGGGCGCGGGCAAGCTGTCCTTCGGCAGCGCCGATCGGCTGATGACCTATCTGGGCGTGCTGCCGGGTGCGGTCACGCCGCTGGCGGCGATCAACGATCCGGGCGGCGCGGTCAAAGTGTGCCTGGACCGCACCCTGCTGCAGGACGAACCGGTCAACTGCCACCCGCTGGTCAACACCATGACCACCGCCCTCAGCGCCGACGACCTGCTGCGCTTCCTGCGCGCTACCGGGCACGAGCCGCTGCTGATCGACATTCCGGAACGGGCGGCGGGCTGAGCCCAAAAGAAGAAAAAGAAGAATCTGTCACGGAATCAGCCACATGGCCGGGCTTGCCTCGTCCGCCGGGAAGGCCCATGTTCTGGCCCTGACAGACGGCTTCATACGGTAACACCCATGGAAACCCTTCTCGGCAAGACCCCGAACGCCGCCGCCGGCGGCGACATCATCGACAGCAGCCAGGCGCAGTTCGCCAAGGACGTGCTCGACGCCTCGCGGGATAAGCCGGTCATCGTCGATTTCTGGGCCCCCTGGTGCGGCCCCTGCAAGCAGCTCACGCCGCTACTGGAGAAAGTGGTCACCGCCGCCAAGGGCGCGGTGAAGCTGGTCAAGATCAACATCGACGAGAACCAGGCGCTGGCGCAGCAGCTGCGCATCCAGTCGATCCCCACCGTCTACGCCTTCTTCCAGGGCCGGCCGGTGGACGGTTTCATGGGCGCGCTGCCCGAGAGCCAGCTCAAGG
The DNA here is from genome assembly GCA_037190765.1 of Alphaproteobacteria bacterium. Classification (GTDB taxonomy): domain Bacteria; phylum Pseudomonadota; class Alphaproteobacteria; order Reyranellales; family JAQSWP01; genus JAQSWP01. The sequence continues at coordinate 9,735 of JBBCJW010000029.1, forward strand.
AATTCGTTAACAAGCTGATCGAGGTCTCCGGCGGCGCCGGCGGCGGCGAGGCGGCGCAGATCGCCGAGGCCATCGCCCATGCCAGGGAGGCGCTGGACAGCGGCGACATGATGACCGCGTCGCAGATTTTCGCCGAGCTGCTGCAGATGGACCCGGGCAATCCCGACGCCATTGGCGGCATGACCCGCGCCTACCTGAAGGCCGGCGACATCGCCCGCGCCAAACAGACCTTGGCGACCGCGCCCAAGGAACACGCCAACCACGCCGAGATCGTGGCCGCTCGCGCCGCCATCGAGTTGGCGGAGCAGGCCGAGAAGGCCGGGCCCGCCGCCGAACTGAAGGCCAAGGTCGAGGCCGATCCCAAGAACCACCAGGCGCGCTACGACCTGGCGATGGCGCTCTATGCCGGCGGTCAGCGCCAGGAAGCGATCGACGAGCTGCTGGAGATCGTGCGCCGCGACCGCAAATGGAACGAGGAAGCCGCCCGCAAGCAGCTGGTGAAGTTCTTCGAGGCGCTGGGGCCGATGGACCCGCTGACGGTCGACGCGCGCAAGCGTCTGTCCTCGATCCTGTTCTCCTGACCGGGACAGCCGGGCGTGAGCGAGACCGTCCCGCCGCGCAACCCCTTCCTGACCGGCTTCGACGCGCTGCCCGACAGCCTGCCGATCTTTCCGCTGAGCGGCGTGCTGCTGCTGCCGCGCGGCCGGCTGCCGCTCAACATCTTCGAGCCGCGCTATCTGGCCATGGTGTCGGAGGCGCTGGGCCGGCAGCGGCTGATCGGCATGGTGCAGCCGTTGCGGCCGGGCGGCTTCGCCGGTGACGGGCTGGGTGGCGGACCGGGCGACGGCCAGGGCCCGCCGCCGGTGCACAGGATCGGCTGCATCGGCCGCATCGTCAGCTTCACCGAGACCGGCGACGGCCGCATCCTGCTGACATTGCTCGGCCTGTGCCGCTTCGCCATCGCCGAGGAACTGCCGCCGGCGCCAGGCGGCTACCGCCTGGTGCGGCCGGACTACGCCGCCTTCGCGCACGACATGCGGGAAGAGGCGATCGAGCTGGACCGGCCGCGCCTGCTGCAGGCGCTGAAAACCTTTCTTTCGCTGCACAATCTGGCGATCGACTGGAAGGCGCTGGAGCAGCTCGACGATGCCGCCCTGATCGGCGCCGTCAGCATGATCGCACCGCTGGAGCCGGTGGAGAAACAGGCGCTGCTGGAGGCGCAGGACGGCACGACGCGCGGCAAGGTGCTGATCGGCCTGCTGGAATCCTCCACCATGCGGCCGGAAACGGATGAGGCGCCGCGCCACTGACGATGGCGCGATTGACCTTGCCACAGTCAACTGGGACAGTTTGCGCATGAATGCCCAAGACAGCCGCAACGCCGCCACCGCCGCCGGCCTCGATCCACGGCTGCTGGAAATCCTGATCTGCCCCCTGACCAAGGGGCCGTTGCGCTTCGATGTCGAGCGCATGGAGCTGGTCAGCGACAGCGCCGGCCTGGCCTATCCGATCCGCGACGGCATTCCCATCATGCTGCCCGACGAGGCGCGCCCGCTGGAGCCGGGCTGAGATGGCCGGCACCGTGCAGTCGGGCAATGCTCCCGACACGCCCTGGCCGTCGGAGATCCGGCTGTTCAAGGCCGCCGGCAGGCTGGAGGTCGATTTCACCGACGGCAGCCGCTTTTCCTATCCCGCCGAGCTGCTGCGGGTGGAAAGCCCGTCGGCCGAGGTGCAGGGCCATGGCGGACGCAAGACCATCGTCGCCGGCCAGCGCTACGTGAAGATCACCGGCGTCGAGGAAGTCGGCAATTACGCCATCCGCATCCTGTTCGACGACGGGCACGACACCGGCATCTATTCCTGGGCCTATCTGCACGATCTGGGCCGCCGTCAGGAGCAGGTGTGGAACGAGTACCTGAAGGCGCTGACCGAGCGCGGGCTGAGCCGCGATCCCTGAAAAAGCGAAAGCCGCGGCGGCAACCGCGGCTTTCGCATTCAAGCGGCCTCTGGGTCAGCGGCGCTGCGGCGTCTCGGTCGGCAGGTCGGCGACCCGGACCTTGGCGCTGCGCTCGTCCTCGCCGCGGCGATAGACCAGATCGACCGTCTCGCCCACCCGCACCAGGCCGATGCGGTTGCGCAGATCGGCCGAGTTGCGCACCGGATCGCCGTTGACCTTCAGCACCACGTCGCCCTGGCGCAGCCCGCCCCTGGCGGCCGGCGAGTTGGGCTCGACGCGGGCGATCAGCGCGCCGGTCGGCTGGCTCATGCCGATGGCGGCAGCGATGTCGGAGGTGACGTCCTGCACCTGCACGCCGACGCGGCCGCGCTGCACCCTGCCGTACTCGACAAGCTGGTCGAACACCGCGCGCGCCATGTTGATCGGCACGGCGAAGCCGATGCCGACATTGCCGCCGGATGGGGCGATGATGGCGGTGTTGATGCCGACCAGCCTGCCGCGCAGATCGACCAGCGCGCCGCCGGAATTGCCGGGATTGATCGAGGCGTCGGTCTGGATGAAATCCTCGTAGCCCTCGATGCGCAGGCCCGAGCGGCCCAGCGCCGAGACGATGCCGCTGGTCACGGTCTGGCCCAGGCCGAACGGATTGCCGATCGCCACGACGTAGTCGCCGACCTCGAGCTGGCTGGAATCGCCCAACGGCAGCGCCGTCAGGTTCTCGGCCGGGATCTGCAGCACGGCGATGTCGGTGCCGGGATCGGTGCCGATCAGCTTGGCGTTCAGCGTGCGGCCATCCTTCAGCGTCACCGCGATGCGCTCGGCGCGCGCCACGACGTGGTTGTTGGTCATCACGTAGCCGCGCCGCGCGTCGACGATGACGCCCGAACCGGCCGCCTGGCGCTGCTGCGCCTGCGGCTGGTCGGGGACGTTGAAGAAGCGGCGGAAGAAGGGATCGCGATAGAGCGGGTTCTCCTCCACGCGCATGGTGGAGACGACCGAGATGTTGACCACGGCCGGCGTCACGGTCCGGACCAGCGGCGCCAGCGACGGCGCGGGCTGGGCGTCCAGCACCGGCGTCTGGTTCTGCGCCAGGGCGGGAGCGATGGCGGGCGCGGCGATCGCCAGCGCCAGGACGAGCGGAAAACTGCGGATCAGGCGGAGCACGGGTTTCCTCCACTGACGGGGTAGCGGGAAAGGGCTTTGCGGCCAAGGCACTTAGGATTCGATTCGGGCGGGTTCAAGACCGCGGCTGCCCCAATTCGGCCGCGAATCCAACGCCGGGATCAATCCGGCGTTCCGCCGCCGGCTTCCAGGTTCGGGCCCGTCAGCCCTGCCACCAGGGAAACGGCAGCGGTCTCCAGTCGCGCCCCGCACGATCCACCACCGGCGGCCGGTCGAGACATTGCCACCGACCCAGCCGCCGCAACCGGGCAGTTTCCTGCGCCGTACGCAGATTGCGGGCGCCGGAGCCGCGTACGATGACCAGTCCCTGTCGCAGCAGATCGGTTGCGGCATTGCTGCCTGCGCAGCGCAGCAGGATGGCGGCCGTGCCGTCATCGTCGACCGACAGCACGCGCCAGCACACCCGACCGGCCACGAGCCACCGCTTCAGGCTGGCAATGGCATCGGGCTCGCCGGCATCGGCAACGCCGTAAAGCCGCAGACGCAATCCGCGGCTTCGTAGCGTGCCGTCGCGCGCAACGCGCAATCGCCAGCGTCGCGTGCGCCCGCGCAGCAGCATGGCGGCGAGCCGGCACAGCCGGCGCCGGCTACAGAAAAGAACCAGGATGGCTGGCAGCAGCAGCAGCCAGAACTGACCGGTCATGGCGTCTCTCCACGCTCATGCCGGCACCGAAACAGGCCCCCGAAAACCAAAGGCCCCGTCCGTTGCCGGCGGGGCCTTTGGTTCGAGGAACGTTAACTATGCTTCAGGCAAAGTCACGCCCACAACCATCGGCCCCCGCGCGGTGGGTCCAGACGATCGTAAAGACAGTGTGACGATGCTTTTGCATGCGCGTGACATGCAGCAATCGCGGCGCGCGGTCAACGAAGCTAATAGGTGTCGGCGATGATTGCGGGCAGCGGTGACGCAAAAGCCACAATCGTTACAGCGCTTCGCCGCGAATGAGGCGCGGCAGGTCGCCCAGCGCGCCCATGGCATGGCGCATGAAGACGCGCTTCAGCGGCGTGGCGCGGTTGACCAGCCCCAGGCCGAGATCGCGGGCAAGGCGCACCGGCGGCGCCTCGCTGGCGAACAGCCGGTTCAGCGCATCAGTGACGGTCGCCAGGGTCAGGATGTCGAACCGCCGCCAGTGCTCGTAAGAGGCGAGCACGTTGGCGGCGCCAATATCGAGCCCCAGCCGCGCGGCATCGACCACGATTTCCGCCAGTGCCGCTGCATCGCGCAGGCCCAGATTGAGCCCCTGCCCGGCGATGGGATGGATGCCGTGCGCGGCATCGCCCACCAGCACCGCGCGCGGCGCGGCGTAGCGCTCGGCCAGTTGCAGCGACAGCGGAAAGGACCAGCGGCCGCCGACCGGCAGCACCGCGCCGAGATAGTCGCCGAAGCGGCGGCCGATCTCGCGGCCGAATTCCTCCGGCGGCAGTTGCAGCATCAGCGGCGCCAGCGCCTGCTTCTCGGTCCATACGATGGAGGAGCGGTGATGCCCCTCCTCGTCGTCGGTCATCGGCAGCATGGCGAAGGGACCGGCCGGCAGGAAGCGCTCCTGGGCGTGATTGCGATGCGGCAGTTCGTGACGCACCGAGCAGACGATGGCGGTCTGCCGGTAGTCGATGCGGCGCAGGCCGATGCCCAGGGTCTGGCGCAGGGCGGACTGACGGCCTTCGGCCACCGCCAGCAGCGAGGCGCGCAAGCTGCCGCCGCTGGCCAGGGTCAGTTCCACGCTGCCGCTGCCGGTCTCGACCCCGGCTATCGAGTCGGGCTGGAAACGGCTGACATTGGGCATCGCTTCCAGCCGGCGATGCAGGGCGGCGCGCAGGAAGCGGTTCTCGACAATGTAGCCGAATGGCTCGGCCGGATCGTCCTTCGAGCGGCGCAGGTCGCGCGGATCGAACTGCAGGAACAGGGGCGATGGTCCATCAGAGACGCGGATGGTCTCGATCGGGCAGGCATCGGCGGCCACCATCGGCCAGACCCCGAGCCGCGCGAACGCGCGCTGCGAGCCATAGGCGATGGCCGAGGTGCGGCCGTCGAAGCGCAGGTCGGTCATGGCCGCAGCCGTCATGCGGTCGACGATCGCCACCCGCAATCCGGCCGAGCCCAGCGCCACCGCCAGGGTCGCCCCGACCATGCCGGCGCCGGCGATTGCGATGTCATGACGTTCACCATCAGCGCTCATGGCGGCAGCTTCTCTCGCCGACACGCCGAGGTCGAGCACCAACGCTGTCGCAGCGCATGCTTTGCTGGCTGCCTCTCTGGAAGCATATGACTATTTTTTATGCATCCTTTAATTGCACGCCGAGCGCGGAATGTTGCGGTGCAGCGTTCCGGGTGCGACGGGAGCCGATCAAAGCCCGGTTTTCCGCCTGTTTCAGTCCCTTGGCACGGTTTTTGAGTCTTGCCAGCCGGGCGCGGAAAACCCGGTTTTTCCGCGCGCACAGGCCAGCGCCCGGTTGCGGGCGCAGAACGCAGACAGAGGGGACAAACCATGAAACTCGTGGTTGCCATCATCAAGCCCTTCAAGCTCGACGAGGTGCGCGAAGCGCTGACCTCGCTGGGCATCCAGGGGCTTACGGTGAGCGAGGTGAAGGGGTTCGGGCGCCAGAAGGGCCAGACCGAGATCTACCGCGGCGCCGAATACGCCGTGAATTTCCTGCCGAAGATCAAGATCGAGGTCGGCGTCACCGACCAGCTGGTGGAGAAAGTCGTCGAGTCGATCCAGAAGGCTGCCAACACCGGCAAGATCGGTGACGGCAAGATCTTCGTGCTCGACCTGGCGATGGCGGTTCGCATCCGCACCGGCGAAACCAACGCCGACGCGCTCTAGGAGGGGGACGATGTTGAATAAGTTCAGTCACAGGATTGGCGCCGGCCTGGCCGCCGCCATCGTTACGCTCGGCGCCGCCGGCAGCGCGTTCGCGCAGGCCGCCGAAGAGACGCCGACGCTCGACAGCGGCGATACCGCCTGGATGCTCACCTCCACCGCGCTGGTGCTGATGATGACCATCCCCGGCCTGGCGCTGTTCTACGGCGGCATGGTGCGCAAGAAGAACGTGCTGTCCACCGTCATGCAGAGCTTCGCGGTCTGCGCGCTGGGCTCGATCGTGTGGATGGTGATCGGCTACAGCCTGGCCTTCTCCGACGGCACGCCCTATGTCGGCGGCCTGTCGAAGATGTTCCTCTCCGGCATCGGCATCGACACGCTCTCGGGCACCATTCCCGAATCGCTGTTCGCCGTGTTCCAGATGACCTTCGCCATCATCACCCCGGCGCTGATCGCCGGCGCCTTCGCCGAGCGCATGAAGTTCTCGGCCATGCTGGTGTTCATGGTGGCCTGGATCATCGTCGTCTACGCCCCGATCGCCCACTGGGTGTGGGGCGGCGGCTTCCTGGGCGAGGACGGCGTGCTCGACTTCGCCGGCGGCACCGTGGTGCACATCAACGCCGGCGTCGCCGGCCTGGTGGCGGCCATCGTGCTGGGCAAGCGCCGGGGCTACGGCACCGACAACATGGCCGGCCACAACCTGGTCTACAGCCTGATCGGCGCCTCCATGCTGTGGGTCGGCTGGTTCGGCTTCAACGCCGGCTCGGCGGCGGCGGCCAACGGCTCGGCGGCGATGGCGATGCTGGTCACCCAGATCTGCACCGCCGCGGCGGCGCTGTCCTGGATGTTCGCCGAGTGGCTGGTGCAGGGCAAGCCGACGGTGCTGGGCATCATCTCGGGCGCCATCGGCGGGCTGGTCTGCATCACCCCGGCGGCGGGCTTCGTCGATCCGGTCGGCGCGCTGATCATGGGCGCCATCGCCGGCGTGGTCTGCTTCTGGGGCGCCACCAGCCTCAAGAAGATGCTGGGCTACGACGACTCGCTCGACGCGTTCGGCGTGCACGGCATCGGCGGCTTCGTCGGCGCCATCCTGACCGGCGTGTTCGCGGTCGAGGCCATCGGCGGCACGCCGGGCCTGATCGAGGGCAATGCCGGCCAGGTGCTGACCCAGCTCATCGGTTGCGTCGCCACCATCGTGTGGTGCGCCGTCGCCACCTTCGTGATCCTGAAGGTGATCGACGTGATCATGGGCCTGCGCGTGCCGGAAGAAGTCGAGATCGAAGGCCTCGACATCAACCTGCACGGCGAGACGGTCCACTAGAGCAAATCAGGGTTTGACGGAATCGCAAGCGACTCCGTCAAACCCTGTGAATTTGCTCTGCATATTAGAAGTAGAGGGGTTCCCTCCGACCGGCGGCCGGCAACCGCCGCCGGTCAAACTGGCCGAAGCCCGGTCCCGCAAGGGGCCGGGCTTTTTTGTTTGGCATTCGGCGCAAGTTTGTCCACTTTGGACACGCCGCCGGAAATAGCGCCGCAACCGCCGCCGCAGGAGAAGACGCGATGAAGCTGGTCACCGCCATTATCAAGCCGTTCAAGCTCGACGACGTGCGCGACGCGATCACCGGCATGGGCATCCACGGCCTGACGGTCTCCGAGGTGAAGGGCTATGGCCGGCAGAAAGGCCAGACCGAGATCTACCGCGGCGCCGAATACGTCGTCTCCTTCCTGCCCAAGGTGAAGATCGAGATCGCCGTCGACGACGGCATGGTCGAAAAGCTGGTCGAGGCGATCAGCAAGGCCGCCCATACCGGCAAGATCGGCGACGGCAAGATCTTCGTCATCGACCTGGCCTCCGCCCTGCGCATCCGCACCGGCGAGACCGGCAGCGAGGCGCTTTAGGCAATAGAGCAAATCACGTTCTGACGGGATCGCGCGCGATCCCGTCAGAACGTGTGAATTTGCTCTAAACATTAAGGAATAGAGCG
>JBBCJW010000030.1:0-57934 GCA_037190765.1 Alphaproteobacteria bacterium
GGCCGACATCGCCCGCCACGGGCTGGTGCGCTCGTTCCAGATCTCGGCGGTATTTCCTCACCTCAGCCTGGTCGAGAACGTGCGCGTGGCGCTGCAGCAGAAGCTGGGCAAGCCGTTCCAGTTCTGGCGCTCGGAACGCCATCTCGACGTGCTCAACCCGCGGGCGCTGGAGCTGCTCGAGCAGGTGGGCTTGCGCGACATGGCGCACCTGACCGCTGGCGAGCTGCCCTATGGCCGCAAGCGGGCGCTGGAGATCGCCACCACCGTGGCGCTCGATCCCGAGATGCTGCTGCTGGACGAGCCGATGGCCGGGCTGGGGCATGAGGATATCGGCCGCATCAGCGATCTGATCCGCCGCGTCGCCCAGGGCCGCACCGTGCTGATGGTCGAGCACAACATGAGCGTGGTCTCCGACCTGTCCGACACCATCACCGTCCTGCAGCGCGGCGAGATCCTGGCCGAGGGCCCCTACGCCACCGTCTCGCGCGACCCGCGGGTGATCGAGGCCTATGTCGGCACGGGGCACGCCTGAGATGGCCGGGTTCCTCGAGGTCGCCGGCCTGCAGGCGTGGTACGGCGAATCGCATGTGCTGCACGGGGTGGATTTCACCGTCGCCCAGGGCGAGGTGATCACCCTGCTGGGCCGCAACGGGGCGGGCAAGACCACCACCTTGCGCTCGATCATGGGCATCGTCGGCAAGCGCCAGGGGGCGGTGACGTTCCGCGGTACCCAGACCATCGGCCTGCCGTCCAACGCCATCGCCCGGCTGGGCCTGGCCTACTGTCCCGAGGAGCGCGGCATCTTCTCCTCGCTCAGCGTCGAGGAGAACCTGCTGCTGCCGCCGGTGGTGCAGCCAGGCGGCATGACGGTGGAGGAGATCTATACGCTGTTCCCCAACCTGGCCGAGCGCCGCCGCAGCCAGGGCACCAAGCTGTCGGGCGGCGAGCAGCAGATGCTGGCGATCGGCCGCATCCTGCGCACCGGCGCCACCCTGCTGCTGCTGGACGAGCCGACCGAAGGCCTGGCGCCGGTCATCGTGCAGGCGATCGGCAGCGTCATCCGCGGGCTGAAGCAGCGCGGCTTCACCGTGCTGCTGGTGGAGCAGAACTTCCGCTTCGCCGCCACCGTCGCCGACCGCCACTACGTCATGGAGGACGGCCGCGTCGTCGACGCCTTCCGCGCCGACCAGGTCGAAGCCAATACCGACAAGCTGCACGCCTATCTCGGCGTCTGAATCACCGGAACAGCCGTTTCCGGAGCAATAAACCTGTTCAACGTATCTAGTGGAGGGACGAGAATGAGAATCGGATATGGACTGGCCGGCGTCGCCGGCATGTTGCTGGCGGCCGGCGCCGCCAATGCGCAGATTTCCGACAACGTCATCAGAATCGGCGTCATGAACGACCAGTCGGGCCTCTATGCCGACATCACCGGCCAGGGCTCGGTGGTGGCGGCCCGCCTGGCGGCCGAGGACGCCGGCGGCAGGATTCTCGACAAGCCGATCGAGATCGTCTTCGCCGACCACCAGAACAAGCCGGACGTCGGCTCGACCATCGTGCGGCAGTGGATCGACACCGACCGGGTCGATGCCATCGCCGACGTGCCGACTTCGTCGGTGGCGCTGGCGGTGCAGCAGATCACCAAGGAGAAGAAGCGGCTGTTCCTGATGTCGGGACCGGCGACGTCGGACCTCACCGGCAAGGCCTGCTCGCCCTACGGCTTCGCCTTCACCTACGACACCTACATGCTGGCCAACGGCACCGGCAAGGCGCTGGCCAAGGCCGGCGGCGACAGCTGGTTCTTCCTGACCGCCGACTACGCCTTCGGCCATGCGCTGGAGCGCGACACCGGCGAGGCGGTCAAGGCGGCCGACGGCAAGGTGCTGGGCGCGGTGCGCCATCCGCTCAACACGCCCGACTTCTCCTCCTTCCTGCTGCAGGCGCAGACCTCGAAGGCGAAGGTCATCGGCCTGGCCAATGCCGGCGGCGACACCATCAATTCGATCAAGCAGGCGGCGGAATTCGGCATCGTCGCCGGCGGCCAGCGCCTGGCGGGCCTGCTGGTGTTCGTCAACGACGTGCATGCGCTGGGCCTGCAGACGGCGCAGGGCCTGGTCGTCACCGAGTCGTTCTACTGGGACCTCAACGACGAGACCCGCGCCTTCTCCAAGCGCTTCTTCGAGAAGCACGGCAAGCAGCCCTCGATGGTGCAGGCCGGCGTCTACAGCGCCGTCTCGCACTACCTGAAGGCCGTCAAGTCGGCCGGCACCGACGATCCGGACAAGGTCGCCGAGGAGATGCGCAAGACCCCGGTCAACGACTTCATGACCAAGAACGGCACCATCCGTCCCGACGGCCGCATCATGCGCGACGCCTACCTGTTCCAGGTCAAGGCGCCGAACGAGTCGAAGGGTCCGTGGGACTACTACAAGCTGCTGGCCACCATCCCGGCCGAAGAGGCCTTCCGTCCGCTGAAGGACGGCGGCTGCGATCTGGTCAAGTAGGACGGCAACGGACCAGGGGGGCGTAACGCATGTTCGAACTGCTGGGCGTGCCGCCACAGGCATTGTTCGGGCAACTGCTGCTCGGGCTGATCAATGGCTCCTTCTACGCCATTCTCAGCCTCGGGCTGGCGGTGATCTTCGGCATGCTGAACGTGATCAACTTCGCCCACGGCGCGCTGTATATGGTCGGCGCGTTCGTGGCGTGGATGCTGCTGAACTATCTCGGCATCGGCTACTGGCCATCGTTGATCATCGCCCCCCTGATCGTCGCCCTGCTGGGCGCCGTCATCGAGCGTACCCTGCTGCGTCGGCTGTACCATCTCGACCATCTCTACGGGCTGCTGCTGACCTTCGGCGTGGCCCTGATCCTCGAGGGCCTGTTCCGGCGCGAGTTCGGCTCGTCCGGCCAGCCCTACTCCATTCCGCAGGCGCTGACCGGCGGCAACAATCTCGGCTTCATGTTCCTGCCGACCTATCGCGCCTGGGTGGTCGCGGCGTCGCTGGTCGTCTGCCTGGCGACGTGGTTCGTGATCGAGCGCACCAAGCTCGGCTCCTACCTGCGGGCGGCGACCGAAAACCCGACCCTGGTCTCCGCCTTCGGCATCAACGTGCCGCGCATGATCCTGCTGACCTACGCTTTCGGCGTCGGCCTGGCGGCCTTCGCCGGCGTGCTGGCGGCGCCGATCTACCAGGTCAGCCCGCTGATGGGCTCCAACCTGATCATCGTGGTCTTCGCCGTGGTGGTGATCGGCGGCATGGGCTCGATCCTGGGCTCGGTCGTCACCGGCTTCGGGCTGGGCGTGGTGGAAGGCCTGACCAAGGTCTTCTATCCGGAGGCTTCGAGTACGGTGATCTTCGTCGTCATGGCGATCGTGCTGCTGATCCGGCCGGCCGGCCTGTTCGGCCGGGCGCGCTGAGGAAATTCCCATGTTTCAGACGCGCACCATCGCCGTCCTGATCGTCCTGCTGGCCCTGGCGCTGGCGGCTCCCTTCTTCGTCTATCCCGTCTTCCTGATGAAGGCGCTGTGCTTCGCGCTCTTCGCCTGCGCCTTCAACCTGCTGATCGGCTATGTCGGCCTGCTGTCGTTCGGCCATGCCGCCTATTTCGGCAGCGCCGCCTATATCGCCGCCCACACCGCCAAGGTCTGGGGCTGGCCGCCGGAACTGGCGATCGTCGGCGGCGTGCTGACCGCGGCGGTGCTCGGGACGGTGTTCGGCGCGCTGGCGATCCGCCGCCAGGGCATCTACTTCGCCATGATCACGCTGGCGTTGGCGCAGATGGTGTTCTTCTTCGCCGTGCAGGCCAAGTTCACCGGCGGCGAGGACGGCATCCAGGCCGTCCCGCGCAAGCTGCTGTTCGGCTTCATCGACATTTCCAACGACCTGACCTTCTACTACGTCGTGCTGGCGATCTTCCTGGCCGGCTTCGCGCTGATCTACCGCATCGTGCATTCGCCGTTCGGCCAGGTGCTGAAGGCGATCCGCGAGAACGAGCCACGCACCATCTCGCTGGGCTACCGGGTCAACCACTACAAGCTGCTGGCCTTCGTGCTGTCGGCGTCGCTGGCCGGGCTGGCCGGTTCGACCAAGGTCTTCGTCACCCAGCTCGCCTCGCTGACCGACGTGCAATGGCAGATGTCGGGCGAGGTGGTGCTGATGACGCTGGTCGGCGGGCTGGGCACCATGTTCGGCCCCGTGGTCGGCGCCTTCTTCGTCGTCACCATGCAGACCTATCTCGCCACCATGGGCGAGTGGGTGCTGGTGATCCAGGGCGTGATCTTCGTCATCGTGGTGCTCTCGTTCCGCCGCGGCATCGTCGGCGAGATCGCCGCCTGGTGGAAATCCCGCGGCGGCGCCTAAAGCGCTTCGGAGCCTTGGCGGGAGGCGCTGCCCACCAAGGCCCCGCCATGCTTCCGGCTAGAACGTCTCCTTGAACGGCCGCAGGTCGAGTTCCAGCGTCCAGGCGCTGCGGTGCTGGTGGTGCAGCACCCAGTAGGCCTCGGCGATGGCCTCGATATCGAGCATGCCGTCCTCGCCGCGCTCCTGCTTCAGGTGCGGCGCGCGGCTGAGCAGGCGTTCGCCGGCGATGCCGCCATCGACGATGACATGGCCGACATGGATGCCCTGCGGTCCGAACTCGCGGGCGATGCTCTGCAACAGCCCGCGCAGCGCGGCCTTGGCGGCGGCGAACGGCGAGAACCTGGCCTTGCCGCGCAAGCTGCCCGAGGCGCCGGTGAACAGCAGGCTGCCGCCGCCCCGCCGCAGCAGCGCCGGCAGCGCCGCCTGCGCGACGTGAAAACCGCCCAGCGCGTGTTCGCGCCAGTGCTGCTCGAACTGCTCGGCCGTCACCTCGAGAAACGGCGCCGGCCGGTTGCCGCCGGCGTTGTGGACCGCCACCGCCAGCGGCCCGAGCGTCTCGGCCGTGGCCACGAACATCCTGGCATCGGCCGCGGAAGAGGCGTCGCCGATCGCTGCCAGCGCCCTGGCGCCGCTGGCGCGCAACTCGTCGGCGGTCGCCTCGACCTTGGCAGCGTTGCGGCCGGCGACCACCACGGGATAGCCGCCCGTGGCGAACCGCCGGGCGATCGCCGCTCCCAGCCCCTGCGAGGCACCTACCCCCACCACCAGCACACTGCCCGATGGGGCGGTCCATTTCCTCGTCGCGTCCTGCGCGGCGTTCGCCATCTGCTCGTCTCCGGATTTCAGGTCTGTGCTCCCTCCTCAGCCATGCCCCCTGCGCCGGACGGGGACAATCGAGATTAAATAATTTTCGGTCGAGAAAATCTGATGCATTTGGCCGTTCGAGCGCCCGAAAACGCCGATTTCAATGGCAAATCAAAAGCATGAGCGCGCAACAGGCTTGTTGACGGGAACCGGCGCGGAAGGCTAGAACGGCCCCGCATCCGCCGTGTTAGACGACCCTGGGGCCTTAAACGGACGCCTTTGGAGGGGTGGCCGAGTGGTCGAAGGCGACGGTTTGCTAAACCGTTATACCGGGATAACTGGTATCGAGGGTTCGAATCCCTTCCCCTCCGCCACTCTTTCAGTCGAACCGACCAGCATCCTGCGCGGCGCCCGCAAGCGGGGGTCGCTGGTCCTGAGGCGCAGTCCTCCAACAGGGCGGTTGCGCTGCAACTGACGCCATCGCAAAGAAAAGCGCGCCGTAGCGGGCGCGCTTTTCAGGGTCGATCGCTTTTCGGCTACAGCGCCGCCTGCACCGGGCTGGCGCAGCCCGTCCGCTGCGCCATCGACGGCTCCTCGAACACCATGGCGTCCAGCGGCACGTCCCGCTGCGCCAGGTAGGCCGTGACCCAGGTCAGCCGGTCGAGCTTGACCAGCGTCTCGGTCTGGCTGGCCGGCTCGCCGCCCTGAATCCGCAGGTAGAGCGTCGGCTGCTGCGGATAGGACGCGGCCGCTATGTCGAGCACCCGCTCGGCCACCGGCGACAATTCGGCCGAGTTGGGAGCGAACGGAACGATGAAGGTTTCCGCCGCCTGCATCGAAATCGAAGCCGTCTGCAGCCCCGGCATGGCGCAAGGCGTTGCCGTCGGCGCTGCGGATTGGGCAAGCGCGCTGCCGGCTGCAAGCACGCCCGCCAGAGACGTCGCAAGAAGCACCCTGGACAATCCGGTTCGCATCACGAACCTCCTTTCGATTACCTTGACCTCAATAACACCATACCCGCCCCAAGGTTCCCCTTGAGGCGGGTATGTAATTGTTCCGGTTGAAGAAATTAGGACCGAATTAAGGCGCCGGTGGCGATTTTCCGCGCACCAGGTTCACAATCAGCGAGATTGCGAACAGCACCAGGAAGATGAAGAACAAAATCTTGGCAATTGCGGCGAAATCGGCGGCGATGCCGCCGAAGCCGAACAGGGCCGCAATGAGTGCGAAGACCAGAAACGTCAGAGCCCATTGCAACATGTGGTTACCGCCGGACCCTGTCCGGCCCTCCTGCAAAGTTCGTCACGGACGCAGCAGACCTTCGAACGCGGTCGCTTCGGTGCCGGCCAGGCTTGCCTTGCAAACCTCCGCCAGCTTCCAATCGCGCAACACAACGATGGTATGAACCGGCGGTTCCCGGCCGCGACCGCAGACTCGGGCCGGCACTCACTCAGGAAGTGCCGCCCTCTCGCCCGCTCCCGCGCATGGCATCGAGCCGATGCGCCAGCGCATCGAGATCACCGGCGGGCTCCAGCGGCGCCGAAACCACGGAAAGCCGCACGCCGAACAACAGGTGTCGCATACGGCCGGAAATCTGCGGCCGGTCGTCGTTGTCGGCGCCGGTTCCGTTCAACGGACCGACCAGCGCCTCTTCCTCGTTTCTGTCCTCTCTATCCATGTTACGCTACTACCCTCAAAAACTCCTTTCCGGACGCCCCGCAAGCCCACATCCGCCTCGACAACGACCTGTCCCGACAAGAGTTCAACCTGTTCCCAGTCGCGGACAGGGACCATCGGCCTTTAACCCCGTTTGCCGCCCAAAGTTCCCGCCGGAATCGTCGATTTTTCGCGCCCAACCGCATTGTGCGAAGCATTTGTTTTTGCTTTAAATTGCCCGCTCCTTGTCGGCCGCCGGGACGGGCCATGCACCGCATGTCCTGCGACGGCCGGCTTTCGGCCGCGTCGTCCAGCGTCATCACACGCCCAAAAGGATCAGGATCAATGCCAGTCGGTTCTCGCGAAATTGCTGCGGCTCTG
The DNA here is from genome assembly GCA_037190765.1 of Alphaproteobacteria bacterium. Classification (GTDB taxonomy): domain Bacteria; phylum Pseudomonadota; class Alphaproteobacteria; order Reyranellales; family JAQSWP01; genus JAQSWP01. The sequence continues at coordinate 7,206 of JBBCJW010000030.1, forward strand.
CCCTTCCTGCGCCGGTACGCCCGCGCGCTCACGGGCAGCCAGGGAATCGGCGACCAGTACGTGCGCATCATGCTGGAGATGATCGTCGAGGATCCCTCCCACCTGCCCGAGGGCGGCGATGTCGCACGCGAGTTGTTCCGCCTCTTCCACCGGGTGTGGGACAGGACCAACCCGAACACCCTTTACGGCGAGGTCGAGCAGGACGGTATCGACGCCAGCCTGCGCGAGCTGCCCCCCCGGCAGCGCCAGGTGCTGCTGCTGGTTGCGCTCGAGGGCTACTCCTTCCCCGACGTGGCGCATGTGATGAACATCGGCGAAGAGGAGGCGCGCCAGCTCTTCAACGACGTGCAGCGCGACATCGAGGGCCAGGCGCCCTCGCCCATCATGATCATCGAGGACGAGAAGATCATCGCCCTCGACATCGCCTCCATCGTCGAGGAGATGGGGCACAAGGTGGTCGGCATCGCCGAGCGCGAGAAGGATGCGGTGGCGCTGGCGCAGCGGACCCGGCCGCACCTGATCCTGGCCGACATCCAGCTCAAGGACGGCGACAACGGCATCGCGGCGGTGCAGCGCATCCTGATCGACCACGACACGCCGGTGATCTTCATCACCGCCTACCCCGAGCAGCTGCTCACCGGCGAGGCGCCCGAACCGGCCTTCGTGATCGCCAAGCCTTTCGCGCCTGAGACGGTCAAGGCCGCCATCTCGCAGGCGCTCTATGTCCGCAAAGACGGCTGATACCGGATCGGCGAACAACGAAGCCGGTCCGCCACCGGAAACGGCACTGAGGGGCTTCGGCGCCTTGTCGCTGCGCGTCCGGCTGCTGCTGCTGCTGGCCATCGCCATCCTGCCCGCCGTCATCGCCGCCACCGTGACGGCGATCACCCGCTACGAGGCCGGGCTGAACGAGACCCGCGCCAGCCTGCGCGCGCTGTCGGTGCTGGCGGTAAACCGGCAGCTCGAGACGCTGGCGGAAACCAGCCGGCTGCTGCAGACCCTGGCCAGGGTCCCCGAAGTCGCCGCCCTGGACTCGCCGCGCTGCGCGGCCGAGCTTGCCCGCCAGTACCAGGAACTGTCGTACCGCTACACCAATCTCGCCGTCGTCGATCCCGACGGCATCGTCCGCTGCAGCGCCCTGCCGATGGAACCCGGCCGCCGATACTCCCACCCCGCGCAACTGCGCGACGTGCTGGCGCGCCGGGCGTTCGTGGTCGGCGGCATAACCACCGGCGGTTTCAGCGGCGAGCGCCTGCTGAGCGCCGCCGCCCCGGTCATGGACGGCAGGGGACGGGTGATCGGGATCATCACCACCGGCATCAAGGCGACGTTCCTCGACAGCCAGTTCGACAGCTACCGGCTGCCGGAAGGCTCGCAGGTGGCGCTGGTCGACCGCAGCGGCATGCCGCTGATCGAGTCCGGCGGCGACACCTGGCGGCTGCCGGAGGCGAACGAGATCATCGCCGCCCTGGCCTCGGGCGAGCTGGAATTGCAGCATCGCGCCGACGGCCGCCCCTATCTCGTCGTCCTCGATCCGATCGGCGACTACGACGTCTACGTCCTTGCCGCCCTGCCCGACGAGGCGACCACCAGCCCCGTCACCGGCCGGCTGATCACCGATATCGGCGAGATCATCGCCTTCACGCTGCTGTCCGCCATCGGCGTGCTGGTCGGCGCCCAGCTCCTGGTGCTGGCGCCCATCGCCCGCTTCCGGCGCGCCGTCCGCGCCTACCGGGCGGACAGCTCCAGCTTCGCCTTCGACACCGCCGCCGCTCCGGCCGAGATCGCCGAACTGGCCAACGAGTTCGCCAGCATGGCGCGCGACGTCGAGGCGCGGCAGGAGAACATGAAGGCGCTGCTGCGCCAGCGCGACCTGCTGGTGCGCGAGACCAACCATCGGGTGAAGAACAACCTGCAGATCGTGGCGTCGCTGCTGTCGCTGCAGTCGCGGCGCATCGCCGAGCCGGGCGCCAAGAGCCAGTTCGACCTGGCGCGACAGCGCGTGGCGACATTGGCGCTGCTGCACCGCCATCTCTACGAGCAGCGCGACACCGAAACGGTCAATCTGCGCTCGTTCTTCACCCAGCTGATGGCGCAGCTTCTGTCCGCCTACGGCCAGCGCGCGCATTCCTCGGTCTCGGTGATCGACGTGCGGGTGCCGCCGTCGGTGGCGATTCCGCTGGGCCTGATCGTCACCGAGGCAGTCACCAACGCGATGAAGTACGCCTTTCCCGGCGGACAGGGCGGCCGCATCAGCCTCGCCGTCACGATCGAGAACGGCCGCGGCCTGCTGGTGCTGCAGGACAATGGCGTCGGGTTGCAGGATCCGCCGGACGACAGGTCGGGCATGGGCGACGTGCTCATGCGCGGCTTCGCCGAGCAGCTCTCCGGCACCCTCGTCGTCGATGCGCCGCCCGATGGCGGCACGCGCATCACGCTCGATTTCGATCCGGGCGAGCCACCGGAGCGGCCCGATCCGCCGGACGAAACGGTGGTCTCGTCCTGATCAGTTCTTCAGTCGCTTGAGGATGTCGAGAAACTGCGCCGGCACCGGTTCGGCCAGCATGTCGCTGCCCAGGCGGCGCAGCCGGCCCGCCTGCTCGCGCAGCGCTTCGACGCGGCGCGCCTCTGCCGGATGGGCCTGCAGATAGGCTTCGACTTGGGCCTGACGCTCGCGCGGCAGCCGGCCTTCGATGAAGTCCTGCAGGTCGTCGGCGGAAACTGGCTTGTGTCGAACCACTACACCGCTGCTCCTTGTGGCCGCGCGATCCCTGCGGCGGGAAATACCATTTAAGTTCCGAACGGCGCAAGACTCAGCCGCTCACTGTCCCTGTTCCGTCCCCTCATTCGCTTGCGAGGAACGACCGGCCAGATCCTTCTCCAGCGCCCGGCGCGCGCGCGCCAGCCGCGACCGGATGGTGCCGACCGGCACGCCCAGCACCTGGGCGGCGTCCTCGTAGCTGAGGCCTTCGATGGTGCACAGGAACAGCGTCTGCCGGAAAGCGGGCGTCAGGCGCAGCACCGCCTGCTGCAACTCGCGCATCTCCACCGCCGCCTCCTGCGACTGCGGCAGCGCCGGCTGCAGGTCGGCAAGATCGGTATGCGGATCGACCGGGCTGCGCCGCTGCCGGCGCGCCTCGTTGCGGGCGACGTTGCGGGCGATGGTGAACAGCCAGGCGCGCAGATTGCTGTCCGGGCGCAGTCCCCCGATATGCTTGACGGCGCGCACCAGCGCCTCCTGGGCGATATCGTCGGCGCGTTCCGATCCGCGGGTGAGAAAATACGCGAAGCGACGCAGATGCGGCAGCTCGGCGATCAGCGCCGCATGCAGGTCGCTGGCCGGGCGCGGCGGCTGCGCCGTTTGCTCACCCTTCTCGCCCGAAGCCATTAACTCTTCCTAACATACTGTTTTTATTGTCTTTTTATTCTCGATTCAGCCGGGAACTGTTGTTGGCAATCGGTGTTGGTTGGCATGACTGACAACGCTCAACGGCACGGAACACTATGACATGTAGCGCCCCGCCAATCCGCAACGATATGCGGCAGGGACGCCGCCCGGTTTCCGCCGGTGAGCGCAGTCATCGAGTGCAACAGCAACAGGAGTACGTCATGACCCTCAGCTTCGTCGACGAGGTGAGCCAAACGCTGCCGGCGATGCGCGCTTTTGCCCGCTCGCTGACGCGCAATGCGGACGCCGCCGACGATCTGGTGCAGGACGCCTTGGTCCGCCTGCTGACGGCACAGCAAAGCTACACGCCCGGCACGAATTTCAAGGCCTGGGCTTTCACCGTCATCCGCAACCGGTTCTACGATCAGTACCGTCGCAAGCGCCATGCCGACCGGCTGCAGGACGAGTTGATGCAGATCGATCACTCGCACTCGGCCAGCCAGGACACCGTGATGCAGCTGCACGACATGGCCGAGGCGTTCTGGCGCCTGCCGGAATCGTTCCGCGAGGTGCTGATCCTGGTCGGCGTCAACGAGATGAGCTACGAGGATGCCGCCGCCGTCATCGGCTGTCCGATCGGCACCGTCCGGTCGCGCCTGTCGCGGGCCCGCAGCCGCCTGCAGGAGCTGATGGAGGAAGGCGAGCCGCTGAGCAACGGCGTACAGCGCGACTACTCGGCGACGCACGCCTTCCTGGCCCAGTTCGCCCGCTGATCGAACGGCGGAACAACGACGGCGGAACGCCCCAATGCGTTCCGCCGTTTTTGTTGCGTCAACCGAAAGGAGACGACTGATGGATCCCAAGGATCGCCATGTGAATTCAGGCCAGCGCAACGAAGGCGAAGGCAACAAGACGGCCGCGCGTCACTATAACAAGGCCACCACGGAGTTCGCCAAGTCCGGCAAGGTCGACGAGAAGGCGCAGGAAGCGCGCAAGGCCGTCGACGGCAAGGAAGGCGAAGGACTGCGTAAAGCCGAACGCGAAGGTCTGCAGAAGGCTCGCCATTGAAGTTCTTCGGGTAAGGAAAAAGGCCGGCATTGCCGGCCTTTTTTCATGGTGGATAGGGATATCAGGCCGATTTTTCGATCATGGCCCGCAGCATCCAGGCATACTGCTCGTGCTTGCCGATGCGGGCTGTCAGCAGATCGGCCGTAAAGACGTCTTCCAGCTTGTCTGCTTCCTCGACGGCCTCGCGCAGGCTCTTGGCAACCATCTCGTGGTCATGAACCAGCATGCGGATCATCTCGCTGGCGTCGGGATTGCTGGCTTCTTCCTGGACGTCAGCGTCCTTTATGAAACGGGCCAGGGTCGTCGGCGCTTTGAAGCCGATCGCGCGAATGCGCTCAGCGATTTCGTCGATGCTGCCGGCAAGATCCTCATATTGCTCTTCCGTCGATTTATGAACCGAAAAGAACAGCGGACCCGTCACGTTCCAGTGGAAGCCCTGCACCTTGGCATAGAGTACATATGTATTCGCCAAGGCTGCCCCCAGCAATTCCGCCAATGTCTTACGGTCGCCCCGCTCTATGCCGATATCCAGCTTGACCGGGTCGCCGCTTTTGCTCGCCGAGACTGCCATAACAACTCTCCATTGTGGTAAATCTGAAAAGCCGTCTGCACACGTTGCCGGTGCGCGACGACTTTGCTCTTCAAACGCCGCGTGCCGGCCAAGGTTCCGGTCGAGGAACCGACGGGGTCCCTGTGCGTTGCAGCAGGCGGGCGAACCTGCCCGATTGCGGGCCATTCAAGCAATTTAAAGGAGCAGAATCATGGCGGAGCGAAATGGTGTGGATTCGGTTGAGCGTCTGCGTAACGACGTCGCGGCCCTGCAGGACCAGCTCAGCGAGCTGATGAAGCTGGCAGCGAAGACCGGGCATGACGGCGCCTCGGCGGCGCGCGACCAGGCATCGCGCCTGGCGGAAACCGCCCGCGAGGCGGCTAGCACCTATGGCCGTCAGGGCTACGATGCGGTGAACGACGTGGTGCAGCGCCATCCCCTGGCGTCGCTGGCCGGGGCGGCCCTGTTCGGGGCCATCATGGCCCGGCTGCTGCAAAGCCGACACTGAGCGTTTCCATGTTTGGAGATCTCATCCGCCTCGCCGTCGGCGAGGCCGCCACGCATGTGCGCGGCTGGGCGGTGGCGGCAGCACTGGTCATCGTGACGGCGCTGGCGTTCGCCACGGCGCTGGGCTTCGGCACGGCGGCGGCCTATGCCGGCATGCTGCCGGAACTCGGCGCGGCCTGGACGGCGGCGGTGATCGCGGCGGCCTATCTCGGCGTCGGGCTGGTGGCGCTCGCCGCCAACGCCATGATCCGCCGGCGCCGGCTGGTACGAAAGCTGGGCGCCGCCCGCGCCAGAACGCCCGCGCCGGTCATGAGCCCGGAGATGCTGCTGGTTGCCGCCGCCGCCGGCGCGCTGTTCACACTAGGTACCGAGCGGCGCAGCCGCTGAACCATGGGCTGCCGAACCCAGGGCCAAAGAAAAACGGCGGGCAAACAGCCCGCCGTTCTTTCGTTGGGATATCGCCTCAGTTGATGGTCTTCTCCCAGTCGCTCATCCGCTTCTCGGCCTCGTCCTTGGCGATGCCGTAGCGTTCCTGGATCTTGCCGACCATCTTGTCGCGCGATCCTTCAATGTAGGTCAGGTCGTCGTCGGTCAGTTTGGCCCAGCTCTGCTTGAGCTGGCCCTTGGCCTGTTTCCAGTTGCCCGCGATCTTGTCCCAGTTCATCGGGTTTGCTCCTTTCGTCGAACGGTGGGTGGCAAGAGAACGGGCCGGACCGGGAGCAGGTTCCGTCCGGAACAGTGGGCGCGCGCAGGCGTTCACACCCGACAGCAAGCGCAAGGAGCTGCCACATGAGTCCCGTGGAAAAAGACGATCACGTCGAGAAGAACAAGACCGAGGCGCGTCAGGGCGTCACCTTGCACGTCATGCGCTACGTGCTGGGCATATCGCTGGCGCTCGTGGTCCTGGCGCTGCTGATCGCCTATCTCGCCACATAAAAATGCACCATGGCCGGTTGGGGGCCCGACCATGGTGCTTCTCGGCGGAGACTGAAGCTCGGTGACCGAACTTCCTCCGCTTAACGCCCCTAACGCCACAAGGTTCCCGACGCGGAATCCGAATCTATTCACCGGGGACAGCCGGAAATAGCGGGAACTGGAATAAAATCCCGGTGTTACAGGGGTGTATCCGCCGGTGCTGCATCAGCGGAGTCGGGGTTCAAGGTTTGCGCAGCTTCGCCTCTACTTTCCTTTTTGCGACGGCGGCAGTCGTTCTGGCCACCTTGGTGGGCGGATGGCTGTGGTTCTTTCTGACCGGACCGGAACAGGCCCTGCTCGACGCCCGCAACCGCGCCAGTTCGATCACGAGCTGGGCCGGGCAGGCCGCCGCCGCCGTTTTCAGGCCGGTTGATCTGGCGCTGGAAGTGGCGGAGCGCAATTTCGGCCAGGCCGACTTTGCCGCGCCTGAATCGGCGGAGAACGCGCGCCGCCTGTTCGCCGATCTCGCCGGTCGCACGCCCGATCTGCAGGGGCTATGGATTCTCGACCGCACCGGCCGCGTGGTCGTGGGGGAAACCGCCGCGCTTGCGGGAATGAACATGGCCGAAAGCGATTTTTTCCGCTCGCACCTGAACGGCCCCCCCAACCTTTATATCGGCGGTTCGCTTGAACAGGCGACGCTGGCCGGGCTGGTGCCGGTCAGCCGGGCGCTGCAACGCAGCGGCTCCTTCGACGGCGTCCTGCTCGCCACCATCAATGCCGCCGGTTTCCAGCGTCTTGCCGAGGCGCTCGGCCTGCCCAACGGCGCCGACGTGCTGCTGCTGACGCGACAGGGCAATGTGGTGGCGTCGAGCGGCGCGGGGCTGCTGCCGCTGGATCGGGAAATGCGGCGGAAGCTGGCGGAAGCCGCCCTCGACGCCGACGACTTCTCCTTCACCCGGCTGGCGGTCGCCGGTCCGACGCCGGATTCGGTGCAGGAAGAGATGCTGGTCGGCGCGCGGCCGGTGAAGAGCCTCAACCTCGTGGCGCTCTACGCCGTCCCCTACATCACCGCCCTGCAGGCCTGGACCTATCAGATGTGGATCGGTTCGGCGCTGCTGGTGATCGCCATCCTGGTGGTGATCGGCGGCACCATCCTGATCATGCTCTATGGCCGGCGGCAGGGCGATCTGCATCGCATCCTGGGCCTGCGCACGGCCGAAGCCGCCCAGGCGGCGGAGCGCCTGGCGCTGGCCGTCGACACCACCGGCATCGGCATCTTCGACTACCACGCCGGCCACCGCCAGATCGCCTGGGCCGGGGTGGAAACCAGCTATTTCGGCCTGCGCCCGCCGCCGGCGCTGACGCCGCGCGCCATGCTGCGGGCGGTGCATCCCGCCGACCGGCCCGGGCTGATCAAGCGGCTGCGCACCATGAAGGCGGCGCGCAACGACATGCGCTTCGACACCGAATTCCGCCTGCGCCACCCCGAGTTCGGCGCCATCTGGGTGGCGGCCCGCGCCAAGCTGTTCGTGCGCAACGGCAATGGCGAAGGCCCGCCGCGGTTGATCGGCACGTTGCGCGACATCACCGAACGGCGCCGGCTGCAGGAGCATCGCGAGACGGTGCTGCGCGAGATCAACCATCGCATCAAGAACAGCCTGCAGCTCATGAACAGCATCATGAACCTGCAGTCCCGCCGCATCACCTCGCCCGACGAGCGCGGCCGCTTCGAGGCGGCGCGCCGGCGGCTGATCTCGCTGGCCACCGTCTACGCCCATCTCGACGACACCACCCAGCCCGATGTCGTCGATCTCGTCTCCTTCCTGCGCCGGCTGTGCCAGGATTTCGCGGTCGCCTACATGGCCGACGGCCGCATCAACCTGTCGTTCAACGCCACCGGCGGCTCGCCGATCTCGGCGACGCTGGCCGTGCCGCTGGGCATGGCGATGGGCGAAATCCTGGTCAATACCAGCCTCAACGGCTTTGCGCCGCAGGCCACCGGCGCGGTCATCGTCAACCTGGCGATAGAAGGCGACCGCGCCGAGATCGCGATCTCGCATAACGGGCGCAACGTCGAGCAGGCCTTCGCCGGCGACGGCGCCAGCCTCGGCCGCCTGCTGATCGACGCTTTCGTCGAACAGCTCGGCGGCACCTTCGCCGCCGAGAACCGCGACCCGGGCTTGTGCTTCACGCTGCGCTTCCGCATCCCGCCGCTGCTGTCGTCGCGCACGACGACCCAGGTCAACGACCGCGGCGGCAGTACCTAAAGCGGATCCGCACGATCAGGTGAAAGCCGCCTCGCGCTGACGGATCAGGGCGGAGACCGTCGCGTTGACCGGCGCTTCCAGGCCGATGCTGGCGGCCTGCACCGGCACCGCCCCGTTGATGACGTCGATCTCGCAGCGCCGCTTCGCCATGTGGTCGAGCAGCATCGACGGCCGCGCATTGGGGATCTTGCTGCCGAAATCGCGCACGAAGGCCACCGGCTCGTCGATGGCGACGGCGATATTCCTGGCCCTGGCCACGCGCCAGGCTTCGGTGGCGCAGGCGGACGCGATCTGCCAGGCATGCGGATCGGCGATCACGCCGCCGATCGTCAGCCCGGTCAGCGCCGTGCTGGCCGAGAAGGTGACGTTGCAGATGAACTTCTCCCAGATCATCCGCTCGACGTCGTCGTAGGTCTTCACGTTGAAGCCGCCGCTCTTCCAGATCTCAGCCGAAGCCTGCAGGCGCGGCGTCGCCGGCCCCTTCAGCTCACCGATATGCACCATCTCCCAGCCATTGTGGTGCACATGGCCCGGTCCGCGCAGCGAGGCGCCGAAGCCGCCGACGATGCCGACGGTCACCTGCTGCGGTCCCAGGACGGCGATCACCTTGTCGGCGCTGCCCAGCCCGTTCTGGATGGTCTGTACCAGCGTGTTCTCGCCGATCAGCGGTTTCACGCTCTCCGCCGCCGCCACAACGTCCATCGCCTTGGTGGCGATGATCACCAAGTCGCAGACACCGGCATCCGCCGCTTTCGTGCTCGCATTCAGCTTCGCCACCCGGTCGCCGCTGGCGCCCTCGACGCGCAGCCCTTTGCCGCGCATGGCTTCGACATGCTCCGCCCAGGTGTCGATCGCCCAGACGTCGTGGCCGGCATCCGCCAGCAGGCCGGCGTAGACGGAACCCATCGCTCCGGTGCCGATGATCGCAATCTTCGCCATTGGTCTTTTCCGATTACTTGTCCGTGGTCGAATCCGATGCCCAGGGCGGCAGCGTCTTGTTCATGAAGGCGCCGATGCCGTCGCGGGCCGCCGGCTTGCGCAGCAGCGAAACGAGATCGGCGGCGGCGGCGTCGAGCACGCGCAGATCCGGCTCGGTGGCGCAGGACAGCACCAGCCGCTTCACCGAGGCCAGCGCCGCCGGCTCCATGCGCCTGACGTTCTCCAGCGTCTCGTCGATGGCGTTGTTCATCTCGAACTCGCTATGCACCAGCTTGCGGCCGATGCCCGCTTCCACCGCTTCGATGCCCGAAAGCGTCGTGCCGGTGACGGCCAGGTGGCGGGTCGCGCCCTCGCCGATGCGACGGACGATGAAGGGGATGATCTGCGAGGGAATGAACCCGACGCGCGGCTCGGGAATGCCGAGGCGCGCATTCTCGTGCACGATGACCACGTCCGAGCAGCACACCATGCCGAAGCCGCCGCCGATCGCCGGGCCTTCCACCGCCGAGATCACCGCCTGCGGCAGCGCGTTCAGCGCCAGCAGGGCATCTCCGAACAGGCGATAGGACGGGATCAGCGGATCGGGACCGCCGTCTTCGGGCAGGTCCGGCATGTCGGTCATGGTGTTGAGATCGCCACCGGCGCAGTAGAAACCGCCCTCGCCCCGCAGAATGAGGGCCCGCAGCGAGGAATTCGCGCCCACCCGCCGGATGGCGTCCTTGATCTCGACCATCATGTCGAAGGTCAGGGCGTTGCGCCGCGCCGGGCGGGCGAAGGTGAGACGGGCAATCCAGCCGTCGATGTCCAGGCGGATGTGCTGATAGTTCGGCTGGTCAGGCATGGCGCGATAGCGTAAATAAACGTTCGTTTTTGTGAAAGCCCGGTTTCGGTCAAAGGCCGGGCGCCGGGAGGAATATCATGCAGATGCAGGGAAAGACAGCCATTGTCACCGGTGCCGCCCGCGGCCTGGGCCGGGCCTATGCCGAGGCCCTGGCGCGCGAGGGCGCCAATGTGGTGGCCGGCGACGTACGCGACTGCAACGACACGGTCGCCGCCATAACCAAGGCCGGCGGCAAGGCGATCAGCGTCACGCTCGACGTCGCCGACCTGAACTCCTGCAAGGCGATGGCCGAGAAGGCATTCGGCGCCTATGGCCGCATCGACGCGCTGGTCAACAACGCCGCGCTCTATGGCGGGCTGAAGGGCGGCAAGTTCGACGAACTGGACGAGGGCCAGTGGGACAGGGTCATGCAGGTCAACGTCAAGGGCGTGTGGAACTGCTGCAAGGCCGTCGTGCCCTACATGCGCAAGAGCGGCGGCGGCTCGATCATCAACATCACCTCGCTGGCCGCCATCTACGGCCTGCCCTACGCGCTCGACTACGCCGTCTCCAAGGCGGCCGTCACCGGCATGACGCGCAGCCTGGCCCGCGAGTTGGGCCGCGACTGGATCCGCGTGAACTCCGTCGCTCCCTCTGCGGTATTGACCGAAGGCACCACCGAGTTCTTCGGCGCCAAGCTGGACAAGGCCAAGCAGGTGATCGCCGCCGGCCAGACCCTGCAGCGCAACCTCGAGACCGAGGATTTGGTCGGCACCATCGTGTATCTTGCTTCCGATGCCAGCAAGTTCGTCACCGGCCAGACCCACATGGTCGACGGCGGTACGGTCTATCTCTGACCGCCTGACCGTTCTCCTCGCGGCCGCGCTGCTGGCGGCGCTGGCGCTACCGGCTGGGGCCAATCCCGGACTGGAGGACTGGAGCAAGCCGCCGCGCCCGACCCGCGGCGAAGCGCGTGTCTACGGCAGTCCCGCCGCCGGCTGCATCGCCGGCGCCGTGCCGCTGGCCGCCGACGGGGTCGGCTACCAGGCGATCCGCGTCAGCCGCAACCGCCACTGGGCCCATCCGCAGACCGTGCGCTACATGACCGAGCTGGGGGCGAAGATCGAGCGCGCCGGCCTGCCGCCGGTCTATGTCGGCGACATGAGCCAGCCGCGCGGCGGGCCGATGTCGTTCGGCCATGCCAGCCACCAGACCGGGCTCGACGTCGATATCTGGTTCAGCCTGCTGCCCAAGCCGCCGCTGGCGCCGCAACAGCGCGAAACCGTGCCGCTGCCGTCGCTGGTGACGGCCGACCAGACGGCGATCGACCAGCGCCATTTCGATCCGCGCCATGTCGACCTGCTGCGCCTGGCGGCCGAGGACCGCCGGGTCGATCGCATCTTCGTCCACTGGCAGATCAAGCAGCATCTGTGCCGCATCGTGCGCGGCGAGCGGCGCTGGCTGGGCAAGGTGCGCGCCTGGTGGGGCCATGCCGAGCATTTCCACGTCCGCCTGTCCTGCCCCAGCGACAGCCCAGCCTGCCTGAGGCAGACGCCGCTGGCCGCCAATGACGGCTGCGGCGAGGAATTGGACTGGTGGCTGACGGTGGCGCAGGAGCAGGTCCGCACCCCGCGCCCGCCCGGCCAGTCCGGCCCGCCGCGGCCGAAAATGCCGGCCCATTGTGCCACCGTCTATCGCTCGCCCTGACCCGGCCTCTTGCGGAGTTCCGGTAGCCATGGATTGATCCTGCGGTCCGGAGAGGAGCATCCATGTCGATCGAACACTGGCTGGCCTTCGTCGCCGCCTCCGCCGTGCTGCTGGCCATTCCCGGCCCAACCATCCTGCTGGTGATCTCCTACGCCCTGGGCCATGGCAGGAAAGCCGCGCCGGCCAGCGTCGCCGGCGTCGCCCTGGGCGACTTCACCGCCATGACGGCCTCGATGCTGGGGCTGGGCGTGCTGCTGGCGACTTCGGCGATGCTGTTCACGGCCCTGAAATGGATCGGCGCGCTCTACCTGATCTATCTCGGCATCAGGCTGTGGCGTGCCCCGGTCGGCAGTGCTGAGGCGACGGCAGAGACGCGCACCCGTCCCGGCCGCATCTTCATGCATCTCTATGCCGTCACCGCGCTCAATCCCAAGAGCATCGTGTTCTTCGTCGCCTTCCTGCCGCAGTTCCTCGATGCCTCGGCGCCGCTGCTGCCGCAGATCGCGATCATGGAAACCACTTTCCTGGTCCTCGCCACCGTCAATGCCCTGCTCTACGCGGTGATGGCGACCGCCGCCCGCCGCACCATCCGCAAGGCCTCAGTGCAGCGCGCGGTCAACCGGGTCGGCGGCTCGCTGCTGGTCGGCGCGGGTGTGCTGACGCTGGCATGGCGCAAGACAGCCTGATCAGGCCGCCTGGTTCCACAGCAGGCCGCCAATGTCGCGCGCCAGCGCTTCGCGGTGGCGGCCGACCAGCAGGAACGGGATGCCCAGCGCCGCGGCGCCGGCGCCGTCGGTGGCGGGATTGTCGCCGATCATCACCGCCTCCTCGGGTCGGACGCCGAGGGAGCGCAGTGCGGTGGCGAACATGGTGACGCGCGGCTTGCCGACGATGATCGGGGCCGCGCTGGGCACGGCTGCACGGAGAGAGGCAAGCAGCATGCCGGTTTCGGGCACCGGCACGCCGCCGGCGCCGGGATGGGTCAGGTCGGGATTGGCCACCACCAGCTCCGCGCCCTCCTGGAGGGCGGCAACGGCAATGCCCAGCCGCTCGTAGCTCAGCTCGACGTCGCGGCACAGCAGCACGATCTCTGGCTCCTCCAGCGACAGGTTCAGCCCCTGCTTGCGCGCCAGATGGCGGATACTGCGGCTGGCCAGCGCAAAGATGCGCGCCGTGCCGCGATGCGTCGCCAGCCAGGTGACGGCCTGGGCGCCGGCGAGGAAGATACGGCCGGCCGGCACCTTGATCCCGGCGACGGCCAGTTCGGCCGACATTTCCTCGGCGGTGTGGCTGGAGTTGTTGGAGACGAAAGCGACCCGGTCGGCGTGGCTCTCGTAAAGCGCGCGGGCGCCCGGCGCCAGCGCCAGCCCGTCGAGAAAACAGCCGTCGAGATCGATCAGAATGCCCTTGGCGCGGGCCAGCGCAGTGCCGATAACCATGGCTCGCACAATGCCAGTGCATGGTTACAGGCCAATGTCGCGGTCAGGGCATTTTCTGGGCAGGCCGGATTCCGGGCAGGTCAGACCGCGGGCACAGCCATGCCGCGCTGTACCGCGGGCCGGGCCGAAATCGCATCGAACCAGCGCTTGAGGTTGGAATAGTCCTCCAGCTTCTGGCCCTGCCATTCGTGGCGCGAAATCCAAGGATAGCTTGCCATGTCGGCAATCGAATAGTCGCCGGCCAGGTACTCGGCCTCGCTCAGCCGCTTGTCGATCACGCCATAAAGCCGCGCGGTCTCGTCCGTGTAGCGCTTGATCGCATAGGAAACCTGCTCCGGCGCGAAGCGGCGGAAATGATGCGCCTGGCCCAGCATCGGCCCCAGCCCGCCCATCTGGAACATCAGCCACTGCAAGGTCACGGAGCGGCCGGCCGGGTCGGACGGCAGAAACTTGCCGGTCTTCTCCGCCAGGTACCAGAGAATGGCGCCCGATTCGAAAACGCTGAACGGCCTGCCGCCGGGCCCGTCGCGGTCGACCAGGGCGGGGATCTTGTTGTTGGGGCTGATCTTCAGGAAATCCGGCGCGAACTGCTCGTTCTTGCTGATGTTGATCGGATGCACCTCATAGGCCAGCCCGCACTCCTCCAGCATGATGGAGATCTTGCGGCCGTTGGGCGTGGCCCAGGTGTAGAGATCGAGCATTCGTCTTCCTCCATGGAGGAACGGCCCCATCGCTGGAGCCGTTCGCCGGTTCAGTAACGATTTCAGCGTTTCGCCGCCGCCGCATTCTCGACCGACTGCGATGTCTGGCCGAACAGGATTCTCTTGGCTTCGTCGCTGACATTGGCAATCGGCTGGCGCAGCTCCTTGCCCACGGCATAGCCGCGCGCCACGCTGGGCCGGGCCTGCATGCGTTCGAACCAGCGCTTCAGGTCGGGGAAGTCCTCCAGCTTCTGGCCCTGCCGCTCATGCGGCACGATCCAGGGCCAGCACATCATGTCGGCGATCGAGTAATCGCCGGCGATGTAGTCGCGGCCGGCGAGCTGCCGGTTCAGCACGCCATAGAGCCGGTTGGTCTCGTTGACGTAGCGGTTGATGGCGTAGGGAATCTTCTCCGGCGCATAGGCGCTGAAATGGTGGTTCTGGCCGCACATCGGTCCCAGCCCGCCCATCTGCCAGTTCACCCATTGCAGCACCTGGTACCGGCCGCGGATGTCCTGCGGCAGGAACTTGCCGGTCTTCTCCGCCAGGTACTGCAGGATGGCGCCGGACTCGAAGACCGCGATCGGCGCGCCGCCGCCGGGCGGATCGTGATCGACGATCGCCGGCATGCGGTTGTTGGGGCTGATCTTCAGGAACTCCGGCTTGAACTGTTCGCCGGCATTGATGTTGACCGGGATCAGCGTGTACGGCAGTCCCGCTTCCTCGAGGAAAATCGTGACCTTCCAGCCATTGGGCGTCGGCCAGTAATGGAGATCGATCATATGTTGCTGTCCTGCGCTGCGCGCTCCCGGTCGCAGCCTAACGGCTATGCCGACCCGGTCAACCGGCGCGGGACACAAGGCATGCAGGCGCGCAACGCAGGCCGATGACCCTGCGGCCGCTGGGGAAATACCCCGCTATTCGGCCGTGACTTCGACCGCCACTTGCATGCCGAGGAAATCGCCGGGCTGACCGACGAAACTGCCCAAAAGCGGCACCGCTTGCGCGGCATCGCGCGCCACCGCGATGCGGATCAGGTTGCGGCCGCCGACCAGCGCGTTGGTGGGATCGAACTCGACCCAGCCAGCGCCCGGCAGGTAGACCTGCAGCCAGGCATGGGTTTCGCCGCCGCCGACCAGTCCGCCCTGCGCGCCGATCAGCTTCTCGTCGTAGAGATAGCCGGAGACGAACTGGGCGGCGAGGCCGTAGGTGCGCACCGCCTCCATCATCAGCAGCGCGAAGTCGCGGCAGGAGCCGGACCGGGTGCGCAGCGTGTCGGCGGGCAGCTGTGTGCCCTCCTCCTCGCGCCGGGCGTAGCCGAACTCGGCCTTGATCGCCTTGTTCATGGCGATCAGCACGCCCATGGTCGAGCGGTCGGGCGAATTGTCCAGGAACGAGCGCGCCCACAGGTCGATGGTGCGGTCCGGATCGGGATAATGACGTTCCGTGCGCCGCCCCAGATCGGGGATTTCGTCGGCGGCATAGGCGAAGGGCAGTGCCCGGGCGTATTCCTCCAGCACGATCTCGCGCGCCGGCAGCGGGTAGTGCTCCGCCCGGAACGAGGATTCGAACACCAGCTGCTGTGCGGGCTCGGCGAAGCTGGTGATGGCGATAGAATTGCCGAACACGTCGTGGATCCAGCGCGTCGCCGCCGCCGGCGGCGAGATGGTGAGGGTGGCGTCGAGCAGCCGCAGATCGTGGCTGTCGCGCGGCCGGCACATCAGGCGGTGTTCGCCGAAACTGACGGGATTGGCGTAGGTATAGACCGTCCGGTGGCGGACGGAGAGCACGGTCATCTCGGGCCTCTGGGCACGTTTATGCGGCGGCATTGGGAAACAGGTGCCGGACGCTTTGGTTCCCTTCTATAGCAAATAAACACCGGCCATGACTTGCGGCGCGCAATGGCCTAGAGCAAATCACGTTCTGACGGAATCGCGCGCGATCCGGTCAGAACGTGTGAATTTGCTCTAAACATAAAAGATAGAGCGGATTCACACGATAGGATGGAAGCGCCCGCGCTTCCATCCTATCGTGATCCGCTCTAGCCTGCGCCAACCCAGGAGGTGGATGGCATGACGTTCCGCATCGGCTATCTGGTTTTTCCCGACATCACCCAGCTCGATCTGACCGGGCCGCAGCAGGTGCTGTCGCGCCTGCCCGGCGCCGAACAGGTGCTGGTGGGCAAGACGCGCGAGCCGGTCCGCTCCGAAAGCGGGCTGGTGCTGGTGCCCGACGTCACCTATGCCGACTGCCCGGCGCTGGACATGATCTGCGTGCCGGGCGGGCCTGGTATGAACGCCCTGCTGACCGATGACGAGACCATCGCCTTCCTGCAGCGCCTGGCACCGCAGGCGAAATACGTGACCGCCGTCTGCACCGGTTCGCTGGTGCTGGGCGCGGCAGGGCTGCTGAAAGGCCGGCGCGCCGCCACCCACTGGGCGGCGATGGAGTTCCTGCCCAAATTCGGCGCTACGCCGGTCGAGGAGCGCGTGGTGGTCGACGGCAACATCATCACCGGCGGCGGCGTGACCGCCGGCATCGATTTCGGCCTGCGCGTGGCGGCGGAAGTCGCCGGCGAGCCATTGGCCAAGGCCATCCAGCTCATGGTCGAATACGATCCCGCGCCGCCCTTCGACAGCGGCCATCCGCGCAGCGCCGAGCCCGCGGTGCTGGCCATGCTGCGCGAACGCATGCAACCGATGCACACGCAGCGCGCCGCCCAGGTCGAGGCGGCGGCGGCGAAGCTCGGTTAACCCGGTTAACCGTCCAGCTTCTTCTTCAGCAGCTCGTTGACGGCGGCCGGATTGGCCTTGCCGCCGGTCGCCTTCATCACCTGGCCGACGAACCAGCCCAGCATGGTCGGCTTGGCGCGATACTGCTCCACCTTGTCGGGGTTGGCGGCGATGATCTGATCCACCGCCGCCTCGATGGCGCCGGTGTCGGTGACCTGCTTCAACCCCTTCTCCTCGACCAGCACCGCCGGGTCCTTGCCGGTCTCCTCCATCATCACGAAGAGATCCTTGGCGATGCGCCCGGAGATAGTGCCGTCCTTGATCAGGTCGATGAGCTGGCCCAGCTGGGCCGCCTTGATCGGGCTGTCGGCGATCGACAGGCTGCGCCGGTTCAGCATGGCGAAGAAATCGCCCATCACCCAGTTGGCCGCCAGCTTGGCGTCGCGGCCCTTGGCGACGCTCTCGAAGAACTCCGCCGTCTCGCGTTCGCCGACCATGACGCCGGCGTCGTAGACCGACAGCCCGTACTCCTTCACGAAGCGCGCCTTCTTCTCGTCCGGCAGTTCGGGCAGCGACACCTTGATGCTATCGACGAAGCCCTGCTCCAGCACCAGCGGCAGCAGGTCGGGATCGGGGAAATAGCGGTAGTCGTGCGCCTCCTCCTTGGAGCGCATGGAGCGGGTCTCGCCCTTGTTGGCATCGAACAGGCGCGTCTCCTGCCTGATCTCGCCGCCGCCCTCGATGATCTCGATCTGGCGCCGCGCCTCGTATTCGATCGCCTGCTTCACGAAGCGGATCGAGTTCACGTTCTTGATCTCGCAGCGCGTACCCAGCTCGCCGCCCGGCTTGCGCACCGAGACGTTGACGTCACAGCGCATGGAGCCTTCCTCCATGTTGCCGTCGCAGGTGCCCAGATAGCGCAGGATCGAGCGCAGCTTGGTCAGGTAGGCCGCCGCCTCCTCGGCATTGCGCATGTCGGGCTTGGAGACGATCTCCATCAGCGCCACGCCGGCGCGGTTGAGGTCGATATAGGTCTGGGTCGGGTGCTGGTCATGCAGGCTCTTGCCGGCGTCCTGCTCCAGGTGCAGCCGCTCGATGCCGACCTCGCGGCTGTCGCCGTCCTTCATGTCGAGCACGATCACGCCCTCGCCCACCACCGGCTGCTTGTACTGCGAGATCTGGTAGCCCGCCGGCAGGTCGGCATAGAAGTAGTTCTTGCGGTCGAACACCGAGTGCAGGTTGATCTGCGCCTTCAGCCCCAGCCCGGTGCGCACCGCCTGCTCGACGCAATAGGCGTTGATCACCGGCAGCATGCCCGGCATGGCAGCGTCGACCAGCGACACCTGGGTGTTGGGATCGGCGCCGAATTCGGTCGGCGCGCCGGAGAACAGCTTGGCCTGGGAGACGACCTGGGCATGGACCTCAAGCCCGATCACCATTTCCCAATCGCCGGTTTCGCCCTTGATCAACGACATCGTCTTGCTCCGCTTGTACGCAAACGCCCGAGGCCTGCGCTAATCGTCCAGAATTTCCAACTGCTCGACCCAGATTTTCTGCTTGCTGGTCTTGTGACGCAAACCCTCCAGCGAAACCACCGCATAGGGTTCCAGCAGGCTGGTGTCGAACCCGCCCTTGGCCAGCGTGTCCCTGTCCGGCAGGAAGGCGCAGTTCTCCTCGTCCATCGCCCGCACCACCAGCAGGGTGTGATCGGGCTTGAAGTCGAGCCGCACCACCGGCCCGCCGGCCGACAGGTTGCTGTTCTCGTCATAAGCCTCGATCGGCTCGAACGCCACGTCCTCGCATTTGGCGATCCGGGCCGGGTCGGGGCCGACCATCTGGCTGTCGTATTTCCACTTGCCGCCTTCCTTGACGAATCCCAAGGTCATCTCGGAAGTCATCACCGTTCCCGGCGGCGGCATGTTGGCGCCTTTCAGCCCGGCCGGCACGATCTTGTTGGCGGTCGTGATCAGCGTCGCCTTGTTGCCGTCCTTGGAAAGCTTGCCATACACAACCTCGACATGATCGGGCGTCATGGCCTTGGTCATCTCGACGAAAGCCTTGCGGTCCTGCGCGGTCCTGAGCTGCTCCTTGAACATCTTCTGCGAGTCGGCCGACCGCTGCGCCACCGCCTTGTCGTACTGGCCCTTGGCGACGGTGGCGTTGAACTCGTCGTAGAGCGCCAGCAACTGCTTCTGCAGCTCGGCATCGAGCGGCGCGGCCTGGGCGGCGAAACCGCCCAGCAGGAACAGGCAGCACATCAGAACAGCGCGCATGTCAGCCTCCCGCGGCATCCACCGCCTAGTATCCCTCCGGCTTCAACGACAGGCCAGCCGCCTTCTCCAGTGCGGCACCGACGGCGAACACGGTTTCCTCGTCGAAAGCGCGGCCGATCACCTGCAACCCCAGCGGCAGGCCGTCATCGGCCAGGCCAGCCGGCACGGAGATGCCCGGCAATCCGGCCAGCGAGGTCGGCACGGTGAAGACGTCGTTCAGATACATGGTCACCGGATCGTCCATCTTCTCGCCCATGGCGAAGGCGGCCGACGGCGCCGTCGGCGTCAGGATGGCGTCGCAAGACCTGAAAGCGTCGGTGAAGTCGCGGGCGATCAGCGCCCGCACCTGCTGCGCCTTCTTGTAGTAGGCGTCGTAATAGCCCGCCGACAGCACATAGGTGCCGATCAGGATGCGCCGGCGCGTCTCCTTGCCGAAGCCCTGGCCGCGGGTGTTCTCGTACATCTCGATCAGGTCCTTGCCCGGCACGCGCAGGCCGAAGCGCACCCCGTCGTAGCGCGCCAGGTTGGACGAGCATTCCGCCGGCGCCACGATGTAGTAGGTCGGCAGCGCGTATTTGGTGTGCGGCAGGCTGATCTCGACCGGCTCGGCGCCGGCGTCGCGGATCATGGCGATGCCCTTCTCCCACAGCGCCTCGATCTCCGGCGCCATGCCATCGACCCGGTATTCCTTGGGGATGCCGATCTTCAGCCCCTTGATCGGGCGAGTGCAGGCGGCGACGAAATCGGGCACCGCGACCGGCGCCGAGGTCGAATCCTTGGGATCGTGGCCCGACATGGCCTGCAGCATCAGCGCCGAATCCAGCACCGTGCGCGTGATCGGCCCGGCCTGGTCGAGCGAGGAGGCGAAGGCGATGATGCCCCAGCGCGAGCAGCGCCCGTAGGTCGGCTTGATGCCGACCAGGCCGCAGAAGGCGGCCGGCTGGCGGATCGAGCCGCCGGTGTCGGTGCCGGTCGCGCCCGGCGCGATGCGCGCGGCGACGGCCGCCGCCGAACCGCCGGAGGAGCCGCCCGGCACCAGCTTGCGGTTGTCGCCCTGGCGCTTCCAGGGGTTCTCGACCGGGCCGTAATAGCTGGTCATGTTCGAGGAGCCCATGGCGAACTCGTCGAGATTGGTCTTGCCCAGCATCACCGCCCCGGCCTGCCACAACTTGGCCGAAACCGTCGATTCGTAGGTCGGTTTGAAGCCGTCGAGGATGTGCGAGGCGGCGGTGGTCAGCACGCCCTCGGTGCAAAACAGGTCCTTGATCGCCAACGGCACGCCTTCCAGCAGCCCGGCAGTGCCACTCTTGCGACGCGCATCCGACGCCTCGGCCATCTGCCGTGCCCGTTCCGGCGTCTCGCTGACGTAGGCGTTCAGGCCGCGATGCTGCTCCATGGCGGTCAGATGCGCGTCGGCCAGTTCGACGGCGGACAGCGCGCCCTTGCCCAGGGCGGCAGTCATTTCGGCGATCGTCAGGTCGGTTGGCTTGCTCATGGGACTACTCGACCACCTTGGGCACGACGAAGAAGCCGCCGGCGGCCGGGTTGCCGTTCTCCAGCCAGACCGCGCCGCCGGGCGCATTGGCCAGCACGCGCTGCGGCTGGCCGCCATCGCTGACCTTGTCCTCGCGCATCGGCAGGGTGAGATCGGCAACGCTGGTCATCGGCTCAACCGCGCTGGTATCGACGCTGTTGAGCTGCTCGATCCAGTCCATGATGCCGGAGAGTTCACCCGCCAGCCCCTGCAGTTCCTCCTCGGGCACTTTCAGCCGCGCCAGCCGCGCGATGCGGGCAACCGTCTGCTTGTCCAGCGACATCGATCGATCCTACTGTTTTGAAGGCGCGCACCGTATCACCGCGCCCCCTGGCACGCAACGCCGCCCACACCCCGGACCACGGCGCAAAACCCCGGATTTCCTCGATTTTTCTTGTGCCTCCAGCGCTCCGCGCCGAGAGCGGATCGCGTTCCGACGGAATCGCGAGCGATTCCGTCGGAACGTGTGAACTTGCTCCGAAAATTAAGGAATAGAGCGGATTCACACGACCAGATGGAACCGCTTGCGCTTCCATCTGGTCGTGATCCGCTCTATGGTCGCCGCCATCCCATGCGTGCTTGCCTCGCCCTGCCTCTCCTGGCCTTCGCCCTGGCCGCGTTCGCGCCGCTCGCGGGCCACGCCGCCGAGCCGATCGTCTGCCGCCAGCTCAATGCTGGCCTCAGCGACGCGCAGCGGCCGCAACTCGATCGCTGGATGCGGCAGACCAAGCCGGGCGGCGACTTCACCGTCGACTACACCTGCAGCCTCGACGACAAGCGCGCGGTGGTCGCGGTCGCCGACTACAACGGCCTGGCGAGCGCGGTCTATGTCGCCAGCTTCTCCGACGACGATGGCCTGCGCATGCGGCGGCTGTTCGAGGAGCGGATCGAGACGCCGGTGATCTTCCCCCGGCCCGGCGGCGGCCACAGCCTGGTCCATGTCGTACAGCAGCCCGAACGCGGGCTGATGCGGCGCGCCTTCCGGGCGACCGACCTGGCCGAGGGCCAGACGCAGATCCTGTACGAGGCGCATTACGATGCCCGCGGCGGCGGCTGCCGAGTCACGCCGGGCGTGCCGCGCGTGCTGCTGGCCATCGCCGCCCGCCCCAGCGACGTGAACAAGGACGGCATCGCCGACCTCATCATCGATCGCGAGGAGGAAGACTGCGCCACGGGCAGGATCGACCGGCGGGAACTGGTGTTTCTGGCGACGCCGGAAGGCTTCCGGCCGCGTCCCTGACCCTCATTGCACTCTGACCCGCCCTGACATGGCCATCGTCGACCTGACCGACCTGCCGCCGCTGCTGAAGACCGGCCAGCGCCTGGCCGGCCTCGACGTCGGCACCAAGACCATCGGCGTGGCGCTGTCGGACGTGATGCGCAGCCTGGCGACGCCGCTGGAAACCATCAAGCGCGGCAAGTTCCTGCCCGACGCGCAGCGCCTGTTCGACATCGTCCGTCGTTACGATGTCGGCGCCTTCGTGATTGGCCTGCCGCTGGCGCTGGACGGCAGCGAGGGGCCGCGCTGCCAGTCGGTGCGCCAGTTCGCCGCCAATCTGCTGCAGGTGCAGGACATGCCAATCGCCTTCCAGGACGAGCGCATGTCCACCGCAGCCGTGCAGCGGGTGCTGATCGAGGAGATCGACATGACGCGCCGGCGCCGCGCCGAGGTCGTCGACCGCGCCGCCGCCGCCTACATCCTGCAGGGCGCGCTCGACCGGCTGGCCAATCTGGCGCGCCATCCGCCGCCCCCGCCATGAACGCCATCCTCGCCGCTCTGGTCCCGGTCTTCCTGCTGATCGCCGGCGGCTGGGGCCTGCAGCGGCTGCGCTTTCCCGGCGGCGATTTCTGGCCGCTGGCCGAGCGCTTCATGTACTTCTTTCTTTTTCCCGCGCTGCTGCTGAAGGAAACCGCCTCCGCCCGCATCGGCGCCCACGATCCGCTGATCCTGATCGCCACCCTGCTGTCGGCCATCGCCGCCATGACCGTGCTGGCGCTGCTGTGCAAGCCCGCCATGCCGGGGCCGACCTTTTCGTCGTTCTACCAGGGCTCGCTGCGGTTCAATTCCTATGTCGGGCTGGGCGCCGTGGTGGCGCTCTACGGCAGCGACGGCATCGGCCTGTTCGCCGTCGCCATCGCCGTGTGCGTGCCGACGCTCAACGTGCTGAGCGTGGCCATGCTGATCCGCTACGGCGCCGCCCGGCACACCGCCCGGCTCGACCTGCTGGGCCAGCTGCAGCTCATCGCCACCAATCCGCTGATCATCGCCTGCGTGGCCGGCATCGCCCTCAACCTGCTGGGCGTGCGCCTGCCGGCCGCCGTCAACACCGTGGCCGGCATTCTGGGCCAGGCCTCGATCGCCCTTGGCCTGCTGGCGGTCGGCGCGGCGCTCGACTTCGGCGTCCTGCGCCGGGCGCGCTGGCCGGTGATCGGCATGTGCCTGCTCAACCTGGTGGCGTTCCCGCTGGTGATGGCCGGCTTCGCCCTGCTCTACGGGCTGGAGGGGCTGGGGCGTTCGGTCGTGGTGATGTGGGCGGCCCTGCCCACCTCCGCCGCCTCCTACATTCTCGCCCGCCAGCTGGGCGGCGATGCGCCACTGATGGCGGCCGGCATCACCGCCACGACGGTGGCGGCGGCCGTCACCATGCCGCTGATGCTGGGGCTTCTGACCTAATTGCGCTGCGCCAGCGCCGCCACGGTCACGCCGATGGCGCGCTGGTAGAGATGCTTGTCCTTCAGCATGCGCACCGCCACGCGCGTATCCTTCTCGCCCTCGGTGTCGGACGGCTTGCAGGTATCGCGCAGCTTGGTCAGCTTCTCGGTCGGCGGCAGGCGGTTGGCGTGCCACAGGGCGATGACTTCGGTCATGCGCTGGGTGCGCTCGCCGAACTGGCGGCCCAGATTCTCGCCGTCGCCGGCCAGGTCGTTGGTGCAGACGGTCGGCATCACGCCGATCTCGTGCCAGGAATAGCCCGAAGGCGCATAGAGCCGCGACCAGGTCAGGGTCAGCTCGCCCTCGTTGGGCAGGCGCACCACGGTCTGCACCGAGCCCTTGCCGTAGGAATTGGTGCCGACCACCACGGCGCGGCCGCGATCCTGCAGGGCGGCGGCGACGATCTCCGAGGCCGAGGCCGAGCGGCCGTTGATCAGGATGATCATCGGCACCTTGGTGGCGATGGCGCCGCCGCCGGAGCGGTAGATGTGGCCGCTGTCGGGATGGCGGCCCCTGGTCGAGGTCACCACCCCGTCCTCGAGGAACAGGTCGGCCACCGAGATCGCCTGGTCGAGCAGGCCGCCGGGATTGCCGCGCAGGTCGAGCACGATCCCCGACATGCCGTCGCCGATGTCGCGCTGCGCCTGTTCGATGGCGTCCTGCAGCCGCGCGGTGGTGGCCTGGTTGAAGCCGGTGATCTTGATGACGGCGATGTCGTCCTCGCGCGCGTACTGCACGGTCGGCGGGATGATCAGCGCGCGGGTGATCCGGGCGGTGTAGTCGGTGCCGTCGGCCCGCACCACGCTCAGCGTCACGTCGGTATCGATGTCGCCGCGCAGCCGGCGCACGATCTGGCGCTCGTCGAAGCCGTCTGCATTCTCGCCATTGATCCTGGCGATGACGTCGTCGACCTGGAAACCGGCCTTCGACGCGGGCATGTCGGGAAACACCGAGGCGATCCTGATCCGGCCCTCGACGGTGCGGATGGAGATGCCGACGCCGCCCGCGCCCTCGCGGCTGAACCGCGCATCGGAGGCGGACATCGGATCGGAATAGCGGGAATGGCGGTCGAGCGGCTTCAGGGCTCCTTCCATCACCGCCTTCAGGACGCGGTCGGTCTCGTAGGCCTGCAGGATGGTCGAGGCGTCGAAGGAGGTGATGACCGCCTGCGAGGTCAGGCGCGCCCAGCCGCGCACGTCGCCGTTCTCCGGCGTCTGCCAGGAACCGAGCCGCTTGTCGCCCATACGCACCGCGATCTGGGCGTCGGGCAGTTCCTCGACCTCGATCGCCGGATCCAGCACGTTCAGCCCGCGCAGCGCGTGCAGCGACAGGGTCTTGTGCTCGACCGGATCGATGTAGCGGTTGGCGATCAGCGAGTAGCCGGCGTTGACCACCCGCTCCATGCTGCCGGGCCTGCCCGGGCCGGTGACGGCCGCCTGCCCCTGGCCATCGGTGACGCAGGATGCCAGCGGCAGGGCCAGAACGAGGCCAAGGACCGGCAAAGCCCGTGTCAGAGTGAACCTGGAAACGACTGCGGACGCTTTTTCGGAGAAACCAGAAAAGTCCAAGGGAACTGCCCTAGCTGATAGCCGTTACTGCCACCCAGTCTAGCACAAACGCTGCGCCGCAACAGAGTGAGC
This sequence comes from Alphaproteobacteria bacterium, assembly GCA_037190765.1. Lineage (GTDB taxonomy): Bacteria > Pseudomonadota > Alphaproteobacteria > Reyranellales > JAQSWP01 > JAQSWP01. The sequence continues at coordinate 32,402 of JBBCJW010000030.1, forward strand.
GGAGTACCTTAGCGGGCTTCGCCGGGGCGCATGTTCAACCCCCACTGCACCCCGATCACCGCCCCTTTGATCCGGGGCAGCAGCACCAGGCTGAGGATCAGGGTGCCCGGCAACCACAGCGCGGCATGCACCCAAAGCTCTGGAAACCAGTTCTTTTCCACCAGCAGCATCAGCGGCACGATGATGTGGCCGACCACGAAAATGGTGAAATAGGCCGGCGCGTCGTCGGCCCGGAACGGCTCGAATTCCTGGCCGCAGGCCGAGCAGGCCGGGGCCATTTTCACATAGGCGGTGAAGAGATGTTTCTCGCCGCAGCGCGGGCAGCGGCCGCGCCAGCCCTTCAGCGCCGCCGCCAGCCAGGAGCGGCCGCCCAGATGCAGTTCTTCGGTCTCGACCGGGAGATCAAAATCGGGTGAACGATCCATGCCGCCTGTCTACTCCTGCCGGCGGGAAAATACGATGGACACGGTCACGGCATGATGCCGCAGGCGGCCGCCGGCCCGGCGTGAGAAATGCGGGGAATCGCGGCAATTCCCGCCAAACCGCGACGTCTAGCGCCGTTTTGCCGGCTTGCGGCCCTTCGCCGCCCGCCTGGCCGGTTTGCCGTCCCGCCGCTTCCCGTCCCGCCCGCCCCTGCCCTTGCGGGCGGAGCGGCCGGCCGGCAGGGCGGACTGGCCGAAGCTTTCCAGCACGTCCTCCAGCTCGAACACCAGACCGCCGGTGATCGGCTCGGCTTCCGCCAGCTTCACCCGCACCCGGTCGCCCAGATAATAGGTGATCCCGCTCGAGCGGCCGCTCAGGCAGTGCCGCCGCTCGTCATGCTCGAAATACTCCCGGCCCAGCGAGGACACCGGGATCAACCCGTCGGCGCCGGTCTCGTCCAAGGTCACGAACAGGCCGAAGCGGGTGACGCCGTTGATGCGGCCGGCGAAGCTGGCGCCGACCCGGTCGGCCAGGAACAGCGCCACGTAGCGGTCGGTGGCGTCGCGCTCGGCTGCGATGGCCCGCCGCTCCAGGCCGGAAATGGCGACGCCAAGCTCGGGAAAATCCTTGCCCGCCTCCTTCGGCAACCCGCCCTCGCCCATGCCGTAGCCAGCGATCAGGGTGCGATGCACCAGCAGGTCGGCGTAGCGGCGGATCGGCGAGGTGAAATGGGCGTAGCGCTGCAGCGCCAGGCCGAAATGGCCGAGATTGTCGGGGCTGTACACCGCCTGCGACTGGCTGCGCAGGATCATCTCGTTGACCATGCGCGCCTGCGGCCGGCCCTCGATCTGGCGCAGCACGCCGTTGAAATCGGCCGGCCGCACCTGCCGGCCGCCGGCAAACCGCACGTCCAGCGAATCGAGGAACTCGCGCAGGTTCTCGACCTTCAGCGGATCGGGCGGCTCATGGACGCGGTACATGCAGGGCATGCGCCGCTGCTCCAGCGCCTGCGCCGCCGCCACGTTGGCGCAGATCATGAACTCCTCGATCAGCTTGTGGCTGTCGAGCCGTTCGCGCGGGGCGATGTCGATAATGCGCCCCTGCTCGTCGATCACCGTGCGGCGCTCGGGCAGGTCGAGATCGATGGCGCCGCGTTTCTCGCGCGCGCCCAGCAGCACGCGATAGGCGCCGTAGAGCGGCTTGATGACGCTCTCCAGCAGCGGCCCCGTCATATCGTCCGGCCGGCCGTCGTGGGCGGCCTGCACCTGGGTGTAGGTCAGCCGCGCCGCCGAGTTCATCATGCCGCGCACGAAGCGGTGCGCAATCAGCCGGCCCTCGGCGTCGATGCGCATATGGACGGCCAGCACCGGCCGGTCCTGGCGCGGCCGCAGCGAGCACCAGCCGTTCGACAGTTCTTCCGGCAGCATCGGCACGACGCGGTCGGGGAAATAGACCGAATTGCCGCGGCGGGCGGCGGCGCGATCCAGCGCATCGTCGGGCCGCACGTACCAGGCGACGTCGGCGATGGCGACGATCAGCTTCCAGCCGCCCTGGTTGGCGGGATCGTCGTCGGCTTCGGCGAACACCGCGTCGTCGAAATCGCGCGCGTCCTCGCCGTCGATAGTGACCAGCGGCACCTGGCGCAGATCGGCGCGCTCGCCCATCGGCGCCGCCCTGGCCCGTTCCGCCTGCTTGCTCGCCTCCGGCCCGAATTCGACCGGAATGTCGTGCGCGGCGATGGCGATCAAGCTGACGGTGCGCGGCTCGTTCATCGAGCCCAGGCGTTCGAGAATGCGCGCCCGCGTCGCCTTGCCCCGCGCGCCGCCCGGCTCGACCCAGACGATGTCGCCGGGCCTGGCCTCGCCGCGGTCCTCCGGCTCGATCACGTATTCGCGCTTGGCCCGTTTGTCGGTCGGCACCACGCGGCCGCGCCCGCCCCAGCCCGCCTCCTCGAACACGCCCAGCACCTTCAGCGGCTGGTTGCCCAGGAAACGCACGGCGCGCGCCTCGTAGGTCCTGCCGCCGACGCGGCGCAGGCGCGCCAGGATGCGATCGCCGCGCGACAGGGCGGGCACGCCCTGGCGGTCGGGAGCGACCACGATATGCGGCGGCTCCTGCCCCTCGTCCCACTGCACCGGCCGCGCCAGCACTTCGCCGTCGGGATCCAGCCCGGTGACCTGCAGCACGATCATCTCCGGCAGCGCCTCGGGATCGGCCAGGCGCCGCCGGCGGCCGCGCGCGACGCTGCCTTCGCCTTCGATCTCCTTCAGCAGCCGCTTCAGCGCGATGCGGTCCTGCGCCTCGACGCCGAAGGCGCGCGCGATCTCGCGCTTGCCGACCGGCGTCGCGCTGTCCTTGATGAATTCCAGTACCTGTTCGCGCGACGGCAGGCCGCGCGTCGCTGCCTTGGCGGCACGGCGGGGCACCGTCTTCGGGCGTCTGGGCGGTTTGCTGCGCGGCATCTATCGCTCCTGCCGCCCGAGCCGGTCAGGCCGCATCCGCCTGGGTTTCGCTCTTCTTCTTGGTCTTGGTGGTCTTGGATGCCGCCTTCTTGCGGGCGCCGCCCTTGGCTTTGGCCTTGGCCGGCTTGGCGGGTTTGTCCGCCGCCTCCGCGCCATTGGCCGCCTTGGCCGATTTCGCCTTCGAGGCTTTCGGCTTGGCGGCCGCCTTCTTCTTGCCACCGCCCGACTTGGCCGCCCGCGCCGCCAGCAGCGGCAGCGCCTGCTCCAGGGTGATCTCCAGCGGCTCGATGTCGCCGGGCACGGTAGCGTTGGTCTTGCCGTGTTTCACGTAATGGCCATAGCGGCCGCTGTAGAGTTCGACCGGCTGGCTATCGTCGGGATGCTGGCCCACCACCTTCAGCGGCGCGGCCCGCCCGCGGCCCGGCTTGGCTTCGGCCAGCAGGCTGACGGCGCGGTTCAGGCCGATGGTCAGCACGTCGTCGTCGGCCGGCAGCGACTTGTAGGTCGGGCCGTGCTTCACATAGGGCCCGAAGCGGCCCAGCCCGGCGGTGATCATCTCGCCGCTCTCGGGATGCGCTCCGACATCGCGCGGCAGGCGCAGTAGGCCCAGCGCCTGTTCCAGCGTGATCTCCAGCGGCGGCATCTGCTTGGGCAGCGACACGCGCTTGGGCTTTTCCTTGCCCTCGGCCTCGCCCAGCTGGACGTAGACGCCATAGGGACCCTTGCGCACCGTTACCGGCAGCTGCGTCTGGGGATCGATGCCCAGCTCGCGCGGCTGGTCGAGCGCGTTGTCGGCCTCCTCGCCGGTCGAGATCGCCAGCGGCTTGGTGAAGCGGCATTCGGGATAGTTGGAGCAGCCGATGAAGGCGCCGAAACGGCCCAGCTTCAGGCCGATACGGCCGTCGGCGCAGCTCGGGCACTTGCGCGGATCGCGTCCGTTGGGACTGTCGGGAAAGAAATGCGGTCCCAGATCGGCATCCAGCTTGTCCAGCACTTCCTTGACGCGCAGATCCTTGGTCTCGTCCACCGCGCGCGAGAAGGCCTGCCAGAAATCGCGCAGCACCTGGCGCCAGTCGATGCGGCCACCGGAAATGTCGTCCAGCTCTTCTTCGAGATGGGCGGTGAAATCGTATTCGACGTAGCGCTTGAAGTAGCTTTCGAGGAAGGCGGTGACGATGCGGCCGCGATCCTCGGGAATGAAGCGCTTGCGGTCCAGCCGCACGTATTTGCGCGCCTGCAGCACCTCGATGATCGAGGCGTAGGTGGAGGGCCGGCCGATGCCCAGCTCCTCCAGCTTCTTCACCAGGCTGGCTTCCGAGTAGCGCGGCGGCGGCTCGGTGAAATGCTGCTCCGGCCTTGTCTGCTTGCGCGTCAGGGTCTCATCGACCGTCACGTCGGGCAGGAGCTTCTCGTCGCCCTCGTCCTTGTCCTCGTCCTTGCCCTCCTCGTAGAGGACCAGGAAGCCCTTCTCCTTCACCACCGAGCCGGTGGCGCGCAGCTGCACGTTGCGGTCGGCCGAGGCGATGTCCACCGTCACCTGATCGAGCACCGCGCTTTCCATCTGGCTGGCGACGGTGCGCTTCCAGATCAGCTCGTAGAGCCGCAGCTGGTCGCGGTCAAGATAGCGCGCCACCTCGTCGGGGGTGCGGAACAGGTCGGTGGGCCGGATGCACTCATGCGCTTCCTGCGCATTCTTGGCCTTGCTGGCGTAGAAGCGCGGCTTCTCCGGCAGCAGCGCCTTGCCGTAGCGGCTTTCGATCAGCCGCCGCGTCTGCGCCAGGCCTTCCGGCGCCATCTGCACGCCGTCGGTGCGCATGTAGGTGATAAGGCCGACCGTCTCGCCGCCGATGGCGACGCCTTCGTAGAGGCGCTGGGCGGTGCGCATGGTCTGGCCGGCGCCGAAGCCCAACCGCCGCGAGGCATCCTGCTGCAGGGTCGAGGTGATGAAGGGCGGCGGCGGGTTGCGCTTGACCTGCTTGCGATCGACGCCGGTGACGGCGAAGACGCGATGCTCGATCGCCTCGACCGCCGCCTTCGCCTTGGCCTCGTTGTCGAGATCGAATTTGTCCAGCCGCTCGCCGTTGAGATGCGTCAGGCGCGCGGTCAGGCTCTGGTTGCGCGTGTTGAGGAAATCGACCTCGACGGTCCAGTATTCCTGCGACTTGAAGACCTCGATCTCCGCCTCGCGCTCGCAGATCAGGCGCAGCGCCACCGACTGCACGCGGCCGGCGGAGCGCGAGCCGGGCAGTTTGCGCCACAGCACCGGCGAGAGGGTGAAGCCGACCAAATAGTCGAGCGCGCGGCGGGCGCGATAAGCGTCGATCAGCGGATCGTCCAGATCGCGCGGCTGCTCCAGCGCCTCCAGCACGGCGCGCTTGGTGATGGCGTTGAAGACGATGCGCTTGACCTCGACGCCCTTGAGCGCGCCCTTCTCCTTCAGGATGTCGTGGACATGCCAGGAGATGGCCTCGCCCTCGCGGTCGGGGTCGGTCGCCAGATAAAGATGGTTGGCGCCCTTGACGGCGCGGGCGATGTCGTTGAGCCGCTTCTCCGCCTTGCCGTCGACGGCCCAGCTCATGGCGAAGTCCTCGTCCGGCCGCACCGAGCCGTCCTTGGGCGGCAGGTCGCGCACATGGCCGAAACTGGCCAGCACGGTGTAGCCCGGGCCCAGATACTTCTCGATGGTCTTCGCCTTCGCCGGCGATTCGACGACGATAACGTCCATGCCCTGCCCGTCGCCCGGCGTCCGGCCGGGGGTTCTGTTGCATCCGCCCCCGAATTCTTCGGGCTAAACCCCTAGGAAATCAGGGAAACGGCGTTGCCTGGGTGCCGTTCCAGCCGGCCTTCCAGCTCCAGATCGAGGAGCACCCCGGCGACAATGGAGGGCGACGTTTGGCACTGTCGGAGAATTTCGTCAACCGCGGTGGGACCGACCGACAGCAGTCCCACGATCTCGGACCCGATGTCATCTATCTGAATTTTCTGGGGAATTTCCTGTTCCACAGGAACCGATTTTGCCTCCTTCCGGATCGGGGCCAGTCTTGGGGCGACCGGCCGGGGAGTAGCCGGCCTGAAAGTGGCCGGTCTGGGGGTGGGGCGTGGCAGATTTGCCACGATGTCGTCGACCGTTTCGGTCAGCCAGGCGCCGTCGCGGATCAGCCCGTTGGTGCCCCGGCAGCGGGCATCGCCGGGCGAGCCGGGGACGGCAAAGACCTCGCGTCCCTGCTCGGCGGCCAGCCGGGCGGTGATCAGCGATCCCGACTTCAGCGCCGCCTCGACCACCACCACGCCCTGTGACAGGCCGGAGACGATGCGGTTGCGGCGCGGAAAGTGACGAGCGAGGGGCTCGGTTCCCAGCCCCATCTCGGCCACCGCCGCGCCGCCGGTTTCGACGATGCGGCGATAGAGCGCCTCGTTCTCGCACGGATAGATGTGGTCGAGGCCGCCGGCCATCACCGCCACCGTCACGCCGTCCTCGACCGAGAGCGCCCCGACATGCGCCGCCGTATCGATGCCGCGCGCCAGTCCCGAAACCACGACATGGCCCAGCTTCGCCAGGCCGCCGGCGAATTCCCCGGCCAGGCGGCGGCCGTTGATCGAGGCGTTGCGGGCGCCGACGATGCCGATGCAGGGCAGATGCAGGACAGCCGGATCGCCCAGCACCGAGAGCGCGGCCGGCGCATCGGGCAAGGCCGCCAGGGTCTGCGGATAGTCGGTTTCGCCATAGACAAGGAGACGGCCCGCGAGCCTGGCCAATGCCTGCAGCTCGCGCTCCGCCACCGCCGGCGCCGCGGCGGCAGCCTTGGCCTGCGTCTGCGCCGCCAGGTCAGGCAGAGCCTGCAGCGCCCGCGACGGCAGCCCGTAGCGGTCGATCAGGCGGCGGAACAGCACCGGCCCGACGCCGCGCCCGCGCGCCAGCCGCAGGGCGGCCAGGCGTTCGCGATCGTCGAAGGCAGGCGGGGCGGCCATTTCCATGCCACCCATTTTAGTTGTTTTTATTTTGTTCTCAATAAACCAAGAGTTGCAATCGGTTCAGGCGACCGGTTTCTTCCCTTGTCCGATCTTCGGCTCGGTGCCTTTCAGCAGCCGGCCGATATTTTCATGGTGCTTGGCGAAGACCAGCACCGAAATGACCGTAAGCAATATGGCGATCTCGACCGTCGACCAGCGCTGATCGAGCGTGAAGGCAAACGCCCAGGCGCAAAGCGTCGCCACCGCCATGGCCAGCAGCGCCGCCAGTGACGACATGCGGAACAGGAACGCCGCCGCCAGCCAGGTCAGGCAGGCGATGACGCCCAGCGGCAGCTTCACCGCCAGCATCACGCCCAGGGCGGTCGCCACGCCCTTGCCGCCCTTGAAACGCAGCCAGACCGGAAACAGATGCCCCAGCAGCGCGCCAAGCCCGGCGAACAGCGAGGCGGTGACGCCGAACAGCAGCCAGAAGACGAGGACCGCCAGCACGCCCTTGCCGCCGTCCAGCAGCAGAGTTGCCGCCGCCAGCCCCTTGCGGCCGGTGCGCAGTACGTTGGTGGCGCCGATATTGCCCGAGCCGATGGTGCGGATATCGCCCAGCCCGGCCATCTTCGTCAGCAGCAGGCCGAAGGGGATCGACCCCAGCAGGTAGCCGCCGACCAGGGCGATGGCATAGATCACATAAGGCTGCGTCATCGATGTCGTCCGCAAGAAGAGGCGCGCAGTCTAGAACAAATCGCATCCCGCCGGAATCGCAAGCGGCCTGCCGGACGATAGGCTGGCGGCGGACGACGAGAAGAAAGAATAGGCTTCAGCCCGCCAGCGATCCCGGCGCGGCGGCATCGACGAATAGCGGCCGACCGGCGACCAGGGTCGCCAGCACCTGGCCCTGCACCGGCCGCTCGTCGAAGGGCGAGTTCTTGCACTTGCTGCGGAAGGCGGAGACGTCGATGCGGCGTGGCCGGTCGGGATCGAACAGCACCAGGTCGGCCGGCGCCCCTTTCTCCAGCCGCCCGCCCGGCAGCTTCATCAGCTTCGCCGGCGCCAGCGCCAGGCGCTGGAACAGCGCCGGCAGCGTCATGAACCGGTTATGCACCAGCTCCAGCGACAGCGGCAGCAGGGTTTCCAGCCCGACGATGCCGGGCAGCGCCTGGGTGAAGGGCTGGCGCTTGCTGTCCTGGTCCTGCGGCCAGTGGTCGGAGGCGATGACGTCGATGGTGCCGTCGCGCAGGCCCTCGACGATGGCGCGGCGGTCCATCTCCGAGCGCAAGGGCGGCATCAGCTTGGCGAAGGTGCGGTACTCGCCGACGGAGGTCTCGTTGAGGCAGAAATAGGGCGGCGCCGTATCGCAGGTGACGCGCAGCCCCTTCTTCTTGGCGCGGCGGAGGATGTCGACCGATTCGGCGCAGGAGATATGGGCGGCGTGGTACCTGCCGCCGGTCAGCTCGACCAGCCGCATGTCGCGCTCCAGCATGATCGCCTCGGCCTCGACCGGAATGCCCGGCAGGCCCAGCCTGGTGGCGATCTCGCCCTCGTTCATGGCGCCGGTCGACAGCGAGGGCTCCAGCGGATGCTGCACGATCAGCGCGTCGAAAGTCCTGGCATAGGAGAGCGCGCGGCGCATGGTGATGGCGCTGGTCACCGCCTTGCTGCCGTCGGTGAAGGCCACGGCGCCGGCCTCGCTCAGCATGCCGAGTTCGGACAGCTCCTTGCCTTCCAGCCCCAGGGTCAGCGCGCCGTAGCAATGCACGTTGACCTTCTTCACCTGCCGCGCCCGGCGCTGCACGAACTCGACCAGGGCGGCATCGTCGATCACCGGGTCGGTGTCGGGCAGCACCACCATGGTGGTCACCCCGCCCGCCAGCGCCCCCTGGGCGGCGGTGTCGATGGTCTCCTTGTGCTCCTCGCCCGGCTCGCAGGCATGGACGCGGATATCGACCAGCCCCGGCGCCAGGCAGGCGCCGCCGCCATCGACGCTGCGCACCCCGTCCGGCACGCCGGCGGCCAACAGGCCGGGCCCCAGATCGGCGATCTTGCCGTCGCGGATCAGCAGCGCGCCCTTGGCGTCGGTGCCGGCGGCGGGATCGATCAGCCGCACATTGGTCAGCGCCATCGGCTCCAGCGGCGCGCGATCGTCGCGGTTCATGCCGCGCCTCCCGCCGCGCCGGCGCCGGGCGCCTCGTTGCGGCGCTGGCCGATCAGCGCCTCCAGGCAGGCCATGCGCACGGCCACACCCATCTCGACTTGTTCGTGGATGACGCTGCGGCCGATGTCGTCGGCGACTTCGGAGTCGATCTCGACGCCGCGGTTCATCGGACCGGGATGCATGATCAGCGCATCGGGCTTGGCAAACGACAGCTTCTTGTTGTCCAGCCCGAAGAAGCGGAAATATTCCGGGATCGACGGCACGTAGGAGCCCTGCATGCGCTCGGTCTGCAGGCGCAGCATCATGACGATGTCGACGTCGGTCAGCCCCTTGCGCATGTCGTGGAACACCTCTACGCCCAGCCGGTCGATCTCGGCCGGCATCAGGGTCGGCGGGCCGATGACCCTGACCCGCGCCCCCATGGTGTTCAGCAGGTGGATGTTGGAGCGCGCCACGCGGCTGTGCAGGATGTCGCCGCAGATGGCGACCAGCAGGCCCTGCAGCTTGCCGCGGCGGCGGCGGATGGTGAGCGCGTCCAGCAGCGCCTGGGTCGGGTGCTCGTGGCTGCCGTCGCCGCCATTGATGACGGCGCAGTTCACCTTCTCCGACAGCAGTTGCACGGCGCCCGAATCGGGATGGCGCACCACCAGCAGGTCGGGGTGCATGGCGTTCAAGGTCATCGCCGTGTCGAGCAGCGTCTCACCCTTCTTCACCGAGGAAGCCGAGGTCTGCATGTTGATGACATCGCCACCTAGCCGCTTGCCGGCCAGCTCGAAGCTGGTGCGGGTGCGGGTCGAGTTCTCGAAGAACAGGTTGATGATGGTGCGGCCGCGCAGCGAGGACTGCTTCTTGTCGATCTGCCGGTTCTGCTCGATGTAAGTCTCGGAAAGATCGAGCAGCGCCGAAATGGTTTCGGCGGGCAGGCCTTCGATGCCCAGCAGGTGGCGCAGCCTGATGGAGGAAGCGGAGGTTGGACTCATCAAAGCGGCACATTAAGCACGCGGCGTCAGCGGGCGCAACCCGCGCGCTGGCGGTGCTGTGGAAAAGGCGCGGCGCCGCTTCCATTGCCGTCGGCGGCGCTTGTTGCCGGCCGTTTGACAGCCCCGGCCGCAGGAGCGCATACCATGCCGCCCACCCACGGGAGGATGCCATGGACAGCGCTGAAGTGGCCGCATTCTGGGAGGCCAATGCCGATGCCTGGACGCGACATTCCAGGGCCGGCTACGACATCTACCGCGACGCTCTGAACACGCCGGCTTTCCTTGCCGCCCTGCCGCCAGTGGCCGGCCTGGCCGGCCTCGACATCGCTTGCGGCGAAGGCACCAACACGCGGCAAGTGGCGCGGCTGGGCGCCCGCATGCAGGCGATCGACATGACGCCGACCTTCATCCGCCACGCCATCGAGGCCGAAACGGCGGAGCCGCTTGGCGTCGTTTTCCATCTCGGCGACGCCACGGCGCTGCCCTTCGCCGCCGCCAGCTTCGATTTCGCTACCGCCTTCATGGCGCTGATGGACATGCCCGATCCGGCGCTGACGTTGCGCGAGGCGCAGCGCGTGCTGCGGCCGGGCGGCTTCCTGCAGTTCTCCATCCTGCATCCCTGTTTCGTGCCGCCGCATCGCAAGGTACAGCGGGACGCGACCGGCCGGCCCCGCGCCATCGAGATCGGCGGCTATTTCGAACGCATCGACGGGCGCATCGACACCTGGTGGTTCGAGAGCCTGCCGGCGGAGCAGCGCCGGACAGACCAGCCGTTCCGCACGCCGCGCTTTCACCGCACGCTTGGCGAATGGATCGACATGGTCCTGGCCGCCGGCTTCATGGTCGAAAAGCTGGTCGAGCCCTGCGCCAGCGCCGAACTGGCCAGGCGCGAGCCGGTGGTGGCCGACACCCGCATCGCCCCCCTCTCGCTGATCCTGCGCCTGCGCAAGCCAGGCTAAGGCACCACCGCCCTAATCTGTCGCAAACCTCAGTCCAGCGGCCAGATCGGCCGCTGCACGCGCCGGTAGTCGAAGGTGCCGAAATCGGTGGCGATGCAGCCCGGCCCGCCAAGATAGAGCACCTCCTTGGCGATCGGCGCATAGGCGGCGTGGAAGTGCTGGCTCGACTTCACCACCACGATCCTCTTGGTGGTGGGATCGACGCCCAGCCCGGTGAACATGTCGGTGCCGAAGGCCTGGGTGCGCGCCTCGTTGATCACGATGTCGACGTTCTTCGCTCTTGCATGCTCGATGCGGATGGCGGCCGCGTCGCCCATCATGGCCACGGTCTGGCCGAAGCTCTGGCGCGCGTCGGACACCAGCTTCAGCACCTTGATCTTCACGTCCAGCGGATCGCCCGAGACCGGCCCGGTCTTGCCGCCCAGCCGCAGGTCGAGCATGGCGCCCTCGCCCGCCTCCTGGCAGAAGCGCAGCGCCACCGGATCCCACAGCGGTCCCAGCGCCACGTCGCTGATGCCGCGCGCCAGGATTTCACGCAGCACGAAGGTCGAATCCGACGGCGCGCCGCCACCAGAGTTGTCGGCCGAATCGGCGATGACGATCGGCCCTGCCGGCGCCGCCATGGCCTGGTCGAGCGCCTGGGCGATGGTCAGGTAGTCGGGCGCGGTGGTGCCGCGCAGGGCGATCAGCTCCTCGCCGAGCTGCTTCGCCAGGCGCTGCGCCTTGTCCGGATCGTTGTCGGTGATCACCAGCACCCGCGTGCCCATGTCGGGCACGTCGCCCCAGGGGAAGCCGTGGGCGATGGAGATCGACAGCACCCCGTCCCTGCCTTCCATGGCCTTGATGCGGTCGACGAAGCTGCGCATGGGTTCGCGCGGGGTGTGGTAGACGCCGAACATGCGGCAGTCGAAAAACGCCTTGGTCGGTTTGACGTTGCGCTGGGCGGCGTCGGCGCAGATGTCCACCACCTCGAAGGCGCGCTCGATGGGATCGACATGCGGATATTCCTTGAAGGCGACCATCACGTCGGCATGCCGCATCATGGCGTCGGTGAGATGGCAGTGCGGGTCCAGTTCGGCGCCGATGACGGCATCGGGACCGATCAGCTCGCGCACCCTCGCCATCAGGTCGCCCTCGCAGTCGTCGTAGCCGTCGGCCACCATGGCGCCATGCAGGCCCAGCACCACGATGTCGACCGGCAGCGCCTCCTTCAGGTCGTCCAGCAGCTCATCGCGCAGCGCTTCGTAAGTGGCTCTGGTGGTAACCCCGCCGGGCACGGCGAAGGCGCACAGCCCCTCGCTCAGCTCCCAGTTCCGCTCGCGCGCCCGCTCACGGGCGGCCCAGAGCGGGGCGGTGAACAGCATGGGCTTGTCAGGATGCTCGCCGGCATGCACCAGCAGGGTCTTCCGGAAGGCGTCCATCCCGGTAGGGATGGGCGAGAATGTGTTGGTTTCCGTCCCCAAGGTGGCGGTAAATACGCGCATGGCTGCCCCTTCCTGTTCCCGCCTCGACTCTAGCGGCGCAAACCCCTCCCTGCGCAAGCCCCGGATAGTCTTGCGCGGCGGATTTCTCGCGCTGCTGCTGGCTTTCCTGTGGGCCCTGCCGGCGACCGCCCAGAACCGCAGCAATCCGCCCCGGTTCGACTATTACGTGCTGGCCATGTCGTGGTCGCCGCAATACTGCGCCACCGACGGCGCCAGCAGCCCGCGCCAATGCGCCACCGGCCGGCGTTACGGCTTCGTCGCCCACGGGCTGTGGCCGCAATACGAACGCGGCGGCTACCCCGAATTCTGCCGCGCCGGCAGCGGCGGTCCGACCCGCGACACGATCGACCGCATCATCAGCATCATGCCCAGCGAAGGCCTGATCCGGCATCAGTGGAACAAGCACGGCGCCTGCACCGGCCTGACGGCCTCGCGCTATTTCGATCTGACCGCCGAGGCCTTCGGATCGATCACCCTGCCCGAATTCTACCTGCGGCCGACCGGCACGCTGTCGCGCAACGTGGCCCAACTCAAGACCGAGTTCACCGCCGCCAATCCGCGCCTGCCGCCGACGGCGATCTCGGTCACCTGCTCCGGCCAGTATCTGCGCGAGGTCCGCATCTGCGTCGAGAAATCGCTGCAGCCGCGCCCCTGCACGTCCGACGCGGCCCGCTCCAACTGCCGCGGCAATTTCATCGTGCGGCCGATCCGGTAGAGCGGATCGTGATTGCCGGGAAGCGCAGGCGCTTTCCGGCAATCGCGTGAATCCGCTCTATTCGTCAATGTTCGCCGGCAGCGGCCCGACATAGCGGGCGCGCGGGCGGATGAGCTGGCCGGCCGCGCCCTGCTCCAGGTGATGCGCCACCCAGCCCGTGGCGCGGCCCAGCAGGAACAGCGCCTGCCCGCCATTGACCGGCAGTCCCAGCACGCGCTCGATGGTCGCCAGCGCGAAATCGACATTGGGGCGCTGGCCGGTGAGGGCTTCGGCGATCTCCGCCGTCTTCAGCGCCAGTTCCAGGGCGGGATGGCCGGCATAGTCGCGCTGCAGCAGCCCGATCAGGAAGGCGGCGCGCGGATCGCCGTCGGGATAGAGCCAGTGGCCGACGCCGGGCACGCGCTCGCCCGCCTGCTGGCGCTGGCGCAGGGCGGCGCGCAGATCCGGCGCCTGCGCCAGTTCGCCGAACAGCGCCACCATGCGCGGCGTGATGCCGCCATGGCGCGGCCCCTGCAAGGCGGCCAGTCCGGCCATGGTCGAGCCATAGACGGTGGTGCCGGTCGCCGCCACGACGCGCACGGCGAAGGCCGAGGCGTTGAGTTCGTGATCGGCGCACATCACCAGGGCGGCGCGCAGCAGCTCGGCCGCCTTGCCGTCGAGCTTCCAGCCCTGCGCCAGCATCGCATGCGCCGATTGCGCCGAGACCGGCATGCCGGCGACGACCGCCGCCAGCAGCCGCATCACCCGCACGCCGCACGCCACGATGCCGGCGCGATCCAGCGCCCAGGCCCGGTCGTCCAGCACCGCCGCATGCGGCAGCAGCGCCAGGCAGCGGTCCAGCGGCGGCATCTCGGCCGCCCCCGACCAGGCGCGGCGCAGGCGCCCGTCATGGGGCGGCAGGTTGGCGGCGGCGAAGGGCTGCGCATCGCAATCCCACAGCAGCCGCGCAATCTCTTCGAGACTGGCGCCTGCCGCCAGCTCGGTGGCATCGCGGCCGCGATAGAACAGCCGGTTGTCGGCAATCAGGGTCAGCGCCGATTCCAGCACCGGCGCGCCGAAATGCAGCGCCCCGGAAGCCACCGCCGCTGCCTTGCGGCCGCGCGCCTTGCGCTCCTGCAGCGCCTTCACGTCGGCGGCGGCGTAAAGCCGCGTGCGCCCGCCCTCAGCCGCCTGCGAGCGGATCAGGCCGCGACTGACATAGGCGTAGAGGGTCGGCAGCGAGACGCCCAAAGCCCGGGCGGCGTCGGCCGCGGAAAGATGTCGCTTGCTGGTCATGCCATAATATTGATTATTTTAATCAATATTGACAATATATTTATCAAGATCGACCTTCAGCACAGGGAAATGCTGAAGGAGACAAGGTCATGAGCAAAAGCGGCCTCGACGGCGTGATCGCCGCCGACACCAGACTGAGCCTGGTCGATGGCGAAGCCGGGCGCCTGATCGTGGCAGGCCACGAACTGCCGGAACTGGTGCGGGATTTCGGCTTCGAGGGCACCACCGCCCTGTTGTGGGACGGGCTGGCGCCCGAAGGCGGCGACCGCGACGCTGTCCGGCGCGGACTGGGCCAGGCGCGGCTCGACGCCTTCGCCCATGTACCGGCGCTGCTGGCGGTGGCGAAGGGCCTGACCGTCGTCGAGGCGCTGCGGGTCGGCCTCGGCCTGCTGCCCGATGCGGCCAGGACACCGCATCATCTGCTGGCGACCGCCGCCCTGCCGGTATTCCTCGCCGCCCTCCTGCGCCAGAAGGATGGCCAGCCCGCCGTCGCGCCCGACCCGTCGCTGGGCACCGCCGCCGACCTGCTGCGCATGATGCGCGGGCAGCGCGCGCCGGAAGCGGAGGAAAAGGCGCTCGACGCCTATCTCACCACCATCGCCGATCACGGCTTCAATGCCTCGACCTTCGCCGCCCGCGTCGTCGCCTCGACCAAAGCCGGGCTGATCTCGGCCGTGCTGGCCGGCTTGTGCGCATTGAAGGGACCGCTGCATGGCGGCGCGCCCGGCCCGGTGCTCGACATGCTCGACGAGATCGGCGCCAACGCCAACATCGTCCCATGGCTGGAGAAGGCGGTGCGCGAGGGCGAACGGCTGATGGGCTTCGGCCACCGCATCTACAAGGTGCGCGATCCGCGCGCCGACGTGCTGAAATCGGTGGTGGCCGGGCTGGGCGAGCGCAGCCAGCGACTGCGCTTCGCCGCCGAGGTCGAGGCCGGCGCCATCGCCACCTTGCGGCGGCTGAAGCCCAACCAGCGGCTGGACACCAATGTCGAGTTCTACACCGCGCTGGTGCTGGAGGCGGTCGGCCTGCCGCGCGAAGCCTTCACCGCCGTCTTCGCCGTCGGCCGCGCCGCCGGCTGGTGCGGCCATATCCTGGAGCAGGAGCAAACCGGCCGCATCATCCGGCCGCAGTCGCGCTATGTCGGCCCCATGCCGCAGCACCCGGCGGCCGCCTGAACAGGGTCGGCTTCCTCTCGAACGGGCGTCTTCGGACGCCCGTTTTCGTTTGGCGTCAGGCTGGTGCGACCATTGCACCATTTGATCTGGTGCAATATTCGTAATTAATATCATCTCTCAAGAATCAATTCGGACGGGTGTGAGGAAACATGGAGCGCATCGAACTTGGCTGGTTCATTCCGACCCAGGGCGACACCACCGCCTATGGCGACCCATCGGCCGATGTGCCCAGCTCGGCGGAGATGTTCGAGCGCGTCACCCAGGCGGCCGAGCAAGCCGGGTTCGAATACCTGCTGATCCCGGTCAACCAGCATTGCTGGGAGGCGTGGATCACCGGCGCCATGATGGCTGCCCGCAGCAAGACCATCAAACCGCTGATCGCCGCCCGGCCGGGCTACATCAATCCGGTGCTGCTGGCCAAGATGGTCGCCACTTTCGACCAACTCAGCGGCGGGCGCATCTGCATCACCCTGATCGCCGGCCTCAGCGACGAGCAGTCGGCCGGCGAAGGCCTGCGCTATTCCAAGGAAGACCGCTACCTGCTGATGGAAGAGGAAGTCAGCATCATCAAGGCGCTGTGGACCGCCAAGGGACCGATCGACTTCGACGGCAAGTTCTACCAGCTGAAGAACGCCAGCATCACGCCCAGGACCTTGCAGAAGCCCTACCCCAAGTTCTATCTCGGCGGCGGTTCGCGCGAGGCCTGGGAGATGTCGGCCAAGCATTCCGACGTGCATCTGTTCTGGGGCGACCATCCCGACAGCATCCGCACCCAGATGGGCCAGATCCGCGAGATCGCGCGCAAATACGGGCGCGAGAAGCAGATCGGCTTCGGCATGCGCTTGCAGATCATCTGTCGCGAGACCGAGAAGGACGCCTGGGCCGCCGCCGACACGCTGATCGCCAGCGCCACCAAGGACCTGCTGGAAAGGACCGCCACCCAGTACGGCACCTCCGCCGCCAACCGGCGCATGCAGGAGCTGGCGAAATCGGAAGACAACCTGATCATGCCGCATCTGTGGACCGGCATCACCAAGGTGCGGGCCGGTGCGGGCGTGGCGGTGGTGGGCAATCCCGAGCAGTGCGCTGCTACCCTGCAGCAGTTCATCGACGTGGGCTGCCACTCCTTCTGCCTGTCGGGCTATCTGCACGATGCAGAGGCGGAGCGCTTCGGACGCATGGTCCTGCCCCTGCTGCGCCAGCGCAATCCCGAACGCATCGCGGCATAATCCTTCCCGACGCCGCCATCCGGGGCGGCGCAAGGCCCGACGCCGCCATCAGGCGGCGCAAGGAAGGATCAAGTACGGTGCCCAGGAATATCCATGGCTCCTGCCTGTGCGGCGGGGTGAAGTTCGTCATCACCGGCCCGCTGCTGACGCCGATCAACTGCCACTGCTCGATCTGCCGCAAGGCGCATGCCGCCGCCTTCCGCAGCCGCGCCGGCGTCGCGCGCGCCCATTTTCACTATCTCGATGGCGAAAATCTGGTGCGCCGCTACGAGTCCTCGCCCGGCACGTTCCGCTGCTTCTGCGCGCATTGCGGCTCGCGCCTGCAGTCGGAATTCTCCGACCCCGACCTGCCGCTCGGCGTGCCGCTGGCCCTGCTGGACGACGATCCCGGCGTGGCGCCGCTGATGCACATTTATGTCGCCTCCAAGGCCCCCTGGCACGCCATTACCGACGACCTGCCGCAGTTCGCGGAAATGCCGCCGGCCGCAGAGAAAAATAAAGATAAATCAGATATTTGACCCCGCAGCTTGACTTACCGGCGTTTGCCGCTATGGTGCGCGCCTCTTAGGAATTTACCCCGGCCCGGCGCCGGGTTTTGCAGGGACTTTCGCCATGGCCAAGCCGACCACGGTGCTCATCAAGATGGTGTCCTCCGCCGACACCGGGTACTTCTACGTCACCAAGAAGAACCCGCGCACCAAGACCGAGAAGATGGAACTGAAGAAGTACGATCCGGTCGCGCGCAAGCACGTCGTGTTCAAGGAATCCAAGATCAAGTAAAGCGGGTCTCCTCTCGCCGAAAGAGCCGCCCTCGGGCGGCTTTTTTGTTGCCCGCGCCTGAAGCAAATCACGTTCTGTCGGAATCGCTCGCGATCCCGTCAGAACGCGTGAATTTGTTCTAAACATTGACGAATAGAGCAAATCACGGCCGCCACCTATACGTCTGCAACGCCGCCAAAGGCTGCGATCACAGTCCGATCACATCACGGCCGGCGCGACGATGCCTACCATCACTCTGTTGCCGGCCAAGCAGGCGGCGACGCGGAACTCGAAAGCCGCATGAGGTGGTGTTGTCTGAACCTGCTATCGGCAGCGACGTCTCGTCCTGGCGCATCCCGGCCGACCACGCGCGCAGCGCTCCGATCGAGAATGTCGTCAGCAAACTCGCGGTCTCGCTTCTGTCGCTCGCCGCCATCTGGTGGCTGGTGGGCGATGTCGGCGTGGTCCCCTTCGTGCTCGGCATCGCCGGCGCCACCTGGCTGGTCATCCTCGCGGCCGACCGGCTGATCCGGGCGCGGCCATGGCGCATCGCCTTCGCCATCGTCTTCGCCAGCACCCTGTTCGGCGCCCTGATGGCGCTGAACGTGCTGGGCATCGTCGGCAACCTCACCGGCAATCCCGAAAGCGAATCCCTGCGCAACCAGTGGATCATCACCATCGGCCTGGGATTCTACACGCTGCAGATCATCGGTGTCGGCATCGACGTGATGCGCGCGCGCATCGCCATGCCGGCATTGCTCGACTACGCCTTCTACATCCTTTACCTGCCGAAATTCCTGTCCGGTCCGATCGAGCAGGGAACCTTCCTGGAGAAGGTGCGCGACTATCGCCTGCGCTACGTCGATGCCAACGTCGCCACCGGCCTACCGTGGCTGGTGCTGGGCGCCTTCATGAAATTCGGCATCGCCGATTCGATCAGCCGCCTGGTCGACATCGACTACGTGCGGCCACTGGGCGTGTTCGTGATGACGGCGCTGTTCGAGCTGCGCGTCTATTTCGACTGGGCCGGCTACAGCCTGATGGCCTATGGCGCGGCCTGGTGCCTGGGCCTGCCGGTGATGCTGAACTTCGCCCAGCCGATCTTCGCCCATAATCCCCAGGAGCTGTGGCGGCGCTGGCACATCAGCCTGGGACGCTGGTTCCGCGAATATCTCTACAAGCCGCTGCACGCGGGCCTGCCCTACCCCGTGCTGCTGTCCTTCCTGGCGCCGCTGGCGGTGTTCGGCATTTCCGCCCTGTGGCACGGCGTGTCGTTCAATTTCCTGCTGTGGGGCATCTTCCACGCCGGCGCCTATCTGCTGTTCGTCAAGCTGCTGCGCCATCTGCCGACGCCGAAGCTGCTGCGCATCTTCGGCTTCGTCATGCTGCTGCTGATCGGCCGCCTGCTGTTCATGGACGACGACACCGGCCGCCTGCTGACCAAGATCGCCAACCTCGCCTCGCTGGAGGCCTGGCGCGCCGACCTGGCGCCGGACGCGGTGCGCGGTCTGGCCGATCACATCAGGGCGATGGAGCTGACCAAGGCCGGCGCCGTCGGCGTCTTGGTCGGCTGCCTGGTGATCGGCATCGAATGGCTGAACGAGCGCCGCCATCCCGACCGCCCCTACCACCTGCTGCTCCACCCGCTGGTCACCGTCATCCTGGCCGTGACCACGCTGCTGATCGCCAGTGCCACCGATGTCGGCTTCGTCTACGCGCGTCACTAGGCCCGGCCTGTGGCTGCTGGCCGGCCTGCTGCTGCTGTGGGCGGCGGCCGGGCATGGCTTCTATCGCCTCGACCGCGCCCATGACCGGGAGGGACATCGGCTGCTGGCCGAGCTGGTGGAGCACAAGGCCGCCCTGGCGGAGGCGACGCAAGGCCCCCGCGTCATCATCGCCGGCGGCTCCAACGCCTATTACGGGCTGGATGCGGCGCTGCTGGAACACGAGCTGGAGCGGCCGGTGATCAACCTCGCCCTGCCCTTCGGCGGCCATCACCACACCATTGCCATCGACCTGCTCGAGGACCAGCTGCAGGAGGGCGACACCGTGGTGTTCTCCGGCGGCACGCTGTGGGATCCGGACCGGCCGCCGTCGCGGCGGGCGCGCGAGTTCGACGCCTATCTCGACGAGGCCGGGCTGGCCGGCTACACGCGCAAGTTCGGCGACGGCGCCATTCCCTGGCGGCCGCTGCCGCAGACCGGCCCGCTGCTGCTGGCGGCGGCCGAGGGCTTCGACAATCAGTCCGGCCGCTCCTGGATCGCCGACACCGACAAACACGGCACCTACACCGCCTGCGTCGACGCACCGGTGGTGACGCCGCGGCGCTATGGCCAGGACCGCGTCAACGCCGGCCTGGTCGAGGCGCTGCGCCGCTCCGCCCAGCGGCTGGCCGAGGACGACATCCGCGTCGTGGTCAGCCTGCCCTGGCTCTTCATCCGCGAGAACGACCGGGCGCGCTGGATCGGCCTGCGCGACCGGCTGGTGGCGAATTTCGGCCCGGAGATCCCCGTGCTCGCCTCCGAACCGCAGGAACTGCTGCGCAGCCGCCGCAGCGATTTCTGCGATTCTCCCCTGCACCTGTCGAAGGAGGCGTCGCGACAGCGGACATTGGCGCTGGCCAACTCCCTGCGCCCGCTGCTCGAGGGCGAGTAGCACGCATTGGCGATGCCGTAACTAAAGTGGCTGGCGGTGCCCCCAAGCGGCGAAACAGGCATTGCCAAGGCGCAAATTGAGCGTTCGTTTCCAACCTTTCCCGGAACATTCATGCGCTCATTCTGCCTTGCAAACCGGGCGACGGCCTGCCGCCTTGCCCGGTCCGGCGCAAGGTTCTATCGTCCGCTCCTGAATTCCCGTTCATCGTTTAGGTACAACAGGAGGAACGCATGAGTGCGCAACTGTCCCGCGACGACTGGAAAGCCAAGGCCGAAGGCCTCAGCTATCGCAACCAGGCGTTCATCAACGGCAAGTATGTCGATGCCCTCTCGGGCAAGACCTTCGAGTGCGTCAACCCGGCCACCGGCAAGGTGCTGACCAAGGTCGCCGAATGCGACAAGGAAGACGTCGACGTCGCAGTGAAGGCCGCGCGCGCCAGCTTCGAGGCCGGCAAGTGGGCCAACATGGCGCCGGCCAAGCGCAAGGCGGTGATGCAGAAATGGGCCCAGCTCATCCTCAAGCACGCCGAGGAACTGGCGCTGCTGGAGACGCTCGACATGGGCAAGCCGATCCAGTACTCGACCCGCGTCGACGTTCCGGGCTCGGCCAACGCCATCAACTGGTTCGCCGAAGCCATCGACAAGGTCTATGACGAGATCGCCCCCACCGATCCGCGCGTGCTGGCGCTGGTCACGCGCGAGCCGATCGGCGTCGTCGCCGCAGTGGTGCCGTGGAACTTCCCGATGCTGATGGCCGCCTGGAAGGTCGCGCCGGCGCTGGCCGCGGGCAACTCGGTGGTGCTGAAGCCGGCCGAGCAGTCGCCGCTGACCGCCCTGCGCATCGCCGAACTGGCGACGGAAGCGGGCATTCCCGAAGGCGTGTTCAACGTCGTCCCCGGCTTCGGTGAGACCGCCGGCCAGGCGCTGGGCCGCCACATGGACGTCGACTGCCTAGCCTTCACCGGCTCGACCGAGGTCGGCAAGTACTTCCTGAAGTACTCCGGCGAATCGAACATGAAGCAGGTGTGGCTGGAGTGCGGCGGCAAGTCGCCCAACATCGTCTTCGCCGACGCGCCCAATCTCGACATCGCCGCCCGCACCTCCGCCTTCGGCATCTGGTTCAACCAGGGCGAGGTCTGCACCGCCGGCTCGCGCCTGATCGTCGAGGAGAAGATCAAGGACGAATTCCTCGAGAAGATCATGGCGATCGGCCAGAAGATGCAGCCGGGCGACCCGCTCGACCCCAAGACCCAGATGGGCGCCATGGTCGACGAGACCCAGGCCAAGCGCGTCATGGGCTACATCGACTCGGGCAAGAAGGAAGGCGCCAACCTGAAGATGGGCGGCGACCGCACCTATGTCGACAATGCCGGCGCGTTCATCCCGCCGACCGTGTTCGACAACGTCAGCAACAAGATGAAGATCGCCCAGGAGGAGATTTTCGGCCCGGTGCTGTCGGTGCTGACCTTCAAGGACGGCGAAGAGGCGCTGAAGACGGCCAACGACACGATCTACGGCCTGGCCTCGGGCATCTGGACGTCGGACATCAACAAGGCGTTCAAGTTCGCCAAGGGCCTGCGCGCCGGCTCGGTGTGGGTCAACACCTATGACGGCGGCGACATCACCACCCCGTTCGGCGGCTACAAGCAGTCCGGCATCGGCCGCGACAAGTCGCTGCACGCCTTCGAGAAGTTCACCCAGGTCAAGACCACCTGGATCCAGCTCAGCTAGAACCTGCGACAAACAGGTATTGCACGGGGGCGGCCTGCGGGCCGCCCTCTTCTTTTGCGCCGCAGCATTTCGCCGCTACAATGCCGGCATGAGCGTACGCACCATCAACCTCGCCCTCCAGGGCGGCGGCGCGCACGGCGCCTTCACCTGGGGCGTGCTCGACCGGCTGCTGGAGGACGAGCGCATCGCCATCGAGGGCATTTCCGGCACCTCGGCCGGGGCGGTGAACGCGGTGGTGCTGGCGCAGGGCTTCGCCGAGGGCGGCGCGGCGGGCGCGCGGGCGGCGCTGGCGCGGTTCTGGAACGATCTGGCGCACTTCGCGCCCTTCTCGCCCGCCCAGCGCAGCTTCGCCGACTGGCTGACCGGCAACTGGAACCTCGACCGCTCGCCCGCCACCCTCTTCTTCGACCTGTTCACGCGGCTGGTGTCGCCCTACGAGGGCAACCCGGCCAATCTCAACGGGCTGCGCCATCTGCTGGCCGACCGCATCGACCTGGAGCGGGTGCGCAACTGCCATCCGCTGAAGCTGTTCATTTCCGCCACCAGCGTGCGCACCGGCAAGGGCCGCGTCTTCCAGGGGCCGGAGATCACGCTCGACGCCATCCTGGCCTCCGCCTGCCTGCCGACCGTGTTCCAGGCGGTGATGATCGACGGCGAGCCCTACTGGGACGGCGGCTATATGGGCAATCCCGCCATCTGGCCGCTGATCTATGGCTGCGACAGCCGCGACGTGGCCATCGTGCAGATCAACCCGCTGACGCGCGAGAAGGTGCCGCGCACGTCGGCCGAGATCATGAACCGGCTGAACGAGATCACCTTCAACTCAGCCCTGATCGGCGAGATGCGCGCCATCGCCACGGTGCAGCGGCTGATCGAGAACGGCGAACTGGCGGGCAGTGGCACGGCGCGGCTGAAGAAGATGCTGATCCACCTCATAAGCGATCCGGTCGAGATGCAGGAGCTGGGCGTGGCCAGCAAGTTCAGTCTCGACCGGCGGTTCCTGGAGCATCTGAAATCGGTCGGCCGCAACACCGCCGAACGCTGGCTGGCCGCCAGCTTCGAGCGGCTGGGCGTGGAATCGACCGTCGATATCCGCGCCACTTTCCTGTAGTCAGGTCGGCGCACTCGGGAAAATGGAGCGGCGTTGCGCATCGGTATCGACCTTGGCGGCACGAAGATCGAAGGCATCGCGCTCGATGCCGACGGCACGGAACTGGCGCGGCGGCGCCTGCCCACGCCGCAAGGCGCCTACCAGGACACGGTCGCCGCCATCGCCGCGCTGGTATCGCAGCTGGAGCGGCAGACCGGACGGCGCGGCAGCGTCGGCGTCGGTACGCCCGGCGCCCTCTCGCCCGCCACCGGCCTGATCAAGAACGCCAATTCGACCCGTCTGATCGGCCATGCGCTGGATCGCGATCTGGAGCACGCGCTGGGCCGTCCGGTGCGGCTGGCCAACGACGCCAACTGCTTCGCCGTGTCGGAAGCGGTCGATGGCGCGGCGGCCGGCGCAGCCGTGGTGTTCGGCGTCATCCTGGGCACCGGGGTCGGTGGCGGCATCGCCATCCAGGGCCGGCCCCTCACCGGCATCAACGCCATCGCCGGCGAGTGGGGCCACAATCCCCTGCCGCAGCCGAATGCCGACGAACGGCCGGGACCGGCCTGCTATTGCGGGCGCTTCGGCTGCATCGAGACCTTCCTGTCGGGGCCTGGCATGGCGCAGGACCATCGCCGCCATGGCGGGGAAGAAATTCCAGCGGAGCAGATCGTCCTGCAGGCCGATTCCGGCGATCCCGCCTGCCAGGCGACGCTGGAGCGCTACATCGACCGGTTGGCGCGCGGCCTGGGCGCGATGATCAATATTCTCGATCCCGACTGCATCGTGCTGGGCGGCGGCCTGTCGAACTGCCAGCAACTCTACGACCAAATGCCGGCGATCTGGGGCCGCTACATCTTCTCCGACCATGTCGCCACCCGGCTGCTGCCGCCGCGGCACGGCGATTCCAGCGGCGTGCGCGGCGCGGCCTGGCTGTGGCTGGAGAACGAAACCGAGGTTTAGACGTCGTTCACTTGCAGCGGGGCCGCGGCAGTTCCTCGATCGCCGCCAGCCGACCGTGGACGGTGAAGTCGCCGTAATCGAGAATGATGCCCCGCGCCACGCCGTTGCCCAGCAGCTCGATCGTCATCTCGTAATCGGGCTGATCCTCGCCTTTGGACGCGGGAAAGAACGCCATGTGCACCTGCCAGGTCGGCTGGTTCTGCAGCAGCGCGTGCTTGACGTCGGTTTCCGACCTGGGCTGGCTGCCGGTGATGATGGCATTGACGTCGACGGCGCCTTCCAGCCGGCCGCCGTCGAACAACGGTCGGAACAGGCCGAACTCGCCGGCCTTGGCGCGCTCGATCACCGCCGCCGTGTGGGCGGTGGGAAACAGCGTGCCGCGCGGCAGGGCGAATTCGGTGCGCTCCGGCTCGTTGAAGACGGCGCGGCCCTCGCCGCGGCTGTTCTCGAACGTCGCCGTGCCGCGCAGCTGCTCGTCGGGCGATCCGTCCTCGATGTTGCGCACGGTGAAGCGGTAGTTCAGCCCGTCCTTCGATTCGAAGCTGGCATAGGTCGAATCGGCCTCGACCTGCTCGGCGTCGGACCGCGAATAGGTCAGGCGCATGCGCTGGTTCACTTCCCAGCCGTCGCAGGACTCGCCGGTTTCGACCACCATCGCGCCGCGCACGTCGACGATGGTGCTGCCGCGCTTGGCCGCTCCCAGCCGCATGTCGTAGATGGCCCGATGCGGGACAAGATCGGCCGCCACCGCAACCGAAGGAACGCACGCTGCGGCGGCCAACGCCGCCAAACCAGTCCAAACGCTGCGCAAGAACATCTGAAAATCGGCAATCCGCACAAGCGGCGATGCGGTTTGCATCGCCATGCCGTCTAACGTAGAGAAGGCTCCGTCCAGCGTCCAGCGCAAGAGGAACGGTATGACAAAACGCCCCGTGGTTGTCGCCACGCGCCATTTCCCGGACGCCGTCGAGCAGCGGCTGCAAACCCTGTTCGACGCCCGGCTGAACCCGGACGACCGCGCCCTGTCGCACCAGGAACTGCTCGACCGGGCGCAGGACGCTGACGGGCTGCTGGTCGCCGCCACCGGCCGGGTGGATGCGGAGCTGGTCGACCGCCTGCCCCCGAGCGTGAAGATTATCGCCACGTTTTCAGTCGGTTACGAGCATATCGATTTAGCGGCGGCGGACCGGCGCGGCATCCTGGTAACGAATACGCCCGACGTGCTGACCGACGCCACCGCCGAGATCGCCCTGCTGCTGCTGCTGGGCGCGGCCCGGCGGGCGCATGAGGGCGCGGCCATGCTGCGCCAATCGCGGTGGACCGGCTGGACGCCGACGCAGCTCATGGGCGTGGGCCTGAACGGCAAGCGGCTGGGCATCGTCGGCATGGGCCGCATCGGACAGGCGCTGGCCATCCGCGCCCGCGCCTGCGGCATGGAAATCCATTATTACAACCGCACCAGACTGCCGGCGGAGCGGGAACAGGGGGCGATCCACTACGCCACGGTCGA
>JBBCJW010000031.1:0-138653 GCA_037190765.1 Alphaproteobacteria bacterium
ATCCGACCCTCAATCACATCGTTCCGCAGGCGATTCGTCACTTCCTCCGTCAGGGTTCTCACAACTATCTGCCGCGCCGCAAATCCCTTTTCCTCCTCGAACATTTTTTCCTTCGCTACATGGACAAAGCCGCGCGATTCTAGTTCCGCCAGACGGCGGCTGCAACGCTTGTCGACTGCTCCTTTCGGCACGGTCGAAGCATAGGCCGGACCGCCAGGAGGGATTTAATTATACCGCCACCCGGACATCGCCTCGTCGAGAATATCCACCGCTTCGTCGAGTTCGGCCTCGGACACCGTCATTGGAGGCGCCAGCTTGATGACGGTTCCCGCCTTGGATGCGCTGGCCATACCGGACAGGTGGAAATGAAGGCCGCTATGAAAGCACTTGTCGACCAGATAGCGACCGAGTTCAGGATATATGGTTCTGGTTTTGCGGTCCTTTACCAGTTCGACGCCGATCAGCAGCCCCATGCCGCGCACGTCGGCCACGAATTCGTACTTCTGCATCAGATTGCCAAGCCGTTCCATGAAGTAGTTGCCGAGCTTCTCGGCGCGTTTCGCCAGTTCCTCGCGTACGATGACGTCGAGTACCGCAAGCCCGATACGCGCCGGCATCGGATCGGAGGTATGGGAAGTATGGTAGATAAACCCCTTGTCGTGGACATCCTCCTCGATCTCAGCGCTGGTGCAGGTGGCCGAAAGCGCGAAACCGCCGCCGAGCGTCTTCGAGAGGGTAAGAATATCGGGAACGATCCCAGTCCGCTCATGAGTGAACATGACGCCGGAACGGCCGAGCCCGGTTTGCGCCTCGTCGACGATGAGAAGCATGTTCCGCTTGTCGCATTCCTGCCTGAGGAAGTCGAAATATCCGTCGGGGGGGATCGTAAGGCCGCCGGCGCCGAAGAGCGGTTCGGTAATGAGGGCGGCGTAGCTCCCGGTGGACATGGTGTCGATCATTCCGAAGCCCACTTTGAGACAGGTCTTGTCGCAAGTGTTGCGACAGTGCTGGATCGGACAGCGAAAGCTGTTCGGCAACGGCAATGCGAATGTTCCCGACATCATCGGGCCATAACCCTTGCGTCCGCCCCCGAAAGTGCTGGAGTGCGCGCCTGCCGTCATGCCGTGCCAGGAAGCATCGACGGAGATGACCTCGAAACCGCCGGTATGCATCTTCGCCATGCGGATCGCCGATTCGTTCGATTCGCCTCCGGTGCTCAGGAACATGACCTTGCGCAGCTCTTTGGGGAGCAGTTCGCCAAGCTTGCGCGCCAGCTCGATCACCGACTCGTCCAGCATGTAGGTGTAGAGGTGGATCGGCTGATTTTTTGACGCCTCGATCGCCTCAAGTATCGCGGGGTGGTTGTGTCCGATCGTGGAGCACATCTGGCCGGAGGAAAAATCGAGCACAGCGCGCCCGTCATGGTCGTACACGCGGCTTCCCTGCGCCCGGCTGACGACGATATCGATGAATTCGTGGTGGCTGTATCGGAAGAGATATTCCTTGGCCACCTCCATCAGTTCGGCCTTGGTCCGCGATGATGGTGCTTCACTCCGCACATTGTCGCTCATTGTCGTCTCCCGTTGCTCTATTGTCCTTTGAGGCCATAGATGTCCGATGCGGCCGTCGCCGAGATCAAGCCGAGCTCCAGGTCTCGCCTCACGGCTTCGCGGTCCCGCTCCAGCGGCTGGCCGAAGCCGCCGCCGCCCGCCTCGATCAGCGTCAGCGCTTCTCCCGGCGCCACCTCGAACATTCCGCGCGCGTCGACGGCGTCGCCCTTGATCCGAAACTGCCGCAGCAGCCCCGGCCGGCCGCCAGCCATGCCTGCGGCAGGAAAATCGGTCTTCTGCCCCATGCAGGCAATCGTCACCGCCGCGCCCGTGGTGTTACGCAGAACAATCTCCTGGCCGAGCCCGCCACGCTTCCTGCCCGCCCCGCCGGAATCGGGCAGGAGGCGCTTTCTCTCGATCATGGTGTCCGTCTCGGCCTCCCAGACCTCGACGGGCGTAACCGCCATGTTCGACGGACCCGGCGTCGTCGAGGCGCCATCGGAAGAGGTCGTTGCCCCGAAGCCGCCGGCGGCGAACAGAATGCTGGAAAATGCCGATCCGTCGCGTCTGACGCCCCGCACAGTGACGAGATTCATCATGCCGGACTCGGCCTGCACCCGTTCGGGCATGGCCTGGGCGAGCGCGCCGAACACCAGCGGAACGACGTAATGGCCGATTACGTGGCGAGCGCCCGTGGCGCAAGGAAAGGGCGCGTTGAGAACGCATCCCGCCGGCGCTTCGACGGTAATGGGCGCCACGGCGCCCTCATTGTTCGGAATGTCCGCTGTGGTCAGGCATTTGACGGCATAAAGCGCCATCGCGTTCGTGTAGCAGAACGGAACGTTGATGCCGCTCGGCACGACACCATCGGTACCATCGAAGGAAATCGCGATCTCGTCGCCGGCGACGTCGACGCAACAGCGCAATGTCAGAGTGCCCCCCGCCCCCTCCACCTTCATCGCATGCCGGTAGCTGCCATCCGGAATGCCGCGGATCTCCCGGCGAATGGCGTCTTCGCTGACCTGAATGATCTGATCGGCGATTTCGTCCAGATCCTCCAGGCCGTATTCGTTCAGGAACTCGAGCGTGCGCTCTTCGCCGACCTTGTTGCAGTTGATGTTGGCGAATATGTCTCCCACGGTCTGGTCGGGAACCCGGACATTGGCACGGACGAGCTCGATGAACTGCCGGTCAACCGTGCCGCCGGACACGATTTTCCACGGCGGGATGCGCAACCCCTCCTGGAAGACATCCTTGCTTGCGGCGCCAAAGCCGGTGCCGCCTATGTCCGGCAAATGCGTGATGCTGAAGGTATAGCCTATGAGCCGATCGCGATGGAACATGGGCCGCGCCACGCTGATGTCGAAGAGATGCCCGGTGCCAATCCACGGGTCATTCGTCGCCAGCACGTCACCCGGCTTGAGCGTATCCGGCGGAAAATACTCCAGCAGCCGGCGCAGCGTTACCGGCGCCGTTCGCGTGAACGACGGCCCGCTATAGGTGCCTTGCGCGATGACCCGCGCCCGGCGGTCGAGCAGCACGCAGGTGAGGTCGTAGCTCTCGCGAACGATGGTCGAGAATGCGCCCCGCACCAGGCTCGAGAGAAACTCATCGGTTATGGAAATCAGCCGGTTCCACATGATCCCCAGCGAAATCTGGTCAAGCATAAGCCACCCCCTGCCGGGAAGAGCGGCGTTCCATGTCGACCGTGACCGTGCCATCGGCGCCGAATGTCACCAGTTCATCGCCATCAATGAAAATGGTGCACTCCTTGTCCTCAAGAATCACCGGTCCATGACAGGTCCAGTATGGCGGCAGATCGGCGCGCAGATGCACGGGCACCGGCAGCCGCTGTCTTGCCGATCCGAAATAGACCAGCCGCGTGGCGGCCGAGCCGGTTCTCCTGAGCCCGGAGGTGCGCGCAGCGTTGCGGGGCGCTCCGGAGAAATTCGCATCGCTCGATCTCTCTTTGAGAAAATCGTCACTTTCGTATTCGATCTTCCAAGCGACGATTTCTATGTCGTTACTCAGGACGAATCCGCCAAAGACAGCGCGATAGGCCGCCTCGAATCGCTCTTTCAGGATTGCAGGATCCAATTCCGACAGGTCGCTGGCGTCTATCTCGACCTCGTAGCCCTGACCGATATAGCGCATGTCGAGCTTGAGACGGGTATCGTGTCGCCTCTCTGATGCTCCTTTAAGCCCGCCCACCCGCGCAGTTTCCTCGACGAAAGGCCGCACGAAACGCGCGCACCACTCAGGAGTCAGATCGTTGAGGGCGATGCATTGGGTCTTTTTTGTCTCGAAGGCGTGCCGGGCCGTGAGGAGCCCGATAGCCGAAAGGACTCCGGCACCTGGCGGAACGATCACTCTGGCGGCGCGCAGCTTGCGCGCGACCGCGGTCGCATGCATGGGACCGCAGCCGCCGAAAGCCACGATCGAGAACCCTCGTTGGTCGATGCCACGCTCGGCCGCGTGCACGCGGAAAGCCCGGGCGATGTCTTCATTGACGGTTTCATGGATTCCCCACGCCGCCTCGTCCTCGGAAATCCCCAATGGACGGGCGACCCCGTCGGCAATCGCCTGTCGCGCCGCATCCAGGTCAAGCGCCATTTCGCCACCGAGGAATCTGTCGTGACCAATGACGCCAAGGATCAGATTGGCGTCGGTCAGGGTGGGCCTGCCGCCGCCCTTCGCATAACAGGCCGGACCCGGGTCGGCTCCGGCGCTTTCCGGCCCGACCTTCAGAATCCCCCGCTTGTCGATTTCAGCGATGCTGCCGCCGCCGGAACCAATTTCGATCATGTCGATGACCGGAATTGCGAGCGGTATTCCACTGCCCGGCTTCTGGCCATTCTCGCGTGCCACTTCGAGGGAGTATCTCTTGAGGGGCCGGCGCTCCACCACGAAAGCGCCCTTCGCTGTGGTTCCGCCGATGTCGAACGACAGCACTTTTTCGCCGAACGGCCCTTGCACCAGCGACGACGCAATGCTTATGCCCGCCGCCGGCCCCGATTCTATCAGGCGCACCGGGAACTCGGCGGCAATGCCCGGTGCGATCTTTGTCCCGGAGGACGTCATGATGAAGAGACGACCGCGAAACCCCTGTGCCTGCAGACCGCTTGTTACGTCGCGGAGATAGGACGATACAAGCGGACGCGTGTAGGCATTGACGCAGGTGGTAACCCAACGGTCGTATTCGCGTATCTGGGGCAGCACTTCGCACGAACACGATATCGGGACGTCTCCGGCGATTTCCTGAACAAGCGCCTTCGCTTCGCGCTCGTGCCGGGGATTTACGAAAGAATTGAGAAAGCAGATCGCGATCGACCGCACATCATCGCCGAGAAGCGATTCGACCGCATGCCGCACGCTTTCCTTGCCGAGCGATACCACCACATCGCCGTCCGAGCGGATTCTCTCGCGAACTTCGCGTCGAAGGAAACGCGGCACGATCGGTGCGGGAAATTTGAGATTCAGATCGAAGATGTCGTATCGCTTCTCGTATCCCATATCGAGAATGTCAGCGAATCCCTCCGTCACCAACAGGCCGGTCCTGGCGCCTTTGCGCTCGATCACGGAATTGGTGACCAAAGTGGTACCATGCACGATCTCGCCGATTTCCCCGGTCTCCACACGCGCGCCGCGGCATAGTTCAACAAAGCCGGCAATGAGCGCTTCAGCGGGATTCTTCGGCGTCGTCAGCCGCTTGTGCACCTGGACAGGCGTGCGGGAAGCATCCAGCAGGGCGAAATCCGTAAACGTGCCGCCTATGTCGATTCCAACGCTATACATCCACTTTCCCCGTGAAGGCTCATTGCGCGATTAAGGACGGGAACCAGAGCACGAGACCGGGAAACACCACGGCGAGCATCAAGAGCCCCAAAAGCAAAACTATGTAGGGCAATACATCCTTGATGACATACGCCACCGGCACCTGCGCAATGCCTGCGATCACAAAGAGATTGAGCCCGACCGGCGGAGTAATGAGACCGACCTCGATCAAAACCACCGCAAACACACCGAACCAGATCGGGTTGATCTCGTAAACCGCCAGCAGCGGCACGACCATTGGCACCACGATCAACATCAGGCTTATGCTGTCAATGAAGCAGCCGAGAATGATGAAGATCAGCGCGACCAGCAGCAGGAAACCGTACTTTCCAAGATCGAATTCGGTCACGAGGCCGGCGATCTGCCCCGTGAAATTGCTCGCCGCGGTGGAATAGGAGAACAGCAGCGCCGCAGCCACGATGAATAGAATGGATGATGACGAAGCGACCGTGCGCAGAGCCGCATCAAGCAGCATGCGCGGTTTTAGAGTCCGGTATATCGCGCACAGGAACAGCGCCACCACACATCCCAGCGCTGCTGCTTCCGTGGGCGTGGCAATCCCGAGATAGATGGAACCCAGAACCGAGACGACGAGAAAGGTAACAGGCATTACGTCCATGGCTGCCGAGCGCCAGTCTACCGACTCAACCTTCACGATCTCGCGATTTCGCAGGCGCAGCGGAGCCGTCACGGCGACGTAGCCGCAGAATATCGCCGTGAGGACGATGCCCGGCACAAGACCCGCAGCGAACAGTTGGGCGATCGATGTTTCCGTCAAACCGGCGTACAGAATGAAAGCGATGCTGGGAGGTATCAGGATTCCCAACGTTCCCCCCGCTGCCAGGCTCGCCGCACTGTAATTGAGCGGATAATTGCGGCGGCGCATCTCCGGGATCGCCACCGCGCCGATCGCCGCCGCGGTCGCCACGCTTGAACCGCAGATGGCCGAGAAGAAGGCGCAGCCCATGATGTTCGTCTGCAGCAATCCGCCCGGCAGACGGCGGGTCGACAATGAAAGCCCCCTGTAGAGACGACTGGCAATCCCCGACACCAGGAGCAATTCGGCCATGAATATGAAAAGCACGATAGGCGTCAGGGAGAAGTTGCTCAGCCCGCCCCAGATAATCAGCCCGATCGACTTGAAGCCGATCATGCCGAACTTGTAGTAGAGCAATCCGATGGAGACCACGGATATGGCGGCCGGAATCCATAAACCGATCCCAATCAGGCAGAGCAACGCTAAAAAAGCGATCACTATCTCTAGGATTTCCAAGGTCAGTTTCCTCGCGCCTTGCAGACGGAGATAAGTAGAGCGAATGATCGCAGCACGGCCGCAAACAGAGCCAGCGTGCATAGAGCTTGCGGAACGGCCAGGGGAAACGCGAGCAAGGTCGAAGAAACGCTATCCAGCCGATATGAAGTCCAAGTCAGGAATCCGAAACTGAGAAGAAAGACCATCAGGATGAGAAAATTGAGGAGCTCGGACAGTACGTCCAGGCGCCGTAGCAGCCGGGCAGGCATCATCCTCGTGAACAGATCCACCTTGAACGAGCTTTGCGACCCGAGCGCCCGTTGCAACCCGAAGAAGGCGGCGACTATGAGCATGTAACCGGACAGCTCATCAGCCGACTGAAGTCCCAGTCCAAAGAGGTGCCGGACAGTGACTTCAGCGCTTGTCACAATGATGATTACGGCCATCGCAGCCACGGCAATCAGATCCCAGAACGTCAGCCGGCTCCAGGCAGGATCGCGACCAGGAACAGGTTCTTCCATGGGACCCCCGGGGTTCGTCGCCGATTACAGCGGCTCTTGCTTTTTATGCTCCCGGCTATTTGCCGATAGCCGCCTTGACGCTGGCGAGAAGAGCCGGTATTTCGCCGCCCTTTTCCGCCGCCCATTTGTCCCAGAACTCCTTCATCCGTTCCGTGGCGTCCTCGACCTGCTGCGGCGTCGGGTGGATGACGACGATCTTGCCCTCCTGTTCGAACTCGGTGCCGAGCTTTGCCTCCTCGACGGCAAGGTTCCTGGTGATTGCCGCGCCCTCCTCCTTGGCGATCTCGAGCACCCGCTCCTGCACCGCTTTGGGAAGGCCGTCGAACTTGGCCTTGTTCATGATGATCACGCTATTGAACCAGTTGGGCCCGAAGCGATAGTTGAACTTGATGAAATCCTTCCAGATGTTTCCGCCGGCTGAAGTCGATGTGAAGGCACCGCTGATTACGCCAGTCTGGAAAGCGGTCGCCACTTCGGGCGAACCCAGCGTGACCGGAATGCCGCCAAAGGCGCGGACGAATTCGCCCTGTTCCGACGAGGTCACCCGAATTTTCTTGCTCTTGAGATCATCGAAGGAACGAAATTCCGCGGTCGACCACGCGATCTGCAGTGGATAGCGGTAGTGCGCCAGCAGCTTGACGCCCTTGCGCTCGAACTCCCGCTCCAGATGCGGATTCAGAATGTCTAGCGCCTTGGCAAATTCCTCCGGGGTGTTCAGAAGCATGGGAAGGCGCAAGATGCCGCCGGCAGGAACAACTCCCATGAAAAAGCCATCGGAAGCGAAATCGACCGTGCCGATACCGACCGCCTGAGTGATGTCGCTGGCCTTGATCGGAAGCGAGCCGCCTGTCGCAAGGCGCATGGTGATCCGGTTCTGGGTCTCCTGCGCGATACGATCCCCGATCCGCACCATTCCTTTATAGGATTCCAGCGTGTTGACGGGAATATACGTATAGCCCCGAAACTCTTCAGCATTCGCCGGACGAATGCCTACTGCTGTTGTGAGAAACGCGGCAGCCCATAACGTGGACATGAAAGCTTGTCGTCTTCCGATCATCGCCAGTCCCCCGAAATAAGGTTCTACATCGGATATACAATATACAGTTTTGCCTGGCGGTCAATGCGCTTAAACGATTCCGTAACCAGCCAGCCGCTGCGGCGAATCAGACAGGCCGCGCCTTGCCTCGCTGAGAGCAGATGGCCTGCACAGTCGACCAAAAGCATCGACGCTTGCGGCCACTCGCGATCCGCCAAAGCAGGTCAAGAAATCCCGTCACGCCGGCACCTCGTGGCGATGGCGAAAACTATCGCCGCAGACAGCGGACAATCAGGACTGTCGGCCGGCACTCGCATGGCAGTCGAGAATGCGCATCGCCGGCCCGTCGGTCCTCGGGCTACACTTGTCGCCGAACCGGCGTGGCAGGACAGCCTTGCCGCACCGACCGCCCGCTCCGGAGCAGGCCATGGACGTGAACAAGAAAACGCAATTCAACATCTGGTACTGGGTCGCGGCCATCTTCGGCGTGATGGCGATCCAGTATTTTTTCGCCAGCTCGGCCCAAATCGCGCAAATCCCCTACAGCGAGTTCGAGACCTATCTGGCCCAGGGCAGGATCGCCGAAGTCGCCGTCTCCGACCGCTTCATCCAGGGGACCTTCAAGGAGCCGGTCGACGGCCGGCCCAAATTCATCACCACCCGCGTCGAGCCCGACCTGGCGCGCCAGCTGCAGGAGCGCGGCGTGGTGGTCACGGGCGAGATCGAGAGCACCTTGCTGCGCGACCTGCTGTCATGGGTGGTGCCGGTGGCGCTGTTCATCGGCATCTGGATGTTCATCCTCAAGCGCATGGGCGGCGGCATCGGCGGCGGGCTGATGCAGATCGGCAAGTCCAAGGCCAAGGTCTATGTCGAGTCCGACACCGGCGTCACCTTCGACGACGTGGCCGGCGTCGACGAGGCCAAGGACGAATTGAAGGAGATCGTCGATTTCCTGCGGGACCCGCAGGGCTACAGCCGGCTGGGCGGCCGCATGCCGCGCGGCGTGCTGCTGGTCGGCCCGCCCGGCACCGGCAAGACCCTGCTGGCCAAGGCGGTGGCCGGCGAGGCGGGCGTGCCGTTCTTCTCCATCTCGGGCTCGGAGTTCGTCGAGATGTTCGTTGGCGTGGGTGCGGCGCGGGTGCGCGACCTGTTCGAGCAGGCCCGCGCCAAGGCGCCGGCCATCATCTTCATCGACGAGCTCGACGCGCTGGGCCGCGCCCGCGGCATCGGCCCGCTGATCGGCGGCCACGACGAGAAGGAGCAGACGCTGAACCAGCTCCTGGCCGAACTGGACGGCTTCGATTCCAAGGGCGGGCTGGTGCTGCTGGCGGCCACCAACCGGCCCGAGATCCTCGATCCCGCGCTGCTGCGCGCCGGCCGCTTCGACCGCCAGGTGCTGGTCGACCGTCCCGACCGGACCGGCCGGGTGCAGATCCTCCACGTGCACCTGAAGAAGGCCAAGCTGGCGCGCGACGTCGAGGCGGAGAAGATCGCCGCCCTCACCCCCGGTTTCACCGGCGCCGACCTCGCCAACCTGGTCAACGAGGCGACGCTGCTGGCCACCCGCCGCAACGCCGACGCGGTGACCATGGAGGATTTCAACAACGCCATCGAGCGCATCGTCGCCGGGCTGGAGAAGCGCAACCGGCTGCTGAACCCCAAGGAGCGCGAGATCGTCGCCTATCACGAGACCGGCCATGCGCTGGTCGCCATGGCGCTGCCGAGCGTCGACCAGGTGCACAAGGTCTCGATCATCCCGCGCGGCATCGGGGCGCTGGGCTACACCATCCAGCGCCCGACCGAGGATCGCTATCTGATGACCCGCGAAGAGCTGGAGAACAAGATGGCGGTGCTGCTGGGCGGGCGGGCGGCGGAATGGATCGTATTCGGCCATCTCTCGACCGGCGCCGCCGACGATTTGGCCAAGGCCACCGACATCGCGCACGCCATGGTCACCCGCTACGGCATGACGGAGAAGCTGGGCCATGTGGCGCTGGAGAAGGACCGCCGCTCCTTCCTCGCCACCGACCAGCCCTATTACGGCCCGCAGGAGCGCAGCTATTCCGACGAGACCGCCGCCGTCGTCGACCAGGAAGTCCGGCGCATCATCGACGGAACCTTCAACAGGACCGTCAGCCTTCTGCAGGAACGGCGCGATGCGCTGGAGCGCACCGCACGCCGGCTGCTGGAGAAGGAAACGCTGGACGAGAAGGAGATCGCGGCGCTGGCGCATGTGAAGCCGGTGGCGCAGGGCACCGCTTAGGACACAAGGTCGGCGCATCCTCCCTCACATACCGGCCCATTGGGAGCTTGACAGGCGGCGGCACGGGCTTAATATTTAACTTATTGGTTAAGTACAGGATGCCTCATGCCCGCCACAGGAAACAGGAATGGTCTGGCTGATCCGTTACCGGAAGTTCTGGGCCGCGCGGATGGCGCGGCTGATCGCATTCCTGGAGGAAAAGCCATGGCCGCCAAGCCAAGCCTCACGCTCAAGCGACGCATCAAGGCGCCGCCGCAAAAAGTCTACGCCGCCTGGACGGAGCCGGAAAAGCTGATGCAGTGGTTCGGCCCCGACGCCGGCAAGGTGGTCAGTGCGGAGACCGACGTGCGCGTCGGCGGCCGCTTCCGCATCGTCTTCCACACGCTGGACGGCGAGCAGCACGACGTCAGCGGCACCTACAGCGAGGTGGCGCCGAACCAGAAGCTGGCCTTCTCCTGGGCCTGGCGCACCCTGCCCGAGCGCGAGTCCCGCGTGACCTTGACCTTCAAACCCGACGGCGAGGACACGCTGCTGACCCTGCTGCACGAGCAGTTCTTCGACCAGGCCGCCCGCGACGGCCACGAGCAGGGCTGGACCGGCGCCCTCGACAAGCTCGAGCGCCTGCTGGCGCAGTGACGGAAGGGTGGAATGACGCGGATTGCCGCCCGCGGCCCGGCCAGGGAGGAGGACGGCACGCTGGTCTTCCTCGAACGCTACGGCCCGGGTTTCGATCGCTGCACCGGGCGCGGTGACATCGAGGTCTGGATACCGGTCAAGTAAGGAGGCGCATCATGGAACAACACAAGGTGGTTTCGCGGGCGGAATGGATCGAGGCGCGCAAGGCGCATCTGGCGCACGAGAAGGAGCTGACCCGCGCCCTCGACCGGCTGCGCCAGGAACGGCGCGACCTGCCCTGGGTGAAGATCGGGAAGGGCTACGTCTTCGACGGGCCGCACGGCAAAATCGGGCTGGGCGATCTCTTCCAGGGCCGCAGCCAGCTCATCGTGCAGCATTTCATGTTCGGGCCGGGTTGGCAGCAAGGCTGCGTCGGCTGTTCCTTCGGCGCCGACCACGTCGATGCCGCGCGCCAGCATTTCGAACATCACGACGTCAGCTTCGCCGCCGTCTCGCGCGCGCCCTATGCCGATATCGCCGCGTTCAGGAAGCGGATGGGCTGGGGCTTCCTCTGGGTGTCCTCGCACGGCAGCGATTTCAACTACGATTTCGGCGTTTCTGTCACGCCGCAGCAGATGGCGGAGGGAAAGATCACCTACAACTACCGGGAGGAGAAGGCCGAGATCGAGGAACTGCCCGGGATGAGCGTGTTCTGCAAGAACGACGCGGGCGAGATATTCCACACCTACTCGGCATTCGGCCGCGGCGACGAACTGACGATCGGCGCCTACATGTTCCTCGACATGACGCCCAGGGGCCGCAACGAGACCGGACCCGGTTTCAACCTCACCGACTGGGTCAAGCACCACGACCGCTACGAGGACGGATCAAAGGCATCCTGCTGCCACTCGGCGACATAAAACGGATCACTTCCGGCCGAATGGCAGCGCCACGGTCTCAGAGCAGCTTGCAGGCCTCGTCGAATTCCAGCCGCGGGCTGCGCGGAAAGAGCTGTGAGTCGTCGCCATAGCCCAGGTTGCAGATGAAATTCGACTTCACCTTGCCGTCGGGCCAGAACTCGGCATCGACCTTGGCGTTGTCGAAGCCCGACATCGGGCCGCAATCCAGCCCCACGGCGCGGGCCGCCAGCATGAAATAGGCGCCCTGCAGGGAGGAATTGCGGAAGGCGGTGATGAAGATCGACTGCTCGTTGCCGGCGAACCAGTTGCGGGCGTCGAGATTGTGCGGGAACAGCTGCGGCAGCTTCTCGTAGAACTCCAGGTCGTAGCCGATGACGGCGACGGCCGGCGCGGCCATGGTCTTGGCCGAATTGCCCGAGCTGAGGGCCGGCTTCAGCCGCTCCTTGGCCTCCTTGGTGCGCAGGAAAAGGATGCGGGCGGGCGAGCAATTGGCGCTGGTCGGGCCCCATTTCATCAGCTCGTAGACCTGTTTCAGCGCCTCGTCGCCGACCGGCCGGTCGAGAAACGCATTGTGGGTGCGGGCCTTGCGGAAGAGCTGATCGAGGCTTTGCTCGCTGACGGTGCCGGACATGCTGTACTCCCCTAACTTTGAGCGCGGGACAGTAGCATGGCGACGCTTCTGGCGGCAAAATGCCCGGCATGAACATCCGCAAGGGGACGACTAGGGGACTGGGCGTGGCGCTGTGGCTGGCGGCGGGTACCGCCGTCGCGCAGCAGGCGCCGCCGCGCGGCCTGTTCCTGATCCAGCCCTTCGACGGCGCGCCGCTGACGATCACCTCGCTCGACGTGGCGGCCAGCGGCGAGATCGTGCTGGCCGCCGTCCCCGGCGAGGGGGCGTCCGAGGATCTGGGCGTGCGGGTGGTGCGTCTGGATGCGGCGGGCCGGCGCCTGTGGGAACGCAATCCGGCCGCCAAGGCGGAATTCGTCACCACCGTGATCGCCCGCGCCGCCGGCGCCGACCACACGCTGGTGGCGCACGACGAAACGCCGAAGGAGCAGGCCCAGCTCGCCATGGTGCGGCTGGACGGCAAGGGACAGACCCTGTGGCGGCGGGAACTGGGGCCGGGCACGGTCTCCGACCTGGCGGTCGACGGCCATTTCGGCGCCGTCGTTTCCGGCAGCGTTGCGCGCGAGAAGACCGGCGAGATCGAGACGCTGGTGATGCGGGTGACCGGCGAGGGCGCGCCGGTATGGCGCCGCCGCTTCGCCGGCGAGCGCAAGGACGGCAGCAATTCGGGCGAGCTGCTGCGGCTGACGCAGAACGGCGCGCTGGTCGGCGGCCTGGCCGACATCGTCCACGACAAGGACGACACGGTCCTGTCCAGCCGCGGCATGGCGATGCGCCTGCAGGCTGACGGCCAGCCGCTGTGGCGCCATTTCTTCGGCGACGGCAACAGCCTGGCCATGGTCGCCGGCATGGCCGTCGGACCGATGGGCGACGCCTATGTCCTGGCGCTGTCGGAACTGCCCAGCGGCGGCGGACAGTTCGTCGAGCTGGTGCGCATCCGCGCCGACGGCAGCATCGCCTGGCGCCGCCCGCTGGCCGGCCCGACCGACCAGGAGATCAACGACCTGGTGGCGCTGCCCGACGGCAACGGGCTGGCGCTGGCCGGTTCGGAGCCGCAGGGCCAGGACCTGCGCGCGGCGGTGCTGATCTTCCTCGACGGCGAGGGCATCGAGCGGGCGCGCGTGAACTATCGCGGCTACAAGATGCGGCGGGCGCTGATGGTGCACCCGCATCCGGCCGGCGGCTTCGTCATGCTGTTCGAGGGGCCGGCGGGATCGGGCTTCGACTCCACCAACTACCTGGCCCGGGTCGACGCCCAGGGACGGTTCTAGGCGGACGGTTCTAGAACAGGCGGCTGCGCTGCCCCAGGGCCCGCAGCCGGCCGACGATGCCGGTGGGGAAGAAATAGACGCTGGCGATGAACAGCAGGCCGAACCACAGCAGCCAGCGGTCCGGATGCAGCAGGCTGGGGATCAGCGGCAGGCCGGCAGTCGCCGCGCTGGCCGCGCCCATCACGTCCTTGAGGTAGAGCTGGGCCAGCAGGAACAGCGTGGCGCCGATCACCGAGCCGTAGAGCGTGCCCATGCCGCCGATCACCACCATCAGCAATATGTCCATCATGATGGCGAAGCTCAGCGTCGTGTCGGGGTTGGTGTAGCGCAGCACCAGCGCCAGCAGCATGCCGGCGATGGTGGCGACGGCGGCGGCCAGGCAATTGGCCAGGGTGCGGTAGTGCACGGTGCGATAGCCGATCGCCTCGGCGCGGAACTCGTTCTCGCGGATCGCCTGCAGCACGCGGCCGAACGGCGAATTGACGATGCGCAGCAGCAGCAGGAACAGCAGCAGCGAGACGACGAAGGTCAGGTAATAGGCCATGACGCGGCCGTTGAGGACGACGCCCAGCACCGGCTCGTCGACCAGGCGGAAGGCGGGCCGCAGCATTTCGGGCACGCGGTAGTTCATCCCGTCCTCGCCGCCGGTGATGGTGGAGAGCTGCGAGGCCAGGATGGCGAAGGCGCTGGCCACCGCCAGGGTGATCATGGCGAAGAAAATGGCGCGCACGCGCAGGCTGAACAGGCCGATCACGGCGGCCAGCGCGATCGACAGCGCGATGGCGATGCCGCCGCCCAGCACCACCCCGCCCCAGTCCGGCGCCACCCGGTTCATGGCGATGGCGACGCCATAGGCGCCGATGCCGAAGAACATGGTGTGGGCGAAGGAGACGATGCCGGTATAGCCCAGCAGCAGATCGTAGCTGGCGGCCAGCAGGATGAAGATGCAGATCTTGCCCGCCACGTTCAGCGCGTTGACGGTGGGGAACAGGAACGGCGCCAGCAGCAGCGACACCAGCACCACGATCAGGGCCGCCGCCAGCACCTTGCTGCGCGGCAGGTCGCCGGAGAGGATGGCGTGCAGCATCGCTATCTCCGCGCCACGGGGTAGAGGCCCTGCGGCCGCCACAGCAACACCAGCACCATCAGCAGGATGTTGGAACCCAGCGACAGTTTGGGCGCCAGGAAGCCGACGTAATTGGCCGTCAGCCCGACCAGCAGGGCGCCGATGAAGCAGCCGCCGACCGAGCCCAGTCCGCCGATGATGATGACGATGAACACCAGCACCATCACCTGCATGCCCATCGAGGCGGTGACGGTCTCCTGGTAGAGCGCCCACATCACGCCGCCCAGCCCGGCCAAGGCCGAGCCGGCGATGAAGACGCCGACGAACAGCCGCTTGATGCGATAGCCCAGCGATTCGACCATCTCGCGGTTCTCGACGCCGGCGCGGATCAGCAGGCCGAGCCGGGTGCGGTTCAGCACCAGCATCATGGCGACGAATACCAGCAGCCCGACCGCCACCGCCAGCAGCCGGTATTTCTCCACCGCCACGTCGCCCAGCACGAAGGCGCCGCGCAGGCTGGTGGGCCGCGTCAGGGTGATCTGGTCCGGCCCCCACACGACATGGATCGCCTGCTCGGCCACGATCAGCCCGCCCATGGTGATCAGGATCTGCTTCAGGTGCTGACCATAGACCGGCGCGATCACCACGCGCTCGAAGCCGTAGCCCAGCGCCCCCGACACCACCATCGCCGCCAGGATGCCGGGCAGCAACGCGGCCAGGTTCAGCGCGAAGGAATCGGCCTGCATCCAGGCCGCCAGCGGCAGCATCACCGAGGCGCCGACGAAGGCGCCGACCGAGATGAAGGCGCCGTGGCCGAAATTCAGCACGTCCATCAGGCCGAA
The DNA here is from genome assembly GCA_037190765.1 of Alphaproteobacteria bacterium. Lineage (GTDB taxonomy): Bacteria > Pseudomonadota > Alphaproteobacteria > Reyranellales > JAQSWP01 > JAQSWP01. The sequence continues at coordinate 15,799 of JBBCJW010000031.1, forward strand.
CACCAGGGTCAGACCCGAGGCCATCAGGAAGATCATCATGCCCATGGCCAGCCCGGCCAGGGTCAGGGTCAGCCAGGCGGGAATGTCGGCGATGGCCGGCAGCGCCAGCAGCACGATCACCGGCAGGATCAGCAGCGGCAGGCGGTCAGTCTTCACCTGCGGCAGGGCATCGGTCGAGGCTTTCGCAATGGCCATCGCTTCCCTCACTGGTGCGAATCGAGGCTGAGGCCCAGCAGCTTCTGCTGCAGCCCCTCGTCGGCCGCCAGCGCGGCCATGGCGCCGCGATGCACGATGCGGCCGTCGTCCATCACCGCCACGCTGTCGCCGACCTGGCGGGCGAAGCTGAAATTCTGCTCAACCAGCAGAATGGTGGTGTCGCCCTGCTTCAGCTCGCGGAAAGCGGCGATCATGTTGGCGATGATCGACGGCGCCAGCCCCTTGCTGGGCTCGTCCACCAGCAGCAGCTTGCGCGGCTCGACGATGGCGCGGGACACGGCCAGCATCTGCTTCTGCCCGCCTGACAGGACGCCGGCCGGCAGGGTCCAGAACCGCTTCATGGCCGGGAACAGGCCGAAGATCCAGTCCAGCCGCGCGCCATCCAGCGGCCCCTCGCGGGCGGCCAGCACCAGGTTCTCCCGCACCGTCAGGTCGGCGAAGATCGCCATGCTCTCGGGCACGTAGGCGATGCCCAGCCGCGCGATCTCCGGCGTCGACAGGCCGGCGATATTGCGGCCCTCGAACAGGATCTCGCCGGCCGACGGCTTCCACAACCCCATGATGCTGCGCAGGGTCGTGGTCTTGCCCGCCCCGTTGCGGCCCAGCAGCATGGTGAGCTCGCCGCGCGGCACGTCGAACTCGACGCCGTGCAGGATATGGTACTGCGCGATATGCGTGTTCAGCCCGCGCAAGGAGAGGATCGGCTCACTCATCGCCGCTGCCCATGCCGAGATAGGCCTGCTGCACGATCGGCGAGGCGATCACTTCGGCGGGCTCGCCGTCGGCCACCAGCTTGCCGTTGTGCAGCACCACGATGCGGTCGGACAGGCTGCGCACCACGTCCATCTTGTGCTCGACCAGCAGCACGGTCTTGTCGGCCTGCGCCTTGATCGAGCGGATCAGGTCGAGAATGACCGGCACCTCGTCGACGCTCATGCCGGCAGTCGGCTCGTCGAACATGAAGATGCGCGGCTCCAGCGCCAGCAGGATCGCCACTTCCAGCTTGCGCTGGTCGCCATGCGGCAGGGCCGCGGCCGGCGACTGCGCCGCCTGGGTCAGCGCCACCCGCTCCAGATAGTTCCAGGCCGCGTCGCTCAGCTCGCGATGGCTGACGGCCATGGAGAAGAGGTTCATGCCCATGCCGGCCCGCGCCTGCACCGCCAGCCGCACGTTCTCCAGCACGCTGAGATTGGGAAAGAGATTGGTGAGCTGGAAGGCGCGGCCCAGGCCGCGGCGGGTGCGCCACGGCGCCGGCAGGCCGGTGATGTCCTCGCCGTCCAGCAGCACGCGGCCCGAGGTGGCGCGCAACTGGCCGGAGATGAGATTGAAGTAGGTCGTCTTGCCCGCCCCGTTGGGGCCGACGATCGAGGTCAGGCTGCCGGGCTGGAACTCGCAGCTCACCGCATCGACGGCGACATGGCCGCCGAAGCTGATGGTGAGGCCTTCGGTGCGCAGCACCGCGCCGGTTTTCACAGAGACGGAGGACAAGCCGATTCCGCAGCAGCAGGAACGCCGCGACCGCCGGGCGGCCGCGGCGTCCTTGCCCCGTGCCTAGCGCTTGTTGCGGATCGGCAGCTTCATCTCCACCGCCGGAATCTCGCGCACCAGCTCCAGGAAGTCGGTGTCGCTGGGCGGATCCTTCTTCATGCGCCAGTGGTACATCACCTGCAGGGCCTGATGGTCCTCCTTGCGGAACTGCATCTTGCCCTTGGGCGTGTCGAACTCCATGCCTTCCATGGTGGCGATCAGCTTCTCGGCGTCGGTCGAGCCGCCCGCCTTTTCCACCGCCTGCACCAGCGCCATGGCCGCGCTCATGCCGCCGGCGACGAAGAAGTCGGGCGGCGCGCCGTTGTTGCGCTTGCGATACTCGGCCACCAGCCAGTCATTGGCGGGGTTCTTGGGGAAATCCCAGTAGTAGTAGATCGCCCCTTCCAGCCCGGCGAAGCTGCGCCAGCCGGCCATCACCGGCAGGATGTTGCCGCCCGGCGCCAGCTCGATGCCGAAGCGTTCGGGTTTCAGGTCCATCAGCTTGGGCAGCGGATGGGCGCCGGCCCAGATGATGGCGATGATCTTGCGGCCCGGCTTGTCCTTCAGCGCATCGAACAGCCGCTGCGCGGAGGCGGTGAAGTCGGTGGTCTGCTGCGGGGCGTACTCCTCGAACACCACCTTGGCTTTGGAACCGACCGCGGTCAGCGCATCCTTCATCGAGGCGACGCCGTCGCGGCCGAAGGCATAGTCCTGCGCCAGGGTGGCGATCGAGATGTCGTCCGACAGCGTCACGGCACCGGCCAGACCGTCCTGCGAGGAATTGCGGGCGGTGCGGAAGATGTAGCGATTCCACTTGTCGCCGGTGATCGAGTCGGCCACGGCCGGCTCGATGATCATCACCTTCTTGAATTCCTCGGCCACCGGTAGCATGGCCAGGGCGGCGGCCGACGAGGTGGTGCCGACCACGATGTCGGCGTTCTCGTCGCCAAAGGCCTGCTCGGCGGCGGCCTTGGCCAGGTCGGGCTTGAGCTGGTCGTCCTTGAACACGACCTCCAGCTTGCGTCCCGCCACTTCCATCTTGCCCTTGGTGGCGTATTCCAGGCCCAGGTTGAACCCGGCCTCGGTCTGGCGCGCATAGGCTTCGAGCGGACCGGTCTTGCCGTAGACCACCACGACCTTGATCGGCTTTTGCTGCGCGGTGGCGCCGCCAAAGGCCAGCCCGACCGTCAGCGCGGCCGCAACTGCCAAAATTTTACGCATGTTTCCCCCTCCCGGGTGTTTTTCACAGAAACGGATTCTGTGATGCGAAACGTGGCCGCAAGCGCAGCCGCAAGTCAACTTCTACTTGCGTGCAAAAATCCGTAACATTGTCGGCAACTGCAACGGTCAGTTGCGGCTGGCGGAGCCGCCGTCGATGTCGAGCACGATGCCGGAAATATAGGAAGCGCGCGGCGAGGCCAAGAACAGCACCGTATCGGCGATCTCCTCCGGCGTCGCCGGCCGGTCGAAAGGCAGGCCCTTCAGGGTTTCGCGCCAGCGCTCGGCATCGCCGAACTGCTCCTGCGCCCGGGTGCGGGACAGCGTCACCAGGCGGTCGGTCGCCGTCATCGGCGGATTGACGCCGAAGACCCGCACGTTGTGATCGACGCTCTTGCTGCCCAAAGCCTTGGTGAAGGCCGCCAGCCCGGCATTGCCCATGGTGCCGGCGATGTAGTCGAACATCAGGCGGGTGGCGGCCAGCCCGATGACATTGGCGATCACGCCGGACCGGCGCTGCTGCATGCGGGCAAGATACTGGCGGCACAAATTGACGTAGCCGAAGACCTTCAGCTCCCAGGCCTGGCGCCAGACCGGCTCCGTCACCGCCTCCAGGTTGCCGCCGGGAATGGCGCCGGCGTTGTTGACCAGAATGTCGATATCGGGATACGCCGCCACGATCTTCTCGGCGCTGCCGGCGGTGGCGATGTCCAGCGCCATGATCTCGACGCCAACATTGTGGCGCTGGCGGATCTGCTGCTGGGCGGCCTGCAAGGCGGCCTCGGTGCGCGCCACCAGCACGACGCTGCAGCCCTCGGCGGCGAAGCCATTGGCCACAGCCAGACCGATGCCTTTTGACGCGCCGGTGACGAGAACTTTGCTTCCGGCCAGTTTCAAGTCCATGGTCTGCCTCCCAAGGTCGCGGAAATTGCCGCAAACCATTGTTATGATGGTATTTCGAGCCTTCCGGACCGCTATGGCCGGACCCGACTTGGATAGCGCAGCCCGAGCAACCAGATCAATCGCCAGTGAAACGCGGCAACAGCATAGAGCAATCTCCCCGGCGCGGGTTTCCAGGAGGAAAGCGGCGGCCGTTCCTGCTGTCCGCCCTGCTGGCCTCGCTGGTGCTGCATCTGCTGCTGAGCGGCCTCGTCTTCATTCCGGACAGCCTGTTCGCCGCCAAGGCGCCGCCGCCCGACCCCATACCGGTCGAGATCGTCTCCCTGCCGCCGCAGCCGGCCGCCGAACCACCGGCTGAACCGCAGGCCGAACCGCCGCCCGAGCCGCCACCGCCGGAGCCAACGCCCGAGCCGCAACAGCGGCCGGTCGAGGTGCCGCAGCAACCGCCGCCGCCACCGGTCACGCCGCAGCAGATCGTGATCGCCACTCGCGATCAGGCCACCCCGCCGCAAGGCAACGAGCAGGCCAATGCGGCGGCGGAAAACCCGGCCGATACCGAACAGCCCATGCCGCCGCCGGAACCGGAGGAAGCGCCGGAGGAGGCGAAGGTCGAGCCGCAACCGGCCGAACCGCCACTCGCCCCGCCGCCGCCGCCCGAGCCGACGCAGGCGGTGGAGGCTGAGGTCGAGGAACAGGCGGCCGAACCGCCGCTCGCCCCACCGCCACCGATCCCGCCGCCACCTGAAACCGATCAGGCCGCCGCCCTGCCGCCGCCCGCGCCGCCCAAACCGGAGCCGCCGCCGGAACGTCCCCGGGCGGAACCGCCGCGGCCGGCGCCACCCCGCGCCGAACCGCCGCCGGAGCGCGAGGTGACCGGCGCCATCGCCCTGGCGCGGCCGCAGACCAGGCCGCGCGATCAGGTCACCGCCGCCGATCACCGCATGCCGCCGATGGTGGTGCGGCCGCTGCCGCCGGGACGGCGCGGCAACAGCCTGATGCCGTCCTATCCCAGTGCGGCGCGCGCCAACGGCCTGCAAGGCCGCGTCATCCTGCTGGTGACGCTGTCGGAGCAGGGCCGGCCGCGGCGCATCGACATCGCCCGGTCCTCCGGCTTCGACCAGCTCGACGAATCGGCGGTGCGCGCGGTATGGCAATGGCGTTTCTACCGCACCGACAGCGGGCCGCCAGCGGAGGCGACGATCGAAATCCCGCTCGATTTCAGGCTATAGAGCAAATCACGTTCTGACGGAAGCGCGCGCGATTCCGTCAGAACGTGTGAATTTGCTCTAAACATCAATGAATAGAGGCGAGGCTTGATTCCGCTGCCCGCCTCCGCCAAGGTCGCCCCCTCGCCGACAATCTGGAGGCAGACGATCATGCGTCTTTTCACGCTCGCCCTGGCGCTGCTTGGCGCCCTGGCGATGTCAACACGGGAGGCCAGCGCCTTGGACAAGGAAAACACTCTTTACATCGACCTCGACTGGGGCCGCGTCGTCATCGAAATGCGCCCCGACCTGGCGCCCAACCACGTCGCCCAGATCAAGCGCCACGCCCGCGCCGGCATCTACGACAACGTGCCGTTCCACCGCGTGATCGACGGCTTCATGGCCCAGACCGGCGATCCCGACGGCACCGGCATGGGCGGTGCCGGCGAACGGCTGAAGGCGGAGTTCAACGCCGAATCGCACAAGCGCGGCATCGTCTCGATGGCCCGCACCAACGATCCCAACTCCGCCCGCAGCCAGTTCTTCATCGTGCTGGCCGACTCGCCGTTCCTCGACCGCCAGTACACGGTCTGGGGCAAGGTGGTGTCCGGCATGGAGCATGTCGACCGCATCAAGAAGGGCGCCCAGGGCAGCGGCGCCGTGACCAATCCCGACCGCATGAAAACCGTGCGCGTCGCCGCCGACGTCGACAAGTAGGACCGGCCCCCGCCGGCACATGCGCCTGTGGCAGTGAGCCGCCAGCCCGCCGACGCACGCTGCAAAATCTGCGGCGGCGTCGCGCGGCTGTTCGACGTATGCGATTTCGCTACCCATTGCCACCGGCCGCCGACCGGTGCGGAGACGCTGGCCGGCATTGCCGTCTACTACTATCGCTGCAGCGCCTGCGGCTTTCTCTTCACGCCCTTCACCGACGGCTGGTCGGTGCGGGAATTCCAGGCGCATATCTACAACGACGACTATTACCGCATCTACGATCCGGGCTACGCCGACGAGCGCCCGCGCGCCAACGCCAACATGATCGCCCGCTTTTTCGGCGCCAACCGGCAGAACCTGAGCGTGCTCGACTATGGCGGCGGCGACGGCGCACTGTGCCGCATCCTGAGCCAGGAACACGGCTTCGCCGACGCGCTGTCCTACGATCCGATCTCGCAGCCGGACCAGCCCCTGCCCTCGCGCCGGTTCGATCTGGTGAGCTGTTTCGAGGTGCTGGAACACGTCAACGATCCGCTGCCGGTGATACGCCAGCTTGGCGCGCTGGCCGGCGGCATGGTGCTGTTCAGCACGCTGGTGCAGCCGGCCGACATCGAGACCCAGCGCCTGCGCTGGTGGTATGCCGCCCCGCGCAACGGCCATATCTCGCTGTTCTCGCGCCCCGCGCTGGCGGCGGCCTGGCGCTCGACCGGCATGACCCTGGGCTCGTTCAACGACAATCTGCACGTCGCCTTCCGCCAGCCCCCCGCCTTCGCCGCCCATTTGTTCCGCAATTAGGGAGCGTTCCTGACCGTCAGCAATAGCCGCGCGCCGTCGCGCTCGACGGCGATGTCGATCGAGGCGCCAGTCGGCAGGCGGCGCAGCAGGCCGAACATCTGCGCCGCATCCCTCACCTCGACACCGCCGATCGCCCTGATGCGATCTCCCATCGCGATGCCGGCTTTGGCCGCCGCAGAATCGGCGGAGACCTCGGCCACGATCGGCTCCTCGTCCGCCATCGATATGCCGGCGTCGAAGACGCGGCCGGCTTTCTCCTCCACCATGTCCAGCCGGTAGATCGCCTCGCCGATACCGGCCACCTGGTCGAGATCGACTTCCGCCGCGAACGCGGGACACAGTACGGCCGGGTCGGCGACGCCCAGGTCGCGCAATTGGTGCGGCGTGCCGCCGCCGAAATCGAGATGGCCGCGGCCGATGATGCCGACCACCAGGTGACCGGGATGCGCCCGCAGCCAGTCGGCGATGCGGCAGGCGAAGGCGCGGTCCCAGGTCTGCTGCGCGTTGACGAAGGAATCGAATTCGGGATCTTCAGCCGACTTCGATTTGCGGTCCGGCCGGCCGCCGCCGGTAATGTCGAACAGGAAGCGGCGATACGCCATCGTCGCCCTGGCCGGCCGGGTGATGCCTTCGCGCTCGGCTTCCGGCACGCCGTCCCAGCCCAGCCGTCCCACGTTGCGCACCAGGCTGCGCTCGCAGTTCAGGCCCAGCATCGGGATATTGTGCTGGCGGCAGAAATGGAAGATCGGCAGGTAGATGTCGGGATCGAAGCGCCAGACCTTGTTCCACTCGCTGCGCAGCAGGAAGCGGTCGACGCTGAGCCTGCCCGCCACCCAGTCGTCCAGCGCCGGCTGCACGCGCCGGGGAAACATCTCGAAGCCGACCGCCATCTGCGGCTTCAGCGCATGCAGGGCGGCAATGACATGCATCTGCCAGCGATGGATTTCCGCCACGTCATGCGTCTCGCCCAGCAGCACCGCCTGGCGCTCCAGCAGGAGTTCGTAGAGCGCGCGCGGCGCGATGGCGGCGCCGGTTTGCGGATCGAGCCAGGTGGCGCGGGCATGCGGCGCAAGGCGCGGTTTGGCGGCGGCGGCGTTCGACATTGCGGGAGAACTCCTTCAGGCGGCTTGCGCACTGGGCGCGAAATCGATGCGGCGCAGCGGGCCCAGCCCGACCGGTTCGCGATGGGCGACGACGACGAAGGTCGTGTCGGGCAGCGCCTGGCGCAGCAGCGCATAGAGCTGCCGCTCCGCCTCGACGTCCAGCGCGCTGGTGGCCTCGTCGAGGAAGGCCCAGTCGGGCTTCAGCACCAGCAGCCGCAGCAGCGCCAGCCGCTGCTTCTCGCCGCCGGACAGGCCGGGCGCGGCTTCCGTGTTGTCGTTCTCCAGCAGATCGAGCCGGTGACCGAGCCCGATCTGGCGCATCAGTAGCGGCAGCGCCCCGTCCGGCAGGGTCGCCGGGTCGCGCGGATAGGCGGCTATGGCCTGCAGCTTGTCGAGCGGCAGGTAGGGCTGCTGCGAGAGGAACACGCGGCTGGCATCGGGCGGGCTGAGCACCCTGCCCGATCCGTAGGGCCACAGCCCCGCCAGCGCCTTCAGGAAGGTGCTCTTGCCGATGCCGGAGGCGCCGCTGATCCACACCGCTTCGCCGCGCCGCAGGTCGAGGTGGTCCGGCGCCTGCAGTGCAGCGCCGCCGGGTGTGTTCAGGCGCAGATCGACTATGCGGAAAGCATCGTCCGCCGATGGCGCGGCGGCGATCGGAACCGGCGCGGCGAGGGCCGACCGGCTGACGGCGATCAGCGCATCGAGGCGGCCGGTGGTGGCGACCAGGTCGGACAGGTCGCGATAGGAGAAGATGAACCAGGACAGGTTGGTGACGACGTTGGAAAAGGCCGAGCCGAGCTGCATCAGCCCGCCCAGGCTGACCTGGCCGGCGAGATAGGCAGGCAGCGCCAGGAACACCGGGATGCGCAGCACGGTGAACATGTAGGGGCGGGTGAAGCAGCCCAGCAGCAGTTCGCGATTGATCAGCCGCCGCCAGTTCTCGCGGATGGCGTTGAAGCGGCGGTCGAGCAGGCGCCGCTCGGCCGGTTCGCCGCCGGCCAGCGCGATCTCGCCGGCCGTCTCGCGCAGCCGCGCCAGGGCGAAGCGCAGATCGCCCTCGCGCCGCTGCTGCTGGAAGAACAGGCCTTTCAGCGGCCGCCCCAGCAGATGCGTCAAGCCCGACGACAGCGCGACGTAGATGAAGGCGGCCCACACCATGTAGCGCGGCACCGACACGTCGAAGCCGAGCACGGAGAAGGCCAGCGGGAAGGTCGAGAGCGACCACAGCAGCGCGATATAGGTGATCAAGCCGACGATCGAGGTGATGAGATCGAGCGCCTCGCTCAGCAGCTTGTCGACGAACATGCGGCAGTCGTCGGCGATGCGCTGGTCGGGATTGTCGATGCTGTCGCTGGAGAAGCCCGGCTGCAGGCGCCAGTAGGCCTTGCCGGTCAGCCACAGATCGAGCACCACCGACATCAGCGACTGCCGCCAGCGGATCTGCAGCAGCTTGCGCATGTACTCGGCGATCAGCGCGCGCGAGGCGTTCAGCCCGACCAGGATGGCGAAGATGCCGATCTGGCGCACCACCTCGTCGACGTTGAGCTTCTCCACCGCGTTGTAGAAAGCGGCAGTCCACGCCACCATGCGGACGGTGATGTAGACGCCGGCCAGGTTCAGCCCCAGCACCAGCGCGAAGTAGAGAATGCCCAGCCGCCCGCCCGGTCCCCTGATGCACAGCATCAGCAGTCGACCGATCTGACCCAGCACATTCACCAGCTTTTTCATGCGAGCCCCCGCGGCATCGCAAGGCGATGCCCGGCCACAGGAGTTGCTGGCTGGCACGGAAGCCGGAAGGCCGGCGGGCTGGCTGGAGACAACCGACGAAACCGGCTAGGCCTATCGGGTTTAATTGCGTGCCGTCAAGCGGCAAGCCTCCGAGCCGATTATCCGACGAAGCCTGAGGTTATTGCTGGCGATAGCTCTGCAACGTCCGCTCGACCGCCTCCTCGACCGGCGTGCGGCGGAAATCGGGCAGCAGCGCCTGCCGGCGCGGATCGTCGATGACGATGCTGGTGTCGAACAGGTAGCGCATTTCCATCAGTTCGCGCACCACCGGATCGAACAGGCCGGCCGCGCGCAGCGCCAGCCACGGCACGCGCCGGATCTTCAGTTCCGGCCGGCTCGCCTGCGCTGCGATCAGGCGCAGGAAAGCGAGATTCGGCCGGGCGACATGGCCACGATCGTGCACGATTTCGAACGGCGCCAGCGCCTCCTGCTTCTGCAGCAGATCGACCGCCAGCCGCGCCAGATCCGGCACGTAGCTCCACTGATGCGCGATGTCGAGCCGGCCGAACACCTGCATCGGCTTGCCGGCGATCGCATTGCCGAAGAGGCGGTCGACCAGCCCGTTGCGCACCGTCGGCCCGAAATAGTCGCCGGCGCGCACGATCAGCACCCGCGCCTTCCCGTCGATGGTCGCCGCCCGCAGCATGGTTTCCAGCTTCACCCGCAGCCGGCCCTTCTCGCTGCTGGGCCGCATGCCGGCGGTTTCCGGCAGAGCTGCGTCCGACTGCGGACCGAAGCCGTAGACATTGCCGGGAAACACCAGGGTCGCTTCCTGCGCCCGCACCGCCCGCAACACGTTGGAGGTGACCCGCTCCATGTTCGGGACCCACTGGTGGTAGGGGTAGTTCACGCCATGAACGATGAGCGCGGCCCCTTCGGCGGCCTTGCCCAGCGCCGCGGCATCCAGCGCATCGCCCTGCACCGTCTCGAAGCCGCGTCCGGCCAGGCGCGCCGGATCGCGCGCCAGCGCCCGGACCGACCAGCCGCGCGCCGCCAGCTCCAGCGCCATGGCACCGCCGAAACTGCCGCTCGCGCCCAGGACAAGTGCGGTTTTGACCATGTGAACCTCTCATCAAGCCTAGCACGCCTGGTTGCAGAATCGGGCTGCGGCACTGCCCAAAAACCAGGCAGGCTGCTGTCGCCAATGGCCGCCAAATCCGTATCGCGACGCGGCATTGCCAATGCTTACAATGGGTTGCATCCTCGCACCAGCCCGGCCGATCGCCGTCCCTCTTGGCTCAGGCCTTGCATCTGGCTTTGTGGTATCAACCCGCCGTTGCCGCTTCCATGGACAGGTCATGAGCATTCACGTCGCCCTGCATCACGAGACGGAGTACCGCTACGACCGGCCGATCAGCCTCGGCCCGCAAACCGTCCGCTTGCGGCCGGCGGCGCATTCGCGCACCCAGATCCTGTCCTATTCGCTGAAGATCGAGCCGGCGCTGCATTTCCTGAACTGGCAGCAGGACCCGTCGGGCAATTATCTCGGCCGGCTGGTGTTCCCGGAGAAGACCGACCGCTTCAAGGTGTCGATCGATCTGGTCGCCGACATGGCGGTGGTCAACCCGTTCGACTTCTTCCTCGAACCATCGGCCGAGAAATTCCCGTTCGAGTACGACCCGGTGCTGAGCGAGGAACTGGCGCCCTATCGCAAGGTCGCGCCACGCGGCCGCCTGCTCGACGCCTACCTGCAGGGCATCGACCTGACGCCGCGCAATACCACCGATTTCCTGGTGGCGCTGAACCAGCGCCTGCAGCAGGAGATCGGCTACGTCATCAGGATGGAGCCCGGCGTGCAGGCGCCGGAGACCACGCTGGAGAAAAAGCTCGGCTCCTGCCGCGACACCGGCTGGCTGCTGGTGCAGATCCTGCGCAATCTTGGCTTCGCCGCCCGCTTCGTGTCGGGCTACCTGATCCAGCTCAAGGCCGACGAGAAGTCGCTCGACGGCCCGTCCGGCCCCGAGCACGACTTCACCGACCTGCATGCCTGGTGCGAGGTCTATCTGCCGGGTGCCGGCTGGGTCGGGCTCGATCCCACCTCCGGCCTGTTCGCCGGCGAAGGCCACATCCCGCTGGCCTGCACGCCCGAGCCGCAGAGTGCGGCGCCGATTTCCGGCCTGGTCGAGAAAGCCGACGTCGAATTCGGGTTCGACATGAAGGTCGAGCGCATCTTCGAATCGCCGCGCGTCACCAAGCCCTACACCGAGCAGCAATGGGCCCGCATCCGGTCGCTGGGCCACCAGGTCGATGCCCGGCTGGCCGAAGGCGACGTGCGCCTGACCATGGGCGGCGAGCCGACTTTCGTGTCGATCGACGACATGGACGGGGCGGAGTGGAACACTGCCGCGCTGGGCGCCAACAAACGGATCCTCGCCGGCCGCCTGTTCCGCCGGCTGGCCGACCGCTTCGCCAGCGCGCCGCTGCTGCATTACGGCCAGGGCAAATGGTATCCCGGCGAGCAGCTGCCGCGCTGGGCACTGACCTGCCTCTGGCGCCCGGACGGGGAGAAGGTCTGGACCAACCCGGAGCTGTGGGCGAAGGACGAGCAGCCTTGCGGCGCCGACGAGCTGGCGGCACGCCGCTTCGCCACCGTGCTGACCAAGCGGCTGGGCATCAATCCCGAGTTCGCCATCCCCGCCTACGAGGATTCCTGGTACTACCTGTGGCGCGAGCGGCGGCTGCCGGTGAACGTCGATCCGCTCGACGCCAGGCTGAAGGATCCGCTGGAGCGCGAGCGACTGGCGCGCGTCTTCGAGCAGGGCCTGGAATCGGTGGTCGGCTACGTGCTGCCGATCGAGCGCAGCGCCGGCAACGGGCGGCGCTGGAAGAGCGGCGCCTGGTTCCTGCGGCCTGAACGCCTTTATCTCATCCCCGGCGATTCGCCGATCGGCTACCGCCTGCCGCTCGATTCCCTGCCCTGGGTCGTGGACAGGGACTATCCGTGGTCGACCGAGTCCGATCCGATGGCACCGCAGGAGAAGCTGCCGCCGCGTCAGGCGTTCGAGCGCGGCGCGCCGGCCGCCATATCGGGCGACGCCATGCCCGGACGGCGCGAACAGGTTCTGCCGCCCAAGCCGGCCAAGGGCGAATCGGCGCCGTGGGTGGTGCGCACCGCCATGGTTTTCGAGCCGCGCGACGGACACCTGCACGTCTTCATGCCACCCACCCATACGGTGGAGGACTATCTCGAACTGGTCGCCGCCATCGAGGCGACCGCGGCGGAGCTGAAGCAGCCGGTCTTCATCGAAGGCTACCTGCCGCCGGCCGATCCGCGGCTGGCGCATTTCTCGGTCACGCCCGATCCGGGCGTCATCGAGGTCAACATCCACCCTTCGGCGAAATGGGACGAACTGACCGACCGCACCACCGGCATCTACGAGGAGGCGCGCCAGTGCCGGCTGGGCACCGAGAAATTCATGCTCGACGGTCGCCATGTCGGCACCGGCGGCGGCAACCACATGGTGCTGGGCGGCACCACGCCGGCCGATTCGCCGTTCCTGCGCCGGCCCGACCTGCTGAAGAGCCTGGTCGGCTTCTGGCACAACCATCCCTCGCTGTCCTACCTGTTCTCCGGCCTGTTCATCGGCCCGACCAGCCAGCACCCGCGGGTCGACGAGGCGCGCAACGATGCGGTGTACGAGCTGGAGATCGCCTTCCAGCAGGTCATGGCCGGTAAGCGCAGCGAGCCGTGGCTGGTCGACCGCGTCTTCCGCAACACGCTGGTCGACGTCACCGGCAACACCCATCGCGCCGAGTTCTGCATCGACAAGATGTTCTCGCCCGACAACGCCGGCGGCCGGCGCGGCCTGCTGGAGCTGCGCGCCTTCGAGATGCCGCCGCATGCGCGCATGAGCCTGACCCAGCAATTGCTGCTGCGCGCCCTGGTCGCCCGCTTCTGGAACGAACCCTACGAAGCCGACCTGGTGCGCTGGAACACCCGCCTGCACGACGATTTCATGCTGCCGCATTTCGTGCGCCAGGATTTCGCCGACGTGATCGAGCATCTGGGCCGCGGTGGCTACGATTTCGACCTCGCCTGGTTCGCGCCGCATTTCGAGTTCCGCTTCCCGGAGATCGGCAAGGTCGCCTACCGCAACGTCGAGATCGAGCTGCGCCACGCGCTGGAGCCCTGGCACGTGCTGGGCGAGGAAGGTGCGGCCGGCGGCACCGTCCGCTTCGTCGAGTCCTCGGTCGAGCGCATGCAGATCAAGGTCGCCGGCATGGTCGATCCGCGTCACGTCGTGGTCTGCAACGGGCGGCGCCTGCCGCTGCGCTCGACCGGCGTCGAGGGCGAATACGTCGCCGGCCTGCGCTACCGCGCCTGGCAGCCGGCATCCGCCCTGCATCCGACCATCCCGCCGCAGGCGCCGCTGGTGTTCGACCTGTTCGACGGCTGGAACAACCGCTCGCTGGGCGGCTGCACCTATCACGTCGCCCATCCCGGCGGCCGCAATTTCGAGCAGTTCCCGGTCAACGCCAACGCCGCCGAAGCGCGCCGCCGCGCCCGCTTCTTCCCGTTCGGCCACAGCCAGGGCGCGATGCTGGCGGCGGCGGAAGCGCACGCGCCGGAGCATCCGCTGACCCTCGACCTTCGCTGGCAGCGCAAAGGCTGATACAGTCCGCCCGCCGCAACAACCGGAACGCTTGCCGCGTCGTTTGACCGCCGATGTCCACGCAATCCGCCCCGAGGCAAGCGCCCGCGCTGGCCGACCTCGACCAGGCCCATGACGAAATGGTCACGGGCCAGGGCGGCGTGCGGCCGCACTGGCAGACGCTGCTTTCCGCCGTCAACTCGCTGCCGGGCAACGGGCTGGCCGAACGCACCGAAGCCGCGCGCAAGCTGCTGGCCGAGAACGGCGCGCTCTACAACGCCTATGCCGATCCGCGCGGCGCGGAGCATCAGTGGCAGTTCGACCTGCTGCCCGTCATCCTGACCGCCGCGGAATGGACCTTCATCGAGGCCGGCCTGAGCCAGCGCGCGCATCTGCTGAACCTGATCCTGTCCGACATCTACGGCCGCCAGCGCTTGCTGCACGAGGGGCTGCTGCCGCCTGGCCTGGTGTTCGCCAATCCCGACTTCCTGCGGCCAGCGCGCGATCCGGACATGCCGCCAGCGGGGATGCTGCAATGCTACGCCGCCGACCTGGTGCGCCTGCCCGACGGCGGCTGGCGCGTGCTGGCCGACCGCACCGAGCTGGCGGCCGGCATCGGCTATGCGCTGGAGAACCGGCGCGTGCTGGCGCGCACCATGCCGGAGATATTCCGCTCGCAGCCGATCAGCCCGCTGCGGCCCTTCTTCGACCTGTGGCAGAACGCGCTGCAGACCTTGGCGGCGCCGACCAAGTCCAGCCCGCACATGGCGCTGCTGACGCCAGGACCGGAGCACGATTCCTATTTCGAGCACGTCTATCTCGCCCGCGCTTTGGGCCTGACGCCGGTCGAGGGCGCCGACCTCGCCGAGCGCGACGGGCGGGTGGCGCTGAAGACCCTGGACGGGCTGAAACCGGTCGACGTGCTGCTGCGCCGGGTCGAGAGCAGCCAGTGCGATCCGCTGGAGCTGCACTCCAACTCCACCGACGGCGTGGTCGGCATGATGCAGGCCGCCCGTTCGGGACAGCTTGCGCTGGCCAACGGCATCGGCAGCGGCGTGCTGGAGACGCCGGCCCTGTCGCCGTTCCTGCCTGGGCTGTGCCGCCACCTGCTGGGCGAGGAGCTGCGGATTGCGCATGTGCCGGCGCTGTGGTGCGGCCAGGCGGTGGCCCTGGAAGAAGTGGTCGGCGATCTCGCCGGCTACGCCATCCGCCGCTGCTTCGGCCGGCACGAGGAACCGGTGCTGCCGGCAAGCCTGGACGAGCCGGAGCAGAAGGCGCTGGCCGACCGCCTGCGCCGCCGGCCTGCCGCCTATGTCGCCCAGCGCCTGGTGGCGCCGTCGGTGGCGCCGACCTGGACCAATGGCGGGCTGATGCCGCATCCGGTCATCGTGCGCGTCTTCCTGGTGCGCGACGGCAACGATTATCACGTCATGCCCGGCGGCCATGGCCGCGTGCCGATGACGCATGGCGAGTTCTTCCGCTCGCCGCTGCAGCACCACGGCATCGGCAAGGACGTCTGGGTTCTCACCAGCGACGAATCGCGCATCGCCGGCGCCACCGCCGGCGCACCGCAGCGCCTGGCGCCGGACCGCACCGGCGCGGTGCTGCCCTCGCGCGCCGCCGACAATCTGTTCTGGCTCGGCCGCTACGTCGAGCGGCTGGACAACGGCGCCCGCCTGCTGCGCGCCGCACTGGGGCGGCTGGCCGCCGGCACGCTGGGCCCGCGCGACATGGCGGAGCTGCGCGCGCTGGCCTATTCTCTGGAGAATTTCAGCCTGATCGACACCGCCGCCGCCCAGGCGCCGCCCGATTCGCGCGTGCTGGCCCAGGCGCTGACCCAGGCCACCGGCCCCGACCAGCCGCTGCACGATACGTTCCACGCCATCCAGCGCCTGGCCGCCTCGGTGCGCGACCGGCTGTCGGTCGACATGTGGCAGGCGGTCAACACCATGCTGGGCGCCACGCGCCGCCGCCTCGGCCACGGCTTCGGCGATCTCGACCGGCTGATCGCCGCCCTCGACGAGATGATCCGCTTCGCCGCCACCTTCGCCGGCCTGTCGTCGGAGAACATGACGCGCGGGGCGGGCTGGCGCTTCCTCGACATCGGCCGGCGCGTCGAACGCGGCATCTATATCAGCCACGGCGCGCTGGGCGCCTTCGCGCTGCAGCCGGTGGCGTGGGAGCCGGCGCTGCGGCTGGCGCTGGAATTGTGCGATTCGACCATCACCTATCGCTCCCGCTACCTCGCCGCCCTGCAGCCCGCCCCGGTGCTCGACCTGGTGCTGGCCGACGACAGCAATCCACGCTCGCTGGCCTTCCAGTTGCGGCGGCTGGACGAGCATCTGGCCGCCCTGCCCCGGCGCCCCGGCGAGCTGACGGTGCTGCCGGTGTCGGAGATCGCCAACGACCTGAACGGCGTCGTCCGTATGTTCGACCGCGGCGACGTCATCCGCCAGAACGAGGGCGTGCCGCTTGCCATGCTGCGCGACCTGCTGGAGGAGAGCGCACACGGCCTGCGGGCGCTGTCCAACGCCATCACCCGCGCCTATTTCACCCATGTCCCGGCGGCGCAGGCGCTGGGCTCGCAGCGCGCCGCGCTGTCGGCCTGATGCTGTACGATCTCTCGCACCGCACCTCCTACGCCTATGCCAGCCCGGTCGACCTGGCCTGGCATTCGCTGCACCTGAGGGCGCGCGCATTGCCGTTCCAGAAGGTGCTGTCGAGCGAGATCGTCTCCGCCCCGCGCGCCAGCGAGGTGCGCGAAGCAGTGGACCATTTCGGCAACACCGTCACCTTCCTGGCGCTGAAGGAGACGCACGACAATTTCATCGTCGAGGTGCGCTCGCGCATCGACGTCGCCTATCCGCCGATCGGCGATCCTGCCGCCAGCCCGGCTTGGGAAGCGGTGCGCGAGAAGCTATGGAACGACGGTTTCCCGCGCTTCGTCGAGGCCAACGAATTCGTGCACCGCTCGCCGCTGATCGCCGGCCATCCCGAGCTGCTGGACTACGCGCTGCCCTCCTTCACGCCCGGCCGGCCGATCATGGAGGCCGCGATCGACCTGACGCATCGCATCAAGAAGGATTTCGCCTACGACCCGGACGCCACCGACATCTCCACCCCGCTGCTGCAGGTGATGAAACTGCGCCGCGGCGTGTGCCAGGATTTCGCCCATGTGCAGATCGGCTGCCTGCGCTCGCTGGGCCTGGCCGGCCGCTACGTCTCGGGCTACATCCGCACCAGGCCGCGGCCGGGACAGGAGGCGCTGCGCGGCGCCGATGCCAGCCATGCCTGGGTCTCGGTGTGGTGCGGCGAAAAGGCCGGCTGGATCGACGTCGATCCCACCAACGACATGGTGGTGAGCGACCAGCACGTGCTGCTGGCCTGGGGCCGCGACTTCTCCGACGTCTCGCCGGTGCGCGGCGTCATCCTGGGCGGCGGCCACCACACGTTCGGCGTGGCGGTGGAGCTGAAGCCGGTCGATCAGGCGGCCTGACTCTCAGCACATCAGAACGGCCGCACCCTGCAGGCGGCCATGGCGCAGATCCTCCAGCGCCTCGTTGGCGCGCAGCAGCGGGTAGGGTGCGACATGGGTGCGCACCGGCACGCGCGGCGCCAGCGCCATGAACGCCTCGCCGTCGGCGCGCGTCAGGTTGGCGACCGAGACGATCTCGCGCTCCTGCCACAGGATGTCGTAGGGGAAGGAGGGGATCGGGCTCATGTGGATGCCGGCGCAGACCACCCGCCCGCCCGGCCGCAGCCCCCGCAAGGCGGCCGGCACCAGCGCGCCGACCGGCGCGAAGATCAGCGCCGCGTCGAGCGGTTCCGGCGACCGCTCTTCCGACGAGCCGGCCCAGATCGCGCCCAGCGAGCGGGCGAAGACCTGCGCCGCCTCGTCGCCGGCGCGCGTGAAGGCGAACACCGAACGTCCGTCATGCACGGCGATCTGCGCCACGATGTGCGCCGCCGCGCCGAAGCCGTAGATGCCGATACGGCGCGCCTCGCCCGCCTTGGCGAAGGCGCGATAGCCGATCAGCCCGGCGCACAGCAGCGGTGCGGCCTCGGCATCGCCATAGGCGTCGGGGATGGCGAAACAGTAGCGCTGGTCGGCCACGGCGTATTCGGCATAGCCGCCATCGAGCTGGTAGCCGGTGAAGCGCGCCTGCGGGCAGAGATTCTCGCGCCCCGAGCGGCAGTATTCGCACAGCCCGCAGGTCCAGCCCAGCCACGGCACGCCGACGCGCTGGCCCAGGGCGAAGCGCTCGACGCCGGTGCCCAATGCCGCCACCTCACCCACGATCTCGTGTCCGGGCACCAGCGGCAGGCGGGCATGCTGCAACTCGCCGTCCAGCACGTGCAGGTCGGTGCGGCAGACGCCGCAGGCCGCCACCTTGATGAGAATCCGGCCCGGTCCCGCCTCCGGCCGCGGAATCCGCCGCGCCGCCAGCGGCCGCGCCGGACGGTCCATCACCATCGCCTGCATGTACCGGGCCCCGGGCATCGCTCCCTCCCCGCGAAGATGAACCAGCCTGGACCCGGCCCGGCGGCGCGGCATTGATCCGGCGCAAGCCTGCGATCAGCCCAGCTTGCCGTTGGGCGCCACCAGGATCTTGCCGTCGCGGCCGTAATCCTCGCTGTGCTTCAGCGCCTGGGCGATGTCCTCGATGGGGTAGATTTTCTCGACCGGCACGTTGAGGCGGCCATCGGCGATGCGCTGCGCCAGCAACTCGTAGATGGCGGTGATCTGCGCCCGGTTGCGGCGCATCAGGAAGCGGCCCAGCATGAAGCCGGTGACGCTCACGCCGCGGAACACCAGCGCATGGGTCGGCGCAGCGCTGTCCTCGCCGGCCAGCCCGCCATAGACGCAGACCGTGCTGCCATCGCACACCGCATCGACCAGTTGCCGCGTCGCCTGGCCGCCGACGCAGTCGATCGCCAGCCTGACCGGCTGGTTGCCGGCCGCCTGCCGCACCCTGGCGGCCAGATCGCCGCCGTCATCGACCACCACCGCATCGGCACCCAGCGCCTGCAGCGGTTGGGCCAGCGCCGGCCGGCGCACGATGTTGACGGTGCGGATGCCGCGCTCGCGCGCCAGACCGATCAGGATTTTGCCGACCGCCGAATTGGCGCCGTTCTGCACGATCCAGTCGCCCGGCTGCAGATCGACGATGTCTTCCAGCAGCAGCAGGGCGGTGGGCGGGTTGATGCGCAGCATCGCCGCCTGTTCCAGGGGTATGTCGCCGCGCACCTTGATCGCCTGCTCGGCCGGCACGCGCCGGCGCTGGGTCCAGTTCTCGCGCAGCAGGTTGATGACGCGGTCGCCCGGCTTCAAGTCGGTGACGCCGGCGCCGACTTTCAGCACCCGCCCGATCCCTTCCGCGCCCGGCGTTGCCGGCAGCGGCGGCCGGCTGGCGTAGCGGCCGGTCAGGAAGGAGAGATCGGCGGGGTTGATCGGGAAGGCCAGGACCTCGAACACGATTTCGCCCGGACCCGGTTCACCGACATCGGGCACCTCGACGCAGCGGCCGACCTGCGAGGGGACGCCGAATTGGGCGAACTGCACCTGTTTCATCGCTCTCCCCCTGCTCTTTCCGCAATGCTGCGACGGGGAGAGAGAGTTTGCAATCGCCGGCGTCGGCCGGTCAGCGCAGCAGATGGGCGGCGTGGGCCACCAGCCCGACCAGCAGCACGACCCCGATCATCGCCACGCCCTCGACGATGGTGCGGCTCCAGGTTTTTCGTCTGGCCGGCATGACCCCTCCGCTGCCCGGTTTGCTTGCACCATGGCAGCAAGGGGATCGGGCGGCGGCGGGGTCACAACGGGGCAAAACTGCGATTTCTGCAGGCAAGCCCGACCCGGCCTGCAGGGCACGCCGCTTGCGGCCCACAGGTGCTACGGCTAAGGTCCGCCCCGCGTTTTTCCGCTTTTTCCGGGGAGTTTCGTCATGCCCTTCCTTGCCCAGCGTCTGGGCCGCATCAAGCCGTCGCCGACCATCGCCGTCACCACGCGGGCGGCGGAGCTGAAAGCGGCGGGCCGCGACGTGATCGGGCTGGGCGCCGGCGAGCCCGATTTCGACACGCCGCAGCACATCAAGGACGCCGCGGTCGAGGCCATGAAAAAGGGCGACACCAAGTACACGCCCACCGCCGGCACGCCCGCGCTGCGCCAGGCGATCTGCGCCAAGCTCAAGCGCGACCACGGGCTTGCGTACCAGCCCAACCAGGTCATCGTCGGCAACGGCGGCAAGCAGGTGATCTACAACGCCCTGATGGCCACGCTCGATCCGGGCGACGAGGTCATCATCCCCGCCCCCTACTGGGTGTCCTATCCCGACATGGTGCTGCTGGCCGACGGCAAGCCGGTGGTGGTGGTCGGGGCGGCCGACAAGGGCTTCAAGATCCAGCCCGCCGACCTGGAGAAGGCGATCACGCCGCGCACCAAGTGGATCATCCTGAACTCGCCGTCCAACCCGACGGGCGCCGCCTATAGCTGGGACGAGATGAAGGCGCTGACCGACGTGCTGGTGCGCCATCCGCAGGTCTGGGTGCTGACCGACGACATGTACGAGAAGATCGTCTACGACGACTTCAAGTTCTGCACCCCGGCCCAGGTCGAGCCGAAGCTGTTCGACCGCACCCTGACCATGAACGGCGTGTCCAAGGCCTATTGCATGACCGGCTGGCGCATCGGCTATGCCGCCGGCCCGGTCGAGCTGATCAAGGCGATGGACACGATCCAGTCGCAGAGCACGTCGAACGCCTCCTCGATCAGCCAGGCCGCCTCGGTGGCGGCGCTGAACGGGCCGGAGGATTTCATCGCCGAGCAGAACGTGGTGTTCAAGCAGCGCCGCGATCTGGTCGTGTCGATGCTGAACCAGGCCAAGGGCATCACCTGCCCGCGGCCGGAGGGCGCGTTCTACGTCTTCCCCTCCTGCGCCGGCGTGATCGGCAAGAAGACGCCGCAGGGCAAGGTGCTGGAGAGCGACACCGATTTCGTTACCTACCTGCTGGAAAGCGAAGGCGTGGCGGTGGTGCAGGGCTCGGCCTTCGGCCTGGCGCCGCATTTCCGCATCTCCTACGCCACCTCGACCGAGGCGCTGGAAGAGGCCTGCCGGCGCATCCAGCGCGCCTGCGCGGCGCTGCAGTAGGTATCGAGAACATCTCAAACGGAAAGGGCGGCCGGTGGCCGCCCTTTTTCGTTGCGCCTACGGCGGTCAGTGGATGGCGGCGTACATGATCTTCTCTTCCGTCGCCTCAAGCGCGGAGAATTCCTCCACCACCTTGCCCTGGCGGCAGACCAGCAGCCGGTCCGACAGCGCCATCACTTCCGGCAGGTAGGAGGAGATCACCACCACCGCCTTGCCCTGATCGGCCAGATCGTTGATCAGGCGGTGGATTTCCGTGATGGCGCCGACATCGACGCCGCGCGTGGGCTCGTCGAAGATGATCAGATCGGGTTCCTGCACCAGCGACTTGGCGATCACTACTTTCTGCTGGTTGCCGCCCGACAGTTCCACCGCCTTGGCATCGCCCGAGATGGCGCGGATGTTCAGCGCCTTGATCCATTTCTCGCCCACGCTGGCCGCCTCGCGGTTCGACACCAGCTTGCGCTTGCCGCGCAGCTTGGCCAGCAGCCCCATGTAGATGTTGCGCGAGATCGACATGGTCTCGAAGAAGCCCTCGACCTTGCGCTCCTCGGTGACATAGGCGATGCCGTCGCGGATGGCCGGCGCGGGCACCAGGTAGCGCACCGGCTTGTCGTGCAGCAGCACTTCGCCGCCATGGAAGAAATCGCGCTTGATGACGCCGGCCACCACCTTGAAGGTCTCGGTGCGGCCCGCGCCGACCAGGCCGAAGACGCCGGTGACCTGGCCGGCGAACACCGACAGCGAATTGTTCTTCACCATCGACGCCATGCGCAAATTCTGCACCGACAGCACGCGCCGGCCGGCGGGACGCAGGCTGGTCTTGCGCTGGCCATAGACGGTCTGCGACAGGTCGCGGCCGACCATGGCCTGCACGATACGGGCGCGGTCGAACTTCGCCGTGTCGTCGGTGACCACGTGCTTGCCGTCGCGCAGCACGGTGATGCGGTCGGAGATGAACAGCGCCTCCTCCAGCGCGTGCGAGATGAAGATGATGGAGACGCCGCGCTTCTTCAGCTCCAGCATCAGGTCGAAGAAGTATTTCTTCTCCTCCGGCGTCAGGCTGGCGGTCGGCTCGTCGAAGATGATGACGCGGGCGTTGTGCAGCACGGCGCGGGCGATCTCGACCATCTGCTTTTTGGCCGCGCCCAGCAGGCTCACCGTCGCCGTCGGCGCCACGTCGAAGTTCAGCGACTGCAGGAACTGCTGGGCGGCGATATAGATGCCGCGCAGGCGGTTGAAGTACTTCTCCTGTCCCAGGAACAGGTTCTGCGCCACCGTCATGGTCGGCACCAGGCTGTTCTCCTGGAACACCATGGCGACGCCCAGCTCGCGCGCCTCGTTGGGCGTGCGCGGGTTCGCGACCTTGCCCTCGATCGCCATTTCGCCGGAGGTGAGCGGCACGACGCCGGCCATGACCTTGGTCAGTGTCGACTTGCCCGCCCCGTTCTCGCCTACCAGCGCATGGATCTCGCCGCGCCGCAGGGTGAAGTCGACGTCCTCGATCGCCGGTACGCCGGCGTATTTCTTGGTCGCCTTGCGCAGTTCCAGGATGGCGTCGCTCATAGGCCCAGGCTCCGCTCGGCATCGGCGATCGACAGGCGCAGCAGCCGCTTCGGCCCCTTCGCCAGCAAATAGAGGAAACCGTCCAGCTCGACGGCCGCCGCCACGCCGTGATTCTTGCCGTCGACGCGGCTGTGCAGCGAGTAGCGCAGCAGCCCGTCCGGCGCCAGGCGGATCACCAGCCCGTAGGAGCGCGGCGGCGCCCAGGGCTTGAGCACGCCCATGGTCTTTATATGCGCCCCCTGCAGCGGTTCGAGGAAGGTGTTGCCCGAGGTCAGGGCCGGCGCCACCCAGTAGCGCGGGTCGATCTCGTCGATCATGCGGCGGCGATAGCCGTGCTCGCGCAGCACGAACTCGACCAGCAGGGTGCGGGTGACGAACACGGTCAGCCAGAAGCCGCCGCCTGTGGCCGGCGTCAGGCGCGAGGGATAGCCCGGCAGGCGGTCGACCACGACGTGGCCCTTGCCGCCGCCGGCCGGACAGGCCATGACGCGATGGCGCCAACTCTCGCTGACCCAGACATCGCTGTCGGCCTCACAGGCGCCGAACGCGTAGTGCAGGCCGCCGGCGATCTCGCGCGCCTCGCCGCTCGTGTCGATGACGATGGCGCGGCCGCTACGACCCAGCTCCATCAGGTCGTGGCACCATTGCTCGGCGGGATATTGGCGCGAGCCGTCGGTGGCGTGGATGGCGCCAGTGGCGCCGACCGACAGCGCGTTGATCGCCACGAACGGCCTACCCGCCGCGCTGCTCCAGCTCTTGCCGTCCCGCGCGCCACCCTTGATGGCGATTTCGGTGCCGGCCAGCGCCACGGCCAGCCCGCCGTCTTGCAGGCAGGCCAGCCCCGTCACCGGCTTGTCGAACGAGGCGATCTCGACGCCCGCACCGTTCTGCCAGCGCCGCACCTTGTTGCCGTCGGCCAGCAGCAGCGATGCGCCGTCGCTGGCCATGTCCTGCGGATCGTCGAACGTCGCCAGCAGTTCGGCGTCCTCGATCAGTCGGTTGGGTTTGAGCGCGCCGTCCATCGGCGGCACGGTGATGGCGGCATCGCCGCGGCCGAGGAAGCGGTTCGACAGGGACCGGAGCGCCTGGATCATCGGCCCTTCCCCCAGCGCCGGTCGTACTGCACGTAGTCGGGGTCGGCGCCCTGCAGCTTGTAGCGGCCGATGCGGTTGTTGAGGATGCCACCGAGATAGAGATGGCCCTTGTGCTCGCGCATGGAGGTGATCATGGGATGGTGCAGGCCACCCAGATCCCACAGCGATTCCAGCACCTCGCCCTTTTCGTTGAACTTGACGACGCAGCCGGTGTTGATGTTGGGGAACAGCCACTCGTCCACCGGCACGCGCTTGGCCATGCGCTTGCGGAAGCCGGGCATGCGCCAGGCCAGGTCGAGGGCGGGGCAGCGCATGCCGACCATGGCCAGCCAGTAATTACCGTCGGAGGCGAGGTTGATGTTGTCCGGGTAGCCCGGCAGATTCTCCATCACCACCTCGACCTTGCCCTTCTTCGGCCCGTCGAACCAGTAGCGCTTGACCGAGCAGCCGAAAGTCTCGGCGAACAGGATCGACTGGCCATCGCTGGCAATACAGATGCCGTTGGGGAATTTCAGGCCGCGCACGGCGGTGTGGGTGGTGTTGGTGTTGGGGTCGTAGCAGACGATGCGCCCGTTGCCGCGCGCCTCCAGCCCGTCGACTGGCCATTCGTGCATCTCGTAGCGCACCGTCGCCTCGGAGAAGAAGATGCGCCCGTCATCGGCGATGTCGAGATCGTCGGCCAGGCGCAGACGGCTGTCGTCGGTGACCGAACTCCAGCTGCGGTTGGTCTCGTCGGTCGCCTTCTCCACCTTGCGCTCGGGCGTGATGCGGTAGAGGCCCATGCCGCCGATGCAGACATAGAGATTGTCGTCGCGATCGAAGGCCATGCCCAGCGGCTGGCCGCCGATATGGGCGTAGACCTCCCAGCGTTTGTAGTCGGGCGGGAAGAAGCGGATGATGTCGCCGTGGCGCGAGCCGGCGAAGAGATTGTCGTGCCGGTCGAGCAGCACGTCCTCCGGCGCCTCAATTTCGCCCAGGCCGATGGCCTCGACGTCGCGCAGCTTGTCGTTCTGCGCCCAGGCCGTGCCGCTGTCGGGCGCCGTCGAGGGCAGTTCCGGCATGTCGTGGTAGGAAGGCGCGACATAGACCTTACTGATGATGCGGTGCCGGTTCTTCAGCCAGCGAATGTCGATCACGGCCGCCGCCAGCAGGATGCCGGCCAGCACCATGCGGTTGACGCCGCCGGGCACCGACAGCGACACCAGGCTGTTGGTGATCAGCAGCACGATCAGCGTGCCGACCACCGCCTTGGTGACCGACCCGTTGCCGCCGCCCAGGCTGATGCCGCCCAGCACCGCCGCGGTCAGCACCAGCACTTCCAGCCCGACGCCGATATCGCCGCCGACCGTCGCCAGGCGCGAGGCGAAGAAGACGCCGCCCAGCGCCGACAGCACGCCGCTGGCGACGTAGCACATGGCGATGGTGCGGCGCACGGCGATGCCCGAATTGTAGGCCGAGCGGCGCGAGCCGCCGATGGCGGTGATGTGCCAGCCCGGCCGCAGCCGGGTCAGGAAGACATGGCCGAAGATCGCCAGCAGCACGTAGACGATGGCCACGACGGGGATGCCGTAGACCTCGCCCATGCCCAGGAAATCCCAGGTCGCCGAATCGGGAAAGCCGGCCGCGATCTGGGTCGAATAGTCGAAGATCAGCAGGTCGTAGAGCGCGCGGTAGATGATCAGCGTGATCAGGGTGGTGATGAAGGCGCGCAGGCGGAAATAGCCGATCAGGATGCCGTTCACGGCTCCGAGAACCGCGCCGAACAGCAGCGTCGCCGGCACCGCCGCCGCCACCGGCCATCCCAGCACATGCATGAGATAGAGGGCGCAGAAATTGGTCAGCGCGAACATCGAGCCGACCGACAGGTCGATGCCGCCCACGATCATCACCAGCGCCATGCCGAAGACGATGAAGCCGATCTCGCTGGCCTGGCGGGCGGTGTCGGACAGGATGGCGGGAGCGAAGAAGCCGTCCATCAGCTGACTGAGCACGAAGACCACGACGACCAGCACCATCACTGGCACGCCGGTTTCGGTCCAGCGCTTGGACAGGATCTCGCCGAGCAGGTGGTCCGGCCAGTACTTGTACCGCAGCCGCATCAGTGTTTCGCTCATGGACAACCCGCTCGACGAAAACCGGAGGAAGGCGAGACCGGCCCCGGGGGCCGGCCCGCATGTTGCCTGACCAGGATGCCGCTCAGCTCCTGTTGAGCGTCCAGCACGTGCCGGGCTTGCCGGCGTTCTCCTTGGTGATGGGAATGAGCGTCGTGTAGATCGAGGTCTGCACGTCGCCGGGCTTGACCTTGGACTGCACCAGGAACTTGATCAGCGCCGCCATAGTCGAGGCCTGGGTCGGCACGTCGTAGCTGATGTCGTAGTCGAACGAACCATTCATCACCTGGTCGCAGGCGCCCTTCTGCTCGCCGCCGCCCGAAGTCGCCAGGAATACCTTGCCCTGCAGCCCGGCCTCCTTGATCGCCGCCGCCGTGCCGATGTCCATGCCGTCCCAGAAACCGACGATACCGCACAGGTCGGGATGCTGCTTCAGCACGGTCTGCGCGATGCCCTTGGCCTTGTTGGCGTCCCAGTCCGCCGCCTGGCTCGACACCACCTTGACGTCGGGATTCTTCGCCAGGATGTTCTCGACGCCCTTCAGCGTATAGGCCGAAGCGGCGGCGGAGAGCTGGCCCTGCATGATGGCGATCTTGTTGGACTTGCCCTTGCAGGCATCGACCACCGCCGTCGTCACCTTCTCGCCGATCTCGATCCAGTCGGCGCCGACATAGGCCGCGGTCGGATAGCTCGAGCGCATGTTGATCTGGATGATGTGGATGCCCTCCCGTTCGGCGCGCTGCAGCAGGCGGGCGTAGGTCTGCACGTCGGGATTATGCACCACGATGACGTCGGGCTTCTCCGCGATCAGCGTCGTCACCGCCTGGGCGCCGGCATTGGTGCTCCAGTTCGGATCGCGCGTGACGACCTTGACGCCGAGCGGATCGAGCTCCTTTTTCAGACCCTGCAGCCAGCCCTGCGCCAGGTCGAACCCCATCGCCACCGGGACATAGGCCACGGTCCTGCCTTCCAGCGCCTTCAGGTAGCCGGCGCGGAACGGTTCATCCAGCCCCTTGCCCTGCGCCAGTGCCGTCTGCGAAAGGCCGATCAGGCCGGCGGCCACGGCCATGCCGGCCAGTGAGCGCCTCACCATTGCACGAGTCCTGCTTTGCATTGCTGTTTCCTCCGGTTGTTCCGATTTGGGGATACGCCGATTCACACTTGCGTCAGATATCTCCCTGCTGCGCGGTTTCCTCGTTGCGCGGATTGAGGAAGGAGTCGGTCAGGATCGCGATCAGCAGCACCACGCCCTTCACCAGGTTCTGCGCCGAATAGGAAAAATCGAGAATCGTCATGCCGTTGAGCATGGTGCCGATCAGCAGCGTGCCGATGATCACGTTGGGCACGCCGCCGCGGCCGCCGGACAGACCGATGCCGCCCAGCACCACCACCAGGATCACGTCGTAGATCATGGTCGAGTTGTAGATGCGGGTCGGCATCGAATTGATCGACGCCGCCATCACGAACCCGGCGAAGCCGGCAATCAGCGCCGCCAGGACATACTGCAGCACGATGACCGGCCGGGTCGGGATGCCGGTGGTGCGGGCGCCGAACGGATTGTCGCCGATGGCGTAGATATAGGCGCCCAGCCGCGTCCGGCGCAGGAACAGGGCGATCACCAGGGCGGCGATGCCGAACATGACCACGGGCATGGGCACGCCCAGGATGCCGCCGCGGCCGAACCAGCCCAGCCCGTCGAGGGCGGCCGGCCACTGCACGACGTCGAGCTGGAAGAACGAGACCTGCCCCAGCCCGGCCAGAAACAGTCCCGAGGCCAGGGTGGTGAACAGCGACGGCACTTCGGCATAGGCGACCAGCCAGCCGTTGATCAAACCGAAAGCCAGCACCAGCGCCAGCGCGGCCAGGACCGCAACCGAGGGGCTGTAGCCGTTCTGCACCATCTGCAGCACCAGCCCGGGCGGCACGGCAAGGGCTGCGATCATCGAGATATCGATGCCGCGGCCGATCACCACCATGGCCATGCCAAGCCCGAGAATGCCCAGAATGGCCACGTTCTGCAGCAGCGCCAGCATGTTCGACGCGCTGAAGAAGCCCGGCAGCAGCAGTGCGAAAACGGCGAAAAGGACCACGAAAATGGCGAAGACGATCGCCTGCTGCGTTACGCGCTGCTGTCTCACGCGCCTGCTCCTCACCCAGGACGGACCTTGTTTCCAGCCGGACAACTCCCGGCCGACGGTCCTTGCCGTGCCACTGCAGCGAAAACCAAGGACCAGCGCTGAACGCTCGCTCCCGCTCGTCGCGGCGACCGTGACGCGAATATTAGAGACCCCGCGCAATCGCCAGATCAAGGAATGAATCGAACACCGAAGCGTTTTCACAACCCGCGACGCGGAATGCCGGGGCGGAGTTGACGCCGTCGAAGGACAGTGAAAGCATTGCTCCGTACGACAACACCCGGCGCCGGTTTCCGAGTCAGGTGTAGAGCGTTGCACCGGCCGTCCGGGCTTCTTCGCGGATCGTCGATCCGCGACAGGGAGGTGCGGCCATGAGCAATCCAGCAAACGCAAAAGGAACCGAAACCGGCAGGGGACCCCGCGCGGTGGCGCTGTGCGGCCCCTATCTCAGCGGCAAGACCAGCCTGATGGAAAGCCTGCTGTTCGCCGCCGGCGCCCTGCCCCGCAAGGGCAGCGCCCGCGACAAGACCCTGCTCGGCGATGCCAGCGCCGAAGCCCGCAACCGGCAGATGACCATCGACGTCAATCTGGCGCAGGCCGAGTGGATGGGCGAGACCTTCCACTTCATCGACTGCCCGGGCTCGATCGAATTCCAGCACGAGGCCGCCGGCGCCCTGATGGTCGCCGACGCCGCCATCGTGGTGTGCGAACCCGACCCCGCCCGCGTCATCGCGCTGGCGCCGCTGCTGCGGCTGCTGGAGGAGCGCCGCGTGCCGCACCTGATCTTCGTCAACAAGATGGAGAACGCCAGCACGCGCGTGCGCGACCTGCTGGCCGCGCTGCAGACCGTCTCCACCCGCAAGCTGGTGCTGCGCCAGGTGCCGATACGCACGGCGAAGAACGACGGCACCGAGGAAATCACCGGCTATGTCGATCTGGTCAGCGAGCGCGCCTATCGCTACCAGCCCGGCAAGCCGTCCGACCTGATCGAGATGCCCGCCGAAATGCTGCCGCGCGAGAGCGAGGCGCGCCGCGAGATGCTGGAAGCGCTGGCCGACTACGACGACCGGCTGCTGGAGCAACTGCTCGACGACGTGGCGCCGGAGAAGAGCACCATCTACCGCGACCTGCGCGAGGAATTCGGCAAGGAGCTGATCGTGCCCGTGCTGCTGGGCAGCGCCGAGCGCGACCACGGCGTCCAGCGCCTGTGGAAGGCGCTGCGGCACGACGTGCCGACGGTGGCGGAGACGGCTGAGCGGCGCGGACTCAACGGCGCTGCGGTCTGCGCCGAGGTGTTCAAGACGCTGCACCAGCCGCACACCGGCAAGCTATCGCTGGCGCGCATATGGCGCGGCACGCTGGGCGACGGGCAGTCGCTGGCCGGCCAGCGCATCGGAGGCCTCTACCGGCTACAGGGCGGCCAGCAGGCCAAGCTGGCGCAGGCGGAAGCCGGGGCGGTCGTCGGCCTCGCCAAGCTGGAAAACCTCGCCACCGGCCAGCGGCTGGGCAGCGAGGGGCTGAGCGAGGCGGCCGACTGGCCCGCCGCGCCGACGCCGGTCTTCGCCCTCGCCATCGCGCCGAAGAACCGCACCGACGACGTGAAGCTCTCCGCCGCCCTGCAGAAACTGCGCGAGGAGGACGCCGCCCTCGCCGTCGAGCATCGCGCCGAATCCGCCGAGCTGATCCTGGCCGGCCAGGGCGAGATCCACCTGCAGGTCGCCATCGAACGGCTGGCCAACCGCTTCAACGTGCCGGTCAGCGCGGTTCTGCCCAAGGTCGCCTATCGCGAAACCATCCGCCGCAGCGCCAAGCAGCACGGCCGCTTCAAGCGCCAGACCGGCGGCCACGGCCAGTTCGGCGACGTGCATATCGACATCAACCCGCTGCCGCGCGGCGCGGGCATCGAGTTCAAGGAGACCATCGTCGGCGGCGCCATTCCGCGCCAGTACATCCCCGGCGTCGAAGCCGGCGTGCACGACTACATGAAGCACGGCCCGCTGGGCTTCCCGGTGGTCGACGTCTGCGTGACGCTGACCGACGGCGCCTTCCACAGCGTCGACAGTTCGGAGCAGGCCTTCCGCCAGGCCGCCCGCATCGCGCTGAGCGAGGCCATGCCCAAATGCGAGCCGGTGCTGCTGGAACCGATCCTGAAAGTGGCGTTCCTGGTGCCCAACGAGGCCACCGCCAAGGTGCAGCGCCTGATCTCCAGCCGCCGCGGCCAGATCCTGGGCTTCAGCGCGCGCGAAGGCTGGCGCGGCTGGGACGAGGTGCAGGCGCTGCTGCCGGAATCGGAAATGCCGGGCCTGATCGTCGAGATCCGCTCCCTCACCTTTGGCGTCGGCACCTACCGCTGCGAATTCGACCATTTGCAGGAGCTGGGCGGCAAGCTGGCCGACCGCGTCCGCCAGCAGGCGACAGCGGCAGCCTGATTTGGGCCCATCCGGGGTTTGCGGTAGGGCGGATTCACACGTTCTGACGGTATCGCGCGCGATTCCGTCAGAACGTGATTTGCCCTAAACTTGGGCAAACCCCGGAGGACGCCATGGCCGCAAGCTTCTTCCAGCGCCAGCTCGCCACCTACGCCAGCTATCACCGCGACGGGCGCAACCGCGCCACGCATTTCATTGGCATACCGCTGATCGTCTTCTCGCTGTTCATCCCCCTGGCCTGGCTGCGCTTCGACATTGCCGGCCAGACGCTCAGCGTCGGCCTGCTGGTCGGGCTGGCCGCCCTGGCGCTATGGATCGCGCTCGACCGCGCCATCGGCCTGGCCATGATCCTGGTGCTGGCGCCGATGTGGTATTTCGGCGAGCGCATCGCACAGGCCGACGCCGCCACCGGCTGGATCGTGTTCGGCCTGGCGTTCGTCGGCGGCTGGATCTTCCAGCTCGTCGGCCATGTCTTCGAGGGCCGGCGCCCGGCGCTGGTCGACAATCTGTTCCAGGCGCTGATCGGCCCGATGTTCCTGATGGCCGAGGTCTTCGTCTGGCTCGGCCTGCGTCGCCACGAAACCATCGCCGGCGCCCATTGACGCGCACGGACCTAGAGCAAATCACATTCCGACGGAATCGCGAGCGATCCCGTCAGAATGTGTGAATCCGCTCTAGTCACGCCATGGTGAATTGCCGCCTCGGGCGCATCGGCCTAGATCGAGGGCAAGGCGGCGGGCGGAAGGAGAGAGCATGCTGATCAAGCGCAGGCGCGGCTGGGAACTGCCCGACGCGGCGGCAACGCCGGAAGCGGTCTACCTGAACCGGCGCCAGCTCATCAGAGGCGTGACGGCGAGCGGCACGATCCTGGCCGCCTCGACCTTGCTGGCCAATCCGCTGCGGGCGCAGGAAGCGGACGATCCGTCGGCCAAGCTCTATCCGGTCAATCGCAACGAGGCCTACACGCTCGACCGGCCGGTCACCGAGGAGCGGCTGGCGATCAGCTACAACAATTTCTACGAATACGGCACCGACAAGTCGATCGCCCGCGACGCGCGCCGGCTGCAGATCCGGCCCTGGACGGTGACGATCGACGGCATGGTCGAGCAGGAAATGCAAATCGGCATCGACGAATTGCTGGCCAGGATGCCGCTGGAGGAAAGGCTCTACCGCCATCGCTGCGTCGAGACCTGGTCGATGGCGGTGCCATGGAGCGGCTTTGCGCTGAAGGCGCTGGTCGAGCTGGCAAGGCCGCTGGGCAACGCCAAATACCTGCGGATGCAGACTTTCAAGGACGTGCGCATGGCGCCGGGCCAGCGCGATTTCCTCTATCCCTGGCCCTATACCGAGGGCCTGACCATGGCGGAAGCGACCAACGATCTGGCCTTCATCGCCACCGGCCTCTACGGCAAGCCGATCCCGAAGCAGAACGGCGCGCCGCTGCGGCTGGCGGTGCCGTGGAAATACGGCTTCAAGTCGGTGAAGTCGATCGTCGGCTTCACCTTCACCGACAAGCGCCCGCGTTCGTTCTGGGAGACGCTGCAGGGCTCGGAATACGGCTTCTGGGCCAACGTCAATCCCGACGTGCCGCATCCGCGCTGGAGCCAGGCGACCGAGAAGCCGCTGGGCAGCGACGAGCGCGTCCCCACCCTGCTCTACAACGGCTACGGCGAGCAGGTCGCCCATCTCTACAAGGAGCTGCAGGGCGAACGCCTCTTCATGTAGGCGCATCTCGCTGCAATGGGTTAGCATCCCGCAACGAACGTTTTGCGGGAGCGGAACCATGCAGCTTGCGGGCATCAGGGTGGTGGAATTCGGCGCCAATCTGGCCGGCCCGTTCTGCGGCCAGATCCTGTCCGATCTCGGCGCCGAGGTGATCAAGGTCGAGCGGCCGTCGGGCGACGACTGCCGGCTGTGGGGCCCGCCCTTCATCGACGATGCGTCGGTCAATTTCGTCGCCATCAACCGCGGCAAGAAATCGGTGGCGGTCGATCTCGACGACGAGGCGCAGCGCCAGGGCCTGATCCGGCTGATCGGCGAGGCCGACATCTACCTGCACAACATGCGCGCCGGGGTGATGGAGAAATTCGGCCTCGACGGCAAGGCGATGCTGGCGCGCTTCCCGCGCCTGATCTACGCCGACGTCAGCGCCTTCGGCCATGTCGGGCCGATGGCGCGCAAGCCCGGCTACGAGCCGCTGCTGCAGGCCTTCTCCGGCCTGATCTCGGTCAACGGCGATCCGTCCGGACCGCCCGCCCGCATCGGCGCCTCGGTGATCGACTACGGCACCGGCATGTGGACAGCGATCGGCATCCTGGCGGCGCTGGTGGAGCGGGCGCGCACCGGCCAGGGCTGCATCGTCAACACCTCGCTGTTCGAGACGGCGCTGATGTGGATGAGCACCCATGTCGCCGCCTATACCGCCTCCGGCAGGCTGCCGCAGCGCCAGGGCACCGGCCATGCCAGCCTGACCCCCTACCAGGCCTTCGACACCGCCAACGGCCCTCTGATGGTGACGCCGGGCAACGACCGGCTCTGGAGCCGGTTCTGCGCGGTGCTGGGGCACCCGGAATGGCCGGCCGATCCGCGCTTCATCGACAACAAGGCGCGCTCGGCCCATCGCGAGCTGCTGGTCGGCATGATTCAGGACATCATGAAAACCGACACCAAGGAGAACTGGGCGGCGAAGCTGGATGCCGCCGGCGTGCCGGGCGGGCCGATCAACCGGGTCGACGAGGTATTGGCCGATTCCCAGACCGAGGCGCTCGGAATCCTCGACCGCTCGGTCGACGGCCGCACCGCCTTCACCCATGCCCCGGTTTCGTTCAACGGCCGGCGCGCCGCCAGTCGCGGCAAAGCCCCGGCCACCGGCGAGCACACCGCGGCGGTCCTGGGCGGCGCCGGTCGCGGCAAGGCGGCGGAATAAGTCAAAAAAAACCCCTAAGCCAGAGGCTTAGGGGTAAGTCAAACAGGGAGGCTTCACGTCTGGGAGACGTAGGATCGAGAGATCCTTGGCCCTAACTCACATCAGGGCCCCAAGTTCCGGCGGCAGCGGTGCTGCGACGCAACAGGAACCTGTTTGATAAATAGTCCTTTAGACCTGCTTTACTATCAAATTTTGGGCATTTCAGGCATGCTCCCGATTCATAACTATGTCAAAAAATCAAAACGGAGTTTCGGCAACCTTCTTGAGCAGAAAATCGCGGAAAACCGCGACCCGCTTGGAGTGACGTAGCTCCTCGGGGTAGGTGAAGTAGACATCGATCGTCCGTTCCGGCACCTGCGGCAGCACCCGCACCAGCCTGGGCGATTCCCGAGCCAGGTAGTCAGGTATGGAGGCGATGCCCAGTCCGCTCTCGCAGGCGCGGAACATGCCGTAGATGTTGTTCACGCGCAGCACGATATGGCGGTTGTTGGCGCCGCCGTCGTCCAGCCCCTCGCGCATCAGCCAGTTCATGTCGTCGACCGGCGCGCGCGCATCCTCGCCGAAGATGATGAGGTGGTGCCGGTCCAGATCGGCCACCGTCTCGGGCTTGCCGTTGCGGGCGATGTACTCCTGCGAAGCATAGACGTGGCTGTGGACCTGCATCAAATGCCGCTGCACCAGGCCGGGCTGGCGCGGCATGGCGAAGCGGATCGCCACGTCGGCCTCGCGCATGCCGAGGTCGAGTTCCTGGTCCGACAGCAGCAGGCTGACGTCGATCTCGGGATAGAGCTTGATGAATTCGTGGATCTGCGGCGTCAGCCACAACGAGCCCAGACCGACCGTGGTGGTCACCTTCAGCCGGCCGCTGGGTTGGTCCTGGCTGGCCTTCAGCAAAGTCTCGGTCATCGACACCTTGCCGGCCATCTCGCGCACGGTGCGATAGAGCAGTTCGCCCTGCTCGGTCAGGATCAGGCCGCGCGCATGGCGGTGGAACAGCATGACCCCGAGTTGCTCCTCCAGCGCGCCGATCTGGCGGCTGATGGCCGATTGCGAGAGCTTCAGCGTCTGGCCGGCATGCGTGAAGCTGCCGGCATCGGCCACGGCGTGAAATATGCGCAGCTTGTCCCAATCCATCGGCGCCACCGTCCCCTTTCCAGTTCGCCTTGTTGCCTTATTGCGCCGCCTGGCGGGCGGCGAATTCTTGCGCGGCCAGGAAGCGTTCGGCGTCCAGCGCCGCCATGCAGCCGGTGCCGGCCGCCGTCACCGCCTGGCGATAGATTTTGTCCTGCACGTCGCCGCAGGCGAACACGCCGGCAACGTCGGTATTGACCGTGCCCGGCTCGACGACGAGATAGCCGCCCGCGTCCATCTTCAGCTTGCCGCGGAACAGTTCGGTGTTGGGCGTATGGCCGATGGCGACGAAGACGCCGTCGCACTTGACCAGCTTCTCCTCGCCGCTGTGCACGTCGCGCAGGCGCACGCCGGTCACCACCGGCGGCGGGCCCTCGCCCACGATCTCCTCCACGACGCTGTTCCAGATCACGCTGATCTTGGGATTGGCGAACAGGCGGCCCTGCAGGATTTTCTCAGCGCGCAATGAATCGCGGCGATGCACCAGGGTCACCTTGCTGGCGTGGTTGGTGAGATAAAGCGCCTCCTCGACGGCGGTGTTGCCGCCGCCCACCACCACCACTTCCTTGCCGCGGAAGAAGAAGCCGTCGCAGGTGGCGCAGGCCGACACGCCGCCGCCGCGATAGGTCTCTTCCGAGGGGATGCCCAGCCAGCGCGCACTGGCGCCGGTGCTGATAATGACGCTGTCGGCGGTGTAGCGGTCGCCGCTGTCGCCGATGGCGAGGAAGGGCCGGCGCGTGAAGTCGACCTCGACGATGACGTCCATGACAACCTGGGCGCCGACATGCTCGGCCTGCTTCTGCATCTGCTCCATCAGCCAGGGGCCCTGGATGACGGATTCGAAGCCGGGATAGTTCTCGACATCGGTGGTGATGGTGAGCTGGCCGCCCGGCTGCAGCCCCTGGACCACGATCGGCTGCAGGCTGGCGCGGGCGGCATAGATCGCCGCCGTATAGCCGGCCGGACCGGAGCCGATGATGAGGACCTTGGTGTGATGCGTTTGGGACATAGCCGCCCCTCCTTAATTAGGGGAGTAACATAGGTCCCGTGCAGTATTGCCGCAAGCATGCGAAAAAATCAGAGCTTGTGAGCGGTTTTTGGCTCGATTTTACAATCGCGGCGCAATTTTATTGCTGAAACCCGGTGTCTCTGGCATAGAACGGCCGACGACTGGAGACAAGCCCATGAGCCGTGTGAAGCTGGATCGCATCGACCGCCGCATCCTGAGCGACCTGCAGGAACACGGGCGCATGACCAACGTGGAACTGGCCAAGCGCGCCGGCATCTCCGCCCCACCCTGTCTGCGCCGGGTGCGGGCGCTGGAGAAGGCCGGCTTCATCCGCGGCTATCACGCCGAACTCAACGCCGAGCAGCTCGGCTACTCGGTCACTGTCTTCGCCCTGGTCGGGCTGACCAGCCAGGCGGAGGCGGACCTGAAGGGCTTCGAGGCGCTGGTCAATTCCTGGCCGCAGGTACGCGAATGCCACATGCTGGCCGGCGAAAGCGACTTCCTGCTGAAGATCGTGGCCGAGGACTGGGACTCCTACCAGAAATTCCTCACCACCAAGCTGACCGCCGCCCCCAATGTCAGCCACGTGAAATCCTCGCTCGGCATCCGCGCCTCGAAGTACCAGCCCGGCGTGCCGGTGCAGGTGGAATAGGGCACGTCGCGTTCTGTCGGAACCGGCGGCACCGGACCCGCCGCGCCGGCAAACGCAAAAGGGCCGGAAGAATCGGCCCTTCGTCGTTCCCGGCTTGCGCCAACCCTATTTGAACTGCACGCCCACCACTTCGTAGGACTTGCCGCCGCTGGGCGTCTGCACCTCGAACGTGTCGCCCACGCTCTTGCCGATCAGCGCCCGGCCGATCGGCGAGGTGATGGAGATGCGGCCCTTGCTGAGATCGGCCTCGTGCGCGCCGACGATCTGATAGGTGACGTTCTCGTCGGTGTCCTCGTCGGCCAGCTTGACCGTGGCGCCGAACTTCACCGTCTTGCCCGAGAGCTTGGAGACGTCGATGACGTCGGCGCGCGAGATGATGTCCTCCAGCTCCGCCAGTCGGCCCTCGATGAAGCTCTGGCGCTCGCGCGCGGCGTGGTACTCGGCGTTCTCCGACAGGTCGCCATGCGAGCGCGCCTCGGAAATGGCCTTGATGACGGCCGGACGCTCGACGGATTTCAGCCGCTTGTGCTCTTCCTCGAGCGAGCGGAAGCCATCCTGAGTCATCGGAATCCTGTCCAGCGCCACGCCGTCACCCTCCTCGAATTGTGGGGTAAACCTCGGGAAAAAGCCTAGCATCTTCCGGCCGGCCCGCAAGCCGGCAGGTGTCCCCAGCCTGCTCTACCTATTAATGTTTTAGAGCAGATTCACACGTCCTCGCGGAATCGCGAGCGATCCCGCGAGAACGTGATTTGCTCTAGAACGATGCGTTAAAATAGGATTGCAGAGGCGCGGCATCAAGGGCGCCCTGCCGCATGGCGGCAATTCCCTCCACCGCCGCCCGCGCGCCGGCCACCGTAGTGTAGTAGGGAATCTTGTTCATCAGGGCGGCGCGCCGCAGGGTGAAGCTGTCGGCGATCGACTGGGCGCCCTCGGCGGTGTTGAACACCAGCTGGATGCCGCCATCCTTCATCAGGTCGACGATGTGGGGCCGACCTTCCAGAACCTTGTTCACCCGCTCCGCCGCGATCCCCGCCTGGCGCAGGAAGGTGGCGGTGCCGCCGGTGGCGACGATCCTGAAGCCCATCTCCAGCAGCCGGCGCGCCGGCGCCACCACCGCCTGCTTGTCGCTGTCGCGCACGGAAATGAACACCGTTCCCGAAACCGGCACCTTGGTGCCGCCGCCGATCTGCGACTTGGCGAAGGCGCGGCCGAAGGAGGTGTCGATGCCCATGACCTCGCCGGTCGAGCGCATCTCCGGCCCCAGGATGATGTCGACGCCGGGGAAGCGGGCGAAGGGGAACACCGCCTCCTTGACCGCGATGTGCCGGCCCGAATGGCGCGGCGGATCGAGGTCGCGCAGCTTCTCGCCCGCCATCACCCGCGCCGCCAGCTTGGCGATGGCGACGCCGGTGGCTTTGGCGACGAAGGGCACGGTGCGCGAGGCGCGCGGATTGACCTCCAGGATGTAGACGTCCTCGCCCTTGACGGCGAACTGCACGTTCATCAGCCCGACCACGTGCAGCGCCTTGGCCAGCGCCACGGTCTGGCGCTCGATGTCGGCGATCACCGATGGCGGCAGCGAATGCGGCGGCAGGCAGCAGGCACTGTCGCCCGAATGCACGCCCGCCTCCTCGATATGCTCCATGATGCCGGCGACGAACACCGCGCCCTCGGCGTCGGCCAGCGCATCGACGTCGACCTCGATGGCGTCGTTGAGATAGGAGTCGATCAGCACCGGATTGCTGCCCGACACCTTCACCGCATCGCGCGTGTAACGCTCCAGCCCGGCGCGATCGTGCACGATCTGCATGGCGCGCCCGCCCAGCACGTAGGAGGGACGGATCACCACCGGATAGCCGATGCGCTCGGCCACCGCGATCGCCTCCTCCTGCGAGGTGGCGGTGCCGTTGTTGGGCTGGCGCAGGCCGAGCTGCTGCAGCAGCGCCTGGAAGCGCTTGCGGTCCTCGGCCAGGTCGATGGCGTCGGGCGAGGTGCCAAGAATGGGAATGCCGGCGCGTTCCAGCGCATCGGCCAGCTTCAAGGGTGTCTGGCCGCCGAACTGCACGATCAGCCCCAGCACCTGGCCTTTGGTCTGCTCCACCCGCACCAGCTCGACCACGTCCTCCGCCGTCAGCGGCTCGAAATAGAGCCGGTCCGAGGTGTCGTAGTCGGTCGAGACGGTTTCGGGATTGCAGTTGACCATGATGGTCTCGTAGCCGGCCTCGCGCAGGGCGTAAACGGCATGCACGCAGCAATAGTCGAACTCGATGCCCTGGCCGATGCGGTTGGGACCGCCGCCTAGGATGATCACCTTCCTGCGGTCGCTGACATCGGCCTCGCATTCGGGCTCGCCGACGCCGTCGCCCTCGTAGGCGGAATAGAGATAGGGCGTGCGCGAAGCGAATTCGGCGGCGCAGGTGTCGATGCGCTTGTAGACCGGACGCACGTTCAGCCGCTGGCGCGCGGCAGCCACCTCGGCCTCGCTGCTGCCGGTCAGTTCGCCGAGGCGCGCATCGGAGAAACCGCGCTTCTTCAGGTCGAGCAGCTGCAGCCGGTCGGACGGCAGGCCGTCCTGGCGCAGCTTGTCCTCGATGCGCACCAGATCCTCGACCTGGCGCAGGAACCAGGGTTCGTAGCGGCAGGCCTCGGCCACTTCCTCGACGGTCAGCCCGTGCCGGAAGGCCTGGGCGATGACCAGCAGCCGGTCGGGCGTCGGCCGCGACAGGGCGCCGACCAGCGCGTCCTTGTTGGGCGCGTCCTTGATCTCGACCTCGTTCAGCCCGGTCAGCCCGGTCTCCATCGAGCGCAGCGCCTTCTGCAGCGATTCCTGGAACGAGCGGCCCAGCGCCATCGCCTCGCCCACCGACTTCATCGAGGTGGTGAGCAGCGCCTCCGCGCCGGGGAACTTCTCGAAGGCGAAGCGGGGGATCTTGGTGACGACGTAGTCGATGGTGGGTTCGAACGAGGCCGGCGTCACGCCCGTGATGTCGTTCTGCAGCTCGTCCAGCGTGTAGCCCACCGCCAGGCGGGCGGCGACCTTGGCGATCGGGAAACCGGTGGCCTTCGAGGCCAGCGCCGACGAGCGCGAGACGCGCGGGTTCATCTCGATCACAACCATGCGGCCGGTCTGCGGGTTGACGGCGAACTGCACGTTGGAGCCGCCGGTATCGACCCCGATCTCGCGCAGCACCGCGATCGAGGCGTTGCGCATGATCTGGTATTCCTTGTCGGTCAGGGTCAGCGCCGGCGCCACCGTCACCGAGTCGCCGGTATGGATGCCCATCGGATCGACGTTCTCGATCGAGCAGATGATGATGCAATTGTCGGCGCGGTCGCGCACGACCTCCATCTCGTAGTCCTTCCAGCCCAGCACCGATTCCTCGACCAGCACCTCGGTGGTGGGCGAGGCTTCCAACCCGCCGGCGACGATGTCGAGGAATTCGTCGCGGTTGTAGGCGATGCCGCCGCCGGTGCCGCCCAAGGTGAAGGAGGGACGGATGATGGCCGGCAGCCCGACCTTGTCCAGCGCCAGCCGCGCTTCCTCGATGCTGTGCACCACTTCCGATTTCGGGCTCTCCAGCCCGATCCTGGTCATGGCGTCGCGGAACTTCAGCCGGTCCTCGGCCTTATCGATGGCCTCGGCGTCCGCGCCGATCAGTTCGACGCCCAGCTTGGCCAGCCGCCCGTCGCGCACCAGCGCCATGGCGGTGTTCAGCGCCGTCTGGCCGCCCATGGTCGGCAGCAGCGCGTCCGGCTTCTCCTTTTCGATGATGCGCGCCACCATGTCGGGCGTGATCGGCTCGACATAGGTGGCGTGCGCCAGGCCGGGATCGGTCATGATGGTGGCGGGGTTGGAATTCACCAGAATGATCCGGTAGCCCTCCTCCTTCAGCGCCTGGCACGCCTGCACGCCGGAATAGTCGAACTCGCACGCCTGCCCGATAACGATCGGCCCCGCGCCGATGATCATGATCGATTTGATGTCGGTGCGTTTGGGCATGCGCCGATCAGCCTTTCTTCTTGTTCTTCTCGATCAGCTCGACGAAGCGGTGGAACAGGTAGTGGCTGTCCTCGGGGCCGGGCGAGGCTTCGGGGTGGTACTGCACCGAGAAGACCGGCTTGTCGGTCAGGCGCAGGCCCTCGTTGCAGCCGTCGAACAGCGACACATGCGTGACTTCGACGTTCTCGGGCAGCGTCTCGGGCAGCACGCAGAAGCCGTGGTTCTGGCTGGTAATCTCGACCTTGCCGGTGGTCAGGTCCTTGACCGGGTGGTTGGCGCCGCGATGGCCCTTGTCCATCTTCTGCGTCTTGCCGCCCAGCGCCAGCGCCAGCATCTGATGCCCCAGGCAGATGCCGAAAGTGGGCAGGCCGCTGTCGATCACCTGCCGGATCACCGGCACGGCGTATTCGCCGGTCGCCGCCGGGTCGCCCGGGCCGTTGGCCAGGAACACCCCGTCCGGCCGGTGCCGCATGATGTCCTCGAAGCTGGCATCGGCCGGCACCACCGTCACCTTGCAGCCGGCCGAGGCCAGGCAGCGCAGGATGTTGCGCTTGGCGCCGAAATCCATCGCCACGACGTGATGCTTCGGCGCCTCGAGCTTGCCGAAGCCCCGGCCCAGCTCCCACTGCGTCTCGTCCCAGCCATAGGTCTGGCGGGTCGAGACCTCCTTGGCCAGGTCCATGCCTTCCAGGCCGGGCCAGGCCTTGGCTTCCTTGAGTGCGGCTTCGATATCGAGCTTGCCGGTCGGCCCGTGCACGATCACGCCGGTCGGCGCGCCCAGGTCGCGGATGCGGCGGGTGAGCTGGCGGGTGTCGACGCCGGTGATGCCCGGCAGGTCGTTGGCGCGCAACCACTCATCCAGCTTGCGCGTGGCGCGCCAGTTGGCCGGATCGGTGATGTCCAGCCGCAGCACCACGCCGCGGGCGGCCGGCGAGACTGTTTCCACGTCCTCGGCATTGGCGCCGACATTGCCGATATGGGGGAAGGTGAAGGTGATGATCTGGCCGGCATAGGAAGGATCGGTGATGATCTCCTGGTAGCCGGTCATCGAGGTGTTGAAGCAGACTTCGCCGACCGCCAGGCGATGGGCGCCGATGCCCCTGCCCCAAAAGACCGTGCCGTCGGCCAGCACGAGAGCCGCCGTGGCATCTTTGGGCGCGGCCTGCGGCGCGGCGCCTTCGGTCTTCTGAAGGTCCATGTGCATCCAGACGG
Organism: Alphaproteobacteria bacterium; assembly: GCA_037190765.1. GTDB lineage: Bacteria > Pseudomonadota > Alphaproteobacteria > Reyranellales > JAQSWP01 > JAQSWP01. The sequence continues at coordinate 57,267 of JBBCJW010000031.1, forward strand.
TAAGGCTGAACCCCGCGCGGCGAGAGCGGGCAAACGCCGGGGTTTGTAAAGAAACCGCCGTCTGGCGTCAAGGATTGCGCCTGTGCATGAAAAGCCGATTTAAGCGTTTGTTTTATATCGCGAATCGCGGGTCGTTCCGAACCCTCCCGGCAGCGTTTTTGCTGCATTGCAAAAAAACGCTGCCCGGCCCCCCTTGCATCGCGGACGCGGAGGACTAATCTCCCGGCCTTCAAAAACGGCCCGCCCGGAACGGGGCTATCGAGGTGCCATGCTGCGCGAGAAGTTGAACGCCGCCATGAAGGAGGCGATGAAATCGAAGGACCAGACCGCCCTGTCGACGGTGCGGCTGATCCTGGCCGCGCTGAAGGACCGCGACATCGCCGCCCGCTCGCGCGGCGTGCAGGGCGGCATCCCGGAGGAGGAAGTGCTGTCGCTGCTGGCCAACATGGTCAAGCAGCGCCGCGATTCCATCGCCATGTACGAGCAGGGCAACCGGCCAGAGCTGGCGCAGAAGGAAAACGACGAAATCGCCGTCATCGAATCCTTCATGCCGCGCCAGCTCGACGAGGCGGGAATGCAGGAAGCGATCCGCAAGGCCACCGCCGCCACCAACGCCAAGAGCATCAAGGAGCTGGGCGCGGTGATGGCGTGGCTGAAGCAGAACTACGCCGGCCAGATGGATTTCGCCAAGGCCGCCGCGCTGGCCAAGCAGAGCCTGAGCTAGGCTGAATTATCCCCGCTTTCAATTGCGTGACGGCTGGCGTTTTATCCGCAGTAATAGCGGATAGGTTTCCTTGCGTGCGGGGCTGCTGGGAGCAATGGCGTTCTCGCCCGAATTTCTCGACGAGCTGCGCTCCCGGCTGACGCTGTCGGAGGTCGTCGGCCGGCGCGTGGCGCTCAAGCGCAAGGGGCGCGAGCATTCCGGCCTGTGCCCGTTCCACAACGAGAAAACCCCCTCCTTCACCCTCAACGACCAGAAGGGCTTCTTCCACTGCTTCGGCTGCGGCGCGCATGGCGACGTCGTCGGCTTCGTCATGCGCAGCGAGGGCCTGAGCTTTCCCGAAGCGGTCGAGCGGCTGGCGCGCGAGGCCGGCGTGGCGCTGCCGGTCGCCAGCCCGGCCGAGCGCGAGCGCGAGCAGCAGGCGGCCAGCCTGCACGAGGTGGTCGAGAAGGCGACGCGCTGGTTCGAGCGCCAGCTCTGGTCGACGGCCGGGGTGGAGGCGCTGGAATACCTGCGCCGGCGCGGCCTGTCCGACGACACCATCCGCAGCTTCCGCCTCGGCTATGCGCCGGACGAGCGCGAGGCGCTGCGCAAGGCGCTGACGGCCGACAATTGTCCCGAGGCGCTGCTGGTCGAGGCCGGGCTGCTCATCAAGCCCGAGGACGGCCGCTCTCCCTATGACCGTTTCCGCGGCCGGGTGATGTTCCCGATCGAGGACCGGCGTGGACGCATCATCGCCTTCGGCGGGCGCATCATGGGCGCGGGCGAGCCGAAATACCTGAATTCGCCGGAAACGCCGCTGTTCCACAAGGGCACCACGCTCTTCGCCTATGCCCGCGCCCGGCCGGCGGTGCACGAGAACGCGCCGCTGATCGTGGCCGAAGGCTACATGGACGTGATCGCCCTGCACCAGGCCGGCTTCAAGGGCGCAGTGGCGCCTTTGGGCACGGCCCTGACCGAGGAACAGATCGGATTGCTGTGGCGGGTGACGGAAGAGCCCTTTCTCTGTTTCGACGGCGACAATGCCGGCGCCCGCGCCGCCACCCGCGCCGCCGAGCGAGCCCTGCCGCTGCTGAAGCCCGGCAAGAGCCTGCGTTTCGTCAGCCTGCCGCCGGGCGAGGACCCGGACAGCCTGATCAAGGCGCAGGGCGCGGACGCTTTCACCCGGCAGCTCGAAAAAGCCCTGCCGTTGGCCGAGATCGTGTGGCGGCTGGAGATGGCAGGCAAGGCGGCCGACACGCCGGAGCGGCGCGCCAATATCGAGGCCGCCCTGCTGCGCCGCGCCAGCCTGATCGGCGACGCCATCGTGCAGAACCACTACAAGCGCGAATGGCGCGACCGGCTGTGGAAGGCGTTCCGCCCGCCGCGCGGCCCCCAGCCCGGCCGCTTCGGCCGTGGCGGACGCACCGGCGGCCGCTTCGAGGCCGCGCCGGTGATCGCCCCGGCGATCGTGCAGGGCAGCCCGGCGCCGCCGCCCGACATCGGCGAAAGGGACCTGTTGACGATGCTGCTGCGGCGGCCCGACCTGATCGTCGCGGTAGCCGAGGAACTGGCGCATCTGGAGGTGCGCGACCCCCGCCACCAGGCGCTGGTCGAGGCGCTGCTGCGCTGGGCCGGCGAACTGGAAGCGCAGGGCGGCGTTGCGCCAATGGAGGCGGCGCAAACGTCCCGGATACGCATTGAAAATCCGGGTCTTGCGAACCATCTTCGCATCCTCGGGCTGGAGGCTTTTGCCCTGCACCTGCTCGGCGCCGTGCCCGTGTCGTACGCCCTACGGGACGCCGACCAGCAGACGCTGGTCGAGGAATGGCGCCGCTGTGCGGCCGCCCAGAACACCGTCCTGGGCCGGGACGCGGTGCTGGCGGAGGCGGCGCGGCTCTGGAACGAAAGCCCGACCGACGAAAACTGGAAGCGTTTACAGGCGCTTATTGAGGAGTTGCAGGCCGCGCACACGGCCGGCGAGCGTCCGTGACCGGCAATGCAACGGGGCTGGCCCATTGGCGGTTAGCCCAGTATAAAAGACGGCTTTTTCGCGCCGGGTCGGCCTGCCGCAGGCCCGGCCGACGCCATTTTTGAAGGGTTCAGGAACGAGAATGGCAACCAAACCAGCCCAGCAGACCGAAGCCACCGACAAGAGCGAGGACACCACCGACAGCCCGCTGCTCGACAGCCTGGGCGCGGGCGTCAAGAAGCTCGTCGCCAAGGGCAAGGAGCGCGGCTACATCACCTACGACGAGCTGAACGCGGCCATGCCGCCGGAGGAAGTCTCCTCCGAGCAGATCGAAGACACGATGGCGATGCTCTCGGAAATGGGCATCAACCTGGTCGACAGCGAAGAGACCGAGGACACCGCCGAGGAGACGGCCGAGAAGCCGTCGGCGGAGGCCGAGCCGGCCGAACAGGAGGAGCTGGGCCGCACCGACGATCCGGTGCGCATGTACCTGCGCGAGATGGGCAGCGTCGAGCTGCTCAGCCGCGAGGGCGAGATCGCCATCGCCAAGCGCATCGAGGAAGGCCAGCTCAAGGTCATCGGCGCCATCTGCGAGAGCCCCCTGACCATCCGCGCCCTGATCGCCTGGCGCGACGCGCTGGTCGAGGGCAAGGTGCTGCTGCGCGACATCATCGACCTGGAGGCGACCTATGGCGGCGCCCCGGGTGCGGCCAACACCAACGTCGCCCTGCCCGCCCCCGCCGCGCCGGCCGCCGCGCCCGAGGCCGAACCGGCCGGCGAAGGCGAGGAGAACGAGGAAGCGGCCAACGTCTCGCTGTCGGCGATGGAAGAATCGCTGAAGCCGGAGACGCTGAAGACCTTCTCCAAGATCGCCAAGATCTACGCCGAGATGGCGAAGATCCAGAACCGCCGCCTGGCGACGTTGAACCGCGGCCAGAAGCCGTCGTCGCAGTTCGAGAAGAAATACGAGGTGCTGCGCAAGAAGATGATCGAGGCGATGGAGAACGTCCGCCTCAATCCCGGCCGGCACCAGCAGCTCATCGACCAGCTCTACGAGCTGAACCGCAAGCTGATGCAGATGGAAGGCAAGCTGCTGCGGCTGGCGGAGTCGTGCAAGGTCTCGCGCGTGGAGTTCCTGGAGAGCTATTTCGGCCACGAGCTCGACCCCAACTGGCTCGACAAGATGGGCAAGAGGACCACCAGGGGCTGGAAGGACTTCGTCAAGCGCAAGGGCGCCGACGCCGCCATCATCCGCGCCGAGGTGGCCGAGATCTCGACCGCCACCGGCCTGGCGATCAGCGAGTTCCGCCGCATCGTCAAGACGGTGCAGGACGGCGAGCGCGAGGCGGCACGGGCCAAGAAGGAGATGGTCGAGGCCAATCTGCGGCTGGTGATCTCGATCGCCAAGAAATACACCAACCGCGGCCTGCAGTTCCTCGACCTGATCCAGGAAGGCAACATCGGCCTGATGAAGGCGGTCGACAAGTTCGAGTACCGCCGCGGCTACAAGTTCTCGACCTACGCCACGTGGTGGATCAGGCAGGCCATCACCCGCTCGATCGCCGACCAGGCGCGCACCATCCGCATTCCGGTGCACATGATCGAGACCATCAACAAGCTGGTGCGCACCTCGCGCCAGATGCTGCACGAGATCGGCCGCGAGCCGACGCCGGAGGAACTGGCCGAGAAGCTCGGCATGCCGCTGGAGAAGGTGCGCAAGGTGCTGAAGATCGCCAAGGAGCCGATCAGCCTGGAGACGCCGATCGGCGACGAGGAGGATTCGCATCTGGGCGACTTCATCGAGGACAAGAACGCCGTCATCCCGATCGACGCGGCGATCCAGTCCAATTTGCGCGAGACCACGACGCGGGTGCTGGCCACCCTGACGCCGCGCGAGGAGCGCGTGCTGCGCATGCGGTTTGGCATCGGCATGAATACCGACCACACGCTGGAGGAGGTCGGCCAGCAGTTCAACGTCACGCGCGAGCGCATTCGCCAGATCGAGGCCAAGGCGCTGCGCAAGCTGAAGCACCCTTCCCGCTCGCGCCTGCTGCGCTCCTTCCTCGATACCTAAGCAACCATGATTTGCTTCGGAAGGCCCGGCTCTTGCCGGGCCTTTTGTTTTGCCCGATAAGGAGGCGCTGCCGGCGGGCCCGTAGTTCAGTGGTTAGAACGAGCCGCTCATAACGGTTATGTCGCAGGTTCGAATCCTGCCGGGCCTACCAGCCGACTGCCATCGTCACCGGCCATCGCCGCCAGCCGCAAAGCAAAAGGCCGCATCGCAAGCGATGCGGCCCTTCGCGCCGGCAGCGCGACCGCCCGTCAGTCGGCGGTAAGCGACCTGCCTTTGGTTTCGCGCAGGAACAGCGCACCCACGACCAGCGTCATCAAGGCAACCACGATGGGATACCAAAGCCCATAGTAGATGTCGCCCGACGACGCCACCATCGCCGTCGCCAGCAGCGGCAGCATGCCGCCGAACCAGCCGTTGCCGATGTGGTAGGGCAGCGACATCGAGGTGTATCTGATCCTGGTCGGGAACAGCTCGACCAGGAAGGCGGCAATGGGCCCGTACACCATCGTCACGTAGATCAGCATGATGAACAGGATCAGCAGCGTCATGAACCAGTTGATCTGCGACTTGTCGGCGGTCGGCTGATAGCCGGCGTCCTTCAGCGCCGCAGCCGCCCTGGCCGGGTCCCAGCCCTCGACCCTGGTGCCGCCAATGGTGATCACCACGTCGTGGCCCGGTTCGGCCGGCTTGGACTCGAAGGACAGGCCCGACTTGGTCAGGAAGTCCTTCGCCCGGTCGCAGTTGGAGAACTCCGACCACGGCCCGACGAAGATGTGGAAGTTGCAGTCGGCGCCCGCCACGGTGATCGGGTTGGCCTCCTGGAACTTCTCCAGTGACGGATTGACGTAGTGCGTCAGGGCCTGGAACAGCGGGAAGTAGGTGACCGCCGCGATCAGGCAGCCCGCCAGGATGATCTTCAGCCTGCCGATGCGATCGGACAGCCAGCCGAAGAAGATGAAGAACGGCGTGCCCAGCAGCAGGGCGATGCCGATCATCGTATAGGCGGTGATGTAATCGACCTTCAGCGTGATGGTGAGGAAGAACAGGGCGTAGAACTGCCCCGTGTACCAAACCACGCCCTGTCCCGCCGTGGCGCCAAGCAGGGCCAGCAGCACCAGCTTGTTGTTGGGATACTTCAGGAAGCTGTCGCGCAGCGGCGAGGACGAGCCCTTGCCTTCGGCCTTCATGCGGGTGAACACCGGCGACTCGTTCAGCCGCAGCCGGATATAGACCGAGAACACCAGCAGGATCAGCGACACCAGGAACGGCACGCGCCAGCCCCAGTCGGAGAAGGTGGCCGGCTCCATGTAGATGCGGCACAGGCCGATCACCACCAGCGACATGAAGAAGCCGAGCGTCGCGGTGGTCTGGATCCAGCTCGTCGCGAAGCCGCGCCGATGCGTCGGCGCGTGTTCGGCGACGTAGGTGGCCGCCCCGCCGTATTCGCCGCCCAGCGCCAGGCCCTGGATCAGGCGCAGGGTGACGAGCAGGATCGGCGCCAGCCAGCCGATGCTGGCATAGGTCGGCAGCAGGCCGACCGCGAAGGTCGAGGCGCCCATGAAGATGATGGTGATCAGGAAGGTGTACTTGCGTCCGACCAGGTCGCCCAAGCGGCCGAAGACGATGGCGCCGAAGGGACGGACCAGGAAGCCCGCGGCATAAGTGGCGAAAGCCGACAGCAATGCCGCCGTGTCATTGCCCGGGGGAAAAAAAAGCGCCGCAAAGAACGGCGCCAGGGTTGCGTAGAGGTAGAAATCGTACCATTCGAAAACGGTACCCAACGACGAAGCGAAAATGACTTTTCGCTCTTCCGCCGGCGTTACGACCGACTCTGATGCTGCAGAAACGGACATTTCGGCATTCCTCCAATGGACATTGTTTAGCGGCGCCTCGATGAACCCGCCGAGACGCGATGGGCCGAACAGGATGTGCAGACTGAAGGTTGCAATCTTCCCCCGTTTGATCGGTTGGCCCGATTTCTTGCTGGTCTTGCTTCCCGGTCTTCGTGCAGGTTGGACCTTCAACCTGTAATCGGATACCGATCACAGGCTGAAGAGGCGATCAGCCTACCAGCCAAGGTAGTATTCCGCAACACGGAACAAAATGTGGATTTCTAGGGAAAACCCGTTTGATCAGAACGGAATACCAGCCGTTTAGAACCGCACGCTGAAGCGGGCCTCGCCGAAATAGTCCTTCTGGCTGCCGTAGCCGATGTCGGTGCCGCCGGTGCCTGTGGTTGTACTGTCGGCCTTCTTGTAGTCCAGATACGGGCTCGCATCCGTATAGGTCATGCCGGCGGCGAACTGAGCGGTGAAGCCGCCGATCTCGACGCCAAACCCGGCCTTGACGCCCGCGCTGACCCCCCATTTGGAGCTGGACAGCTTGTCCTTGCGCGGCCCGTCGAGGTCGACGGCCGGCACGAAGGTCCGCCAGTCGCCCCGGCCGCGGTGATACTCCAGCGCCAGCGACCCCTCGCCGAAGCTGTAGAACCCGCCGCCGAGATCGACGCGCGCCTTCAGCCCGACGGTCGGGCCGAAATAAGTGTCGGTGATGTCGTTGCGCTGCTCGAAGCTGGTGAAGGCCGGGGTGCCGATGTCGAAGCTCAGCCGCTCATCCACGGTGGTGCGGCCCAGGCGCAGGCCGACCGAGGGCATGAAGCGCACGGCGCCGGCCTGCAGCCAGGTCTGCACCTGTACCTCGCCGCCATAGGACTGCACCTGGGCCTCGTAGAGTCCGTTGACCAGGGGCTGGCCGGTGAAATAGCCGCCGAACGGATTGCCCGGGGTGGCGGGGCTGAACAGGCCGATAGTGCCGCCGGGCTCGGGGATCACCTCGCCCTCGTCCTGGAGGCCGTAATCGACGTACCACAGCCGGGTCTCGATCCCGATCTTGCTGCCCGCCCCCAGCCACGGCGCGTCCCAGCGCAGCCGCCGTCGCGGCCACTACGACAAGAGCGACTTCAAGGCCATGGCGTTCCTGGTCCGCCATGTCGACCGCAGCCTGCTGATCGCCGAGCGGCTGCGCCAGGCCGCCGCTCCGCCGCGGAACGAAGCCGATCGCGGCGTCGTGCTGCTGGCGCGTGGCGGCAAGGTCGCCTTCGCCACCGAGCCGACCCTGCGGCTGCTGGCGGAAGCCGGCGTCACGCTGCGCGACGGCCGGCTATGCGCCGCCAATCCCGGCGGCGCCTGGCTGGAGGAACTGCTCGACCGGCTCGACGCGGCGGCCGGGGCCGGCAGGAACGCCGGCCATGCGCTCGATGTTCCGCTGGCCGATGGCGCGCGCCTGTCGCTGCTGGCGCTGGGCGGGGCGGCCAACGCCGTCGATGGCGCCGGCGGCCTGGCCTGCCTGATGATCGAACGCACGCCGCCGCCGGATGCGGCGACGGCGCTGCGGCAACGCCACCGGCTGACGCAGGCGGAAGCCGCGCTGGCCGTGGCGCTGGCGGAGGGCTACGCCCTGCGCGACATCGCCCGGACGCGCGGCGTCAGCGTCAACACCCTGCGCGTGCAGTTGCAGGCGGTGTTCGACGAGACCGGCTGCCATCGCCAGAGCGAGCTGGTGCGGCTGGTGCTGGGCCTGCCGCGGGCCTGAGAGCGCCCGGACCGGGCGCGTTGCGCGCCCCCATGATCCGCTCTAAAACACCGGCCCGATCGCATTCAGTCGCAGGAGCTCGCGGTGGCGTCCTACCAGTACATCTATGTCATGAAGGGTCTGTCCAAGACCTATCCCGGCGGCAAGGAAGTCCTGAAGAACATCTGGCTGTCGTTCCTGCCGGGCGCCAAGATCGGCGTGCTGGGCGCCAACGGCGCGGGCAAGTCGACCCTGTTGAAGATCATGGCCGGGCTGGACGACAACTTCAACGGCGAGGCCTGGGCCGCCGAGGGCGCCAGGGTCGGCTACCTGCCGCAGGAGCCGCAGCTCGACCCGGCCAAGGACGTGTTGGGCAACGTCATGGAGGGCGCCGGCGAGGTGGCGCAGAACGTGCAGCGCTTCGAGGAAGTCTCGATGAAGCTGGGCGAAGTCACCGACGACGACGAAATGAACCGGCTGCTGGAGGAGCAGGGCGAACTGCAGGAGAAGATCGACGCCGCCAATGGCTGGGACATCCAGCGCACGGTCGAGATCGCCATGGACGCGCTGCGCTGCCCGGCGGGCGACGCCGACGTCACCAAGCTGTCCGGCGGCGAGCGCCGGCGCGTGGCGCTGTGCCGGCTGCTGCTGTCAAGGCCGGACCTGCTGCTGCTGGACGAGCCGACCAACCATCTCGATGCGGAGTCGGTGGCGTGGCTGGAGCGCTTCCTGCAGGAATACGAAGGCACCGTGGTCGCCATCACCCACGACCGCTACTTCCTCGACAACGTCGCCGGCTGGATCCTCGAACTCGATCGCGGCCAGGGCATTCCCTGGGAAGGCAACTACTCCTCCTGGCTGCGCCAGAAGGAAAACCGGCTGGCGGAGGAAGAGAAGGCCGAGACCGCCAAGCGCCGCACCCTGCAGCGCGAGCTGGAATGGATGGGCCAGTCGCCGCAGGCCCGCCGCACCAAGTCCAAGGCGCGTATCGCCGCCTACGAGAAAATGGCGGCGGAAAGCGAGCAGCAATCGGTCGAGCAGGCGCAGATCGTCATTCCGCCCGGGCCGCGGCTGGGCGACCTGGTGATCCGCGCCGAGCATCTGCGCAAGGGCTACGGCAACCGCCTGCTGATCGACGATCTCTCCTTCAACCTGCCGCCCGGCGGCATCGTCGGCGTCATCGGTCCCAACGGCGCTGGCAAGACCACGCTGTTCCGCATGGTCGTCGGCCAGGAGAAGCCGGACAGCGGCGAGTTCACCGTCGGGCCGACCGTGAAGCTGGGCTATGTCGACCAGTCGCGCGACGCGCTGCCGGCCGGCAAGACGGTGTGGGAGTCGATCTCCGACGGCAACGACATCATCCAGCTCGGCCGGCGCGAGATGCCCAGCCGCGCCTATTGCGCCAGCTTCAATTTCAAGGGTGCCGACCAGCAGAAGAAGGTCGGCCAGCTCTCCGGTGGCGAGCGCAACCGCGTGCACCTGGCGCGCATGCTGAAATCGGGCGCCAACGTGCTGCTGCTCGACGAGCCGACCAACGATCTCGACGTCGACACGCTGCGGGCGCTGGAGGAGGCGCTGACCCAGTTCGCCGGCTGCGTCGTGGTCATCAGCCATGATCGCTGGTTCCTCGACCGCATCGCCACCCACATGCTGGCCTTCGAGGGCGACAGCCAGGTGGTGTGGTTCGAAGGCAACTACCAGGACTACGAGGCCGACAAGAAGCGCCGGCTGGGCGCCGACGCCGACCAGCCGCACCGCATCAAGTACAAGCCGCTGACCCGCGATTAGAGCGGATCAGGATTCTAACCGACCGCGAACGATGCCGTCGGAACATGTGAGCTTGCTCTGAGCTTCAGGAACGGAGCGCCGCGCTGATGAAACAAAAGGGCCCCGCCGCAACCCGCGGCGAGGCCCTTTTTCCGTTCCGCGCCAACAGCGATTAGCGCGAATTGAACTGCTTCAGCCGCGCGATCAGCGCCTCGACCTTGCCGCCGTTCTGCGACACGAACGACCCGAAATCCGACCGCTGCGTCTGGCTCATGCTGACGTTCTCGATCTTCAGGTCGACGACCTTGAAGCCGCCGCCCTGCTTCTCGACTTCCCACACGATGCGGATCGGCGGGGCGTTGCCGGGACGGCGGATGACGCTGTCGACGAAGCTCTTCTCGCCCTGCGCCTGCACGCGGCCGACCTCGAGCTGCTCGCCGGAATAGTCGGACAGCCGCTCCGCATAGGTGCGCACGACGTAGGTCTCGAACTCCTTCAGGTACTCCGCCCGCTCCTGCTCGCTGGCGTTGCGCCAGTGGATGCCCAGCACGAAGCGCCCGATCGCGGCGACGTCGAAATTCTCGCGGAAGATGGCGCGGAACTCGGCCTCGCGTTTCTTGCTGTCCCGGTCGGCCGTTTCCTTCAGCACGCCGATCGCCCGCCCCGCCATGTCGCGGATGAAGGCGGCGGGATCGGCGGCGGCCACGGCCGGCGCGGTTGCCAGGAAGCTGCCCAGTACCGCCGGCAGCAGGGCGGTGAACACACGTCTACTGATCACAGCACTCTCCAGTGCTTGTTGCGGCTGACCCAGAAGGCCTTAACGAATGAACGCGATCTCGCCCTGGTCCCCGGCGGGGCGCAGCGAAACCGGCCTGCCGCCACCCTCGTTGCGGATTTCCGCCGCGCGGCGCTGGCGATAGGCGCTGCGGATCGCAGCGTAATAGTCGAGCGAGTTGCGTTCGAGATCGTCCAGCACCTCTATGGTGCGTGAACGACTGTCGACCGCCGACGCTCCCCAGCGAATATAGCCGAGGTATTCGACGTCGAACTTGTTGATGGCAATATTGAACGGATCGATGAAATAATCCACCGCCAGGCCCACCGCATCGCGCGGATTGCTGGGCCCCAGCACCGGCAGCATCAGGTAGGGCCCGCCCTCATGGTCTCCGGTCCATACCCCCAGGGTCTGGCCGAAATCCTCCTTGGTGCGCCCCAGGCCCATTTCGCTGGCGACGTCGAAAATACCCAGGATACCCACGGTGGAATTGATCACGAAGCGGGCCAGGGTCTCGCCGGCCCTGCCCGGCTCGCCCTGGAAAATCTCGTTGAAGGCGGTAACCGGCTCGTTGAGGTTGTCGAGCACGTTGCGGGTGCCGCGCTTGACGGGGGCCGGGAACCAGTCGCGATAGAACACGGCCGCCGGACGCAGCAGGGCGGCATCGGCCGCCCGGTTGAAGGCGAAAATGAAGCGGTTGGGGACTTCGAACGGATCGTTGATCTGCGCCGCCTCGGCCCTGGCCTCCGGCGAATCGTCTTCGGTGGTCGCGCAGGCGGACAGTGAAGCCGCCAGGGTGAGTGCGCCGAGGCCAAAAGCCAAAGATTTCAGAGTCATTGCGTACAACTTACCCCAAGCCGATCGACGCAGGTATCCGGCAGTCGCGCCGATGGTCCCCGATCCGCCTCGCGGCGGCCCCGCAGCACTTCCGTCCAGTCCGGCAGCATTACGGCTTCTGTGACAAACATTTACCATTCGTACCTTGGGTTTGGAAGGATTGCGCCTCGCAGGGCCGCGACTTCCGTTCACTGTTGCATTATCGCCTCAGTAACGGCGCCAACGCTTGCCAGTTCGCCGTCTTCCTGACTCCGCCACACGATTTGCCGTGGCACCGAATTCTTCGGCTCCTCCGATTTCCTGTGGAAAACTGACGCTGTCGTCATCCCCTGATATGGCTCTGGACATGATATAAACATATCATTATATACTCATTGCCATGGATATGACCGATCTCCTGACAGCGCTGAAAGCCATTGGCGAGGAAACGCGGCTGCGGATCCTGGCTTTGTGCGCGCGCGACCAGATCAATGTCAGCGACCTGACCCAGATCCTGGGCCAGAGCCAGCCGCGCGTGTCGCGGCACCTGAAGCTGCTGACCGATGCCGGCCTGCTGGAGCGGTTCCGCGAAGGTCCCTTCGCCTATTTCCGCTTGCGCCGCGACAGCGATGCCGCCCGCCTGGCCGATCTGGTGGTGCAGTTCCTGCCGCAGGGCGAGCGCGGGCTGGAGAGCGACCGCCGCCGGCTGCAGGCGCTGAAGGAGCAGCGCGAGCACCGCATCGCCTCCTATTTCCGCGAGAACGCGCCGGAATGGCACCGGCTGCGCTCGCTGCACATCGACGACAGCAAGATCGAGCGGGTGCTGCTGGAGCTGCTGCGCGAGAAGCCGGCCCGCGCCCTGCTCGACATCGGCACCGGCACCGGCCGCGTGCTGGAAGTGCTGGCGCCGCATTTCGAGCGCGGCGTCGGCATCGACCAGTCGCATGAAATGCTGTCGCTGGCCCGCGCCAACCTGGCGCGCGCCGGCGTGCACAACGCGGAGGTGCGGCAGGGCTCTATGTACGCCCTCGACCTGCCCGACGATGCCTTCGACGTCGTCGCCCTGCACCAGGTGCTGCACTACGCCGAAGATCCCCAGGCCGTGCTCGACGAGGCGGCGCGCGTGCTGCGGCCGGACGGCAGGCTGGTGGTGGTCGATTTCGCCCCGCACGAACTGGTGCATCTGCAGCGCGAGCACGCCCATCGTCATCTGGGCTTCGCCGACAACCAGGTCGCCGGCTGGCTGGCCGCCGCCGGGCTGGTGGTCGGCGCGCCGCGCCACCTGCCGGGCGAACGGCTCGACGTCACCATCTGGGTCGGCGAACGTCCGCCGCACACCGCCAAAACCGGCGCCACCACCGGCGCCGTCGCGCGCGCCAGCCAGTCCGAGGTCCGCTCATGATCCCCTCCTCTCCCTTGCGCGCGCCGGCGCCGTCCTTCCCGGCCCGCCACTCCAGCGACCTCAACGTCTCGTTCGAGTTCTTCCCGCCCCGGACCGAGGCCATGGCGCAGTCGCTGTGGCAGGCGATCAAGCGGCTGGAGCCGCTGCAGCCGCGCTTCGTGTCGGTGACCTACGGCGCCGGCGGCTCCACTCGCCAGCGCACCCACGAGACGGTGGTGCGCATCAGGCGCGAGACGGCGCTGACGCCGGCCGCGCACCTGACCTGCGTCGGCGCCAGCTGCGGCGAGATCGACGAGGTGGCCCGCGCCTACTGGGACGCCGGCATCCGTCATATCGTGGCGCTGCGCGGCGATGCGCCGCCGGAAGCCGGCGGCCGCTACGTGCCGCACCCGCAAGGCTACGCCTATGCCGCCGACCTGATCGCCGGGCTGAAGCGGGTCGCCGATTTCGAGATCAGCACCGCCGCCTATCCCGAGACCCATCCCGAGGCGCAAAGTGCCGATGCCGACCTGGAGAACCTGAAGCGCAAGGTCGATGCCGGCGCCAGCCGCGCCATCACCCAGTTCTTCTTCGACGGCGACGATTTCCTGCGCTTCCGCGACCGCGCCGTTGCCGCCGGCATTGCCGTGCCGATCGTGCCCGGCGTACTGCCGGTTTCCAACTTCGCCCAGGTGACGAAATTCGCCGGCATGTGCGGCGCCAAGGTGCCGGGCTGGATGGCCGACCTGTTCGAGGGGCTGGACGAGGACCTGGAGACCCGTCGCATGATCGCCGCCAGCGTCGCCGGCGACCTGTGCCGCCGGCTGCAGGCCGAAGGCATCCGCGACTTCCATTTCTACACGCTGAACCGCGCCGACCTGACCTTCGCCATCTGCCACCTGCTGGGTGTGCGGCCGGCGGCCGCCAGGAAGTGAGACAAAGAGTATCGTCATGTCCCGTCTTCTCGACTCCCTGCGCGAACGCGTGCTGCTGTGCGACGGCGGCATGGGCAGCCGCGTGCAGGCCATGGATCTCGACGTGGCGCGCGACTATGCCGGCCAGGAGAACTGCACCGAGATCCTGAACCGGACGCGCCCCGACATCGTGCGCACCATTCACGAAGGCTACCTGCAGGCCGGCGCCGACATGGTGCAGACCAATTCCTTCGGCGGCTCGCCGCTGACCCTGGGCGAGTTCGGCCTGCAGGCGCAGGCGTTCGAACTGAACAAGCGCTCGGCGGAGTTGGCGCGCGAGGCGATCGAGACCTTCAAGGGCGACGGGCGCGAGCGCTTCGTCATCGGCTCGGTCGGTCCCGGCACCAAGCTGCCCAGCCTGGGCCATGTCGATTACCAGAGCGCCGAGGACGCCTTCGCCGAGCAGTGCCGCGGCCTGATCGCCGGCAATGTCGACGCCATCCTGGTCGAGACCTGCCAGGACCCGCTGAACGTGAAGGCGGCCGTCAACGGCGCCAAGCTCGCGCGCCGGGCGGCGGGCGTCGCGACGCCGGTCTTCGTGCAGGTGACGGTCGAGACCACCGGCACCTTGCTGGTCGGCACTGACATCGCCGCCGCCGCCACCATCATGAAGGCGCTGGACGTGCCGCTGCTGGGCCTGAATTGCGCCACCGGCCCGCAGGAAATGGCCGAGCACGTGCGCTGGCTGGCGGAGAACTGGCCAGGCCTGATCTCGGTGCAGCCCAATGCCGGCCTGCCCGAACTGGTCGACGGCAAGACGCGCTATCCGCTGTCCGCGGCCGAAATGGCGCGCTGGGTCGAGCGCTTCGTCGAGGAATACGGCGTCAACCTGATCGGCGGCTGCTGCGGCACCAATATCGAGCACATCACGGCACTCGACGAAATGCTGGCCCGCCGCGCTGGCGGCAGTGGCCGCCGCCCGGCGCCCAGGCAGCGCTCGGTGCACTGGGTGCCGTCGGTCGCCTCGCTCTACAGCCCGGTGCCGCTGCGGCAGGAGAATGCCTATTTCGCCATCGGCGAGCGCTGCAACGCCAATGGCTCGGCCAAGTTCCGCAAGCTGCAGGAGGCCGGCGACTGGGACGGCTGCGTCGAGATGGGCCGCGAGCAGGTGCGCGAGGGCAGCCATGCGCTGGACGTCTGCACCGCCTTCGTCGGCCGCGACGAGGTCAAGGAGATGAGCGAAGTCGTCTCGCGCATGCGCGTGCACGTCTCAGCACCACTGGTGGTCGATTCGACCGAATACAACGTGCTGGAAAACACGCTGAAGCTCTATGGCGGCAAGGCGATCCTGAACTCGATCAATTTCGAGGACGGCGAGGAGCCGGCCGCCAAGCGGCTGGAGCTGGCCAAGCGCTTTGGCTGCGCGGTGATCGCGCTGACCATCGACGAAGAGGGCATGGCCAAGGATGCCGACAGCAAGGTCCGCATCGCCAAGCGGCTCTACGACTTCGCCGTCAACCGGCACGGGCTCGACCCGTCCGACCTGCTGTTCGATCCGCTGACCTTCACCATCGCCACCGGCAACGAGGACGACCGCAAGCTGGGCCTGTGGACGCTGGAGGGCATCGAGCGCATCGCCAGGGAACTGCCCGACTGCCAGATCATCCTGGGCCTGTCGAACATCTCCTTCGGGCTGAACGCCGCCGCCCGCCACGTGCTGAACTCGGTGTTCCTCGACCATGCCGTCAAGCGCGGCATGACCGGCGCCATCGTGCATGCGTCGAAGATCATGCCGCTGCATAAGATCGCGCCGGAAGAAGTGCAGGTGGCGGAAGACCTGATCTACGACCGCCGCCGCGAAGGCTACGATCCGCTGGAGAAACTGCTGGCGCTGTTCGCCGACCGCAAGGCGGAGAAGGCCGAGACGCGCACCCGCGCCGTCGATGTCGAGACGCGGCTGAAGGACCGCATCGTCGATGGCGACCGGCAGGGGCTGGAGGACGATCTCGCCGCCGCCATGCGCAGCCATCCGCCGCTGGAGATCATCAACACCATCCTGCTCGACGGCATGAAGGTGGTGGGCGACCTGTTCGGCGCCGGCAAGATGCAGTTGCCCTTCGTGCTGAAATCGGCCGAGACCATGAAGGCCGCCGTCGCCTACCTGGAACCGCACATGGAGCGGGTCGAAGGCCAGCAGAAGGGCACCATCGTGCTGGCCACGGTCAAGGGCGACGTGCACGACATCGGCAAGAACCTGGTCGACATCATCCTGACCAACAATGGCTATCGCGTGGTCAATCTCGGCATCAAGCAGCCCATCGCCTCGATCGTCACCGCCGCCAAGGAGCACAAGGCCGACGCCATCGGCATGTCGGGGCTGCTGGTGAAGTCGACCGTGGTGATGCGCGAGAACCTGGAGGAGATGACGCGCGAGGGCCTCGACCTGCCGGTGTTCCTGGGCGGCGCGGCCCTGACCCGCCGCTACGTCGAGGAGGACTGCGTCAAGGCCTATGCCAGCGGCCGCGTCGCCTACGCCTCCGACGCCTTCGACGGGCTGTCGCTGATGGACAAGGTGGTAGGCCAGCAGTTCGACAGCTTCCTGCACGAGGTGCAGGACAAGCGCGCCAGCCGGCCCACCAACACCCGCCGCAAGCTGGGCCAGGCGGCCGACGCCGCCGTGACGCGGCCGGTGGACTGGGAGGAGATCCGCACCCGCCGCCAGGAGCTGGCGGCCAATGTCGAGGTGCCGGCGCCGCCCTTCTGGGGCCCAAGCGTGATCGAGAACGTGCCGCTCAAGAACCTGCTGCCGTACCTCAATGAGCGCATGCTCTACCAGTTCCACTGGGGCTTCCGAAAGGACGGCCGCACGCTGGAGGAGTACATGGCGTGGGCGCGCCAGGAGCTGCGGCCGCAGATGCTGCGCATCGCCAAGGTCAGCCACGACGAGGGCATCCTCAAGCCGCAGGCCGTCTACGGCTACTGGAAGGCGGCGGCGGAGGACGACAACGTGGTGTTGTTCGAGCCGGACGGCCGCACCGAGATCGCCCGCTTCGGCTTCCCGCGCCAGAACAAGGTTGGCGGGCTGTGCATCGCCGATTTCTTCCGCGACGTGAACTCGCCGGAGCGCGACGTGATCGGCCTGCAGGTCGTCACCATGGGCCAGCACGCCTCGGAAGTGGCGCGCGCCTGGTTCGCCGCCGACCGCTACCAGGACTATCTCTACCTGCACGGCTTCGGCGTCGAGATGGCGGAGGCCATGGCGGAATACGTGCACAAGCGCATCAGGGTCGAGTTGGGCTTCATCGCCGACGAGGCGCCCGACATGGACGGGCTCTTGAAGCAGGGCTATCGCGGCAGCCGCTATTCCTTCGGCTATCCCGCCTGCCCCAACATGGAGGACCAGGCCAAACTCCTGAAGCTGCTGGGCGCGGACCGCATCGGCGTGGAAATGTCGGACGAGTTCCAGCTCCATCCCGAGCAGTCCACTTCCGCCATCGTGGTGCATCACCCGCAGGCGAAGTATTTCAGCGTGTAGCATGCATCGGGCGGCCGCACTTCTGATCTGCGCCCTGGCGAGCAGCCAAGCCGCGGCGCGCGATGGCGCGGCGGTTCCCCTCACCGACATTGCCAGGCTGGCGCGGACCCTCGACCTTCCGGCCGTGCCGGAACAGGTCTGCTTTGTCGAAACGACGCTGGGCAACGGCTGGCTGGGACCGGCTGATCGCCAGCTCTCCGTCCTCGTAAAGTTCGACGATGCAGCGCTGGCGCACGTGCTGACCCGCGCGCCGGAGATCACCGGCGACAGTCCGCGCTTCGATGGCAGGATCGAATTGCCGCAGCAATGCTGGGCGGAATTCGGCCAAGAGCCGGTCGTCGTCAGTTCCGATGGCGCAGCAAGCCCCGCGCCTGCCCTGGTCAGGCGCGATGCGACGGCCTGGCTGCGCTCGCCCTATCTCGACGGCGTCCTGTTCGACACCTCGCGGCCGGGCCTGCTGATCGGCCAGTTCCATACCCACTGACCGGCATCCGGCATCAAATTGAGAGCGCGATGTTGGGGTTTTTGTCGGCCGACGATGGGTTAGACTGCGGCTCTTCCATTGACGGTTCCGGTGTTCCATGTCCCTCCCCGCCTCGCTCAAATCCCGCCTGTCGCTGCCGCTGATTGCCGCGCCGATGTTCCTGGTCTCCGGGCCGGAACTGGTGATCGCGGCGTGCAAGAGCGGCGTCATCGGCTCCTTCCCGACCGCCAACTGCCGTACCACCGCGGAGCTCGACCAGTGGCTGGAGCGCATCGCGGCGGAGACCAAGGGCCACGCGCCGTTCTGCCCCAACCTGATCGTGCACAAGTCCAATCCGCGCGTGGAGGAAGACCTCGCGTTGGTGATCAAGCACAAGGCGGAGATCGTTATCGCCTCGGTCGGCTCGCCCGAGCGCATCATCAAGCCGCTGCACGATGCCGGCTGCCTGGTGCTGGCCGACATCGCCTCGCTGCGCCATGCCGAGAAGGCCATCGCCGCCGGGGCGGACGGGCTGATCCTGCTGACCGCCGGCGCCGGCGGCCAGACCGGCTGGGCCAACCCCTTCGCCTTCGCCCGCGCCGTGCGCCAGATCTATGACGGCATCATCGTCATGGCCGGCGGCATTTCCGACGGCGTGGCGCTGCATGCCGCCCAGGCGCTGGGCTGCGACCTCTCCTACATGGGGACCAAGTTCATCGCCACGCGCGAGAGCATGGCGGTCGACCGCTACAAGCAGATGCTGGTCGAGTGCCGGCTGGACGACATCTTGCTGACCAAGGCCTTCACCGGGCTGGAGACCAGCAAGCTGCGGCCCTCGATCGTGGCCGCCGGGCTCGACCCGAACAACCTGCCCGCCCGCGGCGCGCTGGACATCTCCAAGGACATCAATGCCGCCGAGCGCGACAAGCCCTCGGCCAAGCGCTGGAAGGACATCTGGAGCGCCGGCCATTCGGTGTCCGGGGTCAGCGACATTCCCAGCGTCGCCGAGCTGGTGGCGCGCACCAGGGCCGAGTACGAGCAGGCGCGGGCCGGGCGCTGAACCCGGCCCCGATCCCGCCGGGGCCGTGTTCAGTGCAGGGTGTACTGGGCGTCGGCGTAGCGCCATTCCGCCGGCTGGATCAGCCCGGTGCTGGCCACCCGCACCTTGTAGAGCGGGCCGTCCAGGTTGCGTTGCCAGAAATCGAGGAATTTCTTCAGCACCGGAAATTCCGGCGCCAGGTCCAGGTCCTGCCAGATGAAGGTCTGGAACAGGTGCTGGTGGTCGGGCATGCGGTAGAGAATCTCCGCCGTGGTCAGGCGATAGTCCTTGAGCTGCAGAGCAATCGAATCGGTCATCAAACGCTCCCCATTTACCAAACGCCAACGCCCAAAGCGTGACACCGGTTTCATCCAAGCGCAATAAATCTTTTAAAATCAATAGATTAGCAGCATAGACGCGAGAGTGCTGCCAGCCCAAAAGGGCGGCATGCGATAAAAAAACCGGCGCCTTAGGCTTCCGGACAGGGGCACCGCCCCTTGACTTGAAAACGGCTGAGCCTTAAATCCCCGGCGGCTTTAGCACTCACTTCGAGAGAGTGCTAACAACTGGGAGCGGCCGCAAATTCGCGGCCATGTTCAAATACTTGAGGAGGAGTCCAATGAAGTTTCGTCCGCTTCATGACCGCGTCGTCGTGCGCCGCGTTGCCGAAACCGAGAAGACCAAGGGAGGGATCATCATCCCCGACACCGCCAAGGAAAAGCCCATGGAAGGCGAAATCGTCGCCGTCGGCCCGGGCGCCCGCGACGAGAACGGCCAGCTCGTGGCGCTGGACGTGAAGGCTGGCGACCGGGTGCTGTTCGGCAAGTGGTCCGGCACCGAGGTCACGATCGACGGCGAGGAGCTGCTGATCATGAAGGAGAGCGACATCATGGGCATCATCGATGGCGCCAAGGCGTCCTCCAAGAAGGCCGCCTGATCTCCCTTCCAACCGAATTCTCCTGAAGAAATCCAACCAGAGGTAAGACAGAAATGGCTGCCAAAGACGTCAAGTTTTCCGTCGATGCGCGCGACCGCATGCTGCGCGGCGTCGACATTCTCGCCAATGCCGTCAAGGTCACGCTGGGTCCGAAGGGCCGCAACGTCGTGATCGAGAAGAGCTTCGGCGCCCCCCGCATCACCAAGGACGGCGTCACCGTCGCCAAGGAAATCGAACTGACCGACAAGTTCGAGAACATGGGCGCGCAGATGGTGCGCGAAGTCGCCTCCAAGACCAACGACATGGCGGGCGACGGCACCACCACCGCCACCGTGCTGGCCCAGGCCATCGTGCGCGAGGGCGTGAAGTCGGTCGCCGCCGGCATGAACCCGATGGACCTGAAGCGCGGCATCGACATCGCCGTCGCCGCCGTGGTCGAGGACATCAAGAGCCGCGCCAAGAAGATCACCACTTCCGAGGAAGTGGCGCAGGTCGGCACCATCTCGGCCAACGGCGAGAAGGACATCGGCGCCATGATCGCCGAGGCCATGAAGAAGGTCGGCAACGAGGGCGTCATCACGGTCGAGGAGGCCAAGTCGCTCGAGACCGAGCTGGAAGTCGTCGAGGGCATGCAGTTCGACCGCGGCTACCTGTCGCCGTACTTCATCACCAATGCCGACAAGATGATCTGCGAGATGGAGAGCCCCTTCATCCTGCTGTTCGAGAAGAAGCTGTCGGGTCTGCAGGCCATGCTGCCGGTGCTTGAGGCGGTGGTGCAGTCGGGCAAGCCGCTGCTGATCGTGGCCGAGGACGTCGAGGGCGAGGCGCTGGCCACCCTGGTCGTCAACAAGCTGCGCGGCGGCCTGAAGGTCGCGGCCGTCAAGGCGCCGGGCTTCGGCGATCGCCGCAAGGCGATGCTGGAGGATATGGCGATCCTGACCGGCGGCCAGCTCATCTCCGACGATCTGGGCATCAAGCTGGAGACCGTCACGCTCGACATGCTGGGCAAGGCCAAGCGCGTCATCATCCAGAAGGAAGCCACCACGATCGTGGACGGCGCCGGCAAGAAGAAGGACATCGAGGCGCGCTGCCAGCAGATCCGCCAGCAGATCGAGGAGACCACCTCGGACTACGACCGCGAGAAGCTGCAGGAGCGGCTGGCCAAGCTGGCCGGCGGCGTGGCGATCATCAAGGTCGGTGGCGCCACCGAGGTCGAGGTCAAGGAGCGCAAGGATCGCGTTGACGACGCCATGCACGCCACCCGTGCGGCGGTCGAGGAAGGCATCGTCGCCGGCGGCGGCGCCGCCCTGCTCTACGCCATCCGCTCGCTGGAGAAGATCCGCACCGGCAACGCGGACCAGAAGGTCGGCGTCGAGATCGTGCGCCGCGCGCTGCAGGCGCCGGTGCGCCAGATCGCCGAGAACTCCGGCTTCGACGGCTCGGTGGTGGCCGGCAAGCTGCAGGAGAGCAAGGACGCCAATTACGGCTTCGATGCGCAGACCGGCGAATACGTCAACATGATCAAGGCCGGCATCATCGATCCGGTCAAGGTCGTGCGCACGGCGCTGCAGGACGCGGCCTCGGTCGCCGGCCTGCTGATCACCACCGAGGCGATGATCGCCGAGAAGCCGGAGAAGAAGGCCCCCCCGATGCCGGGCGGCGGCGGCATGGGCGGCATGGGCGACATGGACTTCTAAAGTCCTCTCGTCCGCCGACAGTCGGACATGCGGAAGGGCCGGAGCGATCCGGCCCTTCTTTTTTGCGGTACGGGAAACGGACCGGTGGTTCTCCGTTTCAGGTCAGCAGCGCCAGCACCAGCGACAGCGTGACGATGCTGAGCGCGGTCGAGACCAGCACGATCGAGGTGGCGCGCTTCTCGAAGATGCCGTAGCGCTGCGCCATCATGTAGACATTGGCGCCGCTGGGCAGGGCCGCCGTCAGCGTGATCACCGCCACCACCATCGGCGGCAGGGTGAAAACGTGGTGCGCCAGCAACCAGACGCAAAGCGGCTGCAGCATCAGCTTCATCGCCGTCATGGCCGCGATCTGCGGCAGGTCGCCCGCCAGCCTGATGCCGGCCAGCGAGGCGCCCAGCACGATCAGCCCGCACGGCACCGCCGAATCGCCGATCCATTTCAGCGCCAGCTCGACCGCGCCGGGGAACGCCAGGTCGAACTCGCGCGCCGCCATGCCCCAGGCCCGGCCGAGCAGGATGGCGATCAGCACCGGATGGCGCAGGATAGCGAGGAACATGCGGCCCAGCCGGTGCGGCAGGCGGCTGCCGCCCTCGCCGCCGCGATGCCATTCGATCAGCACCGAGCACAGCGACAGCAGGATCGCCGGGTGCAGGGCGATGATCATCAGCAGCGGCACCAGGCCGGGCTCGCCCCAGGCGGTCAGCACCAGCGGAATGCCCAGGATGCCGTTGCTGGAGAAGCTGCTGCCCATGCCCATCATCGCCCGCTCCGGCCCGTCGAGCCGGAAGACGAAGCGGCCGACCGCGGCGGCGACAGCCCAGACGATCAGGGTGCCGCCGAAATAGGCCAGCAGGATATCGAGATCGAGGTCCTGCGGCCGCACGTCGCGCATGATACGGAACAGCAGCGCCGAGAAGGCGACGTTGAAGGTGTAGCTGCTCAGGCCCCGCGATCCTTCGGCGCTGAGCAGGCCGAGGCGGACGATGGTCCATCCGACCAGGGTGACGAGAGCGGCCGGCAGGACGATGCCCAGAACATTGGCCATGCGTGGATCGCCGGTCGTTTCTCAGGTCAGCAGCGCCAGCGCCACCGACAGCGTGACGACGCTGAGCGCGGTGGAGACCAGCACGATCGAGGTGGCGCGCTGCTGGAAGATGCCGTACTGGTCGGCGATGATGTGGACGTTGACGGCGGTGGGCATGGCGGCGGTCAGCGTCACCACGGCCGTGGCCAGCGGCGGCAGGCCCAGCACGTGGTGCGCCAGCAGCCAGACGCAGAGCGGCTGCAGCACCAGCTTGATGGCGGTGGCGGTCGCGATCTGCGGCAGGTCGCCCGCCAGCCGGATGCGGGCCAGCGAAGCGCCCAGCACGATCAGCCCGCACGGCACCGCCGAATCGCCGATCCATTTCAGCGCCAGCTCGACCGCGGCGGGGAACGCCAGGTCGAACTCGCGCGCCACAACGCCCCAGGCCAGGCCGAGCAGGATGGCGATCAGCACCGGATAGCGCAGGACGGCCAGCAGCATGCGGCCCAGCCGTCGCGCGATGCGCGTGCCGCTGTCGCCGCCGCGATGCCATTCGATCAGCACCGTGCACAGCGACAGCAGGATCGCCGAATGCAGCGCCATGACCATCAGCAGCGGCACCAGGCCAGGCTCGCCCCAGGTGGTCAGCACCAGCGGAATGCCCAAGATGCCGTTGTTGGAAAAGGCGCTGGTCATGCCCATCACCGTGCGCTCCGGCCCGTCGAGCCGGAAGACGAAGCGGCCGACCGCCATGGCGATCGCCATGACGATCAGCGCGCCGCCGAAATAGGCCAGCAGCACGTCGAGATCGAGGTCCTGCGGGCGCACGTCGCGCATGACGCGGAACAGCAGCGCCGAGAAGGCGATGTTGAAGGTGTAGCTGCTCAGCCCCCGCGCGCCCTCGGTGCTGATGACGCCCAGGCGCAGGATCGACCAGCCGACGAAAGTGACGAGGACGGCCGGCAGCACGATGCCGAGAATGTTGCCCATGGCCTATCGCTATCGGTCAACGCAGATACGAAAGGCACCCCGTCTCTTCCAGCACCGGCTCCAGCCGTGCGCGCGCTGCGTTGTCGAGCGCCGCGAATTGCTGGCGCAGCCAGTCGTAGCACTTGGCCTGATAGCGGAAGGCGACCTGGCGATACTGCATGCCCCAGATGGGCAATAGCACCTCTTCCGCCCCGTTTGCGACGGCATGGGCATTCGCCGCCAGGAATGGCAGGTATGCGTCGCCGGCCAGTTTCAGCAGGCCCAGCGTGGAAAGCGTCAGCGGCCCGTCGGGATCGGCCAGCGCCGCATCGGCGTCGATGCCGGAGCAGTCGTCGACCCGCGGCACCCACATGCAGACGCGTGGTGCGACGATGCGCATCTGCTGGTGCGGCGTCGGATCCATGAAAAGCTGGAAGAGCTGGCCGAACCAGCCGAAATCGGCCAGGGTCGGGCGCAGGCCGAAGATGAAGGGGTATTGCTTCAACCCCTCATCCAGGACCCGCAGCACGCGCAGATAGCTCTCCTCGATCACCGGCCGGTTCTCCGGCGTGCAGCCGACCAGCGCCATGCGCCCGACCTGCCGCTCGCGGAACTGCGCCGCCCGCTCCAGCACCGCACCATAGGACGCGCCCATGCCCGATTCGCCGGCGATCCACTTGCTGCAGAAATCCTGGTCCTGGGCGTAGAACCAGCGATAGTGGAACATGCACTTGGTGCCCCACTCGTCGGCCATGTCCTCGATCAGCAGGGCCAGAAAGCGCTGCGCCGGATCGGCCGGCAGCGCCGGACGCTCGCGGTGACGCTCTTCCAGGTCGAGTGCGACGAAGGTGCTGTCGTTGCGGAAGCTGCCGTCGGGATACTGCAGGATCGGGATGACCTGCGGCCGGACCGCCCTGGTCTCCTCGATGTTGCGCGGGTTGCGCCATTCCCACACGAACGGCAGGCGCCGGTAGCGCATCAGCGCCCGCATCTTCACCGAATAGGGCGAGGGGTTGGAGCCGATCAGGCGATAGAGCTTGTCGGTCATCGCATCGGCTCCCCCCCGGCCTGCTATTTTCAGCGCCGCATGCCCGGGTCGATGGCCGCCTCGACCATCGGGAAGCCCCAGTCGGGAGAGATCTTCAGCATCCTGCGGCCGTCGATCTCCTCGACCCAGGGCTGCACCGGCGCCATCGGGCGCGCCCGCGAGGCGTCCAGCGCCTGCGCCACCGTCCGGCTCTGGTCGAGCACCATTAGGTTCAGCCGCGTCGGATAGATGATGGTGCGGGTGCCCGCTTCCAGCTCGGCCAGCGCCCGCGACGGCGAGATCCAGACCGAATCGACCGATTCGTGGCCGTCATGGATGGCGACCTGATCCTCCGGCGCCTCGGCGATGAAGAACCAGGTGTCGAAGCGCTTCTTCACCAGCTCCGGCGTCAGCCAGTGCGAATAGGGCAGCATCAGGTCGGCCGCCAGTTCCAGATCCTCGGCCACCACCATGTCGAGGATGCTGGCCTCGTCCTTGGCCAGCTTCTCGCGCCAGTCCGCTTCGAGCTGTTGCAGCCGCTGCACCCCGACCAGCGCCCGCTCGCCGCGCGGGCGGGCCAGCAGCACGCCGCACTCCTCGAACGCCTCGCGGATGGCGGCGACGCGGAACGCCCGCAACGCGTCCTTCGCCACGTCGATGCCGCCGATATGGGGGATCAGCCGCTCGTCGCCATCGGCCTTCTCCAGCTTGCCGCCGGGGAACACCAGCGCGCCGGAGGCGAAGTCGATCTGGTGGTGGCGCACCACCATGAACACCTCGAGCTGCGGATCGGCCTTGCGCACCAGCAGTACCGTGGCGGCCGGGACAAGCGGCGCCGAAATCTCGTTCATTTACGCTTCCTCTTCGTCTTGAACTACTTGCGTGTCGGATCGTCGGCTACCTGCACCAGCAGCTTGCCGAAATTCTCCCCCTTGAGCAGGCCGATGAACGCCTTGGGCGCGTTCTCCAGCCCTTGCACGATGTCCTCCCGGTACTTCAGCTTGCCGGACGCGATGGCCGGCGCCACGGCCTGGACGAACTCGCCGGTGCGGTCGAAATGATCGGAGATGATGAAGCCCTGCACCAGGATGCGCCGCATCAGCAGCAACGCCCAGTTGGGACCGGCCGGCAGCTCGGTGGCGTTGTACTGCGAGATCATCCCACACAGCGGCACGCGGGCGAAATCGTTGAGCTGCGGCAGCACCGCCTCGGCCACCTTGCCGCCGACATTCTCGAAATAGACGTCGATGCCCTTGGGGCAGGCCTCGCGCACCGCCTGGAACAGGTTCGATGCGTTGCGGTAATCGACGCAGGCGTCGAAGCCCAGCTCGTTGACGACGTAGTCGCATTTGTCCTTGCCGCCGGCGATGCCGACGGCGCGGCAGCCCAGAATTTTGGCGAGCTGGCCGACCACCGAGCCGACGGCGCCGGAAGCGGCCGACACCACCACGGTTTCGCCCGGCTTGGGCCGGCCGATCTGGGTCAGCCCGTACCACGCCGTCATGCCCGGCATGCCCAGCACCGACAGTGCGGTGGACAGCGGCGCCTGTTTCGGATCGAGCTTGCGCGCGCCCATGCCGTTGGACACCGAGTGCGACTGCCAGCCGGCATAGTCGGCGACGTAGTCGCCCTCGCGGAAATTGGCATGGCGCGACTTCACCACCTGGCTGACCGTGCCGCCGATGATCGGCTGGCCCAGTTCCTGGTTGGCGGCATAGCCTTTGCGCTCCGACATGCGCCCGCGCATGTAGGGATCGAGCGACAGCCAGATCACCTTGGCCAGATACTCGCCCTCGCCCGGTTCGCCTGCCGGAACTTCCCGCAGCTCGAAATTCTCGGGCGTCGGCTCGCCGACCGGACGGGATTTCAGCACGACCTGCCGGCTCATCGTCGCCATCGCCATCCTCCCCCTGTTTTTTCGGCTGGTACGGTAGACGCAAAGCGGCGGACCGCGCCAGCCGATTGTAAACGCACGTTCAGGCCATGATCAGGCGCGGGCGCGCAAGGCCTGGGCGACGCGCCCGATCAGTTCGGGCCAGTCGTTGCGGGTCTTCTGGCGGAACAGGCGCATGGTCGGATACCACGGCGTGTCCTCGCGTCCGCTCATCCAGCGCCATTCGCCGGCATGCGCCAGCAAGGTCCAGGTCGGCACGCCCAGCGCGCCGGCGAGATGGCAGACGGCGGTATCGACGCTGATCACCAGATCCATCTGGCGCACGAAGCCGGCCAGGTTCCAGAAATCGACGATGCGCTGGTCGCCCAGGGTCACGATGCGATGGCCCAGCCCGGCCTGGTCGAAATCGCCGCCTCGCGCGCCGAACTGCAGGTTGTAGAAAACCGTGTTCGGCACGTCGAACAGCGGCGCCAGCAAGCTCACGTCGTGGATCGAGCGCCAGCGGTCGTGGCGATGGCTGGGATTGCCGGCCCAGACCAGCCCGATGCGCCGGCCCGACGCCGCCGCCAGCCGCAGCGCCGGCTCCTGCTCCGGCGTCGGCCACGGCAAATAGGGGATTTGCGCCGGCACGGTCTCGACCGTGGTGCCGAAATAAAGCGGCAGGTCGATCGGCGCCACGTGCAGGTCGAAAGCCGGCGGGGCCTCGCCTTTCAGCACCACCTGTTCGGGTCCGTCGAGCTGCTCGAACAGCCGCTGCAGCGGCGGCAGGCATTCGACGATCACCGTCGCGCCTTGCGCCAGCAGCAGCGGCAGGTAGCGCATGAACATGATGGCATCGCCCGCGCCCTGCTCCGACGACAGCAGCAGCCGCTTGCCGGCCAGGCTCTCGCCCTGCCAGGCCGGCTGCGCGAAGCCGCGGGCGGGAAGCTGCGCGTGATCGTGCAGGCGCCACTGGTATTCGCGCCAGCCTTCCGGGTAGCGGCCCTGGGCGATCAGCGTCATGCCCAGGCTCATATGTGGGTTGAAGTCGTCCGGCCGCAGCTCCACACCCTTGCGGAAACAGGACTCGGCATCCTGGGGCCGCGCCAGCTCGTTATAGGCGTGGCCAAGATTGTGATAGGGGTCGAAATAGGCCGGGTCGGCGGCGATGGCGGCGCGATAGGTCGCCACCGCCGCCTCCAGCTTCTCCGTCTTCAGGTAGAGATTGCCCAGGTTGAACAGCAGCCGCGCATTGCCCGGCTCCAGCGACAGGGCGTGGCGGAAACAGCGTTCGGCTTCCTCGGCCCGGTCCAGCCGGGTCAGCAGATTGCCCAGCGCGTTATGGGGCGCGGCAATGGCGCCGGCCAGCGCGGCGGCGCGCTGCAGCAGGGCCAAGGCCTGGTCGAGCTGGCCGAGCTGCTCCACGAGCTGGCCCAGATTCATCAGGGTCAGCGCCGCGTTGGGCTCCAGCGCCAGCGATCGCTCGAAACACGCCGCCGCCTCCTGCACCCGGCCCTGGCCGCGATGGGCCAGGCCGAGATTGTTCAGGCTGGCCGCGCGCGGGCCGGTGTGGCGCAGCGCGCTTTCGAGGAATTGCTGCGCCAGCGCGTAGTCCTGGTGCGCCAGCGCGATGGCGCCCAGCCCTTCCAGTGCCGTCGCATTGTCGGGATGCTTCTGCAGCACGCGATCGTAGATGGTCCGCGCCTCGCCCAGCCTGCCATGGCGATGATGGTCGGCGGCGATGGCCAGGGCCTGCTGCAGGGGAACGACGGCCATGCCGCCCTAGCGCCGGCGGTCGCGCCCGCGGGTGAAGGCGCCGAGATCGGCGACCAGCTTCTCGGTCACGTCGGTCCACACCATCGGCCGGTTCTGGCGGTAGAGCTTCATGGTGGGATACCACGGCGTGTCGTCGCGCCCCTTCAGCCAGCGGAAATCGTTGGCGAAGGCCAGCAGCGTCCACACCGGCTTGCCCAGCGCGCCCGCGACATGGGCGACGGCGGTATCGACGGTGATCAGCAGGTCGAGCTGGTCGATATAGCCCGCGGTCTGATGGAAGTCGCTCATCTGCGCGTCGTCGATGCGCGCGACCCTTCCGGCCAGGCCCGCCTGCTCCAGCTCGGCGAAGCGCTCGCCGTACTGCAGGCTGTAGAAGCTGACGCCCGGCACCTCGAGCAACGGCTTAAGCTCGGCCGCGGGCATGGAGCGGCGATGGTCGTTGTCGTGGGTGTTGCTGCCGGCCCAGACCAGGCCGACCCGCCTGGTGCCCTCGCCGCCCGCCAGCGTGACCGGCGGCGCCTTGATGTAGGGTATGGCGGCAGGGATGTTGTCGAGGTTCTGGCGGAACAGGCGCGGCAGGGCCATCACCGGCACCTTGAAGTGGTGCGCCGGGATGTCGGCATCGGTGGTCACCACCTCGTCCACCCCGTCCACCGTCGCCACCAGCTTGCCGATCGGCGGGGCGCAGGCGACCACGACCTTGCCGCCGCGCGCCTTGACCATCGGCAGGTAGCGCGCCGTCTGCACCACGTCGCCGAAGCCCTGCTCGTGATAGACCAGCAGCGTCTGGCCCTCGAAGCCGCGCCCGTCCCACAGCGGCGTCTTCAGGCTGTGCTTGGCGAGCTGGCTCTTCATCTGCATGCGCCACTGGTACTCGTCCCAGCCGCGGTCGAACTCGCCCATCAGCAGCAGGCACAGCGCGCGATGGGTGTGGATTTCCGGATCGCCCGGCTTGCGCTCGATGGCGCGGCGGAAATACTCCAGCGCGTCGTCGAGCTTGCCGGCGTCCTGCAGCAGGTTGGCCAGGTTATGCAGCGCGGTGACGTAGTTGGGATCGTTGGCCAGCGAGCGGCGATGCGCCTGCTCGGCCCGCTCGTAGTCGCCTTCCAGCGCCAGGATCAGGCCGATATTGGTGTAGACCGGCGCGAAGCCGGGATTGAGTTCGACCACGCGCTGGAAACAGCTCATGGCGTCGGCCAGCCGCCGCCGCTTCTTCAGCAGCACGCCCAGCGTATTGACGTAGGAAGCGTTCTGCAGCGCCAGTTCGACGGCGCGCCGGGCCAGGTCCTCGGCCCGGTCGAGCTGGCCCGCGTCCATGTGCAGCACGGCGCGCAGATGCACGGCATCGGCATAGTCGGGCGCGCCGGCCAGCACCTTGTCGCAGATCTCGCGCGCCTCCTTTGGCCGGCCGGCCTTGTAATGGCTGGCGGCGAGGCCGAAGGCCTGCGGAAAAGTCAGGAACTGGCCGGTCTGGGTCACGTCGAAGCCCCCAAGCGAAGCGGGGCCGCAACTGTATCGGCTGCCGGAAACCGGTTCAACACGGCGGGAATTCCCGGGGCTTGCGCGGAAAACGGACAGTTGGCGCGGTCCCATCCGATGCCCTAGATTGCCGCCATGGACACCATCGTCTCGCCGCCCGACCTGACGGCACCGCTGGACCGGCATCGCGCCCGTGTCCTGCCCGAGTGGATCGACTACAACGGCCACATGAACGTGGCCTTCTATCTCTACGCCTTCGACCAGGCGACCGAGACCTTCAGCCGCGAAATGGGCTGCGATGCGGCCTATGTGCGCAACCGCCGCGGCATGGTGTTCACCCTGGAGACCCACCTGACCTACGACCGCGAGGTCAAGCTGGGCGATCCCCTGCGCATCACCACCCAGATCCTCGACTGGGACGCCAAGCGGGTGCATTTCTTTCATTGCATGTATCATGCAACGGATGGGTTTTTGGCCTCGACCAACGACCAAATCATGCTAAACGTCGGCTTCGATAGCCGCCGTTCCGAGCCCTGGCCCGACGACGTCCGGGCGCGGCTGGAGGCCATGGGCGAGGCTCATCGCAGGCTGCCCTGGCCGGAAAAGGCGGGGCGGCGCGTCACGCTGAAGAAGCAGGTGGCGGCGTAGGACCGCCGGGGAGACACGGGTTCGCAATGTTGGGGTTTTCGTCCGCGGCGCGGCGCGCTGCGCTGTCCCTCTTCGGTATCCTTTTCGCGGTCTGCGCCATGGCGCCGGACCCGGCATTGGCCCAGGCCTCGGCCCGCACCGGGCTGATGGCGACCCAGTATCTGGGACCGGCTGATCGCGGCTCGCCGGTGCTGGGTTCCTCCAGCACCTTCGCCGCATCTCCCGCCCCCGCGACCTGGACGGCGCCGGCAGCGACGCCGGTGGCCCAGGCAACGCCGCCTGCCGCGGCCGCCCCGGTCTATCCCACCTCGCCCACCGGCTTCGCTCCCACGTTCGGCTCGCAGGTGGCGCAGGCCAGCCTGCCCGGCCGGCCCTGGTTCGCCGACCGGCCGGACTATTTCAACCCGTTCGACTTCCAGTGGAACGACGGGCGTTCCTGGGTGAACGTCTATGCCGGTCTGATCGGCAAGGCCGAGCTGTCGTCGATCCTGTTCACCGGCGATTTCTCGACTGGCGACGTCGGGGTGCTCGCCGCCTCCTATGCGCGCGAGTTCGGCTCGCTGGGCAATGCGCTGCGCTTCGAATGGGAGGTGGGCGGCTCGTTCCATTTCGGCGCCGAGACCTTCGTCTCCGGCCACGCCTATCTGGTGGCGCGCTGGATCTGGTTCCCGTGGAACAAGTGGCTGATGACCACCTTCGCTGTCGGCACCGGCCCCTCGATCGCCTCCAAGAAATCGAAATACGAAGCCGAGAACGGCGAGGCCAGCTATTACAAGAACGGCTTCATGATGGAATTCACCTTCGGCCTGCCCGAGGTGCCGGACTGGGCGCTGCAGGCCCGCATCCATCACCGCTCCAGCATCTTCGGCGTCCTGTCCAAAGCCGGCAGCCCGTCCGACTACCTGACCTTGGGCTTGAAGTACCGGTTCTAGATTCCACGAAGGTGCGTCAGTTTCCCTCGTCCAGCGCCGCCAGCCGGTCGAGTGCGTCGCCGCGCACACGATAGGGTACCCAGTCGTCGATATGGGCGATGCCCAGGCGTTCGTAGAATTTGCGCGCCGGATTCCAGGTCAGCACGTTGAGGTCGATGCGGCCCAGCCCGCGCTGCCGGGCGATGCGCGCCAGGCGCGCCATCAGCGCCTGGCCGACGCCGAACTTGCGCGCCGCCTCGTAGACGAAGATGTCCTCCAGGAAGAAGCCCGGCCGGCCCTCCCAGGTCGAATAGTTCGAGGTCCACAGCGCGAAGCCGACCGGCTCGCCCTGGCGCTCGGCGATGATGGCCTCGTAGCGCGGCTGAGGCCCGAAGCCGTCGCGGCGCAAGACATCGG
The DNA here is from genome assembly GCA_037190765.1 of Alphaproteobacteria bacterium. Classification (GTDB taxonomy): domain Bacteria; phylum Pseudomonadota; class Alphaproteobacteria; order Reyranellales; family JAQSWP01; genus JAQSWP01. The sequence goes on from JBBCJW010000031.1 coordinate 89,031, forward strand.
GCGTGATCTTCACCGCATCGGGCGCCCGCTCGTACACCGCCAGCGCCACCAGCATGGCATGGATGGCCTCGCAGTCATCCGGCCGCGCCGGCCGCACCGTCACGCCATTGCCGCTCATACGCCCTCCCGCGCCCGCTGCAGCGCCGCCTCAAGCACGGCGCGATCGCCGACCTGGTTGGCCAGCAGCAGGATCAGCCGGGCGTTGAACAGGGCCACCTGCTTCTCGTCGAGATCGCGATAGCAGTCGGCCAGCGCATTGTAGAAACCGTCGGGATCGGCGATCCCCGGCTCGAGCCGCAACGTCATGCAACACCCTCAGCCTGCCATGGCACGGTGCAGGGCCGCCCGCACCGCCGGCGCATCATAGCGCCGGAAGCGGGCGGCGACATGCCGGTCTGGCCGCAGCAGATAGACCGTGCCCGGCCGCGCATCGTAGCGCCGCCACAGCACGCCGGCGCGATCCTGGGCGCGGTCGAGCACCAGCGCCTCGACGCCGTCCTCAGGCTCGGGCGCGGTCTCGAAAGCCAGCAGGCGGAAACGATCGCCCGCGCCGTCCAGCAGCCAGCGATTGCCCAGCGGCGCGTCAGGTGCTGCGCTGCCGGGAGCGGCGCCGCCCTGCCAGGCGACGTCGTCGGCCGTCGCCAGCCCGTCGCTGCCGTAATGGCTGGCCTGCGACAGGCGGCCGGAATTGATCAGCGTGCGCGCGAACGGGCAGTCGCCGGCCAGCGACAGCACCGCATCGCGCAGCGTGCGGCTGGCCGCGTTCTTCGGTGTGATGAAATCGGTCGAGCGCGTGGACTGGCGCATATGCTCGCGGGCAGCCGGCACGCGCTCGCGCGAATAGCTGCCGAGCAGCCGCGCCGGCGCCTTGCCGCGCAGCACCAGGTCGAGCTTCCACACCAGATTGTCGGCGTCCTGCACGCCGGCATTGCCGCCGCGCGCGCCGAAGGGCGACACCACATGGGCGGCGTCGCCGGCGAACAGGATGCGGCCATGGTCGAACCGCTCCAGGCAGCGGCAGGCGAAGCTGTAGACGCTGACCCATTCGTAGTCGAAGTCGCGCTCGCCCAGCATCGCCTTCAGCCGCGGCGTCACCCGCTCCAGCTGCCGCTCCTGCTCGGGATCGACGTCGGGACCGAGCTGGAAATCGATGCGGAACACCTCGTCGGCCTGGCGATGCAGCAGCACCGAGTGGCCGCGATGGAAGGGCGGATCGAACCAGAACCAGCGCTCGGAGGGGAACTCCGCCGTCATGCGCACGTCGGCGATCAGGAAACGGTCGTTGAACGCCTGCCCGTCGAAACTCAGGCCGAGCATGTGGCGGATCGGGCTGCGCACGCCGTCGGCGGCGATCACGTAGTGCGCGGCGATGGTGTAGGCGCCGTCCGGCGTCTCGACCGTCAGCCGCACCTCCTCGTCGTCCTGCTCGATGCCCACCACCCGGTTCTTCCATCGCAGGTCGATGGCGGGAAAATCGGCGCAGCGTTCGACCAGGTACTGCTCGACATAGTATTGCTGTAGGTTGATGAAGGGGGGAAAGCGCTGATGCGGCTCGGCCTGCAGGCGGAACTGGTAAATCAGCCGGTCGCCGACATGCAGCTTGCCGGTGTCCCACAACACGCCCTTCTCAAGCATGCGCTGCGCCACGCCCAGCCGGTCCCAGATTTGCAGCGTGCGCTGCGCCCAGCAGATGGCGCGGCTGCCGACCGAGACGGTGTCGTTCTCGTCCAGCACCACCACGGCATGCCCGCGCGACGCCAGGTCGAGCGCCGCCGTCAGCCCCACCGGGCCGGCGCCGACCACCACCACCGAATGGCGGCCGCCGTCGCGTCCGTCGAGTTCCGGCGGCCGGCGATAGGGATAGACCGGGTTGACGCGGCTGCCCATGACCGGTGTCAGCTTTCCAGCGCCCGCCACATCTCGATGTCGCGTTCGGCGGTCCAGATGCGCGGATGGTCGATGCCCTTGGCCTCGTCATAGGCGCGCGACACGTCGAACGGCATGCAGTGCTCGAAGATCACCCAGTTGCCGTAGCGCGGCTGCAGGGCCTGCATCGCCCCGTCATAGGCCTGCTTCAGCGTCTGGTTGGCCTGGGCCCGCTTCTTCACCTCGGCATAGAGTTCGGTGATGAAGGCCTGGGTGCCAGCCAGCCCGTCCTCCACCGCCTGCTCGCCGGTCAGCGCATCGCCGCGCCCCGGCACCAGCGCCAGCGGCTTCAGTTCGCGCAGCTTCTGCAGGGTCTGCGGCCAGTCCTGCAGATGGGCGTCGCCGCAATAGGGCGTGGCGCCGTATTCGACCAGGTCGCCCGAGAACAGCACCCGCTCCTGCGGCAGCCAGACGATAGTGTCGCCCTTGGTGTGGCCGCGCCCGGCATGGATGATCTGCACCTCGGTCCGGCCCAGGAACAGCGTCATGCAGTCGGTGAAGGTGATGGTGGGCCAGGTCAGGCCGGGAATGGTCTCGACCGAGCGGAACAGGCGGGGGAAGCGCTGCACCTCGGAAAGATAGTCCTGCTGGCCGCGCTCGACGATCATCTCGCGCGTCGCCTCGCTGGCGATGATGTGGTCGGCGCCGTAGGCCGACGCGCCCAGCACGCGCACGGCGTGGTAGTGGCTCAACACGACGTAGCGGATCGGCTTGTCGGTCACTTCCCGGATGCGGCGGATCACGTCCTGCGCCATCACCGGCGTCGCCTGAGTGTCGATCACCATCACCGCCTCGTCGCCGATGACGATGCCGGTGTTGGGATCGCCCTCGGCGGTGTAGGCATAGGCGTTGTCGGCCAGCCTGGTGAAGGTGACCTTCTTGTCGGCCAGATCGTTCTGCGAAGCGAAGCTGCGGGCGCTGCTCATCGCGTCCTCCCGGTTCTTCATTAGTTGCTTTTGCAACTAATTATGCGGCGCGATGGCCGATGGCGCAAGCCGCCGCGCAACGCACCGGGACACTAGAGACTGTTGTCGAGTTTCAGGAAGCGGGTGCGATCGACGGAGGGCACCGAGATTTTCCGCTCCTCCGCGCCGCGCCGCACTTCCAGATCGACCACGACGCCGGCATCGCCGCGGGCCCAGATGCCGCGGTAGAAGCTGGCCAGATCGTCCACTTCGACATCACCGACCTTGACGATGCGGTCGCCCGGCTGCAGGCCCGCTTTCTGCGCCGGCCCGTCGGGCTGCACATAGGTCACCAGCAGGCCAGCTGGCGCTTCCTGCGTGTAGAGGCCCAGCCAGGGCCGCGGCGGGGCGCTGACCTTGCCGCTGGCCAGCATGTCGGCCAGGATCGGCTTGATGCGGTTGATCGGGATGAACATGTTGCCGGGCAGCTCCTGACCGCGCGCGGCGGCATCGCGCACGAACAGCGAGCCGATGCCGACCAGTTTTTCGTCGCGGTCGAGCAGTGCGGCCCCGCCCCAGCCCGGGAAGGGCGGCGAGGTGAAGATCGCCTGCTCCAGCAGGTACTCCCAGTAGCCGGCGAAGTCGCGGCGGTCGGCGACCACGACCGGGAAGGCGACGCCGTCATACGGCCCGCCGGCCTGGATGCGCAGTTCCTGCTTCACCGCCACCGCATCGCTGTCGCCCAGTCGCGCCGCCTTCAGCTTCATCGGCACCGCCGCGCGCAGCAGGCCGAAGCCGCTGTCGTAGTCGTAAGCCACGATGCTGGCGGGGATCGACTTGCCGTCGGGCAGGTCGAGCGTGACCTCGCGCGCCTCCATGATCAGGTAGCCGACGGTGACCACCAGCCCGTCGCCGTCGATCACCACGCCCGAACCGATGCGCTCGGTGCCCAGGGTACGGGCGGTGCGCGCCTCCTCGGAGACCTTGGTGGTGACGCCCAGCACCGGGCCGGGCAGCGACGCGCCGGTCGCCGAGGGCTGGGCGCGCGCCGGCAAGGCGGCCAGCAAGACGCCGAACAGCGACAGGAAAACCAGGGAACGGACAGGCTTCAGGGCCATGGGCACCTCCAGCGTCTGCCGCAGTCTAGCATGATGCTTGAAGAACGCAGCGCCCTACCAGGGCAGGAAACCGAAAAGCCACAACCAGACGCAGCCGATGCCCATGCTCAGCAAGGTCACCGGGATGCCGCTGCGGGCATGGTCGAGGAAGCCCAGCTTCACCCCGACGCTGGCGGCGCGCTCGGCGACGATGATATTGGCCAGCGAACCGACGATCAGCAGGTTGCCGGCCAGGGTCGAGAGCAGCGCCAGCCCGTACAGCGCCTCCGGCGAGGGGCTGGGCCAGGCGGTCAGCAGCAGGATCACGGCCGGCACGTTGCCGATGGTGTTGGACGCCACCAGGGTCAGCGGCGCCAGGATCGACAGGCGGTCGGGCAGCAGCCCGTTCCGCGCCAGCCAGGCGAAGGCGCTCTCGGTGTGGCCGGTCGAGGCGAAGGCGGCGGTGATGGTGAACAGGCAGGCGAACAGCAGCAGCAGGTGCCAGTCCACCGCGCCGACCATGGCGCGGCTGGACAGACGGCGGCTGAGCAGCAGCAGGCCGGCGATCACCAGCGCCCCGATCTCGCGCGGCAGGTCGGTGGTGAACAGGATCACCAGCATCAGCACCGCCAGCACGCCCTTGTCGGTCTGGTAGATGTCCAGCGCCGGCACGTCGGTGCGGGCGGGCGCCGGCATGGCCCGCAGGTCGGCGCGCCACTGCCAGCCTATGACGCCCACCACCACCGCCAGCGACAGCAGCGCGGGCGGGCCGCACACCAGCAGGAAATGCCAGAAGTCGAGATCGCCGGTCTGGCCGATCAGGATGTTCTGCGGATTGCCGATCACGGTGGCGGCCGAGCCGGCATTGGAGGCGCAGGCCAGCCCGATCAGGAACGGCCGCGGATCGAGCCCGCGCGCCAGCAGCCCGCGGCACAGCAGCGGCGTCATGGCGAAGACCACGATGTCGTTGGCCAGCACCGCCGACAGCGCGCCGGCGACGCCGACAGTGATCGCCAGCAGCACGGTCGGGCTGCCGGTGGCGGCGGTGATCTTGCCGGCGCACCAGTCGTAGAAGCCGGCGGCGCCGAACTGGGCGGAGATGATCATCAGCGCGAACAGCAGCAGCAGGGTCGGCGCATCGACGGCGCGGCCGATGTCCTCGACCTTGATCGCGCCGCCGGCCAGCAGCACCACCAGCCCCAAGAGCGCAATGCCGGTGCGGTCCAGCTTCAGGCCGGGCACCCGCCCTGCCGCCATGCCGATATAGGTGAGGATGAAAACGCCGACGATGAGGAACTGCACGGAACCGCGCCCGCAGACGGAACGCCCATGCCTAGCACCTTCCCGCGAACGCGCCTAGGGAGATGGCGTGCCCAGCAGCCGGTCCAGCAGCCGGCTGATCCCCCGCCCGATGCGCCGCAGGCCGGGCCAGGAATCGTCCTCGACCACGTCCTCGACCCTGGGGTCGGGCCAGCGCACCGGATCGTACTCGGGATTGACGATGAACTCGCCGACGATGCGGCCACGCCCGTCCACCTGCCAGGCGCCGATAATAGCGTCGCGCGGGATCTCGCCCGCCGGATCGAGGCTGCGGTGGATGCGCATGACGTAGCCGCCCGGCCGCATCAGGGCGGCCATGATCTCCTGCTCGGTCGGACGGTCTGGAACGATCACGCGGCGCGCCTCCCGCTCCCTACATGGCAGCTTCACCCCGGTACCGCCAGTGCGGACGGGAAATTAGGGCCCTGCAATGCTATATGACCCTCCATGTCCGACCCGTTCGATCTTGCCGACGCGCCGCCGCCCGAGTCGACGCCCTCCCGCGCCGTTTCCGGGCCGCCTTCGGATGCGTATCTGCAGGGGTTGAACGAGACCCAGCGCCAGGCGGTGGAGCAGACCGAGGGCCCGCTGCTGGTGCTGGCCGGCGCCGGCACCGGCAAGACGCGGGTGCTGACCTCCCGCATCGCCCATATCCTCCTCACCCGCCGCGCCTTCCCCGGCCAGATCCTGGCCGTCACCTTCACCAACAAGGCGGCGCGCGAGATGCTGGAGCGGGTCGGCCAGCAGATCGGCCGCGCCGCCGACGGGCTGTGGCTGGGCACGTTCCATTCCATCGGCGTGCGCATGCTGCGCCGTCACGCCGAGCTGGTGGGGCTGAAGCCCAACTTCACCATCCTCGACACCGACGACCAGATCCGCCTGCTCAAGCAGTTGCTGGAAGCGGAGAACATCGACGACAAGAAATGGCCGGCCCGCGTGCTCTCCGGCATCATCCAGCGCTGGAAAGATCGCGGCCTGACGCCGTCGAAGGTGACGGCGGCCGAGGGCAGCGACTTCGCCAACGGCCGCGCCATCCAGATCTACGAGCAATACCAGGAGCGGCTGCAGCAATTGAACGCCGCCGATTTCGGCGACCTGCTGCTGCACTGCCTGACCCTGTTCACCGGCCATCCCGACGTGCTGGCCGAGTACCATCGCCGCTTCCGCTACATCCTGGTCGACGAATACCAGGACACCAACGTGGCGCAGTATCTGTGGCTGCGGCTGCTGGCCCAGGGCCACGCCGACGGGCAGACCAACATCTGCTGCGTCGGCGACGACGACCAGTCGATCTATGGCTGGCGCGGGGCGGAAGTGGGCAACATCCTGCGCTTCGAAAGCGACTTCCCCGGCGCCAAGATCATCCGGCTGGAGCGCAACTACCGCTCCACGCCGCACATCCTGGCGGCGGCCGCCGCCCTGATCGCCCACAACGAGGGCAGGCTGGGCAAGACCTTGTGGACCTCGGTCAGCGAAGGCGAGAAGGTCAGCCTGCGCGGCGTGTGGGACGGCGACGAGGAGGCGCGCGCGGTCGGCGAGGAAATCGAGAACCTGCAGCGCAAGGGCCATGCGCTGCGCGACATCGCCATCCTGGTGCGCGCCGGCTTCCAGACCCGCGAGTTCGAGGAACGCTTCATCACGCTGGGCCTGCCCTATCGCGTGGTCGGCGGTCCGCGCTTCTACGAGCGCCAGGAAATCCGCGACGCCATGGCCTATTTCCGGGTCATCGTGCAGCCCGACGACGACCTGGCCTTCGAGCGCATCTACAACACCCCGCGCCGCGGGCTGGGCGATTCGGCGCTGAAGGCGATCCGCGACGCCGCCCGCGCCGGCCGCGTCTCGCTGTTCGAGGCGGCGCGGCGGCTGATCGAGACCGACGAGCTGAAGCCGCGGCCGCGCAAGTCGCTCACTGAGCTGGTGCAGAATTTCGAGCGCTGGCGCTCGCTGCTGGAAGGGCTGCCGCACACCGAACTCGCCGAGACCGTGCTGGAGGAGAGCGGCTACACCGCCATGCTGCAGGCCGACAAGTCGCCCGAGGCGCCGGGCCGGCTGGAGAATCTGAAGGAGCTGATCAACGCGCTGCAGGAATTCGAGAACCTGGCCGGCTTCCTGGAGCATGTCAGCCTGGTGATGGAGAACGCCGATGCCGCCGACAGCGACATGGTCTCGATCATGACCCTGCACGCGGCCAAGGGGCTGGAGTTCGACACCGTGTTCCTGCCCGGCTGGGAGGAAGGCGTGTTCCCCAACCAGCGGGCGCTGGACGAGACCGGCGTCGCCGGGCTGGAGGAGGAGCGGCGGCTGGCCTATGTCGGGCTGACGCGGGCCAAGCAGCGGGCCTTGATCTCCTTCGCCGCCAACCGTCGCATCTTCAACCAGTGGCAGGCTTCGATCCCCTCGCGCTTCGTCGCGGAGCTGCCGCCGCAGCATCTCGACCAGCGCAGCGATGCCGGCCTCTACGGCTCCTATTCCGCCGGCCATTACGGCGGGTTGCGCGAGGCCACCGCCGCCTCGGGCGATGCCGACTGGGGCTGGACGCCGGGCCAGCGCCTGTCGCGCAAGCGTATGCCGGTGATCGAGGGCGAGATCACCGCGCGCGATGCGCAGGACGTGAATTACGAGCTGGGCCAGCGCATTTTCCACCAGAAATTCGGCTACGGCGCCATCGCCGCCATCGATGGCAACAAACTCGACATCGAGTTCGAGAAGGCCGGGCGCAAGAAGGTGCTGGCCAGCTTCGTGACCGCTGCCTGAGGCGGGCATCTCCCCTGCAGCCGCGTCGCTTCTCCCCGGCGGCGATCCCTTCTAGAACCGATCCATAAATCGGCAGAAACGACGGGGGATCAGACGCGTGACGGTGTGGAAGCTTGAAATCACCGTGCCGGAGAAGGCATGCCCGGCCTTCGAACTGGCGCTGCAGGAAATGCTGGGCGAGGAAACGCCGGTCGCCTCGACCGAGCTGCGCGAAGGCATCGACTGGCGCATCGACGCCTATATCGACGGCACGCCCGACCGCGAGGCGCTGTCGCGCACCATCGCCGCCGTGGCGCGGCAGCAGAACGTCGAGGCACCGGCGCTCGGCCTGGCGGCGCTGGAGGACCGCGACTGGGTGGCGGAGAACCAGCGCTCCTTCCAGCCCATGTGCGTCGGCCGCTTCTTCGTCCATCCCTCGTTCCACCAGGGCGGCGTGCCGCACGAGAAGGTCGGCATCCAGATCGATCCCGGCATGGCCTTCGGCACCGGCACGCATCCCACCACGCGCGGCTGCCTGGCGGCGATCGACGAGATCGGTCGCGCCCGCCGGCCGCAATCGGCCATCGACGTCGGCTGCGGCTCGGGCATCCTCGCCATCGCGCTGGCGGCGGTGGCGCCGGCCCCGGTGCTGGCCTGCGACAACGACCCCCTCGCCGTGCAGGTGACGGTGGAGAACGCCATCATCAACCGCGTCGCCGACCGCATCGTTGCCGTCCATGCCGAAGGGCTGGACCATCCGGCGATCCGGGAACGGGCGCCGTTCGACCTGATCGTGGCCAATATCCTGGCCCAGCCGCTGATCGCCCTGGCGCCGTCGGTGGCCGGCGCACTGGCCCCGGGCGGCGAGGTGGTGCTGTCTGGCCTGCTCAACAGCCAGGCCGACGCGGTCACCGACGCCTATCGCGCCCACGGCATGGCGTTGCGCCAGCGGCTGGAGATCGGCGACTGGAGCACGCTGCTGCTGCAGCGCTAGATCGAACGAAAAAGGGCGACATCTTGCGATGCCGCCCTTGGGGGGAACGGTGCCAGGGAGGACGGCACCGTTTCCGGGGGGACGCCTTAAGCCGCGTGGCGCAGACGGTTGTCGTTGGCGTTGGCGTTCACGCCGACGCCGACATCGGCGTAGAGGTCAGCGGCCTGGTTCTTGACGGTGCCGGCGACCACGAAGGGCACCAGCGAACGGTTCAGGCCGATATCCTGCAGCATGCGCTCGTCCATCGCCATGAGCTGGGCCACCGCGGCGCGCTGCTTCTGCGCCGCCCTGAGGCGGGCAAAGAGGGCGCCGATGCCGGTGGCCAGGGAATGCACACCGTTCACGATCGCCTCGCTGACCACCATCGCGCGCGACGCGCGGGCCTGGGCCACGATTTCGTTGAGGTCCGTGTGCGGGTTCATATAGGGAGACATTTCTTCTTCTTCCGAGCTGACAACGCGGGGCGTCGGCATATCCGGCGTCGATCCGCGTAACGCCCGGAAGATAGGTCCGGCATCGTCGTACCGGGAGTGGTATTGTTGCGGTGCAGCAGTGCATTAAATGCATATCTAGAATAAAAACGGGATGCAATTCATCCCATTGATATGAAATGGCTTTTCTCCGGCTTGCGGGGCCGGTCGGCGGCGACTAGGCTTCCAGAACCTCTTTTTCGGGATCATGCGCATGAGTTCGCCCGATGACGGCCTCCGCTCCCTCGCCGCCCGGCTGGACAGCCCGGGCAAGCCGGTTTCGGCCGCCGATCTGGCCGACCTGCTGGCCGGCATAGCCGCCGCGCCCGAGGGCTTTGCCGGGCCGCAATGGCTGTCGCTGCTCGGCGGCACCTTGGACGAGGCCACCAAAGAAGCGCTGATCGCGGCGCGCAACCGGCTGGCCGCCGCCACCCACGGGCTGGAGGACGCCGTCCCGCCGGCCGACCGGCTGATTGCCCTGCGGGGGGAACTGGCGCGGCGCGGCATCGACGGCTTCCTGGTGCCGCGCGCCGACGAGCACCAGGGCGAGTACGTGCCCGCCCGCGCCCAGCGCCTGGCGTGGCTGACCGGCTTCACCGGCTCGGCCGGGCTGGCGATCGTGCTGGCCGACCGCGCCGCCATCTTCATCGACGGCCGCTACACGCTGCAGGTGACGCAGCAGGTCGATGTCACGCTGTTCGCGCCGCAGCCGCTGGCGCAGGTGCCGCCCGACAAATGGCTGGCGGCCAACCTGAAGCCGGGCATGCGGCTGGGCTTCGATCCCTGGCTGCACGGCATTGCCGAATGCGAGCGCCTGGCCGCCGCCTGCGCCAAGGCCGGGGCCGAGTTGGTGGCGCTGGATAGCAACCCGGTCGATGCGGTGTGGCCGGACCAGCCGCCGCCGCCCTTGGGCCCGGTAGCGCCGCATGCGCAGGATTTCGCCGGCGAGGACGCCACCGCCAAGCGCCAGCGCATCGCCGCCGAGTTGACGCGGCTGCAGGCCGATGCCGCCGTGCTCAGCCTGCCCGATTCGATCGCCTGGCTGCTGAACATCCGCGGCGCGGACGTGCCGCACGTGCCGCTGCCGCTGTCCTTCGCCATCGTCCATGCCGACGCCACGGTCGACCTGTTCCTCGATCCGCGCAAGCTGACGGAAGAGGCGCGCCAGCATCTGGGCAACCAGGTCAGCGTGCAGCCGCCGGCCGCCCTTGATGCCGCCCTCGAGAAGCTGGGCCGCGCCGGCCGCACCGTGCTGGTCGATCCCGCCTCCGCGCCGTATCGCGTCGCCGCCCGGCTGCAGCAATCGGGCGCGCGCCTGCTGCGCGAGGCCGATCCGGTGGCGCTGCCGAAAGCCTGCAAGAACGCGGTCGAGATCGCCGGCACGCGCCGGGCGCATGCGCGCGACGGGGCGGCACTGAGCCGGTTCCTGTGCTGGCTGGAAGGGGCGGCCGCCGCGGGCACGCTGAGCGAGATCGAAGCCTCCGACAGATTAGAGCGGCTGCGGCGCGAGCACGGGCTGTGCCGCGACTTGAGCTTCGATACGATTTCCGGCGCCGGCCCCAACGGCGCCATCGTGCATTACCGCGCCACCGAGCGGTCGAACCGCCGGCTGGGCGCGGGCGAACTTTATCTGGTCGATTCCGGCGCGCAGTACCCGGACGGCACCACCGATGTGACCCGCACGATCGCCATCGGCGCGCCGACGGCGGAGATGCGCGACCGCTTCACCCGGGTGCTGAAGGGCCATATCGCGCTGGCCACGGTGCGCTTCCCGGCCGGCACTTCCGGCTCGCAGCTCGACGCGCTGGCGCGGAGGCCGCTATGGGAGATCGGGCTCGACTACGAGCACGGCACCGGCCACGGCGTCGGCTCGTTCCTGTCGGTGCATGAGGGCCCGCAACGCATCTCCAAGCTGCCCAACACGGTGGCGCTGCGGCCGGGCATGATCGTGTCCAACGAGCCCGGCTACTACAAGGAAGGCGGCTACGGCATCCGCATCGAGAACCTGATCCTGGTGCAGAAGGCGGACGAGGCCGGCCGGTTCCTGCAGTTCGAGACCCTGACCCTGGCGCCGATCGACCGCGGCCTTATCGAGGCATCGCTGCTGTCGGCCGAAGAGAAAGCGTGGCTGAACGCCTATCACGCGCGGGTGCTGCGGGAGATCGGCAAGCAGGTCGATGCCCCCACCCGCGCCTGGCTGGAGCGGGCGACGGCGCCGCTTTAATACGTCACCCGCACCGCTTCGATGGTGAGGCCGGAGACCTCGGCCGACATTCCCTCGCAGGCGTGGCGCTCGTCCGGAGCGATGCGCGAGAAGGCCTGCAGCGCCACCAGGATCTCGCCCGGCCGCGCCAGGTCCTCGCCCAGCTTGGCGGCGATGTTGACGCAGTCGCCGAACAGGTCCTGCTCGGGCAGCACCAGCGCCCGGCCCTGGGCGATGCCGATGCAGACCTCGATCCGCCATTCCGGCGGCTGGCCGGCGTTGTAGTCGATCAGCGCCCGCTGCAGGGCGATGGCGGCATCGACGGCGGCGCGCACGTGGCGGAAGAAGGCGAAGAGATTGTCGGCCTCCGCCTTCACCAGCTCGCCGTCATGGGCCTCGACGATCGGCACGCCCAGCCGCTGCATGCGCCGGATGCGCAGCAGCATCGGCACGATGCCCCGCTCGCGCACCGCGCGCGAGGTGCCGGCCATGTCGAGCACGAAGGCGGCACCCTTGCGGCCGAAGCGCCGCCACAGGTTCAGTTCCAGGGCGGCGACATCGGGGGCGCTGCCGGCATCCGCCGCATCGAGATGGACGATCAGCCTTTCCATCAGCCGCCGTCCGCCGCCAGATCAAGCCATTCCTGCTCGCTCAACATCGTCACGCCCAGTTCCTCCGCCTTCTTCGCCTTGGAGCCGGCATCGGCGCCAACGACGACATAATCGGTCTTCTTCGACACCGAGCCCGCCACCTTGGCGCCCAGCGTCTCGGCCTGCTCCTTGGCCTGATCGCGCGTCATCTGCTCCAGCGAACCGGTAAACACCACGGTCTTGCCGGCCAGCCTGGCGCCCTCGCCCGCCGCCGCGCGCTTGGCCATCGGCTGCACCTCAAGCTCGCCGGCCAGGTCCTCGACCACCGCCACGTTGCGCTCGTCGGCGAAGAAATGCACCACCGCGTCGGCGGTGGTGACGCCGATGTCGGGCACGTTGCACAGCCGGCCATAGGCGGGGCCGATTTCCGCCGCCGCCTTCTCCTTCTTCACTGGCGTCTCGCTGGTGCCGCGCTCCTGTGCCGCCGCGCGCATCTGCGCCAGGAACTCCTCTACCGTGCCGTAGTCGCGGCCCAGGTTCTTCGCCGTCGCCTCGCCGATCATGGGAATGCCCAGCCCGATGATGAAACGGTCCAGCCCGATGCGGCGGCGCGCCTCGATGGCGTCGAGCAGCTTGGTGACCGATTTCTCCTGCCAGCCCTCGCGCTCGATTAGTGCGGCGCGCTTCTCGTGCAGGCGGAAAATGTCGCCCGGCACGTCGAGCAGCCCGTCGGCGTGGAACTTCTCGATATGGGTGCCGCCCAGGCCCTCGATGTCGAAAGCGCCGCGGCCGACGAAATGGCGCAGCCGCTCGACCTGCTGGAACGGGCAGGCCAGCCCGCCACTGCAGCGGCGCGCCACCGCCCCCTCCTCGCGCACCACTTCCGTCTTCAGCGGACAGGGGCATTTCTTCGGGAAGCGGTACTTCTTCGTATCGTCCGGCCGCAGCTCCTCGACATAGCCCAGCACCTGCGGAATGACGTCGCCGGCGCGCTGGATGCGCACCGTGTCGCCGATCCGCACCCCCAGCCGCTCGATTTCGTCCTCATTGTGCAAGGTGGCGCGCGCCACCGTCACGCCGCCCACCGTTACCGGCTTCAGCACCGCCACCGGCGTCAGCGTGCCGGTGCGGCCGACCTGCACGATAATGTCCTCCAGCACGGTCTGCGCCTGCTCGGCGGGGAATTTGTGCGCGGTGGCCCAGCGCGGCGCGCGACTGACGAAGCCCAGGCTGCGCTGCCAGTCGGTGCGGTCGACCTTGTAGACCACGCCGTCGATGTCGTAGGGCAGGCTGGCGCGCTCGGCGGCGATGGCGCGGTAGAACGCCAGCATCTCGTCCAGGGTGGCACAGCGTGTAGTGCGCGGATTGACCTTGAAGCCCCAGCCCTTCAGCGCCTCCAGGAACTCCCACTGGCTCTTCGGCTCGGCGTCGATCTCGCCCCAGCCATAGGCGAAGAAGCCCAGGGGCCGCTTGGCGGTGATGGTCGCATCGAGCTGGCGCACCGAGCCGGCGGCGGCGTTGCGCGGGTTGGCGAAGATCTTGTCGCCCTCCGCCTCCTGCCGCTGGTTCATGGCCAGGAAGGCGGCGCGTTCCATGAACACCTCGCCGCGCACCTCCAGCACCTGCGGCGCCTTGCCCTTCAGCCGCTGCGGCACGTCCTTGATGGTGCGGATGTTGGCGGTGATGTCCTCGCCCTCGCTGCCGTCGCCGCGGGTGGCACCCAGCACCAGTTCGCCCGCCTCGTAGCGCAGGCTGGCGGAGAGCCCGTCGATCTTGGGTTCGGCCACCACCTCGATCACGGCCGCCTCCGACAGGTCGAGATAGCGCCGGATGCGGGCCAGGAAATCGGCCACATCGGCATCGCCGAAGGCGTTGTCCAGCGACAGCATCGGCCGGGAGTGCTTGACCTTGGCGAAGCCGCCGGACGGTGCCACGCCGACCTTGCGGCTGGGCGAATCGCGCCGCACCAGGTTGGGAAAGCGGGCCTCGATCTCCAGGTTGCGCTGGCGCAGCGCGTCGTACTCGGCGTCGCTGACTAGCGGCGCGTCCTTCTGGTAATAGGCGCGGTCGTGGCGGGCGATCTCGGCGGCCAGCCGCGCCAGCTCGGTCGAGGCCTCCAGCGCATCGAGCTGTTCGACCGGCGTCGGGACCGGAATCTTTGCCTTGCGCTTCGCCATGTTCAGCCCGCGCCCGCCATCAGCCTGGCCGCCGCCGCCCGCGCCTCGGCGGTGATCTCGCTGCCCGCCAGCATGCGCGCGATCTCCTCCCGGCGGCCCTCGGCGTCGAGCACGGCGACTTCCGTCACCGTGCTGCCCTTGAGGCTGCGCTTGCCGATGCGCCAGTGCAGGTTGGCCTTGGCCGCCACCTGCGGCGAATGGGTCACCACCAGCACCTGCCGGTCGCGCGCCAGCTTGGCCAGCCGCTCGCCCACCGCCGCCGCCGTGGCGCCGCCGACGCCGCTGTCGACCTCGTCGAACACCAGGGTCTGCACGCTGCCGGTGCGCGCCAGCACCACTTTCAGCGCCAGCATGAAGCGCGACAGCTCGCCGCCGGAGGCGACCCGGTTCAGCGGCCCCGGCGGCGTGCCGGGATTGGTGCTGACCAGGAAGGCGACGCGGTCCATGCCGCTCTCGCCCCACTCCGCTTCCGCCAGCTTTTCCAGCCGCGTGATGAAACGCGCCTTCTCCAGCTTCAGCGGCGCCAATTCGCCGGCCACCGCCTTATCCAGCGCCGTCGCCGCCTTCTGCCGTGCCGCCGTCATCTTCTCCGCCAGCGCCACATAGGCGGCGCGTGCCTGGTCGGCGGCCTGGCGCAGTTTCTTCAGGTGCTGGCCGCCGCCGTCGATGGCGGCCAGCTGCTCCTCCAGCTTTTCCCGCAGCCCGGCCAGCCCGTCGATCTCGACATGGTATTTGCGCGCGGCGGTGCGCAGCGCGTAGAGCCGCTCCTCGACCTGCTCCAGCCGACCGGGATCGGCGTTGAGGCTGCGGCGCAGCTCGTCCACCTGCGCCTGCGCCTCCGCCGCCTCCACCGCGGCGCGATCGAGTGCGGCCAGCGCCGGGTCGAAGCGGCCGCCGGCCTTGTCGGCGTTGCGCTCCAGCACCCGCTGCGCCGCCCGCAGCGCGCCGGCGACGCCGCGACCGGCATCCAGCTCGGCGGCGGCCGTGCCCAGCGCCTCGGCCAGCGCCGCGCCATGGCGCAGCAGCGCCCGCTCCTCCGCCAGTTCCTTCTCTTCGTTCCGGCGCGGCTCGAGGCGGGCCAGCTCGTCCACCGCATGGCGCAGATAGTCCTGCTCGGCGCGCGCCGCGTTCAGCTCGTCCTGCGCCCTGGCATGGGCGGCTTCGGCGTCCTTCCAGCCGGCATGGGCGCCGGCCAAGGTCGCCGCCGCAGCACCCAGGCCGGCAAACTCGTCCAGCACCTCGCGATGGCGGGCGGGATTGAGCAGGCCGTGCTGCTCGAACTGGCCCTGCACCTCGACCAACAGGTCGCCGATCTGGCGCAGCAGGCCGACCGACACCGGCTGGTCGTTGACGAAGGCGCGGCCGCGCCCGTCGCCGCCCAGCACGCGGCGCAGCAGCAGCAGCCCGTCGCCGCTATCGAGTCCCTGTTCGGCAAGAAGTTTCAGCGCCGGATGTTTGGCCCCGACCTCGAACGCGGCCGACACGGTGGCCTGCGCCGCGCCATGGCGCACCAGGCCGGAATCGCCGCGGCTGCCCAGCGCCAGGCCCAACGCGTCGAGCAGGATCGACTTGCCCGCCCCGGTCTCGCCGGTCAACGCCGCCAGCGCGCCGCCCTTCCTGCCGCCAGTGCCATCCTTGCCGCCATCGGCGAATTTCAGGTCGAGCCGCTCGATGAGAACGACGTCGCGGATCGCAAGCTCGACCAGCATCGGCTCAGAAGATCGCGCTCCAGAAGCGGCGCATCCAGGACTCGTCGCGCCGCACCGGCCGCAGATCCTGCCCTTCCAGCAGGAAGTAGCTCTCGGCGTACCAGTCGCTGCCGGGGAAGTTGTGGCCCAGCACGGCGGCGGCCATCTGCGCCTCCGGCTGCACGCCCAGCGACAGGTAGGATTCGGTCAGCCGGTGCAGCGCCTCGGGCACGTGGCTGGTGGTCTGGTACTTCTCGATCACCGTGCGGTAGCGGTTGATGGCCGCCACGTACTGGTCGCGCTTCTGGTAGTAGCGGCCGATCTCCATTTCCTTGCCGGCCAGGTGATCGACCGTCAGGTCGATCTTCAGCGCCGCGTCGCGGGCGTAGCGCGTCTCGGGGAAGCGCGTCGTCACCTCGCGCAGCGCCTGCAGCGCCAGCTCGGTCATGCGCTGGTCGCGCGCCACGTCGGAAATCTGCTCGTAGTAGCACAGCGCCCGCAGGTAGAAGGCGTAGGCGATGTCGCGATGGCCCGGATGCAGCGAGATGAAGCGGTCCAGCGCCACCAGCGCGTCCTCGTAGCGGTTGGCCTGGTAATAGGCGAAGGCGGACATCAGCTGCGCCCTGGTCGCCCACACCGAATAGGGGTGCTGGCGCTCGACCTCCTCGAAGCTCTTGGCCGAGGGTACGTAGCTGCCCGCGCTCAGCTCGTTGAGCGCGTCGTTGTAGAGCGTCTCGACCGGCGCCTCGACATAGGGCTTCTCGTCGTCGGAACTGCCGCAGGCGGCAAGGCCGAGGCAGGCCCCCAGGCCGATGGCGGCGACAAACAGGCGAGGCAGAAACGACGGGACCGCCATGAGACTGTTCCAACTCCAATGACAATGGCTGCGCGACGGGCGGATTTATAGCACGCGGCGCAAGCCGTCCGGTAGCGGCCGCCGGCCGGGGCCGGAACGGTAAAAGAAAACCGGGCCGCGTCGGAAAGACGCGGCCCGGCAATAGCTTAGCAGCCGGCGATCAGTTGGCCTGGCGGCGCAGGAAGGCCGGGATGTCCAGCATGTCCTCCTCCGCCCGGGCCGAGTTCAGCCGGTCGGTCGGGTCCAGCCCGCCCAGGGTGGGCTGGCGCGAGCGCATCTTGGGCTCGGCCGGACGGGCCGCTTCGACCGGCGGCGCCGGCGGAGCGACCGGCTGCGGTGCGGGTTCCGGCTGCGGCTGCACCGCCACCGCGGCGGCCGCCGCCTCGCGGCGGGTGGCCACCCCGGTCATGCGCTGGAACAGGCTGGGGGCGCGGGCCACCGCCGGCTGGGCCGGCGCCTGGGCCACCGCCGGCTGCGGCGGAGCGACCGGCGGCGCAACCGGAGCCGAAGCCGCCGGGGCGGGCATCGGCGAGGCACGCATCGCGGCCGGCGACGGCGTGAACTGGCGCGCCGGCGGGATGGTCGGCGACACCTGCATCGGCGCCCGCGCCGGTTCGGCCGGGGCGCGGGTCGGGGCCGGCATGCGCCAGTCGCCGGCCAGCACTTCCTGCACCGGCGAGCGCGGCTGCGGCGCCGGGGCGGGTTCGGCCTGCGCCACTTCCGGCATCGGCTCGGGCATGGCCTCCATCGCCACCTCGGCCTGCTGCTCGGGCTCCGGCATCATCGCCGGCTGCTGCATGGCCGCTTGCGGGGCGGCCGCCAGCGGCTGCACCGGCATGGTGCTCATGCCGCCGGTCGCCATGGCGGCCGAAGCGGCGGCGGCAGCGCCACGCCCGGCCAGGCGGCCGGACGGGCCGGGGATCGGCCCCGACGCCGCCTGGCTGCCCAGCGGCAGCAGGGTCGGCTTGGGCAGCGAGGAGGCCAGCGCCTGGATGCCGGTGGCGACCACCGACACGCGCATGGAGCCCTGCATGCTCTGGTCGAAGGTCGAGCCGAAGATGATGTTGGCGTCGGGATCGACCTCGTCGCGGATGCGGTTGGCCGCCTCGTCGACCTCCATCAGGGTCATGTCGAGCCCGCCGGTGATGTTGATCAGCACGCCCTTGGCGCCCTTCATCGAGGCGTCCTCGAGCAGCGGGTTGGAGATGGCGGCCTCGGCGGCGGCGCGGGCGCGGTGCTCGCCCTCGGCCTGGCCGGTGCCCATCATCGCCTTGCCCATCTCGCCCATCACGGTGCGGATGTCGGCGAAGTCGAGGTTGATCAGGCCCGGCATCACCATCAGGTCGGTGACGCCGCGCACGCCGGTGCACAGCACGTCGTCGGCCATCTTGAAAGCGTCGGCGAAGGTCGTCTTCTCGTTGGCCACCCGGAACAGGTTCTGGTTCGGGATGATGATCAGCGTGTCGACGTACTTCTCCAGCTCGGTGATGCCCGCATCCGCCGTGCGCATGCGGTGGTTGCCCTCGAACTGGAACGGCTTGGTCACCACGCCGACGGTCAGGATGCCCGCCTCGCGCGCCGCCGCGGCGATGACGGGAGCCGCGCCGGTGCCGGTGCCGCCGCCCATGCCGGCGGCGACGAAGACCATGTTCGAGCCCTGCAGGTGCTCGACGATCTCCGACATGGTTTCCTCGGCCGCGGCGCGGCCGACATCGGGACGGGCGCCGGCGCCCAGCCCCTGGGTGATGGTCTTGCCAAGCTGCAGGCGGCGGTCGGCCAGCGACTGGGCCAGCGACTGCGCGTCGGTGTTCGCCACCACGAACTCCACGCCCTCGAGGTTAGCGCTGATCATGTTGTTGACCGCGTTGCCGCCGGCGCCGCCGACGCCGATCACGGTGATGCGCGGCTTCATGTCGGGGTCTCGCTGCGGGGTGCTGAAGGTAATCGTCATATCGTCCTCCACTCAAATTCCGGTTCGGTTCGTCCTGCGTGTCTCGCGTTTCTCACATCCAAGGCTGCCGGTTGATCCGGGTTGGCATTGTCTGGGGGCCTGTGTTCGGGCCCCGAACGTGGTCGTCGGCGACGCCGGCGAACCTGTGGCGCGTGCTCAAAAGTTTTCACGCAGCCAGCTCCCGAGGCGGCTGAATCGGCTCGCCTCCGCTTCCCCGCCGGGGGCGGACGCCACCGCCCCGGCCGATTGCGCGCGCAGGGCGTAGGTCAGAAGCCCGGCGCAGGCCGAGAAGGCCGGCCCGCCGGTCGCCTCCGCCAGGCCGGTGACCCGCACCGGGCGGCCGTTGCGCACCTGCTTGTTGAGGATCTGCGCCGCCGACTGGGCGATGCCGTCGAGCTGGCTGGCGCCGCCGGTCAGCACGATGCGCCGGCCGGTCAGCTTGTCGACGCCGCTGGCCTCCAGCCGGCCGCGCACCAGCTCGAAGGTCTCCTCGATGCGCGGGCGGATGATGCCGACCAGCACCGAGCGCGGCACGTGGTTGGGCTCGGTGTGCTCCTGCTCGCCGATCAGCGGCACGTCGATGATCTCGTATTCGTCGTTGGGCTTGGAGACCGAGCGGCCGTACAGGATCTTCATGCGCTCGGCGTCGGCCACCGGCGTCGACAGCCCGCGCGCGATGTCGTGCGTGACGTGGTTGCCGCCGACCGGGATGGAGTCGGTGTAGATCAGGTTGCCGTCGTAGAACACCGCGATCGAGGTGGTGCCGCCGCCCATGTCGATCAGCGTCACGCCCAGGTCCATCTCGTCCTGCACCAGGCTGGCCAGCCCGGCGGCGAAGGAGGTGACGCAGCGGTCGGCGATCTCCAGATGGGCGCGCTTGACGCAGATGCCGAGGTTGCGCATCGAGCCGGAAGCCGCCGTCACCAGATGCACGTCCACCCCCAGCCGCTCGCCATACATGCCGCGCGGATCGCGCACCCCGCCGCGGCCGTCGATCGAGTAGCCGATCGGCATGGTGTGGATCAGCTCGCGGTCGGAGGTCTCGGCCGGCAGATGCACCTGGCTCAGCACGCGGCGGATGTCGCGGTCGGCGACCTCGTGGCCGCCGATGGCGACCTCGACGCCGAAAGTGTGCGAGGCGGGATAGCCGCCGCCGACACCGACGATGACCTCCTCGACCCGCTCGCCGCACATCTGCTCGGCGGCGTTGACGGCGGAGGACAGAGCGTGCTCGGCCGCCTCCATGTCGACGATGTTGCCGCCCTTGATGCCGCTCGAAGGCTGGTGGCCGATGCCGACCACGCGCAGCTGGTTGTTGCCTTCGACGCGGGCGATGAAGCAGCAGACCTTGCTGCTGCCGATGTCGAGGGCTGCGATGATGCCGTTCCTAGCCTTGACCACTGCTTACTCCACTCGTCGATGTCCGGCCCGGGGCGCGGGGCCTGCCCGGCGCGGGCGCATTCTTCTCGGCCGGCGGTTCGGCCTGCGGATTGAGCTGCAGCACCAGCCGGTCGGGCAGGCGCAGGTCGATGCTCTTGACGTCGCGCGACAGCAGCTGCTGCTTGGCGTCCAACTCGGCCAGCCGCTTCAGCGCGGTGGCGGCGTCCTCTTCCGGCAACTGCACCTCGACCATGTTGTCGAGGGTCAGGTTCCAGCGCCGCTCGCCGACCCAGACCGCGGCGCGCACGCGGCGGCCGATCACCGGCACTTCCGACAGCAGCAGCGACAGGGCGGTGATCTGGCCGGGCGCGCCGGCGCCGGCGATCAGCGGCAGGTGGCCGTAATAGTTGGGATCGACGGTGCGCACCTGGCGACCCTGCTGGTCGATCAGGATGAAATCCTTGCCGCGCTGCCACAGCGCCACCGCGTTGCGCTCCTTCAGCTTGACGTAGATGCCGTCGGGCAGGCGGCGCTCGACGATCGCCGCCTCGACCCATTCGATGCTCTCCAGCCGCGCGCGGGCGCGCTGCGGATCGAACCGCAGCAGCGGATCGCCGCGGTTGATGTCGAGCGCGGCCAGCACCGCCTCGCGGCTGACCAGCGAACGGCCCTCGACGGTGATGTCCTGCACGGTCATGCCGGCCATCTCCCCGGCCATTTGCGGCAGGCTGAACGCGGCGAGGTCGATCTGGCCCACCGTGCGGTCGGCGAAGCGCCAGGCGTGGTAGCCGGCGAAGCCCGCCGCCGCCGCACCGATCACGACACTCAGAGCCAGCGCGCCGCGGCGCACCGCGGCCGGCAGCAGCGGCTTCTTCTGGTTGCGACGGGCGGCGGTGCGGCGCGCGCCATCGGCCGGCGCCGCCAGCCGGCGCGCCGCCGCCGCCCGCTTGCGGGCGCGCACGTCGATGTCGTTCACTGCGGGCATAGCGCCTGCTCCACCATCCACGACACCAGCGCGGGAAAGCCGATGCCGATATGCCTGGCCTGCTCGGGCACCAGCGACAGCGGCGTCATGCCGGGCTGGGTGTTGACTTCGAGCAGGTAGAGTCCTTCGACGCCGTGGCGGTCGTCGTAGCGGAAATCGGACCGCGACACGCCGCGGCAGCCCAGCACGCGATGCGCCTCCAGCGCCATGCGCATGGCCTCGTCCGCCACCGCCGCCGGGATGCGCGCCGGCACGACGTGGTCGGTGATGCCGTCGGTGTACTTGGCGTCGTAGTCGTAGAAGCCGCGGCGCGGCATCAGTTCGGTGACCGCCAGCGGCCGCTCGCCCATCACCGCCACGGTCAGCTCGCGGCCGGGGATGTAGCGCTCGACCATCACCATGTCGCCGTAGCGCCAGCCCGCCATGTCAGGGGCGGCGATGTTGGCGCCCTCGTGCACGATCAGGACGCCGACGCTGGAGCCTTCCGACACCGGCTTCACCACGTAGGGCTGCCGCATCGGATGGCCCTTGGCGAACACCGAACGGTGCACGGTCATGCCCTCGGGCAGGCGCAGGCCGGCGGCCTGGAAGACGCGCTTGGCCATGTCCTTGTCCATGGCGATGGCGGAGGCCAGCACGCCCGAATGGGTGTAGGGCAGGCCGGCGATCTCCAGCATCCCCTGCACGCAGCCATCCTCGCCGAAGCGCCCGTGCAGAGCGTTGAACACCACGTCCGGCTTCTCGCCGTCCGCCGGCAGCAGCGCGTCGAGCAGGCGGCGCAGGTCGCGCTGCACGTCGATGGCGGTGACGCGGTAGCCGGCCTCGCGCAGCGCCTCGACGCAGGCCTGGCCCGACACCAGCGACACTTCGCGCTCGGCCGAGAAGCCGCCCATCAGCACCGCGACGTGGCGCGTGCCGCCGGTGGCGGTGCGGATGCCGCTGCGGCCGATATCGGTCATGCCGCTCATGACGGCGCCCCCGCCACGATCGGCTTCTGGCCGGCCGCGTAGTCGCCGATGCGCCTGATCTCCCACTGCAGCGCCACGCCGGTGCGGGCCAGCACGCGCCGGCGCACCTCCTCGCCCAGCGCCTCGACGTCGTAGGCGGTGGCCTCGCCGGTGTTGATCAGGAAGTTGCAGTGCTTCTCCGACACCTGCGCCCCGCCCATGGTCAGGCCGCGGCAGCCGGCGCGATCGACCAGCTCCCAGGCGCGCAGGCCGGGGGGATTCATGAAGGTCGAGCCGCCGGTCTTGCTGCGCGGCTGGCTGGCCTGACGCTCGTTCTCGATCTCGACGATGCGGCGGGCGATGGCGGCCTTGTCGCCAGGCACGCCCTGCAGCACGGCGCCGGTGAAGATGATGTCGTCCTCGACCGCCGCCTTGCGGTAGGCGAAGCCCAGTTCGCGCGGTCCCAGGGTCAGGACATTGCCCTGCCCGTCCACCGCCTCGGCCGCCACCACGACGCGGGCCATGTCGCCGCCATAGGCGCCGGCGTTCATGCGCAGCGCGCCGCCGATGGTGCCGGGCACGCCGGACAGGAACTCCAGCCCGGCCAGGCCGTGATCGCGCGCCGTCAGCGCCACCGACAGGTCGAGCGCACCGGCACCGGCATGGATGCGGTCGTCGCGCGCCTCGATGCCGACGAAGCCGCGGCCCAGCCGCACCACCACGCCGCGCACGCCGCCGTCGCGCACCAGGAGGTTGGAGCCGACCCCGATGCCGGTGACCGGCACGTCGCGCGGCTTGCCGCGCAGGAAATCGGCCAGGTCGTCGCGATCGGCGGGGCGGAACAGCACGTCGGCCGGGCCGCCGACGCCGAACCAGGTGACGCCGGCCAGCGAAGCGTTCTCGCTCAGCCGGCCGCGCACCGGCGGCAGCCGTTCGATCAGGCGGGGCAGGACGCGCGCGGCCATCATCCGGCGTTCCCCCTGTCGTTCGCAGCAGGGCCATTGGCGATATTGCGCGGGCCGGCGCGCTCGTCGGCGATCTTCTGCAACGCAGGCGGCAGCGCATAGGCCCAGCTGGTGATATTGCCGGCACCGAGGCAGACCACCAGGTCGCCGGGGCGGGCGATCTGCCACACCAGTTCCGGCAGGTCCTGCGGATCGTCCAGCGGCACCACCTCGCGCTGGCCGGCCCGGCGCAGGGCGTTGACCAGCATGTCGCGGTTGACGCCCTCGATCGGCGCTTCGCCGGCGGCATAGACGTCGGCCACGATCACCACGTCGGCGTCGGCGAAGCAGGCGGCGAACTGCTCGCGCAGCTGCGCCAGCCGCGAATAGCGGTGCGGCTGCACCACGGCCACGACCCGGCCGGCATAGGCCTGGCGGGCCGCCTTCAGCACGGCGGCAATCTCGACCGGGTGGTGGCCGTAATCGTCGATCACGGTGATGCCGTGCGCCTCGCCGGTGCGGGTGAAGCGGCGCTTGACGCCGGAGAAATCGGCCAGGCCCTGGCGGATGGTGTCGTCGTCGATGCCCATCTCGACCGCGACGGCGACGGCGGCGAGCGAGTTCTGCACGTTATGGCGGCCGAACATGGGCAGGCGCAGGCCGGGAATGGTGCGGGCGGCATCGCTGACCCGGTTGGTGACGATGACGTCGTAATCGGCGCCGTGCTTGTCCAGCTTCAGGTTGGCGGCCCGCACGTCGGCGCTGACGGAAAGCCCATAGGTCAGGATCTTGCGGTCGGAGACGCGCGGGATCAGCGCCTGCACCTCGGCATGGTCGGCGCACAGGCAGGCGAAGCCGTAGAACGGCACGTTCTCGATGAACTGCGTGAAGGCGGCCCGCAGCCGGTCGAAGCTGCCGTAATGGTCGAGATGCTCGGGGTCGATGTTGGTGACCACGGCGATGGTGTGCGGCAGGCGCAGGAAGGAGCCGTCCGATTCGTCGGCCTCGACCACCATCCAGTCGCCCTGGCCCAGCCGGGCGTTGGTGCCGTAGGCGTTGATGATGCCGCCGTTGATGACGGTGGGATCGTATTTCGCCGCCGTCAGGAGCTGGGCGATCATCGAGGTGGTGGTGGTCTTGCCGTGCGTGCCGCCGACGGCGATCGACCATTTCAGCCGCATCAGCTCGCCCAGCATCTCCGCCCGCCGCACCACCGGCACCAGCCGCGCCCGCGCCGCCAGCACTTCCGGGTTATCGGCCTTGACGGCGGAAGAGACGACCACGACCTGGGCCTGGCCGACATTCTCGGCGCGATGCCCGATCATCACCTTCATGCCCAGCTCGGCCAGGCGGCGGGTGTTGTAGTTGTCGGCGATGTCGGAGCCCTGCACGACGTAGCCCAGATTGTGCAGCACCTCGGCGATGCCGCTCATGCCGATGCCGCCGATGCCGACGAAATGGATGGTGCCGATGGTCAGCGGCAGGGCCCTCATGGCGAACCTCCCCTGCTCGAATCCTGCCGGCCGGCGTCCGGCGCGATCACTGCCTCGACCGCGTCGGCCAGACGCTGCGCGGCGTCCAGCCGCGCCTGGCCGCGCGCCGCCTGCGCCATGGCGGCCAGCCTGGCCGGATCGCCCATCAGCGCCGACAGGTGCTGCGCCAGGGCGGCGGCGGTGAACTGCGGCGTCGGCAGCAGGATTGACGCGCCCACCTCGTCGAGCGCCCGCGCATTGGCGGTCTGGTGGTCGTCCGTAGCGTGGGGATAGGGGACGAGAATCGACGGACGACCTGACGCGGTCAGTTCCGCCACCGTGGACGCCCCTGCACGTGCGACGACGAGGTGGGCTCCGGCCAACCGGGCCGGAATGTCGGCGAAGAAATCGGCGGTCTCGGCCGCGATGCCCAGCCGGGCATAGGCGGCGCGCACCCGCGCGAGATCCTCGGAACGGCACTGCTGCTGCAGGCGCAGGCGATCGCGCAGCTCCTGCGGCAAAGTTTCGATGGCGGCGGGCACGACGTCGGCGAAGGCGCGCGTGCCCTGGCTGCCGCCGGTCACCAGGATGCGGAACTCGCCGCCCACAACCGGCGGCGCATAGGCGGTGTCGGCCAGCGCGCGGATGTCGTCGCGCACCGGATTGCCGGTCAGCACCGCCCGCCCGGCATCGCGCAGGAACTGCACGCGCGGGAAGGAGGTGGCGATGCGCCGGGCGCGGCCGACCAGGATGCGGTTGGCGCGGCCCAGCACCGCGTTCTGCTCGTGGATCACGGTCGGCACGCCGGCCGAGGAGGCGGCCATCACGGTCGGCACCGAGGCATAGCCGCCGAAGCCGACCACGGCGGCCGGATGCAGGCGGCGCAGCGCCCGGCGCGCGTCGAGGAAGCCCAAGCCCAGCCGCAGCGCGCCGGTGATCTTGCCAGCGAGGCCGCCGGAGGGGCTGGCGGCGCGGATGTAATGGATCGGATGCTGCGCCAGCGCGCCCTTCCAGCGCCGGCCGCGCGCGTCGGTGATCAGCGCCAGCGCATGCCCGCGCCGCTCCAGCTCACCGGCCAGCGCCTCGGCCGGGAAGACGTGGCCGCCGGTGCCGCCGGTGGCCAGCACGATGGGCCGGGAGGAGAGAGCGGCCGCACTCATTCGATCTCTCCGATGCTGCCGCGCCTTCGCGTCAGGGCCAGCAGCATGCCGACGGCGATGGCGGTCGCCAGCGCCGAGGAGCCGCCATAGGAGATGAACGGCAGGGTCATGCCCTTGGTCGGCATGAGCTGCACGGTCGAACCCATGTTGATCAGCGCCTGCAGGCCGAACTGCACCAGCAGGCCGGAAGCGGCCAGCATCAGGAACAGGCTGGTCTCCTGCAAGGTGCGGCTCATGCCGCGCAGCACGATGAAGGCGTAGAGGCCGACGATGATCAGGCAGACGATCAGGCCGAACTCCTCCCCCGCCACCGCCATGACGAAATCGGTATGGGCGTCGGGCAGCGAGGCCTTGACCGTGCCCTCGCCGGGGCCGCGGCCGAACAGCCCGCCATTGAGGAAGGCCTCCAGCGCCACGCTGACCTGGTAGGTGTCGCCGGAGGCGGGATCGAGGAAGCGGTCGATGCGCGACTGCACGTGGCTCAGCGTCATATAGGCGCCGATCAGCCCGCCGACGCCCAGCAACCCGCCGGCGACCACGAAATACATCGGCAGGCCGGCGAGGAAGAACTGGGCGAAGAAGACGGCCGCCACCACCACCGCCATGCCGAGGTCGGGCTGCAGCAGCAGCAGCGCCATCACCACGCCGAACAGCGCCATGGCGGCAAGGTTGCCAGGGAAGCGCCGGTCGAGCTTCTTGCGCGTGAACAGCCAGGCGGCCACCACGGCGAAGGTCGGCTTGACGAACTCCGACGGCTGGATCGACAGCAGCCCCAGCGACAGCCAGCGGCGCGAACCCTTGATCTCGGTGCCGATCATCAAGGTCAGCGCCAAGAGCGCCAGGCTGGCCAGGAACACCAAGATGGCGAAGCGGCGCACCTGCTGCGGCGTCATCACCGAGATGGCGATGGTGATGGCCAGCGCCACCGGCAGGAAGAAGAAGAGCTGGCGGCGGGCGAAATGGAAGGAATCGATGCCCAGCCGGTCGGCCACCGGCGGGCTGGCGGCCATGGTCAGCATGGCGCCGAACATCACCACGCCGATGATGGCGGCCAGCATCCAGCGGTCGACGGTCCACCACCAGCGGCCGACGACGGAAGTGTCGGTGCGGGACAGCGCGATCATGCCGTGCCTCCCCGCGCCAGCGCCTGCGCCAGGACCTGTTCCTGCGCCTGCGCCAGGGCCCGCGCCTGGGCGCGGAAGGCATCGCCGCGCGCCTCGAAGCTGGCCCACTGGTCCCACGAGGCGCAGGCCGGCGACAGCAGCACCACCGCGTCCGGGCGCTTCTCGCGCTGCGCCATGTCGTGCGCCGCTTCCAGCGCCGTGGCCAGGGTGCCGCAGCTGGTGAAGGCGACGCTGCCCTGCAGCGTGGCGGCGAACGGCTCGGCTGCCTCGCCGATCAGGAAGGCATGCACGATGCGCGGGAAACAGGGCCGCAGGCTCTCGATGCCGCCTTCTTTGGCACGGCCGCCGGCGATCCAGTAGATGGTGTCGTAGCTCGACAGCGCCTTCTCGGTGGCGTCGGCGTTGGTCGCCTTGCTGTCGTTGACATAGGCGACGCCGTCGATCTCCGCCACGCGCTCCTGGCGATGCGCCAGGCCGGGATAGGAACGCAGACCCGCGGCCACGTCCTCGCGTGCGATGCCCAGCGCCCGGCAGGCGGCGTAGGCGGCGCAGGCGTTCTGCCAGTTATGGGCGCCGGGCAGGGTCAGGACCGGGCGCAGGTCGAGGCTGAAACCGCTGTCGCCATCGTGCAGGATGCCGTCGATGGCATAGACGCCGTCCTCGACCGCGCGGCCGACGGCGATGCGCACTATGGAGCGGCCGCCCTCTTGCGCCAGCTCGTCGGCGATACGCCTGGTCGGCTCGCTGTCGACGCCGATCACGGCGGTGTCCCGCACCGTCTGGTTGGCGAAGATGCGGCGCTTGGCGGCGACGTAGCCTGCCATGCCGCCATGGCGGTCGAGATGGTCGGGGGTGACGTTCAGCAGCACCGCCACGTCGAAGCGCAGATGCTCGACCAGTTCGAGCTGGTAGGACGACATCTCCAGCACGTAGACGCCCTCGCCGCCCAGCATGGCGAAGTCGAGCACCGGTGGGCCCAGATTGCCGCCGACCTCGACCGTGCGCCCGGCGCGGCGCAGCACGTGGCCGATCAGGGCGGTGGTGGTCGACTTGCCGTTGGTGCCGGTGATGCCGACGAACTTCGCGGCCGTCCCTTGCGCCGCCACCGCGCGCGCCAGCAGCTCGATGTCGCCGATGATCGGCTTGCGCGCTTCCCTGGCCCGCGTCGCCACCGGATGTGGCTGGGGAAAGGTGTGCGGAATGCCGGGGCTGATCACCAGCGCGTCCATGGCGGACCAGTCGGCGGCCAGCGGATCGGCGATCCTCATGCCCGCCTGCTGCGCGCTCTGGCGCTTGCCGGCGTCATCGTCCCAGGCCAGGTAGTCGATGCCCGCCGCCTGCAGCGCGCGCGCCGTCGCCAGGCCGGAGCGGGCCAGCCCCAGCACGGCGAAGCGCGATTTCTGCAGCGGGGCGAGATCGATCATGGCCTCACCTCAGCTTCAGGGTTGCGAGTCCGGCCAGCGCCAGGATCGAGGCGATGATCCAGAAGCGGATCACCACGGTCGGTTCGGCCCAGCCTTTCTTCTCGAAATGGTGGTGCAGCGGCGCCATGCGGAAGACGCGCCGGCCGGTCAGCTTGAAGGAGATCACCTGGACGATGACCGAGACCGTCTCCAGCACGAACAGCCCGCCGACGATGGCGAGCACCAGCTCGTGCTTGGTGATGACGGCGATGGCGCCCAGCGCGCCGCCCATCGACAGCGAGCCGGTGTCGCCCATGAAGATCATGGCCGGCGGCGCGTTGTACCAGAGGAAGCCCAGGCTGGCACCGACCAGCGCGGCGCAGAACACCGACAGCTCGCCCGCGCCCGGCACGGCGTGAAGCTGCAGGTAGTTGGCGAAGACGGCGTTGCCGACCAGGTAGGTGATGAGCCCGAACACGCCCGAGGCGATCATCACCGGCACGATCGCCAGCCCGTCCAGCCCGTCGGTCAGGTTGACCGCGTTGGAGGCGCCGACCATCACCAGCACGGCGAAGGGGATGAAGAAGAACGACAGGTTGATCAGCACCGTCTTCAGGAACGGCACGGCGAGCTGGTTGCGCAGCCCGGCAGGCGAGAGGTCCATGATCAGCCAGGCGGCGACCAGCGCGACGACGATGGCGGCCAGCAGCTTGATCTTGCCCGGCACGCCCTTGGAGTTGCGCTTGGTCACCTTCATGTAGTCGTCGGCGAAGCCGATCATGCCGAAGCCGGTGGTGACCAAGAGCGTGATCCAGACGTAGCGGTTGGTCAGGTCGGCCCACAGCAGGGTGCCGCCCGACAGCGCCAGCAGGATCAGGAAGCCGCCCATGGTCGGCGTGCCCTTCTTGGCCAGGTGGGTTTCCGGCCCGTCGTCGCGGATCGGCTGGCCCATCTGCT
Organism: Alphaproteobacteria bacterium; assembly: GCA_037190765.1. Taxonomy (GTDB): domain Bacteria; phylum Pseudomonadota; class Alphaproteobacteria; order Reyranellales; family JAQSWP01; genus JAQSWP01. The sequence goes on from JBBCJW010000031.1 coordinate 118,313, forward strand.
GGCGGCTGCGCAGCATGGAGATGATGCGGGTGCCGAACAGGAAGGAGATCAGCAGTGCGGTCAGCACCGCGCCGCCGGAGCGGAAGGTGATGTAGCGGAACAGGTTGAACGGCGCGAAATCGTCGGCCAGCGGCACCAGCAGGTGGTAGAGCATCAGGCCTGCCCTCCCTGCTGCGCATCCTGCGGCGCGCCCAGCGCCATGATCGCCTCGACGACCGGCTTCATCTTCGACCCCAGCGATCCCTTGACGGTGACGACGTCGCCCGGCCGCAGCGCGGCGGCCAGATGCGGCACCAGCGCCGCCGAATTCTCCGCATGCGCCCCACGCCGCGCGGCCGGCAGCGCCTGGTGCAGATGCGCCATCAGCGGCCCGCAGCTCAGCACCAGCTCGATGCCCGCCTCCACGAGCGGCGCGGCCAGCCCGGCATGCAGCGCCGCCGCGTCGGGACCCAGTTCCAACATGTCGCCCAGGATGGCGACGCGCCGGCCACCCTTCTCCGGTGCGATGCCGCCCAGCACGGCGAAGGCGGCGCGCATGGAGATCGGGCTGGCGTTGTAGCTTTCGTCGATCAGGCGCAGGGCGCCGCCCGGCAGCCTCACGAGACGCTGCGCGCCGCGGCCGGCCATGGCGGCGACGGTTTCCAGCGCACGCGCCGCCTGTCCGATGTCAGCGCCCAGCGCATCGACGGCGGCCAGCACCGCCAGGCTGTTGACCACCCAGTGCTCGCCCGCCGCGCCGACGCGGTAGAGCAGGTCGCGGCCGCGATAGGAGGCGCGCACCTGCGAGCCGTCCGGCCCGCTGGTCGCCTCGACCAGGCGCATCTCGGCGTCGGGATGGCGACCGAAGCCCACCACCTGCTTGACGCCGTAGCCGCCGGCCAGCTCGACCAGGCGCGGGAAATAGCCGTTGTCGCGGTTGAGGACGGCGGTGCCGCCCTGCATGCCGGCCATGATCGCCGCCTTCTCGCGCGCGATCTCGTCCACCGTGCCGAAATTCTCCAGATGCACCGCGCCGATGGTGGTGATGACGCAGACATGCGGCCGCGCCTGGCGCGCCAGCGGCTCGATCTCGCCGGGATGGTTGGTGCCGATCTCGATCACCGCATAACGCGCTGAACGCGGAACGCGGGCCAGGGTCAGCGGCACGCCGATATGGTTGTTGTAGGAAGCGGCACTGGCCGCGGTCGGGCCCTGCGCCGACAGCACGTGCCGCAGCGCCTCCTTGGTGCTGGTCTTGCCGACCGAGCCGGTGACGGCGACGAAGCGCGCTTGCGAACGGGCGCGGCCGGCGCGGCCCAGCGCCTCAAGCGCGGCCTGCGTGTCGTCGACCCCCAGCAGCGGCCGGTCGGCGCCGACAAGCGGCGGCACGCGGTCGACCATGGCGGCGACGGCGCCCTTGTCCAGCGCGGCCTCGACATAGTCGTGCCCGTCATTGGCCCCGCGCAGGGCGATGAACAGGTCGCCCTTCTGCAGGGTGCGCGAATCGATCGAGGCGCCGGTGGCGCGCCAGTCGGGATTGCCGTTCAGCCGCCCGCCGGTGGCGGCGGCCGCTTCCGGCGCGGTCCAGAGGGTTTCAGCACTCATGCCGCCCCTCCCTTCTTCAAGGCTTCGCGCGCCACCTCGGCGTCGTCGAACGGCAGAACCGTGGTGCCGACAATCTGGCCCGGCTCGTGGCCCTTGCCGGCGATCACCAGCGCATCGCCGGCGCGCAGCTCGGCGACGGCGGCGTCGATCGCCTCGTGGCGGTCGCCGATCTCGCGCAGGTTGGCGGCATCGGGCGCGCCGTCGCGCACGGCGCGGCGGATGGCGGCGGCGTCCTCGGTGCGCGGGTTGTCGTCGGTCAGGATGGCGAGGTCGGCCAGGCGGGCGGCGATGCCGCCCATGATCGGCCGCTTGCCGGCATCGCGGTCGCCGCCGCAGCCGAACACCACCAGCAGCCGGTTCCTCACATGCGGCCGCAGCGACTTCAGCACCGTCTCCAGCGCGTCCGGCGTGTGGGCGTAGTCGACATAGACCGCCGCGCCCTCGCGCGTGGCGCCGACATGCTGCAGCCGGCCGGGCGCGCCCTCCAGCGACGACAGGGCGGCGACGGCGGCATCGAGATCGACCTCCTCGGCCAGCACCAGGCCAAGGGCGGCCAGCACGTTGGCGGCCTGATAGGAGCCGACCAAGGCCAGTTCAACCTCGTAAAGCCGGCCCAGCACCTCCAGCGCCAGATGCTGGCCATGCGCGGTCGTGGCGGTGGAAAGCAGCTTCAGCTCCGAACCGGCCGCGCCATAGCGCAGCAGGCGATGGCCGCGCGACTGGCACAGCGCGATCAGGCTCTCCGCTTCCGGCGTGTCGGCGTTGATGACGGCGGTGGCGCCGGGCGGCAGCAGGTCGGCGAACAGCCGCGCCTTGGCGGCGAAATAGGCCGCCATGGTGCGGTGATAGTCGAGATGGTCGCGCGAGAGGTTGGTGAAGGCGGCGGCGGCGAATTCGATGCCGTCCAGCCGGTGCTGCTCCAGCCCGTGCGAGGAGGCTTCCAGCGCCAGATGATCGACGCCCGCTTCGGCCAGCGCCGCCAGGTCGCGATGCAGCGCCACCGGGTCGGGCGTGGTCAGTCCGCCGGCGCGGTTCAGCGGGCGCGACACCAGCCCCAGCGTGCCCATGCTCGCCGCTTCCAGCCCCAGCGCCTGCCAGATGGACCGGGTGAAATGCGCCACCGACGACTTGCCGTTGGTGCCGGTGACGGCGGCGACGATGCGCGGCTGGATGCCGTAGAAGCCGGCGGCGAAGCGCGCCAGCGCCAGCCGCGCGTCATGCGCCTGCACCAGCGCCAGACCGGTGTCGCCAGCCGTCGTGCCCTGGCCGACCAGCGCCGCCACCGCGCCGTTGCGCGCGGCATCGGCGATGAAGCGGGCGCCGTCGGTCCTGGCGCCCGACAGTGCGGCAAAGAGATAGCCCGGCTGCACGGCGCGCGAATCGGCGCTGAGGCCGAGAATCTCCGGGTCGGCCTGGGCGGGCAGCACGGCGGGCGGCGGCACCAGGCCGGCGCGGCGGATCAGCTCAGTTAGCCGCAAGGTTCCGCCCTCCCTGCGTGTAGGCGGCGGCCGGCGCGTCGGTCGGCACGGTGATGCGGGTCGAGGGCGGCGCCGGCGGCGGCGTGGCGGGCGCGGCCGTCGTCCTGGGCTTGGCCGGCGGGTTGGGGTCTTCCACCGGCAGCATGCCGTAGAGCGAAGCGATGCGATTGACCATGGTGCCGAAGGCGGGGGCGGCGACCCAGCCGGCGGTGGCGAAACCGAAGGTCTCCTTGATGCCCTTGGGCTCGTCGATCGAGACGATCACCACATAGCGCGGGTCGCTCATCGGGAAGGCGCCGGCGAAGGTCGAGAGCAGCGCCTTCTTCTTGTAGCCGCCATGGGCGCCGACCTTTTCCGAGGTGCCGGTCTTGCCGCCGGTCTGGTAGCCGGGCACGTCGCCGCGCCGGCCGGTGCCCTCCTCCACCACCAGCCGCATCAGCCCGCGCATGTGGCGGGCGGTATTCTGGCCGATGATGCGCGTGCCCGGATCGAGCGGCGCGCCGTCGGGCTGGCGCAGCAGGGTCGGCTTGGGCATCACCCCGTCATTGGCGACGCCGGCCACGCCCATCGCCAGATGCACCGGCGTGACGGCGATGCCGTGGCCGAAGGCGATGGTCATGGCGTTGATCGGCCGCCAGGTGCGCGGATAGAGCGGTGCCGCACTTTCCGGCAGCTCCAGCCGCACCGGCTTCAGGAACCCCATCTTGTCGAAGAAAGCCTGCTGGCGGTCGATGCCGACATGCAGCGCCATCTTGGCCGAGGCGATGTTGGAGGAATGCTTGAACAGCTCCGGCACGGTGAGCCAGCGGTTCTGGGCGTGGTCGTCGTTGATGGTGAAGCCGCCGATGCGGATCGGCGCGGTGGCGTCGAAGCTGGAGCTCATCGCCACGCGGCCGCTGTCCAGCGCCATGGCGGTGTTGAAGATCTTGAAGGTCGAGCCCATCTCGTACACGCCGAGCGCGGCGCGGTTGAACAGCGAGACCTCGTCGATGGTCTTGGGCGTGTTGGGATCGAAGCCGGGCAGCGACACCATCGACAGGATCTCGCCCGAACGCACATCCATGACGATGCCGGCAGCGCCGATGGCGGAGAACTTCTCCATCGTCGCCTGCAGCTCGTGATGCAGCATGCGCTGCAGGCGGATGTCGATCGACAGGCTGACCGGATCGCCCGCGCGCAGCGCGCCGTCGAAGAACCGCTCGACGCCGGCCAGGCCGGTATTGTCCACCCCGGCATAGCCCACGACATGCGACACCAGTTCGCCCTGCGGGTAGATGCGCCGCTCCTCGCGCTGGAAGTCCAGCCCGGGAATGCCCAGCGCGTTGACGAGCTGGTGCTCGCGCGGGGCGAGGTTGCGGCGCAGCCAGACGAAGCTGCGGTCCGAGGTCAGCCGGGCCAGCAGCTCAGCCTCGCTGGCGCCGGGCAGCACCTTGGCCAGCTTGCGCGCCGCTTCCTTGGGCTCCTGCACCAGATGCGGGTTGGCGTAGAGCGAGACGGTAGGCAGCGAGGTCGCCAGCACCACGCCGTTGCGGTCGAGGATCTCGGCCCGCTCGGTCGCCATGGCGCCGCCGGCGGCGGCCATGGCCAGGCGCGGCTCGGCGCCGTCGCGCAGCAGCGACAGGTCGACCAGGCGCAGGCCGATGACGGCGAAGGCCAGCGCGAAGATGCCCGCCCCCAGGGTCAGCCGGTTGCGCGCTACCTCGATCGTGTCGCCGGCGACGTTGACGCCGATGCGATGGTTGCGGATCAGCGGCGCCAGCGGCGTCGCGGCGGCGGATTTGCGGCGGAACAGGCGGGCAATCATCGCCTGCCTCCCGCGGCAGCGCCGGTCGCGGTGCCGTTGGCGGTCGCCTTCAGCAGATCGTCGATGCTGCCATAGCCGTTGCCGGGATCGACGCTGGCCAGCGGCGGCACCGGCTCGGGCTCGGGCGGGCGCATCGGCAGCGCCTCGAGGCGGCCGAACTGGGCCGGCGTCACCGGCTGCAGCGACAGATGGCGCGCGTTCAGCCGCTCGATGCGGGCGGCGTCGTTGAGATGCGCCCATTCCGCCTTCAGGATGTGCGTCGCCTCCTGGTTGGCGACCACCCGGCGGTTGATGTCGAGCAGGTTCTCCTCCAGCGCCCGCACCTGGTACTTGACCAGGAACAGGCCGATGCCGGTCAGGATGGCGATGCCGAGCCAGATCACGACGCCGCGGCTGATCATGCGCGGCCTCCCATGGCGGCGGGGCCGCGATGGCCGGCGCCGGTGGCGGCGGCGACCCGCAGCTTGGCCGAGCGGGCGCGGATGTTCAGCGCCGTTTCCGTCTCGCTGGGCAGGATGGGACGACGGGAAACGAGACGGAACGGCGCTTCGACCTTGCGGCCGATATCGGGCATGTGGCGCGAGGGACGCGGGGCGGCATCCGAACGCGCGCGCATGAAATCCTTGACGATGCGGTCTTCCAGCGAATGGAACGAGACGACGGCGAGGCGGCCGTCGGCGCGCAGCAGCTTCTGCGCCGCCTCCAGACCGCGCTCCAGCTCGCCCAGCTCGTCGTTGACCAAGATGCGCAGGGCCTGGAAGGTGCGGGTGGCGGGGTCGATCTTCTCGTCGCTGCGGGGAACGGCGCGGCGCACGATCTCGGCCAGCTGCAGGGTGCGGGTGATGGGCGCGGCGGCGCGCTCGCGCACGATGGCGCGGGCGATGCGGCGGGAGTGGCGTTCCTCGCCGTAGCGGAAGATGGCGTCGGCCAGCCGCTTCTCGTCCCAGGCATTGACGATGTCGGCGGCGGACGGGCCATGGCCCGACATGCGCATGTCGAGCGGGCCGTCGAAGCGGAAGGAGAAGCCGCGCTCGCCCTGGTCGAGCTGCATGGAGGAGACGCCCAGGTCGAGCGCCACGCCATCGACGCCATCGACGCCCAGCTGCGCCAGCGGGGCGGCCAGCAGCGCGTCCATGTCGCCGTAGCAGCCTTCGAGCAGAGTGAGGCGGCCGTCGTAGTCGCGCACCATCTGCTGGCCCGAGGCGATGGCGGTGGGATCGCGGTCGATGCCGAAGACGGAACAGGCGGCGGCGTCGAGCATGGCGCGGGAATAGCCGCCGGCGCCGAAGGTACCGTCGACATAGACGCCGCCGTCGCGTGGACCCAGGGCGGCGATCACTTCCGACAGCAGGACAGGGCGATGGGCGGTGTCCGCCGGCGGCGTGGGGAGCGGAAGGCCGGTCGCGCTCACGAAGCCCCGCCCCCGCCGCCCAGCAGGCGCTGGCGCATGAGCTGCAGCTCCTCCGCCTCGCGCGCGGCGAATTTCTCCGGCGACCACATCTGGAAGAAGCTGCCGCGGCCGACGAACTTCACCTGGTCGGTGATCCCGGCATGCGCCACGAACGCTTCAGGCAACACGATACGACCTTCGCCATCGAACGGAATTTCGGCGGTGGCGGCGGCGACGATCTGGTCCGAACTCGGCGCCGCTCCGCCCAGCATCGCATGCTCGGGTCCGAGGTTGTCGACACTGTGGCCGCGCAATGTCTCAAGCAGGGATTCGAAGCCAGCGCGGCCGCGCGCATCGATGGTTTCGGCGCTGAGCGAGCGGAAGGCGAAAATGGCACTGACTTCGCCCGACAGGGCGGCGCGGAAGGTCGCCGGAACGGAGACCCGGCCCTTCTTGTCCACGCGCATCAAGAATGTGGATAGGAACATCCCCATCCCATCCCCCCATATGGTTCCCGCCATTGCCGCGCAGCGCGCCCCGCTGCCGGCATCCCTTCGCCACGCCCATGGGTATTGGGATTAAATGGGATACCATGGGCTCAGATGGGGAGTCAATGGGAATACCAAGCAATTCAAAGCATTTGCGGGTCTTATCCACAGACGCCAAAGGGTGTGGACAACCCTCTGACGACCCCCGGCAAGCCCTTCCGATTCAAGACTCAGTTTAGCATTTCCCGATTCCGTTCCGCAAAATGTTCGGCAAATGTTTCGGTCCTCCTGTGGATGGTCCTGCAAAAGCCACAGACTGCATAATCGCCGACATCACACTACCCAAACACCGCGACTGCGACTCGTGCCCATCGCTGCCCAAGGCCGCGCCGGCCGGGAAGCGGCAGGCCGTCCCGCATGGCAAAACGCCGGCAGAGCCTTCGGCGGCAAAGCATCAAACAATTGAAAACAAAAGAAAAATACGCCAGACGGCCTGTAAGCCGGGTTCTGTCCCCGCCCGCAGGCGGTGGATGACCATTCCTCTGGGACGCCCGTTACCGGACGCCTCGCGCGACCGACCCGGATGGCGACGCGGAAACGCGTTTTGCCGGTTGCCCGGCCTGCCATCCCTATTTGGTCTTGCTCCCGGTGGGGTTTGCCGTGCCACCGCCGTTGCCGGCGGCGCGGTGCGCTCTTGCCGCACCCTTTCACCCTTGCCTGCTTTCCGAGGAAAGCCGGCGGTCTGCTCTCTGTTGCACTTTCCCTGGGGTCGCCCCCGCCGGGCGTTACCCGGCACCGTGTTTCCGTGGAGCCCGGACTTTCCTCGACACCCGAAGATGCCGCGGTCATCCAGCCGTCTGGCGTTTTCCTAGTTAGGCGCGTTGTCGTTCGAGGTCAATTGCAGGCAGGAGGAAACCCATGCGCGTGATGGTGCTGGTCAAGGCCACCAAGGACAGCGAGGCGGGAATCCTGCCCTCGCGCGAGATGATGGCGGCGATGGGCCGGTTCAACGAAGAGCTGGCCAAAGCCGGCATCCTGGTCCTGGCCGACGGGCTGAAGCCGTCGAAACACGGCAAGCGCGTCGCCTTTGACGGCGCCAGCCGCACGATGAGCGACGGCCCCTTCGCCCCGGCCGGCGAACTGGTCGCCGGCTTCTGGATCTGGCAGGTGAAGGACATGCCGGAGGCGGTCGCGTGGGTGAAGCGCTGCCCCAACCCGATGCCCGGCCCCAGTGAAATCGAGATCAGGCCGTTCTACGAGGCGGAGGATTTCGGCGACACGCTGGCGACCGGCGCGACGGCGGACTGAAAGATAACCACAGAGGCACGGAGACACAGAGAAAGACACTCATGCTCTGTGCCTCTGTGTCTCTGTGGTTGGTCTTGTTATCTCCCGCTCAAGGCGCGCGCAGGCTTTGAGCTGGAGTGACGATCAGCCGACCGCCCGGCTGACGCTCCAGATCAGCCCCGCCGTCTCCTCGTCCAGCCCGCCATCGACGACCGATGGGCGGAAATGGCGCTGGAAGGCCATCACCAGGGTCGGCAGCACCTCGTGGCCGGGCATCGCCGCCTTGGGGTCGTAGCCGATATGCGCCAAGAGCCCGATGGCGTCAGCGCCCGTCATGCCGCGCGGCAGTTCCACGGGTGCGGGCCACAGGCCGATGCCGCGCCCGGCCAGCCGCCGCCAGTCGAACAGCTCGCCCGGATCCTGCTTGCGGGCGGGCGCCACGTCGGAATGGCCGACGACGTTTCTGCTGGGAATCGGGTGACGCCCCAATATGCCCTGCGCCAGCTCGATCAGCGCGCTCATCTGCCGCTCGGGGAACGGGCGATAGCCCCAGTCGTGGCCGGGATTGACCAGTTCGATGCCGATGGAACGCGCGTTGATGTCGCGCTGGCCGCGCCAGTAGGAGACGCCGGCATGCCAGGCGCGCCGTTCCTCCGGCACCAGCGACCAGATCGTGCCGTCCTCGTCGATGCAGTAATGGGAACTGACCTTGGCCTCAGCGTCGCACAGCCGCTCGATCGCCGCCGGCCCCGATTGCATGCCAGTGTAGTGCAGCACCAGCATGTCGATCGGCGTGTCGGCGGGACGCGCATCGTGGTTGGGCGAGGGACGCAGCTTCATGTCGGGGTGGCCTGCAATGCTTGCGCTGCCGGGGCGGGCAGGTGGCGGTCGATGCGGGCGCGCAGCCACAGGCGCGCCGGTTTCTCCACCACATGGAACAGGGTCGCGCCGCCGGCAAGGGAAAGCAGCAGCGCCAGCAGGAAAATATCGGCGCCGGCCTGGCGGCCGCCGAACACGCCCTCCAGCCGCAGCGCCAGAAAGCGCGTCAGGATGATGGCCGGCACATGCGCCAGATAGACCGAATAGGAAATCTCGCCCAGATAGACCAGCGGCCGCCACGCCAGTACCCGCGCCAGTCCCGAGCCGCCTTGGGCAAGCCCCGGCAATAGCGGCGCCAGCAGCAGCACGATCAGATAGTCGAGATGGTGCCGCGGCGGGCTCAGCGCGGCGACGGCCAGCGCCGCCAGCAGGCACAGCGGCAGCACGATGCGCCACGGCACCGCCGCCAGATGGCCGCCACGCCACAGCCGCCACAGCATGACGCCGGCGGCGAATTCGCACAGCACGCGGATGAAGGCGGCCGGCCCGCCGGTGCCCAGCGGCTGGCCCAGCAGCACCGTCTGCAGCAGGAAGCACAGCAGCAGCGCCGCCGGTACGCCGGCCAGGAGTGCCGCCGCCGATCGCAGCCGCGCCACCAGCGCCACTACCAGGGGAAAACACAGATAGGCGATGAACTCCGCGCTCACCGACCAGGACGGATAGTTCAGCAGCGGCTCGTCGAGCAGGTTCTGCAGCAGCAGCGCCTGCAGCAGCAGTTCCAGCGCCACGTAACCGAAACCCATTTCACCAACCCGGCCGGCCAGCATCGCCGCCAGCACCGCCATCGCGAAGACGGCGATCACCGCCATATGCGCGGGCCAGATGCGGGCCAGCCGCAGCGCCACGAAGCGGCGCGCACTGCCCCGCCGGGCGGCGGCGAAATCGTCCCAGTAGACATGGGCGATGATGAAGCCCGACAGCATGAAGAAGAGATCGACGCCGAGATAGCCATGCGCCAGCGCCACCGGCAGCGACGGCAGCAGCACCGAAGCGTGCCATACCGCCACCCCCAGCGCGGCGAAGATGCGCAAGCCCGTCAGGGCCGGCAGTTCCTGGCGGCCGGGGGCGGCAAGATAGGCGCTAGTGGTGCCGGTCATCCCCGCTTGCGGTGTGGTCGGAAGGTGTGGTTCGGCGGTTTCAGGTGGTCGATCCGGTGCGCGGGTCGGCGACGCGCGCCCGGCGCAGCACGATAACACCGACGCCGGCCACGGTCAGCAGCCCGCCGACGATCTTCTGCCACGCCAGCGGCTCGCCCAGCAGGATCACTCCCGACAGCACGCCCAGGATCGGCAGGGTCAGGGTCAGCGGCATCACCTGCCCGACCGAATATTTGCGCAGCAGCCGGTACCACAGCGCGTAGGAGATGATGACCATGATCACCGACTGGTAGAACAGCGAGCCCAGCGCCGGCCAGGTGGCGGCGTGCAGCGAAGCGATCTGCCCGTCCTCGATGGCGAAGGAGATCGCCAGCAGCGCCGGCGTGGCGAACAGCGCCATCCAGGCGTTGAGCGCATTGCCGTCCACGTCGCCCAGCTTCTTCATCTGGATGTTGGCGACGGCGAAGGTGAAGGCGCCGGCCACCGCCATCAGCACCGCCGGCCACTCGTCCAGCAGCCGCGGCTCGCCGGTGATCAGCAGCACGCCGGCGAAGGCCAGCGCCATGCCGGCCGCACTGCGCCAGCCGATGCGGTCCTTGAAGATGACATGCGCCAGCAGGGCGGCGAACGGCACCTGCAGTTGCACCACCACGGCGGCGGTGCCGGCGTCGATGCGGGCCATGGCGCTGAACATCAGCGGGAAATGCAGGCCGCCCAGCACGAAGGCCAGGCCCAGGATCTGCAGCATCCGCCCCTTCGGCAGGCGCACGAAAGGCAGCAGCAGGGCGGCGACCAGGATGAAGCGCAGCGCCACGAAGAAGATCGGCGGCCAGTGCTGCAGGCCGATCTTGGCGACCACGAAATTCAGTCCCCACATCAGCATGATGGCCAGAGCCAGCGCCAGGTCGGCCGGCCTCACCTGATGCCCCGCTCGCGGCACACCGCATCGTAGGCGGCGTTGATGGCGGCCAGCTCCTTGTTGGCGAGATCGATGGCTTCGGCCGGCATGCCTTGGGCGATCAGCCGATCGGGATGGTTCTCGCGCGCCAGCTTGCGCCAGGCGGCCTTGATGGTGGCTTCGTCGGCGTCGCGGGCGACGCCCAGCACCACGTAGGGGTCGATCTTCTCGCCGGTGGCCGCCTGGGCGCGGGCGAAGCGGGCGTCGTCCAGCCCGAAGATCGCCGCCACCTGACGCAGATAGTCGAGCTCGCTGTGCTCCACCTTGCCGTCGGCGCGGGCGATGTGCAGCAGACCCTCGACGATCTTCTCCAGCACCTCGGGATTGTCGGGGAACAGGCCGGCGATCTGGCGCGCATAGGGCTCGAAGCCGCGCGCGTCTTTCTTGGCCAGGTCGAAGAAGCGGGCCACCCCCGCGCTTTCCTCCGCCGGCACGTGGAAGATCTCGCGGAAGGCGTCGATCTCGGCCCGCGTCACCACCCCGTCGGCCTTGGCCATCTTGGCGCCGAGCGCGATGACGCCGATGGTGAAGGCGATCTGGCGGGTGTTGTCGCCCGCGACCGGCTCGGGTTTGAGCATGGCATCGACGGCATGGCCGGCCAGCACGCCGACCAGGGCGCCGATCGGACCGCCCAGCGCGAAACCGGCCGCGCCGCCCAGGATCTTGCCGAGAATGCTCATGGGCGCTGTTTTAGCGGGCGGCGGGCGGTGCCGGCAATGGTGCCGCGCTCGCCCGGCCCTATTTCCCTTTCTTATTCCCCGAAGGATAACCACAGAGGCACAGAGAGACGAATCAGGCTCTGTGCCTCTGTGTCTCTGTGGTTGGTCTTGCCGGCGGCCAGCGGAAGCGCTGTGGATAGCCGGCGAAACCGCGATAGACTGCCCAAAAGACCGGCAGGGGAGCATCTGGTGAACGACGGGAAGTGGCAGTTCTGGATCGATCGCGGCGGCACCTTCACCGACATTGTCGGCCGCGCCCCCGACGGCGCCATCCTCACCCACAAGCTGCTATCGGAGAACCCCGAGCAGTACCGCGACGCCGCCGTGCAGGGCATCCGCGACCTGCTGCACGTCGCCGCCGGCGAGGCCATCGACGCGACAAAGGTCGAGGCGGTGAAGATGGGCACCACCGTCGCCACCAACGCGCTCTTGGAGCGCAAGGGCGAGCGCACCTTGCTGGCGATCACCAAGGGCTTCGCCGACCAGCTGCGCATCGCCTACCAGACCCGCCCCGACATCTTCGCCATGCAGATCGAGCTGCCGGAAATGCTTTACGACCGGGTGCTGGAGATCGACGAACGCGTCTCCGCGCAAGGCGAGGTGCTGACGCCGCTCGACGAGAAAGCGACGCGCGCCGGCCTGCAGGCGGCTTACGACGCCGGCTGGCGCGTGGTCGCCATCGTGCTGCTGCACGGCTACCGCTACACCGAACACGAGGCGGCCGTGGCTCGCATCGCGCGCGAGGTCGGCTTCACCCAGGTCTCCGCCAGCCATGCGGTCAGCCCGCTGATGAAGATGGTCAGCCGCGGCGACACCACTGTGGTCGACGCCTACCTGTCGCCGATCCTGCGCCGCTACGTCAACCAGGTGGCGGGCGAGCTGGGCGATGCGGTGCGGCTCTATTTCATGCAGTCCAATGGCGGGCTGGCCGACGCGCACCGCTTCCAGGGCAAGGATTCCATCCTGTCCGGCCCGGCCGGCGGCGTGGTCGGCGCGGTCGAGACCGCCCGCAGTGCCGGTTTCCAGCGCATCATCGGCTTCGACATGGGCGGCACCTCGACCGACGTGTCGCATTTCAACGGCAGCTTCGAGCGCGCCTTCGAGACGCTGGTGGCCGGGGTGCGCATGCGCGCGCCGATGATGCAGATCCATACCGTGGCGGCGGGCGGCGGCTCGATCCTGTTCTTCGACGGCACCAAGTATCGCGTCGGCCCCGAATCGGCCGGCGCCAATCCCGGCCCCGCTGCCTATCGCCGCGGCGGGCCGCTCACCGTCACCGACTGCAACGTCATGCTGGGCAAGCTGGTGCCCGATTTCTTCCCCGCCGTGTTCGGCCCCGACGCCGACCAGCCGATCGACGCCGAGATCGTGCGCGGCAAATTCGCCGAACTGGCGGCGCGCATCGAGCGCGACACCGGCGATGCCCGTACGCCCGAGCAGGTGGCGGCCGGCTTCCTGCAGATCGCGGTCGAGAACATGGCCAACGCCATCAAGGAAATCTCCATCCAGCGCGGCTACGACGTCACCGACTACGTGCTGAACTGCTTCGGCGGCGCCGGCGGCCAGCATGCCTGCCTGGTAGCCGACGCGCTGGGCATGACGCGCGTGTTCCTGCATCCGCTGGCCGGCGTCCTGTCGGCCTACGGCATGGGTCTGGCCGATTTGCGCGCCATTCGCGAGCGCGCCGTCGAGGCCAAACTGTCGGACGACATCGTGCCGCAACTCGAAACGCTGCTGGCCGAGATCGCCGCCGAGGGCACCGCCGACATGCGATCGCAGGGCATCGCCGCCCGCGCCATCGAGGTGCTGCGCAAGGCGCATGTGCGCTACGACGGCACCGATGCCGCCATGGTGGTGGATTTTGGCGACCGCGAACAGATCAAGGCCAACTTCGAGGCCGCGCACCGCCAGCGCTACGGCTTCATCGTGCCCGACAAGGCGCTGATCGTCGAAGCCGTGTCGGTCGAGATCGTCGGCAAAACCGAACAGGTCAGCGACCCCGCTTTGCCCGCCCGCACCGGCGGCCGGCTCGAACCGCGCCGCACCGGCCGCATCTACACCGACGATGCCTGGCGCGACGCGCCGATCTACCAGCGTGAGGACCTGCTGGCCGGCGACACGGTGGATGGGCCGGCAGTCATCATCGAATCCATCGCCACCGTGGTGGTCGAACCGGGCTGGCGGGCGCGGATGACCGACAAGGCGCATCTGGTGCTGACCCGCATCGTGCCGCTGGTCCGCCAGCACGCGGTCGGCACCGAGGCCGACCCGGTGATGCTGGAGATCTTCAACAACCGCTTCATGTCGATCGCCGAGCAGATGGGATCGGTGCTGGAGAACACCTCCTACTCGGTCAACATCAAGGAGCGGCTGGATTTCTCCTGCGCCATCTTCACCATCCAGGGCGAGCTGATCGCCAACGCCCCGCACATGCCGGTCCACCTGGGCTCGATGGGCGAGAGCGTCGAGACGGTGATCCGCGAACGCGGCAGGGAAATGAAACCGGGCGACGTCTTCGTGCTCAACGCGCCCTACAATGGCGGCACGCATTTGCCCGACGTGACCGTCATCACGCCGGTGTACGACGAGGCCGGCAAGGAGCTGCTGTTCTTCGTCTGCTCGCGCGGCCATCACGCCGACATCGGTGGGCTGACGCCGGGCTCGATGCCGGCCGACTCGAAAACCGTCGAGGACGAGGGCGTGCTGATCGACAATTTCGTCATCGTCGATGGCGGCCGCTTCCGCGAGGCGGAGACCCGCGCCCTGCTGTCCTCGGGCAGGTATCCGGCGCGCAATCCCGAGCAGAACATGGCCGATTTGCGGGCCCAGATCGCCGCCAACGAGAAGGGGCTGGCCGAGCTGCGCGCCATGGTGCGCGAGTTCGGCCTCGACGTGGTGCGCGCTTACATGAAGCACGTGCAGGACAATGCCGAGGAGCAGGTGCGCCGGGTCATCGGCCGGCTGAAGGACGGACGTTACACGCTGGAGATGGACAACGGCGCGAAGATTCAAGTCGCAGTCAGCATCGATCGCGCCACCAGATCGGCCAAGGTCGATTTCACCGGCACCTCCGCCCAGCTCCCCGACAATTTCAACGCCCCGGCGGCGGTCTGCCGCGCCGCCACGCTCTACGTCTTCCGCACCCTGGTGCGCGAGGCGATCCCGATGAACGCCGGCTGCCTGAAGCCGATCGAGCTTGTCATCCCCACCGGCTCGATGCTGCGGCCGGTGTACCCGGCGGCGGTGGTGGCCGGCAATGTCGAGACCTCGATGTGCATCACCGAATGCCTCTACGGCGCGCTCGGCGTGCAGGCCTCGGGCCAGTGCACGCTCAACAACTTCACCTTCGGCAATGCGCGCTACCAGTATTACGAGACGATCTGCGGCGGCTCCGGCGCCGGCCCCGACTATGACGGCGTCACCGTCCACACCCATATGAGCAACGCCCGCCTCACCGACCCGGAAGTACTGGAATGGCGCTTCCCGATCCTGCTGGAAAGCTTCGCCATCCGAAAAGGCTCGGGCGGCAACGGCCGCCACAAAGGCGGCGACGGCACCATCCGCCGCCTGCGCTTCCTGGAGACCATGACCGCCTCCATCCTCTCCAACTCGCGCAGCCGCCCGCCTTTCGGGCTGGCAGGTGGCGAGAGCGGCTCGCCCGGCCGCAACCGGGTCGAGCGCGCCGACGGCACGGTCGAGGAATTCGGCGCGACGGCCCGCACCGAGATGCAGCCCGGCGACGTGTTCGTGATCGAGACGCCGGGCGGCGGCGGCTTCGGCGCGGCGGCGGACAGGAAGCAGGCGGCGGAGTGAAGGATAACCACAAAGGTACAGAGACACAGAGGGACGGAGAGAGCATCTACCTCTGTGTCTCTGTGGTTGGCCTTGCTGGCAGCCGCCGATAACTGGAGGTCGCGCCGCATAGACCCCCGCTCAAGGCGGGGGTGACAATTATAATTGAGACGGCTGTTTCTTTACTTCGTCACCCCCGCCTTGAGCGGGGGTCCATGCGGTCTTGCCACAAGCACGATGGCGGAGCGACGGATAATCACGCCGGCACAGAGAAATACTCCGGCTCTGTGCCTCTGTGGTTATCCTCGGCCGCCCCTACTCCGCACCCCTACCTTGCAGGTAATGGAAATGCCCCGCCTACCCTGCCAGAGTCGGCGGCAGGAAGAGGAGGCGTGCCATGAACCAGATGACGGCCCCGTTCGGCGAGATGATGAAGCGCTGGCGCGCCAGCCGGCGCCTGAGCCAGCTCGACCTGGCGCTGAACGCCCAGGTCTCGGCCCGCCACCTCTCCTTCATCGAGACCGGCCGCGCCCGGCCCAGCCGGCAGATGGTGATCCAGCTCGCCGAGGCGCTGGACGTGCCCCTGCGCGACCGCAACGCGCTGCTGCAGGCGGCGGGCTTCGCGCCGGTCTATCGCGAGACCGCGCTGGATGCGCCGGAAATGGCGCATGTGAAATCGGTGCTGCAGTTCATCCTGGAGCGGCACGAGCCCTATGGCGCGGTGGTCCTCGACCGACACTGGAACGTGCTGATGGCCAACAAGGGGATGGAGCGCTTCTACCCCTTCATCGCCGATCCCGCCGCCGGCGGCACGCCGACCAACGTCATGCGCCTGACCTTCCATCCCCAGGGCTTCCGCCCGTATATCGTGAACTGGCCCGAGGTGGCCGCCCCGCTGCTGCAGCGCCTGCAGCGTGAGGCCGCCGCCTCCTGGGCCGACACCGGCTCGTCGGACCTGCTGCGCGAGATGCTGTCCTATCCTGGCGTGCAGCAGGACTGGGCCAATGCCGACGTCGAACGCGCCTCGCTGCTGCTGCCGGTGCACCTGAAGAAGGACGAGGTCGAGGCCAGGTTCTTCACCTCGATCGCCACCCTGGGCACGGCGCAGGACATCACGCTCCACGAGCTGCGCATCGAGACCTTCTTCCCCGCCGACCCGGCGACGGAGAAGCTGATCAGGCGCATGGCGGATTCCTGAGCGGCGTCTTGTTCGTTCGTTCTCTCAAAGCCAACCACGGAGGCACAGAGACACAGAGGATGATCGTCTCTATGCCTCTTGTGATGGTCTTGCTGGTACCCGTCGGTGACAGAAGCGGACACCGCGTGGACCCCCGCTCAGAGGCGGGGGTGACGGATATGATTGAGGCGGCTATTTCCTTTCTTGGTCACCCCCGACTTGATCGGGGGTCCATGCGGTGTTTCAACACGGCGCGATGGCGGATTGAAGGATGACGACGGAGGCACAGAGACGATCATCCTCTGTGTCTCCGTGCCTCCATGGTTATTTTCCATCCGTGTCGAGGCCGGTCAAGCGGTCACACCAGCAGCGTGCCGACGGCGATGCCGGCCAGGATGACCAGCGCCACCGTGCGATAGAAGCGCTCGCCGGCGCGGCCGAACAGGCGGGCGCCGAGCAGGCCGCCGAGCACGAACACCACGGCCAGCAGCGCCACCAGCAGCATTTCCGTGCCCGCATAGGCGCCGGCCAGCGCCAGCACCAGCAGGGCGAAGAGGTCGATCGCGGCGAAGAAGACGATGAAGCTGGCGCGGCTGACCGCGGCACCCGCACTGCCGGCGAGATAGAAGAACACCACCGGCGGGCCCGCCATGCCGGCCAGCCCGTTCATGGCGCCGCTCAGCAGCCCGGTGGCCACGGTCGGCGCCACGCCGGGCCGGCCGCGATAGCGCCAGCCGGTCGCCAGCAGCACCACCGCGCCCAGCACGATGGCCGACATCGCGTAGCGCATCGCCGTGGCGTCGAGCGTGCGCAGCAGCCACACCCCCAGCGGCACGGCGGCGCAGGCGGCGATCAGCAGCAGTCCGATGCGCCGCCAGTCCACCAGCCGCACCGCCGCCGGCAGCAGCGGCAGCGACACCGCCATCTCCAGCAAGAGTGCCATGGGCACCGCCCGCAGCGGCCCGTAGAGCGCTGCCAGCACCGGCACCATGATCATCGCCGCGCCGAAGCCGGAAAAGCCGCGCACGATCCCGGCCAGCAATACCGCGGCGGCGGCGATCACGGTCGGCGGGGCGAGCAGGCCGGCGAGGGGCAGGTCCACCATGGTGCTGGCGAAATGACGGCGGGACGCAGGAGTTTAGCCGTCCACCGGGCAGAAAAACCACAGGGACGCAAGACAATCATCCTCTGTGCCTCCGTGCCTCTGTGGTTCGCCGCCACTGCACTGGCTGATTGGCTCCGGCCGCGGTTCGCTGCCTTCCCGGCGGGCCTGCCGTGCAGGGCGCGCACTGGCGATTCGGCCGCCGCCGACCCAATATAGGCGCCATGGACACTCTTCCCGCCAAGCTGCCGGTCTTCATGACCGAGCGCCGGCCGGCGCCGACCGCCGGCAAGGATTTCAAGGTCGTCTCCGAGTTCGAACCGGCCGGCGACCAGCCCGAGGCGATCCGCCAGCTCATCGCCGCGCTGGAGGAGAAAGAACGCGACCAGGTGCTGCTGGGCGTCACCGGCTCGGGCAAGACCTTCACCATGGCGCATGTCATCCAGCACGTGCAGCGCCCGACCCTGATCCTGGCGCCCAACAAGACGCTGGCCGCCCAGCTCTACGGCGAGATGAAGTCTTTCTTCCCCGACAACGCGGTGGAGTATTTCGTCTCCTACTACGATTACTACCAGCCCGAAGCCTACGTGCCACGCACCGACACCTATATCGAGAAGGATTCCTCGATCAACGAGCAGATCGACCGCATGCGCCATTCCGCGACCCGCGCCTTGCTGGAGCGGCGCGACGTGGTCATCGTCGCCTCGGTGTCGTGCATCTACGGCATCGGCTCGGTCGAGACCTACGAGGCGATGAAGCTGGAGCTGCGGGTCGGCCAGCGCATCGACCGGCAGGCGCTGCTGCGGCGGCTGGTCGAGCAGGCCTACCGGCGCAACGACGCGGCCTTCTCGCGCGGCACCTTCCGGGTGCGCGGCGACACGGTCGAGCTCTATCCCGCGCATCTGGAGGATCGCGCCTGGCGGCTGTCGCTGTTCGGCGACGAACTGGAGGCGATCGCCGAATTCGATCCGCTGACCGGCGAGAAGATGGCGGCGTTGGACGAGGTCATCGTCTACGCCAACTCGCATTACGTGACGCCCAAACCGACGCTCAACCAGGCGATCGAGCGCATCAAGACCGACCTGAAGCAGCGCCTGGCCGAGTTCCGCAACGCCGGCAAGCTGCTGGAAGCCGAGCGGCTGGAGCAGCGCACCAATTTCGACCTGGAGATGTTGCAATCGACCGGCTCCTGCGCCGGCATCGAGAACTATTCCCGCTACCTGACGGGACGCCGGCCGGGCGATCCGCCGCCGACCCTGTTCGAGTACCTGCCCAAAGGCGCGCTGCTGATCGTGGACGAGAGCCACGTCACCGTGCCGCAGATCGGCGGCATGTTCCGGGGCGACTTCAACCGCAAGTCCATCCTGGCCGAGTTCGGCTTCCGCCTGCCGTCCGCCATCGACAACCGGCCGCTGAAATTCGAGGAGTGGGACCTGATGCGGCCCGATTCGGTGTTCGTCTCGGCCACGCCCGGCACCTGGGAGATGGAGCGCACCGGCGGCGTGTTCGTCGAGCAGGTGATCCGCCCCACCGGCCTGATCGACCCGCCGACCATCGTGCGGCCGGTCGACAAGCAGGTGGACGACCTGCTGGCCGAGTGCCGCGACTGCGCCAAGAAGGGCCAGAGGGTGCTGGTCACCACCCTGACCAAGCGCATGGCCGAGGATCTGACCGAGTACCTGCACGAGAACGGCATCCGCGTGCGCTACCTGCATTCCGACATCGACACGCTGGAGCGCATCGAGATCATCCGCGATCTGCGGCTGGGCGCCTTCGACGTGCTGGTCGGCATCAACCTGTTGCGCGAGGGGCTGGACATTCCCGAATGCGCCCTGGTCGCCATCCTCGACGCCGACAAGGAGGGCTTCCTGCGCTCGCCGACCTCGCTGATCCAGACCATCGGCCGCGCCGCCCGCAACGTCGACGGCAGGGTGATCCTCTACGCCGACAGGATCACCAACGCCATGAAGGTCGCCATGGAGGAGACCGACCGCCGCCGCGCCAAGCAGCGGGCCTACAACAAGGCCAACGGCATCACCCCGGCCTCGATCCGCAAGAACATCGGCGAGATCCTGCAGAACATGAACGAGCGCGACCACTACACCGTGCCGACCGGCGACGCCGAGGCCGGCAACCTGATCGGCCACAACCTGCAATCCTATCTCGCCGATCTGGAGAAGCGCATGCGCGAGGCCGCTTCCAACCTCGAATTCGAGGAAGCCGCCCGCCTGCGCGACGAGATCCGCCGCCTCGAGGAAGCCGAGCTGGGCCTGCCCGGCGCCGCCGCCGGCGCCTCCCGCGCGCCCCTGCCGGCCAACGCCGCCGGGCGCGGCTCCGTGCGCGATCCCCGCGCCTGGCGCGGCGCCAAGTCCGGCTCCGGCGCGCGCGGCAAACCGGCGCGCAAGGCAAGGCGGTAGCCGACCTGCAAGAACCAAACACAGAGGTACAGAGACACAGAGGATGATCAGGCTCTGTGCCTCTATGATCGGTCTTTCAATCCGCGCAAGACCGCATGGACTCCCGCTCGAGGCGGGGGTGACGGATATAGGGGTGAGGCGGCTGTTTCTTTTCTTCGTCACCCCCGCC